>JADCGR010000025.1 GCA_020248905.1 Curvibacter sp. | reverse complement strand
TGTTCAAAACAGTCGGCTGATGCGTCTGGTTTTTCGGCCGCAGGCCTTGCGTGAGACTTTGGATGCGCAGGCGTGGTACGAGGCGCGCGCGACAGGCCTGGGCTTGGAGTTTGCGCGTGCTGTGGAGGTGGCCGTGAGTCGCCTGCTGCGGACTCCCTTGGCCTTTCCTGTCGTCGATGGCGAATTGCGGTCTCTCGCGACACGCAGGTTTCCTTACTCGCTGATCTACTACGCATCCGATGATGAAGTGGTGATTTCATCACCGTCGCGCACCAGGCGGCTGGAAGGCCGATTCATAATCGCAGCCCATGAACCAGCTTGACGCGCTGCGCCAGCACACCACCGTGGTGGCCGACACCGGGGACTTTCACCAGCTCGCGGCGTTCCGTCCGCAGGACGCCACCACCAATCCCTCGCTCATCCTCAAGGCGGTCAGCAAGCCTGAGTACCGCCCCCTGCTGCAGCAGGCGGTGGACCAGCACCGCGGCCAGCCCCTGGACGAGATCGTGGACCGGCTGCTGGTGCGTTTTGGCTGCGAGATCCTCTCCATCATTCCGGGCCGCGTGTCCACGGAGGTCGACGCGCGCCTGAGCTTTGACACCGCCGCCACGGTGGCGCGGGCCGAGCGCATCGTCGAGCTTTACCAGGCCCAGGGCGTGCACATCGACCGGGTCCTCATCAAGATCGCCGCCACCTGGGAGGGCATCCAGGCGGCTGCGCAGCTGGAGCGCCGGGGCATCCACACCAATCTCACGCTGCTGTTCTCGTTCAGCCAGGCGGTGGCCTGCGGGCAGGCCCGGGTGCAGCTGATCTCGCCCTTTGTCGGGCGCATTCACGACTGGTACAAGAAGGCTGCGGGCTCGGGCTGGGACGAGGCCGCGAACGCGGGGGCCAACGACCCCGGCGTGCAGTCGGTGCGCGCCATCTACAACCATTACAAGCGCAACGGCATTGCCACCGAAGTGATGGGGGCGAGCTTCCGTAACACGGGGCAGATTCTGGCGCTGGCGGGCTGTGACCTGCTGACCATCGCGCCCGAGTTGCTGGCGCAGCTGGCCGCGTCCGAGGGGCCGGTGGCGCGTGCGCTGGACGCGCAGGCGGCGCGCCAGCTTGACGTGCGGCCCGTGCAGTACGACGAAGTGGGCTTTCGCTACGCGCTCAACGAGGACGCCATGGCCACAGAGAAGCTGGCCGAAGGCATCCGCGCCTTTGCGGCCGACACCGTGAAGCTTGAGCAACTGATCCTCGCCGCCTGATGAGCCGCACGCGCTGCGATCGCACGCCCGCCTGGGCCCAGCTTCGAGAGCATTTCGACACGCAGGGCCGCCAGCTCGACCTGCGGCAAGCCTTCGCCAGCGATCCGCAACGCTTCGAGCGCCTGAGCCTGCAGGCGCCGCATGTGTTTGCCGACCTGTCCAAGAACCTGACGGATGCTGGGACGCAGGCCGCCTTGACGGTGCTGGCTCGGCAGTGTGGCGTGGAGGAACATCGCGAGGCGCTCTTCGCCGGTGACCACGTCAACCGCACCGAGGACCGTGCGGCGATGCACTGGCTTTTGCGTCAGCCAGCAGGTGGCATGCCCGGGCAGCCTGAAGGCGTGCGGACGGCGCTGGCCGAGGTGCACGCGGTGCTTGACGCCATGCTGGCCTATGCGCAGGCCGTGCGCGAAGACGCGGCCATCACCGATGTGGTCAATATTGGCATTGGCGGCTCCGACCTGGGCCCGCAGATGGCCGTGCTTGCGCTGGACGAGTTTGTGGACCAGCGCAAGCGCTACCACTTTGTGTCCAGCGTGGACGGGCACGAGCTCAGCGCCGTGCTGCGGCGCGTGCGGCCCGAGAGCACGCTGTTTCTGGTGGCCTCCAAGTCCTTCACGACGCTGGAGACCATGACCAATGCGCGCTCAGCCCGGGCGTGGTTCACCGCGCATGGCGGTCGTGATATTGCCCGCCATTTCTGCGCCCTGACCAGCAATGTGCAGGCGGCGGCGGCCTTCGGTATCCGGACCACCTTTGGCTTCTGGGACTGGGTGGGCGGGCGCTGTTCCATGTGGTCGGCCATCGGCCTGCCGATTGCCGTGGCCATCGGCCCGCAGCGCTTTCGCGAGCTGCTGGCAGGCGCTTACGCCATGGACCAGCATTTCCGCACGGCGCCGCTAGAGACCAACCTGCCCGTGCAGCTGGCGCTGCTCGATCTCTGGTACCGCAACTTTCACGGTTTTACGAGCCGCAGCGTGGCGCCGTACCACAGCGGCTTGCGCCGCATGCAGGCCTATTTGCAGCAGCTGGAGATGGAGAGCAATGGCAAGCGGGTGGACGAGACCGGCGCGCCTTTGCCCTATGCCACCTCCCCCGTGATCTGGGGCGAGCCCGCGGCCAATGGCCAGCACGCTTACTTCCAGATGCTGCACCAGGGCAGTGACGTGATCCCGGTGGAATTCATCGCGGTGAGGAAAGTGGCGCACGGCCTTGCCGAGCATCATCACAAGCTGCTGGCCAACGGCCTGGCCCAGGCCCAGGCGCTCATGCTGGGCCAGCAGGATGCCGGCGGCCACCGCCAGATGCTGGGCAACCGGCCCAGCACGTTCCTGGTGCTCGATGAGCTCAGCCCGGCCAGCCTGGGCGCATTGATTGCGCTTTATGAGCACCGCGTGTTCGCCGCCGCTGCGCTCTGGGGCATCAACAGCTTTGACCAGTGGGGCGTGGAGCTGGGCAAGGCGCTGGCGCAGGCCATCGAGCCCCGCCTGGTCAGTGGCGATGTCGCAGGGCTGGATGCGTCCACGGCCGGCCTGCTGCAACGTCTGCGCCCCGGGCCCTGAAAGGGGACGAACGGCGCCGGTTCGGGTAAGTCCCGGGCGACGTGCGGCCGGAAGCGGAAAAAATGGGCCCGTCCCGATGCTTGGCTAATTGGGTCGGGGCGACAGTGCTGGTGTCGCTGCGCGACGATGCCGGGTGGTTAACTCTGACGCTCAAGGAGATGACGACGATCAAACGCCGCGACCTGCTCGTTGGCGGTGGTGCTGCGACGGCGGCCTACCTCGCCGGTTCCTTCATGCCTTTGATCGCGCAGAACGCGCCGACCTTCGGCGCGCCCAGCGTGGTGCAGGTCGGCTTTCGCAAGCAGCGGGTGGGCGATATGGAGGTGATTGCGCTCAACGACGGCGTGGTACGCCGCCCGCTGGGTGCGGAGTTCGTGCGCAACGCGCCGCTCAACGAGGTGCAGGACCTGCTGCGATCGCAGAACCTGCCCACCGAGTACGTGGACGTGCCCTACACCCCGTTCCTCATCGTGGCTGGCAATCGTCGTGTGCTGATCGACACCGGATTCGCCGACAACGGCCCGGCCACCACGGGACGGCTGGTGGGCAACCTCAACGCGGCCGGCTTCAAGGTGGAAGACATCGACACGGTGGTCATCAGCCATCACCACGGCGACCACATCAGTGGCGTGCGCGCCAAGGCCGGGCAGCTGGTGTTTCCCAACGCGAAGATCATGGTGCCCGCCGTCGAGCACGCCTTCTGGATGGACGACGCGCGCATGGCCGCCGCGTCGGACGCCATGAAGGGTGCCTTCCAGAACGTGCGCCGCGTGTTCGGTGGCCTGGGCCCCGACCGGCTCGTGCAGTTCCAGGCAGGGCAGGAGATTGCCCCCGGCATCACCACGGCTGCGGCCTATGGCCACACCCCGGGCATGGTGACGGTCACGGCCCAGAGCCGTGGCGAGAAGTTCATCTACCTGGCCGACCTGACCAACATCCCCACGCTCTTCGCGCGCAACCCGGACTTCGCCGTGGTCTTCGACATGAACCCCGAAGAAGCCCGTCAGACGCGTCGCCGTGTGTTCGAGGCCGTCGTCAACGACAAGAGCCTGGCTGGTGGCTTCCACTTCCCCTTCCCGGCGTTTGGCCGCATCGAGAAGATGGGCAACGGTTACGACTTCAAGCCCGTCGCCTGAGAACTTGTGAGTAAATCTACTGCGCGACCCGATGGCCGCGTTGGGCGGTGCTCGGAATCCTCACGTACCTGAAGTACGTTCCGGTTCCTGCGCTCCGTCCGCCTTGCCCTCGGGCCGCTCGCCACGATTTCTTCACAAGCTCTGGCCACCAAGCCCAAAGAAAAACCCCGCAGTGGCGACACTGCGGGGTTTCTTGTTTTGTGCGCCCAGCATGGGCGCACTCTTGCGGGTGCAAGTCCCGCTGCGAACTGGTCA
>JADCGR010000024.1 GCA_020248905.1 Curvibacter sp. | reverse complement strand
GGCTCGGTCGCCGTCAATGGCGCGTTGGGCAGCCAGACCATCACGATCACCGCCAACGACACGGCCAAGACCATCGCTGACAACATCAACCTGCAAACGGCCAACACGGGCGTCAAGGCCAGTGCGCGTACCGATGTGCAGTTGGCTTTCGCAGCCGCAGGCGCTTATGCCTTCAACCTGCGCTCGGACAATTCGCCAGCCGAGACGGTCTCCTTCACCATTGCCGCCAACACGGGCGCGGACGGCCTGTCGAACGCCATCTCGGCGTTCAATGAGAAGTCGTCCAAGACGGGCGTCATTGCCAGCCTGAACGCCAACGGTACCGGCATCATCCTGACCAACCAGACGGGTAATGACATCGCGGTCAGCGACACCACCGTTGCCAATGCGGGTAACGTCACGGTCACCAAATTCGCGGTCGACATCGCCACCGGGGGACTGGTCGCAGCCGGCGCATCGCAAACCCTGACGGCCGACACCACGGCCAACAACACGATCACCAGCGGCTATATCACCCTGGACTCGGACAAGTCCTACGCGGTGGACGTGACCACCAGCAATGCCTTCGTGGACTCGGCCTCGACGCTGAAGAAGGTTGCCAACCTTGACGTCACTACCGTGGCCAAGGCGAACGACTCGCTCAAGACCGTGGACTCGGCGCTCGCGTATATCAGCGGTGAGCGCGCCAAGCTCGGCGCCCTGCAATCGCGCTTTGAAACCGCGATCTCGGCGCTGCAGATCACCTCGGAAAACCTGACGGCCTCGCGCAGCCGCATCATGGACGCAGACTTCGCAGCCGAAACTGCGGCTCTGTCGCGCGCCCAGATCCTGCAGCAGGCAGGAACCGCCATGGTGGCCCAGGCCAACCAGATCCCGCAGGGCGTGCTGGCACTGCTGCGGCAGTAAGCCGCGCACCGACGGGTAGCCGCCGGCGGCGCCTTGCGCGTAGACTCGGCTCCAGCACGCTGCCCCGAGACCCACCGGAGAAAACGATGCCTCTGTCCGACTGCCGCATATTGGATCTGCCCAAGATCCACGACCCGCGGGGCAATCTGACCTTCATCGAAGGGGGCCGGCATGTGCCGTTTGACATCCAGCGTGTCTACTATCTTTACGATGTGCCCGGCGGCTCGGACCGCGGCGCGCACGCGCACCGCAACCTGCACCAGTTCGTGGTGGCCATGTCCGGCAGTTTCGACGTGGTCCTCGATGACGGCGACCGTAAGCGGCGCTTCCACCTGAATCGCTCGTACTTCGGGCTCTACATCTGCCCCATGATGTGGCGCTTCCTCGATAACTTTTCCTCGGGTGCCGTCTGCATGGTGCTCGCCTCGCGCCATTTCGACCCGGCAGACTACATCCGCGACTACGCCGAGTTCACAAGTCTGACCCGGAGCGCGGGATGACCGTCCCCTTTCTCGATCTCGGAGCGGCCTACCGCGAAATTGGCGCCGAGATCGATGCCGCCATCGCCCGGGTGCTGCGCAGCGGCCACTACATCCTGGGGCCGGAGGTCGAAGCCTTCGAAGCCGAGTGGGCCGCCTACTGCGGAGCCACCCACTGCATCGGCGTGGGCAACGGCCTTGATGCCCTGACCCTGTCACTACGCGCTCTCGATATCGGGCCTGACGACGAGGTGATCGTGCCATCCCACACCTTCATCGCCACCTGGCTGGCAGTAGCCGCCGTAGGGGCGACGCCAGTCCCCGTTGAGCCCGATCCGGTCAGTTGCAACCTCGACCCGGCACGCGTGGCCCAGGCGTTGACGCCGCGCACGCGTGCGATCCTGCCGGTCCATCTCTACGGCGCGCCCGCCGACCTTGACCCGCTGCTGCGAATCGCCCGCGAGCACGGGCTGGCCCTGATCGAGGATGCCGCGCAGGCGCATGGGGCGCAGTACCACGGCGAGCGCATCGGCGCCCACGGCGATCTGGTGTGCTGGAGCTTCTATCCGGGCAAGAACCTGGGCGCGCTCGGTGATGCGGGCGGTATCACGACGCGCAAGACGGCCCTGGCTGAACGGCTGCGAGAACTGCGTAATTACGGATCCAGCGTCAAGTACGTGCATGAACATCAGGGCGTCAACAGCCGGCTGGACCCGCTGCAGGCAGCGGTGCTGCGCGTCAAGCTGCAACACCTGAGCGCCTGGAACGCGCGGCGCGAACAGATCGCGCTGCGCTACGCCAGTGGCCTGCAGGACCTGGAGCTGCAGTTGCCTCAGTCGCTGCCGGGCACCCGGTCCTCGCACCATCTCTACATCGTACGGACCAGTCAGCGCGACGCCTTGCAGGCCGCCCTGGCCGAACACGGCGTGCAAACCCTGATCCATTACCCCATCCCCCCGTACCGGCAAGGCGCCTTCTCCTCGCTAGGTTGTGCTGCCGAGGCTTTTCCGCTGGCCGACGCCCTGTCGCGGTCCGTGCTGAGTCTGCCCATGGGCCCGCACCTGCGCGATGAACAGGTCGAAAGGGTCATTGCCGCCCTGCACGACATCCTGCAAACGACTGCCTCCGCCATGCCCTGAGCCCGTCACGCGGGAACCACCGCCCCCTCATGCAGTCCGCCCATGTTCCCCTCACCGTCGTCGTGCCCACCTTCCGCCAGCGCGAGTTCGTGCGCGACGCCATCGAGGGACTGTACGCACAAAGTCATCCGATCGACGAAATCATCATCAGCGATGACGCGTCCGAGGATGGGACCTGGGAGGCCATACAGACGGCAGTCGCCGATTGCCAGGTGCGTCCCCACCAGATCCGTCGCTGCGTGGTGCGCCGCAACGAGCAGAATCTGGGCATCGCGCGGCATTTCCAGGCGCTAAACCAGATCAGCTCCAATGACCTCGTGGTCTGCAATGCGGGCGACGACATCTCCGAGCCGGATCGCCTGCAGCGTATCGCCGAAGACTATCTTCAGGCCGGCGCGCCCCGCTACTACCTCGTGCACTCGGCCGTGCGGGCCTTCGGCCTCCAGGGCGAGCAGCTCCTGCGGCCGCCCGTCGTGCTGCAGGACATGAGCCTGGAGCAGATGGCCACGGCCAGCGCGTTACACATCGGCGGCACGCAGGCCTGGAGCCGGGCGCTGTTCGACGATTTCGCCCCCATCGCGTCGGACACCTATGAGGACCTGGTGCTGGGCTTTCGTGCGGCGCTGCACGGTGGCTACCGCTACATCGACCAGCCCATGCTGCGCTACCGGCTGGGCGGCACCAGTGCGCCGGAGAAAGCACAGCAGTGGCCCCGCGAGCGCTGGCTGCAGCACCTGCGCAAGCTCTACTTGCATAGGCTGGCTGACGCCCGGCAGGCTGGGCGCGCCGACCTGGCGCAGCACATTGCCCAGGCCTGGATGGCACTGGGTCCCGGCCCGGAAGGCGGCATTCCGCAGGCCATCTACACCGAGATCGCCTCGACCCTGAGCCAGCCTGCTCCAACGCACGCGGCCCGGTGGCAGCGGATGGATGCCGTGGCCCTGCACCTGACCGTGCGCATTCTCGGAGATGCACCTGCGGCCGCGTTGGCCGTCACGCAAGCCAGCCTGGCGGCCCAGACCCGCCGGGCCGACCGAGTGGAGTTCGGCTTGTTGCGCGGCGACAGCACGCATGGCGTCGCGTCCAGCCACACCTGGGCGCTGCTGCTGTGCGCGGGCGACACCCTGGAGCCCCATGCGCTCGCCAGCCTGGAGCAGGCCGTCCTCGGCCACGCAGATGCATCGCAGCTTCTGCTGGTGTACAGCGATCACGATGAGCGGCTGGACGATGGCAGCCTCCGCCACCCGATCTTCAAGCCAGGCCTGCTGCCGGACTACCTGCTCAGCCTTCCCTATATGGGGCGGGCACTGCTGGTGCGAGAAGACTGGGCCTGGACTTGCCTGGCAAAGGATCCGCCGCAGGAAGCGCTCGCCATCGCCTACCGGCTCATGCTGGCAGCGCTGGCACAGGGCAAAGAGTGTGTGCTACATATCCCGATGCCCCTGCTGCACCTGAGCGCATCCGTTGCAGCCATGCTGGCCGACAGCAGCGCACTCTGGCAGGCATTGGCGGCCGAGCTCAGCCATCACCTCTCGCGCACGGAGCCCGGCTCGACAGTGCTTGAAGGGCCGGCACCGGGCACCTTCCACGTGGTTCCGCCGCTGCCGCGCACGCCACGCGTCTCGATCATCGTCCCCACGCGCGACCAGCTGGCGCTGCTGGGTCGGTGCATCGAGTCAGTGCTTGGCAAGACCGACTACCCGGACTGGGAACTCATCGTCGTTGACAACAACAGCCAGACCGAGGAGGCGCGCGCCTTTCTTGCCGGGCTGGAGGAAATGGGCAATGAGCGCATCCGAGTGCTGCCCATGCCCGGGCCGTTCAACTTCTCTCGCATGAACAATGTCGCCGTGGCGCAAGCGCGCGGCGAGTTCGTGCTCCTGCTCAACAACGACACCGCCGTCCTGCAGCCGGGCTGGCTGACGCAGATGGTCCGTCACGCGCTACGCCCCGGGGTGGGCATCGTCGGCGCGCGCCTGCTGTTTCCAAACGGCCGCGTGCAGCACGCCGGAGTAGTGCTGGGCCTGCGCGGGCCGGCTGACCACCCGGCCCTGGGCTTGGGCGCGCAAGAACCGGGGTATATGCTGCGCGCCCAGCTCACGCAGAACTTTTCGGCGGTCACGGCCGCCTGCATGCTGGTGGCGCGCACGCTTTACCAGTCGGTGGGTGGTCTGGACGAGGAAACCTTCGGTGTGTCCTACAACGATGTCGATTTCTGCCTGCGCGTGGGACAGGCGGGCCACAGGATCGTCTGGACGCCGCTGGCCACGCTGCTGCACGAGGGCAGCGCAAGCCAACGTGCCGCAGTTGAGAACGCGAGCTTTGCGCAAAAGCGGGCGCGATTCACCCGCGAACAGGGTGCCATGTACCAGCGCTGGCCACGGCTCATCGCCGCCGATCCCGCCTACAACCCGAACCTGAGCTTGGCCGAGCGCGGCTATGAGGTCGAAACCAATCCCTTGCTGCGGCACGATCTTGAGGGCGACCGAAGCGCCCCGCGCGTGATCGCGTTTGCTGGCGACAGCCACGGGTGCGGGCACTACCGCATCCTGCAGCCCCTGCAGGCGATGCTGGATGCCGGTCTGTGCCGGGGCGGGGCATCGCCGGAGCTCTTCGGCCCCCACCTCGTGCTGCGCAGCGGCGCGGATACCCTCGTACTGCAGCGTCCGGTCAACGATGAGGGGCTGGCCGTGCTGGAGTCATTGCAGGCACTGCACGGCGTGCACCGGATCTACGAGATCGACGACGACCTCGCGCACATCCCGCCGAGCAGCGTACACGCCCGAGGGGTGCCGCCCGACATCCGCGAGCGCATGGCGCGCGGCATCGCCCTGTGTGATCACGTCGTCGTCTCCACCGAGCCGCTGGCGCAGGCGCTGTCCAGTCTGCACACTGACATCCGCGTCGTGCCCAATCGTCTGCCGCTGCGCTGGTGGGGTACCACGCCACCGGTGCGCCAGCGCGAGCGCAGCGCACGGCCGCGTGTGGGCTGGGCCGGCGGCGCAGGCCATCAGGGCGATCTTCTGATGATCGCCGACGTGATCCGAGAAACGGCCGAGCAGGTGGATTGGGTCTTCTTCGGCATGTGCCCCGAAGCGCTGAGGCCCTACATCCGCGAGTTCCATGAACCGGTCGCCACACCGGATTACCCAGCGCGGCTCATGGCGCTGGCGGCAGGCTGGGACTTTGCGATCGCACCGCTGGAATCCAATGCCTTCAACGAGTGCAAGTCCAACCTGCGCCTGCTGGAGTACGGCTGGTGCGGCCTGCCGGTGCTTTGCTCCGACGTGCTTCCCTACCAGGGCTCGCTGCCGGTAAGGCGCGTGGCCCACCGCCGCGAAGACTGGCGCCGGGCCCTGCGCGACGCGCTCGCCGACCCCGATGGCTTGCGCAGGGACGGGCTCGCGCTGCAGCAGCAGGTGGCGAGCGACTGGACCTTGCAGAGCGCGCACCTGCGGGCCTGGCTTGCTGCCTGGACGCGTGACTGAGCGCCGCAGGATCGCCCCATGAAGTCCATGCCGACCGACGACGCAGCCGCTGTTCCCGTCTGGACTGCGCTCTTCGAGCGCGACATTCCCCGCACCCACGCCGCACTGGCCTCGGCCAGCCCCCGGCTATCGCCCGGGCTGCGTACGCGGCTGCAGGCCTATGTGAATCTGTTCGAGGGAGACTTCGGCGCCTGCGTTGACATCCTCGCGGCCATCCCGCCATGGCGGCTGACCTACCTGGACCGGCGTGCGCTGCTGGCGGTCGTGGAGCACGGGCAGGCGCTGGAAGATCACGACCGTGTCGCGGCCAGCATCGAGTTCCTGGCCCGATGCGGGGAGATGAGCCAGGTGGCGCGTCTGCTCGAACAGGCGCTGGCCCGCTACGGAGAGACCGCCGCGCTTGCCGGCCTGGCGCTTGCCGCCGGCCTGGCTCTGTCCGCAGACGCCAGCGGCACCGTGAGGCAGGCCCGCCTGCACCTGCAGGCCCAACGCCACAGCCCCTTGATCTTCCAGACCCTGGGGCGGGCGCTGCTCGCGCTCGGCCAGCCAGCCCAGGCACTGCAGGCGCTCGAGCTCGGGGCTCGCCTGGTGCCGGACGACCCGCACAGCCGCTACCTGCGCGGCCTCGCCCTGGACGCGCTCGGGCGTCGCGACGAGGCGCTGTCCATACTGCTGCACGGCCCGAAACAAGACGAGGCCCATCCCCTGCATGCGCTGACCACCGCGCGCCTGCTGCGTCGCCAGGGCCGCGAGGCGGAGGCCGCCGCCTGCCTGCGCAAGACGGACGATTTCCTGCCTCTGTGTGCCCTGCTGCTGGCCTTGACGCCGAAGCCGGACGCCTGCGCACCGGACCCCGTGGAACTTGCGCAGGCCCTCGCGCTGCCCTGCCGCACCTCGCTCGAAGCCGAGCGCTACGCGCCCGAGTTCCTCGCTCATCTGGATCTGCAGGGGACCGCAGCACTGCGCCCAGCAACGCTGGCACAGGTGCGGGCGCGCCTCGTGACCCTGTTTCCCGGGCTAGGCACGGCGCGCGTCGTGCGCGGCGCAGGCCCTCTGAGCTCGTTGCGTCGACTGGGCATCCATCTCCCGGCCAATACGCCCCCACTGTTTGAGAAGCTGGTCGCGCATCTGCGCGCCCGCACCGGCGCGGCGTGCGACTGCGTGCTCATCCACGGCGGCGTATCGCTCGGTGAGGCGCGACTCGAAGGGCTGGGGGTACGCGAGTTCCTTGTCCCGGGGGTGTCGGCGCCGATGCTGACCCGGATCGTGGGCGAGCTGGCGCTTGACGCGCTGGTCTTCGTAAACCCGCTCGACCATGTCGCGGGCTTCGCGCTCACCCTGGCACGTCTGGCTGCGCTGCAAGTGATCGTCGATCCCTCAGGGCTGCTGGGCGGGGCTACCATTGATGCCCATTGCCGCCCGACGCCTGCGGGCTGGGACTGGACCCATGACGCGCCCTGCTCGGTGTACGACGACAGCCCGGCCGCGATCACGCGGATAGGGCTCTCTGGTGCCTTTCGCGCGCCCCTCACACTGGCCGAGCTCGCGAACCACTCGGGGGGTGCGGTCCATATCCTGCGCGAGGCACAACGCTGGACCATCGCACCCGTGCCCGAGCTGGGACTGGACAGCGCGCAGCCCGACACGCCCGTGCCAATGCACGCGCCAGCGGCCGGGCACGTGCGGCTGCGCGATGTCCAGGTCTGGAATGGCGAGACCGCGTTCTGGCACCCGGCCAGCGACCAGATTGCCCATGAGGCCAGCTTCCACCACGACCGCACCCGCATTGCCTCGGTTTCGCGCGTCAACCGGCTGCTGGCGCAGATGCTTACCGCCGAGCTCGATCATGCGTTCCTGTTTCACCCTTTGCCCCCCACGGTGTGCCTGGATCGCGCCATCGTCGTGCGCAGCAAAGCAAGCTTCAATTACTTCCACTGGCTGTTCGAAGGCCTCGCCGCGCTGGAGTCCGTGCTCGACGACCCGGCCCTGGCCGACTGGCCGCTGCTGATCGACGAGAACCTGCACGCCAATCTGGAGGAAGCCCTGCGCCGGGTCGCCGGCGCCCACCGCCGCATCCTGCGTCAGCCCCAGGGCGCACCGGTGCTGCTGAAAGAGGCGGTCGCGGGCTTCAGCGGCCACCGCATTCCCTACACGCTGCACCCAGGTGCCGCGTTTGAGGCTGGAGACTACGTCTTCTGCCCGCAGACCCTGGATTTCCTGCGCGGGCGGCTCATGGCCGGCCTGCCGCCAGCCCAGGGCCAGCGACGACTGTTCCTGCGCCGCCGGGGGGGCTACCGGCACCTGCTAAACCACGACGAGATCGAGTCCCTGTTCGTGCAAGCCGGCTTCGAAGTGGTGGATACCGGGACGATGGACCTCGTCACGCAGATGCGTACCTTCGCCGAGGCCAGCCACATCGCCGGTCCGACCGGCGCGGCCTTTTCCAACCTCCTGTTCGCGCCCCGGGGCGCGCGCGTGCTGCTGTTCACCAACGCCGCCACCGGCCACCACTTCTTCTCGAACCTCGCGACCTCGCTGGGCCTGGCGATGACCGTGATCCATGGCCGCACCGCCGGCGACTCGCATGCCGAAGCCCATCAGTCGGACTACGCCTTGCCACTGGAACCGGTGGCCGATGCCCTGGCCGCGAGCCTGGCGGCACACGCACACTGAAGCTACCACGGACAAGCTCAGAAATGCGGGGCTGAGCGCAGCCACTTTGGCGTTTAAGTCGGCCGAGCCGTGCCGATAATGGCCCGCAAAGGTGTCGCCGCGTGCCGCCACGGCGTTGCGGCGGGCACAGCGCATGACCCGCCCGAAACCACCCTGCCCATGGCCGCTCCTCCCCCTGATACCCGCCGCATCGCCTTTCTGGTCCACCTGGCCGAGATGGTGAACCATTACCGCGACGTCTGGCAGCAGCTGGACCGCGACGACGTCATCGTCATCCCGGCGGGCGATCCAGAACAACGGTCGCAGACTTCGGCCCTGGCGCAGGCTGCGGGCCTGGCCTGCGTGTCGATGGAAGATGCGCTGGCCAGCGGCCGGCGCTACCCTGTGCTGGTCTCCAACCACCCGCTGGATCCGTCGGGTCCCGTGCCCCTGATTCGGCGCCTGGGCGTGCGCAACGCGCGCTTTAACTATGCCTTGGGCAAAAGCGGCTGGAACCTGCGCCCGTGGAACGCGCTGTACGACCTCATCCTGTGCTTCGGGCCTTACCACGTCCAGGCCTATGCCGCCTTTGCTGCCCGCAAGGTCCAGATCGGCTACCCGAGGTTCGACCGCTACTTCAACGAAACCATCGACCGTCGCGCCCTGGTGCGTGCGCTCGGAGGCGACCCGGACATTCCCAGCATCGTGTGGCTGCCGACCTGGAAGGAGCTGTCCTCGGTCGGCGTCTACGATGCAGTCATCTCGGACTTGACGCGCAAGTTCAACGTATTCGTCAAGCTGCATCCCCTGATGGTCACTGAAGAGCCCGAGCGGGTGGCCCGGCTGCGCGCGCACCCCTACACCACGCTCATCACAGACAGCTACGACAACCTCAACCTTTTTCGCGTCGCCGACCTGATGCTCTGCGATTACGGTGGCTCGCCCTTCGGTGCCATCTACGTCGGCCTGCCTTTCCTGCTGCTGGACGTGGCGGGCGCCGCCGAGGACGCCCTGACCGGGCAGGATTCTCCTGACATCACCCTGCGCCGGTACCTGCCCAGTGTGCAGCGGCCGCAGGACCTGCTTGCCGCGCTGGAAGACCCGCGCGTCTGGGATGTGGCCTCTGCAGCGCACAGGCAGCTGCGTGACTTCTACTTCGCACCGCTGCAGGGACGGTCCGCGCGGGCCGCAGCCGATGCCATACTTGAACTGGCGTCAGCCGCCAGCTGAGAGGCGGGGAAGGATCACACATGGTGGTATGGATCATCGGTCTGTCGGGTGCGGGCAAGTCCTCTCTGGGCCGGGTGCTGGTTCAGCAGTGGCGTGAGCGCGAGGCCAACGTCGTGCTGGTCGATGGCGACGAGGTGCGGCGTTTGCTGGGCACCGACACCCAGGAGCAGGACTACTCGCTTGAAGGTCGACGCCGCAACGCCGAGACGATCACCCGCCTGTGCGCCTGGCTTGACGATCAGGGCATGCATGCGGTCTGCTGCGTTCTCTCCCTGTTCCCAGAAATGCGCGCGGCCAACCGCACCCGCTTCTCGGCCTACCGCGAAGTCTTCATCGACGCGCCGCTGGACACCCTGCGCGCGCGCGACGGCAAGCGACTCTACGCCGATGCGGCCGCTGGACGGCGCCAAAACGTGGTCGGGGTGGACATCCCCTTCCCGCCACCGAGCGGAGCCGACCTCGTGCTGCACAACGACGGCCCGCAACCCGACTGGGCGGCCTGGGCCCGCCAGGTCGTCGCCATCCTGTGAAGGCGGAGTCGGCCTTGGACCTGTACCCCTACGCTCTTGGCGACGCTCTGAGTGAGCGGCGGCGCTACAACTACGCGCCTTATGCCGCCCGCCCCTTTCTTGCAGCGTGGACCGCAGCGCGCGAGCCACTGCGCAAGTCTGCGCCAGCCGATCCGCTTGCGGCACCACCTCTTGGGCCCTCCTTGGCTGGGCTGGATGATGCGCTGGATGCACTCGCTCAGGCCTGGCGCAACGGGGCCGGCGCGAACGAGCGACAGCGCCTGCGGCGGCTGATCCAGCACTTCGAGGTCGGCCAGCGCATCTACGGCGCCTACGCGGTCGGCTTCGTGCCGCTGGATCGCAGCGACTGCCGTGATCCGGATCGCTACCTGCTGGCCGCCGAACTGTTCGAATCGTCATGCACCGAGGAGGGCGCGCTGGACGCGCTCAATGCCCTGCTCAAGATCATGGACCTGCTCACCACCCAGAGAGCCTGGCTCAGCGCCGAGCAGGCAGCACGGCTGCAGCGGCTGGCTCAGCGCGAGTCGGGACATGTACAGCGCCTGGCGCAGCGCCTGGGGGTGTCATGGTGATGGACGGCGTGCTGTTTCTGGCGGCCCGCACGGCGCGCTCCCAGGCCTACGCGCAGGCCATGCAGCGCGCTGCACTCGCACCGGCGCACACCCTGTTGCTGGCGGCACCACCAGGCGGCACCCCGACGGGCGAGCCTGCGAGCGCCGACCTCGGCAAGCTCCCCTGCCCGGACCTCAGCGAAGCGCTGGAGGTGACCGCCGCCCGCGGCGGCTGGGACCATGAGGCACTGCACAGTGCGGACGTCAACGATGGCGAGCTGCGTGCGACGCTGCAGCGGCTTTGCCCGAGACTTGTCATCTACTGCGGCTACGGCGGGCAGATAGTGGGCGATGCGCTGCTGGACCTGCGCGTGCCTTTCCTGCACCTGCACAGCGGCTGGCTGCCCGACTTCCGGGGCAGCACCACGCTCTATTACGCGCTGCTGGCCGGTCAGCAGCCGGCTGTGTCAGCCATCCTGCTCGACCAGCGCATCGACGAGGGCCACATCCTGATGCGCCGGCGCTACCCGAGGCCCGCCGCTGATGTCGACCTGGACCTGCTCTATGACAACGCGATCCGAGCCGATCTCCTCGTGCGGGTCTTGCGCCGCTACCAGCGACGGCGCGCACTGTGGCGCGGCCGCGCCCAGAGCCCGGGCACGGGACGCAGCTACTATGTGATCCACCCCGTGCTCAAGCACATCGCACGCTTGTCATTGCATGAAGATGTCGCCGACTGAACACCTCGCTCCCGCAGCTTTTGCATGGGGAACCAAGGCGGGCACGCTGCTGGCGCTGCGAGACCGGCTGCGCCACGGCTCGCTGCCGCCGTGCTGGTCCGTCACCGTGCAGCAATGGCGCGCCGATCCAGCCGCTGTGCTGGCCGAGGTCTCGCGTCGCTGGTCGGGGCAGGCCATCGCGGTGCGCAGCAGCGCGCAGTTCGAGGACAGCGAGCGCAGATCGGCCGCCGGCGCCTACCTCTCGCGCCTGCAGGTCAACGCCAGCCACGAAGCCGAGGTGCGGCAGGCCGCACAGGACGTGGCCAACGCCATGCCGGGGCTGCCGGGCGACGAGATCCTGTTCCAGACCATGGTGGCCCCGGTCAGCGCCTGCGGCGTGGTGATGACCTTTGACATGGCCAATGGCGCGCCGTATTACGTGATCAGCTATGACGACGAGTCCGGACGCACTGACCAGGTGACCGCTGGCCGGGGCCTGCACAAGACGGTGCTGGTCTACCGCGCGGCACCCAACTCGCTGCTTAAGTCCGCGCGCATCCGGGCCATCGTGGCGCTCGCGCGCGAACTGGAAGCGCTCACCCGCTGTCAGACGCTGGATATCGAGTTTGCGCTGGACGCGCAAGGCGTGATCCATCTGCTGCAGGTGCGGCGCATCGCTGCGGCCCGCAACTGGCACCCGGTCACCGAGCGGCGCGTGGCGCGCCAGCTCGAGCAGGCCGAGCGCTTCGTACGGGAACGCTCGCTGCCGCGCTCCGGTGTACTTGGCCACCGCACCTTGCTGGCCATGATGCCAGACTGGAACCCGGCCGAAATCATCGGCATCACGCCGCGGCCGCTGGCCGCCTCCCTGTACCGCGATCTCATCACTGCCGCTTCGTGGCGGCAGGCGCGCGCCAGCATGGGCTACCGCGATGTCGCGGGCGAGGAACTGATGGTACTGCTCAACCACCATCCCTACATCGATGTACGCAACAGCTTCAACTCTTTCGTCCCGGCTGCGGTGCCCGACGCGCTGGGGGCGGCCGTAGTTGATGCGTGGATCGACCGGCTGGATGCGCATCCCGAGTATCACGACAAGGTGGAGTTCGAGATCGTCCCGACCTGCCTGGATTTCGCCTTCGAACAGCACTGGCAGCAGCGCTACCCTGGGCTGCTGCAGCCGGACGCGCTGCGCATATGGCGCGATGCGCTGGGCGCACTGACGCAGGCGTGCCTGCGACCTGCGGCCGACAGGCCCTACGCCCGGTCCCTGCAAGCCATCGATGCGCTGGACCGTCTGTCGCGCCAGCCCGCACACGACGCCGCGACGCTGGACGCCCTCACGGGCATGCTCGATCTATGCCGGCGCCTCGGGGCCGTGCCCTTCGCCGTGATCGCCCGCCATGCGTTCGTGGCCGAGGCGCTGCTGCGCTCCGCCGTCGAGCGCGGCGCCCTCACGTCCGAGCGCCTGGCGCTGTGGCGCACCTCGGTGCCGACGGTCACGGGTGACCTGCTGCAGCAATACCGCGAGGTCTGCCAGGGCCTACGCCCGCGCGCGGACTTCCTGCAGGTCTACGGCCACCTGCGGCCCGGCACTTACGAAATCACCTCCGAGCGCTATGACCAGCGTGCCGACCTTTTCCAGGACGACGAGGTTGTACCGGCCGTACCCGCGCCCGTTGCGCATTTCGCGCTGGCGCCTCACGAGAGTCGCGCGCTGGACACACTGTTGCGCGAGGCACGACTGGACGGCGTGGATGCCGGCGCGCTGCTGGACTTCGCTCGCCGCGCCGTACAAGGACGCGAGCATGCGAAGTTTGTCTATTCGCGCCAGCTATCCAACTTCCTGCAGGCGCTGGCGGCCTGGGGTGAGCGGGCAGGACTGCACCGCGAGGACCTCTCGTTCCTGCCCTGGCCGCTGCTGCGCGATGCGGGCGTGCAGCCTGTCATGGACGACCCCGACCGATACTTCCTCGACGAGGCCAATCGTGAGCGCCAGCGTTTCGAGGCCGCGCATGCCTTCCGGCTCAGCCACATCATCCGCGACGAGCGCGACATCCAGGTGGCTACGCTCAACCGCAGCGAGCCCAACTTTTTTGGGCGTGGGGCCATCACGGCACCGGTGATTTGCATCAACGGCAACACCCCAGCCTCCACGCCACTGGCGGGCCTGGCCGTGTGCATTGAAAGCGCAGATCCGGGTTTCGACTGGATCTTCTCGCGCGGCCCGGCGGCCCTGGTCACGCAGTTCGGCGGTGCCAACTCCCACATGGCGGTGCGCTGCGCGGAGCTGGCGCTGCCGGCGGCCATTGGCTGCGGCGAGCCCCTGTTCAGGCGACTGGTTGCGGCGCGCGCCGTGACGCTATCCTGCGACGAGCGCTGGATCCGTCCGGCGCAGGAGTAGCGTCACGATGAGACTGGGCATCACCATGCGCGGCGGCAACGCCACGGCCTATCACGAGACACGCGATGCGCTCGCGCACGACTGGCACCGACTGATGGCGCAGGCGCTGCCCGAGGCGGACTGGCTGCCGGTGCCCAACCTGGGCGATGCTGTTGGTGACTGGGTCGGCCGCTGGGAACTTGATGGCGTCATTCTTTCCGGGGGCGAGGACCGCGGCGAGAACCCGCGGCGCGATGCGACCGAGGACGCGCTCTGGGGGCTGTGTCGCGAGGGCTCGCTGCGACTGCTGGGCGTGTGCCGCGGACTACAACAGCTATGGTATTGGCACGGCGGTGTGCTCGCTCCAGCGCCCGGCCATGTGGCGGCACGCCATCTCGTGCACTGGGCGCCACCATGGGCGGGCGCCGTAGCCTCGGCGCGCGAGGTCAACTCCTTTCACGGGCAGGTGCTGGGCGGCCCGCTGCCAGCAGGCCTGCGGGCCTATGCCTGGGGACCGGCGGGCGACGTCGAGGCCGCAGGTGACAAGCAGCGCCGTTGTGCCGGCCTGATGTGGCACCCGGAACGCGAGCCGCAGGTGGACCCGCAGGACCGGCGCTTCCTGCGCTGGTTCTGGCTTGGCGAGGAGCCCCGCCCATGAAGGCGCTGATTCTGGCCGCCGGGCGCGGCAGCCGCCTGGGAGAACTCACCGCGCGCCAACCCAAGTGCATGGTTACGCTGGCTGGTCGGCCCCTGCTGCAATGGCAATGCGATGCGATGCGTGCGGCAGGGCTGGACGGTATCCATGTCATGGCTGGCTACGCCGCAGACCACATTGACGTTTCCGGCATCACGCTCACACGCTACCCCGACTGGGAACGCACCAATATGGTCGGCACGCTGTGGCACGCGCGCGCGCGACTGGCCGCCGCGACCACGCTGGTGGCCTATGGAGACATCGTCTACCACCCAGGGATACCACGCGCCCTGGTCGACTGCGACGCCGATCTGGCGATCACCTACGACACCCGCTGGGAGGCACTCTGGCGCCTGCGTAATCCGGCCGACCCGCTGGCTGACGCAGAATCTTTTCTGGAGGAAGGCGGAATCCTGCGACGCATCGGTGGACGTGCCCAGGTCTGGGCCGACGCGCGCGGCCAGTACATGGGCCTGCTGCGGTTCACCCCCGCCGGATGGGCCGAGGTCGAGGCCTACCTGCACACGCTCGGCGCCGAGCGCCGCGCCCTGGACATGACCTCTCTGCTGTCGGCGCTGCTCGCACGAGGCACACCGATCGCGGCAATCGGTGTCGCCGGCCGCTGGTGCGAGGTTGACTCCGCTTCCGATCTTGCGCTGTACGAGCAGGCGCTGCGTCAACCGGGCTGGTCGCACGACTGGCGCTGGGACACCGCCGGGCACTGAGCGCCGCACACGAGACCCGCATGAGACCTGATACGCCTGCCTCCCTGCCGTCCACGCTGCGAGCCATCGTCGAACGCCACCCCAGGGCCAGCGATCCGGGCCTGCTCGCCCTGAGTCAGGCCCTGGCCCGCTGGGATGCGGGCGAGGACCCGGCCCGCCACGAGGGCATATGGCAGCAGCTGGTCGAGCACATCCTGACGCGATCGCACTGGCTCGGCATGCTGTTTCCGCAAAGCCAGGCCGAAGTGCCGGAACTCATTCCTCTCGTCCAGTCGCTTTCCAACATTGCCTGCCTGCCGGGGGCGCGCGGCGAGGAGGCTGTCGACGCCCGTAGGCGCTGGATCGCTGAGCAGTCCGACCTATCGGACACCGGTAGCCTGCTCGCCCGCCTGTTGCGGGACCTGCGCGAGACCGCGCCCGACGTTGGGCCGCACTTTCTTCACCTCAGCCGCCATTACGCCTTCCTGGACCTGCTGGTCGCGCACTTCGTCAGGCCTGAGCTGAAGGCGCTGCACGAGCAGGTTTTCACCACACTGCACCTGCAACGCGCCCACTGGCCGCACAGCTATTGCAGTGGCTACCTCTACCAGGGCTGGGAGGAACTGGGCCTGTGCGGCATCAAGCCCACGGACACACGCCTGCGCGGCTACGGCATAGAAGAGCTGCTCCAGCCGGGCGACCGCGTGTTGGACCTCGGGGCCAACAACGGCTTTCTCGCCCTGGCACTGGCGCGCCGGGTCGCGCAGGTCGACGCGGTGGAGATCAATCCCTTCCTTGTCGACATCGGCCGCGCAGCGGCGCGCCATCTCGGGCCGCACAAGGTGCGCTTCATCCTGGCCGATATCGAGGCCTGGTCGCCCCTCACACTCTATGACGCGGTGCTCTCGCTAGCCAACCACAGCACCATCGACCAGCGCATGTCCATGGACTTCGAAACCTACGTCGCCAAGCTCTTCTCCCTGCTGCGACCCGGTGGCTGGCTCTTCTTCGAGAGCCACAATGTCTTCGGCCCAGGCACCGGCGGCCCGGGCGACGATGGCGATCTTGACCGCAAGTTCGACATCATGGAACGCTACTTTGAACTCGTTGATGCCTCGATGCACCGCAGCTTCGTACCAGCCCACGACATCGACAAGCTGTTCGTGCGTCTGCGTCGCCGCGCGGCCTACGCGCCAGACGTCCAGCGCAGCTTCTCTCTGGCCCACGCCCGCACGCTCTATGCCGACTGACCTGCCAGCCCGTGCCGCCCCGGCTCGCAACCAACGCCTGGTCCTGGCGGGCAAGGGGCGCATCGCCTGCACTGTGGCGGGCCATGTACGAAAGGCCCTTGCGTCATCACCAACGGACTGGACCGTGCTGGGCCTGCCGGTCAGGGGCGACAACGGGCAGGATAGCTGGGAGCCCTCGTTCACGGCCCGCTGCCGCACCCTCGGCATCCCTGTGCTGGACACGGTCACCGCCGCAGGGCTGCGCAATGGCGATCTGCTGCTGAGCCTGCAGTACGACCGTATCATCCGCCTGCCCGAACTTGGCGGTGCGCGCGCCTACAACCTGCATTTCTCCGCCTTGCCGCGGCATCGGGGCTGTTACCCCGGGATATGGGCCCTGCGCAGCGGCGATACCCACGCGGGCGTGAGCCTGCATGTTCTGACCGCCGGCATCGACGACGGGGCGATCGTGGACCAGACGCTGATCCCGCTGCGCGACAACACCACAGCGCGCGAGCTTTACGAGGAGATGCACCACTGCGGCGCCCTGCTGGTGCAGCGGCATCTGGCCGACCTGATGCGGGATCGCGTGCAGTCACATCCGCAGGACGACGCGCAGGCGACCTACCACGACCGCCGCTCGGTTGACTTCAATGATCGCGAGCTGCCCTTCGCCGAATTGGATGCCGCCTCGTGTTCGCGCCTGGCACGCTCCCTGATCTTCCCGCCCTTCCAGCACCCTACGGTTCGGGGGCGCGCCATCGTCGCTTGCGATATCGCAAGCGATGTCGCCAGCACACCATCCACGAAGGCTGGTCTTGACATCCATATCGAGGCGGCTGACATCTGGCTCCTGCGCTGTCGCGAGGGATGGTTGCGCGCGAGCCTTGCGCCCCTGGCCTCCGAAACGTCGCCCTGATCTGCGCCGGGCAAATGGGTGGATTTCGTGGCGCTTTTCCCGCTTTAGCCGGCAAGACCGCTTTGTAGGATTTCTTCCTACGCGCAAGGAGCGTTTGTCTGGCATCCGGTACAGGCAGACGCCGATTCAAGTTTCGTGGCCGATCTTCAGAATCAATCCCAACGCGAAACAACCGAACTGCGCCAACAAGGAGCCCCAACATGTCTGACGAACAACTGAATGCCGATATCCGCGAGGCCAACCTCACCTACCTGATGCTCGCACAGAACCTGATCCGCAAGGACAAGGCCGAGGCGCAGTTCCGCCTGGGAATCTCGGAGGAATCGGCCGACCTGATGGCCGCGCTCTCGCCGGCCCAGCTGTCCAAGATCGCCTCCAGCAGCATGCTGCTGTGCCGCTTCCGCATGGACGACAACGTGGTCTGGAGCCTGCTGACCAACCACACGACGCGCAAGGTGGACAACGACACCACTACCCGCCTGCACGCCAGCATCCTGATGGCCGGCCGTCACGCCGAAGCACTCTGAGAAGGACTCGAAGATGGCCACCGCCAAGAGCGTCCTCAACGAATCGCGCCAGATCGAGCGCGCCGTCGCACTCATCAGGCTGGGCGCGCGCCTGCAGGTGCTGGAGAGTGAGACTGATCTTTCCTACGAGCGTCTGCTGCGCCTGTACAAGGAGGTCGCAGGCAAGTCGCCCTCCAAGGGCCAGCTGCCCTTCTCGACCGACTGGTTCCTGACATGGCAGCCCAATATCCATGCCTCGCTCTTCCTCAATATCTACGAGTACCTTGGCAAGGTCAGCCCGCTGGACGACATCGACGCGGTCATGAAGGCCTACCGACTCTACAGCGAGCAGATGGCTACGCTGGACATGCAGCCGCTGCTGTCGGTCACGCGCGCCTGGCGCCTGGTCAAGTTTGTTGACAACAATATGCTGGCCATGACGAAGTGCTCCAAGTGCGGCGGTCACTTCGTCTCCGAGCCTTATGAGAATGCGCGCCATTACGTCTGCGGCCTGTGCGAGCCGCCGGCGCGCGCGGGTAAGGGCAGCGCCGGCGGCATCCAGCTGCACTAGGGCTCTGCGCCGCACCGTTCCCGGGATTTGCTTGAATTGGGGGCTCTATCGCCCCCATTTTTTCGTAGCGCAGCGCAGCGCCTTTCCCCTAGAATGATTTTCTAGCGCGTCGCCTGCGCCCCGAGCTTCACCTCAACCGAGCCCCAACACACATGCTGGTCATCGTAGGTTATGTCGTCGCCATGGGCTGCATCTTTGGGGTGTATGTCGTTCACGGCGGCAACATCCAGGTCATCCTGACGGCGCTGCCTTTCGAGCTGATCACCATATTCGGTGGCGCGCTTGGCGCCTTTGTGGTCAACAACCAGCCCAAGGTGCTCAAGGCCACGATCGCCATGATCCCGCAGGCGCTCAAGAGCTCCAAATACACCAAGGACCGCTATCTGGAGCTGCTGGCCATGCTCTATGACATCCTGCAGAAGGCCCGCAAGGAAGGCCTGATGGCCATCGAGAAGGACGTCGAGAACCCCCATGAATCGCCCATCTTCCAGAAGTATCCGGTGGTCGGCAACGATCACCACGTCGTCGAATTCACCACCGACTACCTTCGCATGATGGTCTCGGGCAATCTTAACGCCCACGAGATCGAGTCCCTGATGGACAACGAAATCGAAACCCATCACCAGGAGGCGCACGCGCCCATCGCCGCCATCGCGCGCCTGGCTGGCGCGCTGCCGGCCTTCGGCATCGTGGCCGCCGTGCTCGGCGTGGTCAACACCATGGGCTCCGTGGGCCAACCGCCGGCCGTGCTGGGCGGCATGATCGCCTCGGCCCTGGTCGGCACCTTCCTGGGCATTCTGCTGGCCTACGGTGTGGTCGAGCCGCTGGGCGGCCTGCTAGAGCAGAAGTCCGAGGACAATGCCAAGGAACTGGTGTGCATCAAGTCCACGCTGCTGGCCAGCATGCAGGGCTATAACCCTTCCACCGCCATCGAGTTCGGCCGCAAAGTGCTGTTCTCCACCGAACGCCCGACCTTCACCGAACTCGAAAGCTACGTGCGCGGCAAGAAGTAAGCCCCCGCGCCGCCAAGGTTCCCCACGAGATCCGCCATGGCCACCGACGCCAAGAAGCTCCAGCCCATCATCGTCAAGAAGATCAAGAAGGGCGGCCATGCAGCCCATGGTGGCGCCTGGAAGATCGCCTACGCCGACTTCGTGACGGCCATGATGGCGTTCTTCCTGCTCATGTGGCTGCTGGGCTCGACCACCAAGGGCGACTTGAAGGGGCTGTCCGACTACTTCAGTTCGCCGCTCAAGGTGGCCATGGTCGGGGGCGCCGGCGCGGGTGCAAGCCCCACCGTGCTGCCCGGCGGCGGCGCCGACCTGACCCAGACGGTTGGCCGGCAGCACGAGGGCGAAAGCCCCGACCCGCTGCGCAAGAAGCGCGCCGTGCAGCAGGCCAAAGCAGAGGCCGCGCAGCAGGATGCCAGACGCCTGGCCGCACTGGCCGCCACAATCAGCGCGGCCATTTCGAACAACCAGAAACTCAAGCAGTACAGCAATCAGATCCGGCTGGAGACCACGCCGGACGGCTTGCAGATCCAGATCGTGGACGAGCAGGGCCGGCCCATGTTCAACAGCGGCAGCGCCATCGTGCAACCCTATATGCGCGAGATCCTGCGCGAGATCGGTGCGGCCCTAAAAGGCGTGGAAAACCGCATCAGCCTGGACGGGCACACCGATCTGACGCCCTTTTCCGGCGGGCAGCGCGGCTACAGCAATTGGGAACTTTCGGCCGACCGCGCCAACGCCTCGCGCCGCGAGCTGGTCGACGCTGGCATGCCCGAGGACAAGCTGCTGCGCGTGACCGGCCTGGCCGCCAGCAATCTGCTGGAGCCGCAAAACCCCACCGCCCCGATCAACCGCCGCATCAGCATCCTGGTGCTGACCCGCGAGGCTGAGGAGCGCCTGCTCGGCCTCAACCGTGAGGCCACCCTGGCCGAACCCGAAGTCGCCCCGCCCACGCCTTCAACCCCGCCCGCCACGGGACCAGCCCCAGTCCCGGCGACGCGATAGAACGGCTGGAATTGGCTCTCGCCCGGACTTGCGATAATCTGCCCGAACACAGCGTACCGAACCCCAGAAAGGCGCCGACATGGCCGACAATCCCTTGCGATTTCTCGTGGTCGATGACTTCTCGACCATGCGACGCATCGTGCGCAACCTGCTCAAGGAAAGCGGCTTTGCCGAAGCAGACGAGGCGGAAGACGGCGTAGTGGCCCTGCAAAAGCTACGCGCGAGCAATTTCGACTTTGTGGTGACCGACATCAACATGCCGAATATGAACGGCTTCCAGCTACTGCAGGAAGTCAAGAAAGACGAAAAGCTCAAGCACATCCCTGTGCTCATGGTCACCGCCGAGGCGCGCAAGGAGGACATCGTCCTGGCCGCGCAGCAGGGCGCTGCCGGCTACATCGTCAAGCCCTTCACCAAGGCGACGCTGGAGGAGAAGGTCCAGCTCATCCTCAAGAAGAACGGCCTGGTCTGAGCCATGGACCACAGCGCCTCTGCCCATCCTGCCGGGAACGCCGCTACGGACAGCCAGGACGTCCACCAGAAGATCGGCCAGCTCACCCGGCAACTGCACGATACCCTGCGCGAGCTCGGCCTGGACGAAAAGCTGCGCGGCACTGCCAGTGAGCTGCCTGATGCGCGCAGCCGCCTGTCCTATATTGCGCGCCTCACGGGCGAGGCCGCCGAAAAGGTGCTCAACCGCGTGGACCAGGCCAAGAGCCAGCACGACCACGTGGCGGCCCAGACCAAGCACATGATCGCCCTGCTTGTGGCCGACCCGGTAGCCGCCGTGGCCAAGGGCCACATCATGAACTTCCTGACCGACCTCGAGAAGTCCAACGGCGAACTCGACCAGCATCTGACCGAAATCATGATGGCGCAGGATTTCCACGATCTCACGGGACAGGTCATCGCCCGGGTGGTCAACCTGGCCTCGGCGCTGGAGGAACAGCTGGTCCAGTTGCTGATCCAGACCGCGCCTGCTTCAGCCCATGCACGTGTCACCCCCGCAAGCATCGACGATGTGATGCTTTCGGGCCCGGTGGTTGACGGCGGAAAATCCGGCGATGTGGTCACTAGCCAGTCTCAGGTGGACGACCTGCTGGCAAGTTTGGGGTTTTGAAGGCAATCCTCCCCTTAGACGCTGCGCGTCTTCCCCTCCTCTCGCCTGCGGCGGGAGGGGGACGCAGCCAGTGGCCCGGCCAAGCCGGTTCCACGGCTGCCCTGGTCAGGAACCCTTTCATTTCGCGCAATTCGCATCGGGCGCAATGAAGCGGGGAAACACCCGGCTTTTCTTCCTTTAGCGGCAGCCCCCCCGAACCGACAATGGCGTGGACTTCAGCCCCGCGCCACCATGGAATCCAGCAGTCAGGACCGCAACCTACCCGCCTCGCCGCGCAAGCTTCAGCGGGCGCGTGAGGACGGCCAGGTCGCGCGATCCCAGGACCTGGGGCATCTGGCGGTGCTGGGCGGCGGCGCCATCACCCTCTTCGTTCTTGCCCCCTCTCTTTACAGCGAGCTGCGCCTGGCGCTGGGCCGGCAGCTCACGTTTGACACCGCAGTGGTACAGCAGTCGGCCTCGATGCTCGAGCGGCTGGAGTCCATGACGCTCGTCGGCCTTGTGGGCTGCGTCGCCTTCGCAGTCGTGGTCAGTGCCGTGGCCGTGCTGGGTACCATCACTGCGGGCGGCTGGGTATTCAGCCTCAAGCCGGTCATCCCTGATCTGTCACGTCTGAATCCGCTCCAGGGCCTGCAGGGACTCTTCACCAAGAAGAAGCTGGCCGAGATCGTCAAGCTCAGCTTCATCGCCCTTTTCATCCTGCTTCTGGCAGCGGCCTTCATCCACGCGACCTTGCCCTCCGTGGCCTCGCTGCTGATGCAACCCTCGGTGGCAGGCCTGGCACGCATGTTCGAGTGGCTGATGACCGGCTGCGGCCTGCTGCTGGCTGTCATCCTCATCGTCGCACTGGTGGATGTGCCGCTGCAGGGCTATCTGCATCGCTCGCAGCTCAAGATGTCGCTCAAGGAGGTGAAGGACGAAGGCAAGGAGACCGACGGCAATCCGCAGATGAAAAGCCATCGACGCCAGAAGGCACGCGAGATCGCGCAGCGCGCGAGCCTCAAGTCCGTGCCTAAGGCCGACTTCATCCTGATGAACCCCACACACTATGCGGTCGCCATACGCTACGACGAAAAGACCATGGCCGCACCGCGCGTGATCTCCAAGGGCGCCGACCTGCTGGCCTTCAAGATCCGTGACGTGGCCAAGGCCCACGACGTACCCGTGCTGCAGTCCCCGGTGCTGGCGCGGGCGCTCTACGCCCATGCCGAGTTGGACCAGGACATCCCCGCCAGCCTGTACACGGCCGTGGCGCAGGTGCTGGCCTACATCTACCGCCTGCGCGCCGCGCTGCGTGGCGAAGGCCCCATGCCGGGCGAGCTGCCGCAGCCGCAGGTGCCCGCAGGCCTCGATCCGCAGCAACGCAGCTTCCAACCCCAGCCCGGCGCCGCATGAACGCGCTCCTGCAAAACCTGCCATCTCGCGTCGGGCGCCACGCGTCCATGATTCCCGGGCTGGCTGCTCCCCTGCTCATCGTGGCCGTGTTGGCCATGATGGTGCTGCCGCTGCCCGCATGGATGCTCGACATCCTGTTCACCCTCAACATCGCCATCGCCGTGATGGTCATGATGGTGGCGGCCCACATGGTGCGCCCGCTGGACTTTGCCGCGTTCCCGGTGGTGCTGCTGCTCACCACCTTGCTGCGCCTCTCGCTCAACGTCGCGTCCACCCGCGTCGTGCTACTCGAGGGCCACACTGGCCCGGGCGCGGCCGGCAACGTGATCGAAGCCTTCGGTCACTTCCTGATCGGCGGCAGCTTCGCCGTGGGTCTGATTGTCTTTGCCATCCTGGTGGTGATCAACTTCATCGTCATTACCAAGGGCGCGGAGCGTATTGCCGAGGTCTCGGCGCGCTTCGCCCTCGATGCCATGCCGGGTAAGCAGATGGCGGTGGACGCCGATCTCAACGCCGGCACCATCGACGAGAAGGAAGCCCGCCGCCGCCGCGAGGAGATCGGTCAGGAGGCCGACTTCTTCGGCTCCATGGACGGCGCCTCCAAGTTCGTACGTGGCGACGCCATCGCAGGCATCCTGATTCTTTTCATCAACATCATAGGTGGCTTTGCCATCGGCATGCTGCAGCACGACCTCAGCGCTGGCCAGGCCGCCAACAGCTACATCCTGCTGGCGGTGGGCGACGCGCTGGTCGCGCAGATCCCCGGCCTGCTGATCTCGGTGGCCGCCGCCATGGTGGTCTCGCGCGTGGGCAAGGACCAGGACCTGCAACGCCAGATCGCCAGCCAGATGCTGGTCTCGCCGCGCGCCCTGGGCATCACCGCGGGCATCCTCGGTCTGCTGGGCCTGATCCCGGGCATGCCCAACCTGGTCTTCCTCTGCATCGCCGGCATCTTCGGCTACGCGGCCTGGGTGCTGTCCCACAAGCCGGTCTCGACGGAGGAAAGCACTGCCGCTCAAGCGCCCGCTGGCGACGGCGAGGCCAGCTGGGACGACCTGCAGCCCGTGGACCAGCTCGGCTTAGAGCTGGGCTACCGCCTGATCTCGCTCGTGGACAAGAATCGCCAGGGCGACCTGCTCACCCGCATCAAGGGCGTGCGCCGCAAGTTCGCGCAGGAGGTGGGCTTCCTGCCGCCGCCCGTGCACGTGCGCGACAACCTCGAACTCAAGCCCAGCGGCTACCGCATCAGCCTGCGCGGCGTGGTCGTGGGTGACGGCGAGGCCTTCCCCGGAATGTACCTGGCCATCAACCCGGGCGGCATCACGACCCCACTCATCGGCACAGCCACCACCGACCCGGCCTTTGGCCTGCCCGCGCACTGGATCGACGAGCGCCAGAAGGAAGCAGCCCAAATGGCCGGCTTTACCGTCGTTGATTCCGAGACCGTGATGGCGACCCATTTGTCACACTTGATGCAGGTCCACGCCGCCAAGCTGCTCAGCCGCACGGAGACCCAGCAGCTGGTGGACCACGTGGCCAAGCTCGCCCCCAAACTCATTGAAGAAGTCGTGCCGAAGATGGTCTCGATCTCCGTGTTCCAGAAAGTCCTGCAGCTACTGCTGGAGGAATCGGTTCACATTCGCGACATCCGCACCATCATCGAATCCATCGCCGAGCACGCGCCCACCATCAGCGAGCCGGCCGAACTCGCCAAACGCGTGCGCGTAGCCCTGTCGCCCGCCATCGTGCAGCAGATCTACGGCCCGCAGAAGGAACTCAGCGTCATTGCCATCGACCCGCCACTGGAACGCCTGCTGGTACAGGCCCTGGGCAACCCTGGGGGCCCCGCGCTGGACCCGGGCGTCGCCGACATGCTCACGCGCAAGGCCGCCGACGTGGCCATGAAACAGGAAGAAACCGGCGTACCGGCCTGCCTGCTCGTGCCCGACGCCATCCGCAATGCCGTGGCGCGCTTGGTGCGCCGCGCCGCGCCGCGCCTGCAGGTGCTGGCGCACAGCGAAATTCCTGAAACCCATTCCATTCGCATCGGACCGATCCTGCGAGGCGCCGCATCATGAACATCCAACGCTTCACCGCACCCACTGCCCGCGAAGCCCTGGCCAAGGCCCGCATGGCTTTTGGCGACGGCACGCTGATCCTGTCCAACCGCCAGGCCCCGCAAGGTGTGGAAGTGATGGCTACCAGCGAGGACACGCTGGCCGCACTGGCCACGCTGGACCAGTCGGTCGCCGCACCCGCAGCGCAGCCCGCTGCCGCGCGGGCCGCCAGCCCGGCCGCCCGCGTCCGCCCCGCCCCCGCAGCGGCCCCGGCATCCACGCCGGCCGCCCTGCGCGCTGCCGCGCAGACCCCGGTGGAAGAGGACGCCGAGCAGCTGGCCATGAGCACCCTGTCGTTTCAGGACTATGTGCGCGAGCGTATGCTGCAGCGCCGCGTTGAGGCCCAGCAGGCCCGCTTCGCGGCGGCACCGCGCCCGGCTTACGAGGTCATCCCGCCCGATCCCGAGAGCGCGCCCGCACCCGTGCGCAAATCGGCTCCGATCACCGTACCGCAGCCCGTTGCTTCGGCACCTGCGCCAGCGAGCGCCGTGCCCCAGGGCCTGGTCAACGAGCTCAGCGCCATGAAGGAGATGATCGAGGAACGCTTCAGCACCCTGGCCTGGCTCGGCCAGACCAAGCAGAGCCCGATCCGCGCGAACCTCACGCTCAAACTCATCCGAGCCGGTTACTCGCCCGCGCTCGCGCGCGCTGTGCTCAGCATGCTGCCTGACGATGCCAGCCCCGCCGCAGCCGTGCAATGGCTCATGGGCATCCTCACGCGCAACATCAAGACCGATGCCGGCAGCCTGGCCCTCAAGGACGAAGGTGGCGTGTTCGCGCTGGTCGGTACCACGGGCGTGGGCAAGACCACCACCGCCGCCAAGCTTGCCGCGCTTTGCGCGCGCACGCACGGCGCCAGCAGCGTGGGCCTCATCACACTGGACAGCTACCGCATTGGCGCGCACGAGCAGCTGCGCGCCTACGGCCGCATGCTCGGCGTGGTCGCCCACATGGCGCAAGACCGCGCCGCCCTGCAGGACCTGCTCAACCTGCTGAGCAACCGCAAGATGGTCATCATCGACACCACGGGCGTGGCCCCGCGCGACCCGCGCAAGCGCGACATCCTGGACGTGCTGGACTTGCCGCAGATCAGGCGCCTGCTCGTGCTCAACGCCGCCAGCCATGGCGACACGCAGGACGAGGCCGTCACCCACTTCGGCGCCAAGCAGGCGGTGCTCACCAAGGTGGACGAAGCGGTGAAGATCGGGCCCGCGCTCGACAGCGTCATCCGACACCATCTCGTGCTGCGCGGCGTAAGCGGCGGCCAGCGCGTGCCCGAAGACTGGGAACGCGCCGACGCCGCCCAGCTGGTGCGCCTGTCCATGCGCTCGGCGGGCAAGTCCGCGCACGACCCGCAGATGGACGAACTGGGCCTGTACTTTGCGCAGGCCGGCACCCACCACGCTGCGCAAGGGCGCCTGCATGCTTGACACCGACAGCCACCAGGCCGCTGGCCTGGCCGCCCTCGCCGCCGAACACGGCCCGCGCATCGTCGCGCTGGCCGGCCACGGCGACCGCCGCAGCGAGCTGCCCCTGCTGTGGCAGCTGTGCGCGGCTTGGACGGCACTGGAGTACCCCGTGCTCGTGCTGGACGCCCATGTGCGCGAGACCGTCACCACCCCGGGCCTGCAGCAGATGCTGGCCAGCACCGATGCGCCCGATATCCTGCCCGGCGCGCAGGAATGGCCCATCGTTCCCGCCGCCACAGGCCTCACGGCGCTGGGCACGCCGCAGGTCGGCAGCCCTGCGGCCGCCAGCGCCGAGCGCGCGCGTGCACTGTGCAAGCTCTTCCACGGCTACGAACTCATCGTGCTCTACGCGCCGGCCCACGAACTGGCCCGCAGCTTCTGCGGCAGCGCCCTGTCGCCCCTGCTCGCCGTCTCTGCACAGGAGGCCGCGCTGCTGAGCGCCTACCATGCGCTCAAGCACCTGTTGAACCTGGGCAAGCTCAGGCCGACCATAGTGAGCGTGATGGACGACACCCAACTGGCCACCCGCGTGGCAGGCCACAGCATCAGCCGCAACCTGCAGGACTGCGCGCGCGATTTTCTGGCCTGCGAAGTCCCGGCCCTGACGGTCTGTCCCGCGCAGGCCGATGACATGCAGCGCATCGCGCTGCGAAGCATGGAACAGGCGCTGCAGCCACCGCGCTGGAACCCCGCGCAGGCGGTCGCTGCTGGCGCTACCCTGGCTGCGAGGCGCTATTGATGTATACCGCCAAAGGCCAGCTCGACCGCGACGCCCTCATCCGGCAGTACTCGCCGCTCGTACGCCGCCTGGCCCACCACATGATGGCCAAGCTGCCGCCCAGCATCCAGGTGGACGACCTGATCCAGGTCGGACTGATCGGCCTGTCAGAGGCGCTCACGCGCTACGAGGCCAGCCAGGGCGTGCAATTTGAGACCTTTGCCACCCAGCGCATTCGCGGCGCCATGATCGACGAGCTGCGCGAGAACGACTGGATGAGCCGCAGTTCGCGCAAGAGCCAGAAAGAGATTGAAGGCGCCCTCACGCGGCTTGAGCACCGCCTGGGGCGCTCGCCCACTGAAAGCGAGATCGCCGCAGAGCTGGGTATGGCGCTCACCGAATACCAGTCCCTGCTCAGCAAGGTCAAGGGCACCCAGCTGGTGTATCTGGAGGACATGTCGGGCGAAGAGGGCGACGATGGCTTCCTGGACCGCCACATGGTCGACAACGAGGCCGATCCCATGCAGATGCTGCGCAACCAGCGGCTGCGCGGCGCGTTGGTGCAGGCCATCAAGAACCTGCCCGAGCGCGAGCAGTACATCATGAGCATGTACTACGAGCAGGACATGAACCTCAAGGAAATCGCCGCCGTGCTCGGCATCACCGAATCGCGCGTGTGCCAGCTGCACAGCCAGTCCATCGCGCGGCTGCGGGCCAAGATGCGCTCGCACTGAGCCTGATTCCCCTCATCCAGACGAGGGCAGGCGTCGGGGCTGCGGTCCGGACTCAATCCTCCAGCACGAGGGGCACCTCAGCGCCATCGGGCAATTTGCGCAGGCGCTCATGCAGCTGCCCGCTCGCGGCATAGTGCGCGGTCGCGCTGGCGGGCACCATGTTTTCGGCGCTGAAACTGCCCTCGCGAAAGACAGGGAACACCGCATAGGTGTAGCACTGATCCGGGCCCAGGCGCTTGCCCTGGGCCACGAGCACGTCGACGAGACCGGGAAGTAGCCATTCCTCGGCCCGTTCACCGCACAGCAGTCTGTTGAACTGCTTGCGAGAGCAAGCCACCTGTTCCAGCGCGCCTGTGGCGGTGCTCAGCCACCAGACCGTGCCGGCCGGCGCCTCGAAAAACACATCCCCCAGGGCGGAGTACATGAACGGCGTCCAGCGCTCACCCAGCAGCCAGCGCCAGTGCTCGCGCAAGGCATACACGGCGGACTTTGTGGGGTAAATGGTCAAGCTGCTCAAATCCACGGGCGTGTCCCGCCGCAGGTCTCAGACCGAGCGCGCCAGCCCGCCGTCCACCCGCAGGTTCTGCCCGGTGATGTAACCCGCACCGTCGGACAGTAAAAAGGCGATGGTCGCCGCAATCTCCTCCGAGCGGCCATAGCGGCCCATGGGCACGCTGTTGCGGCGCTCCTCGGTGGCCGGCAGGCTGTCGATCCAGCCCGGCAGCACGTTGTTGAGGCGGATGCCTTTGGGCGCGTAGGTATCCGCGTAGATTTTGGTGAAGCTTGCCAGCCCAGCGCGGAACACCGCAGACGTGGGGAACATGGCCGAGGGCTCGAACGTCCAAGCCGTGGAGATGTTGACGATGGCACCACCGCCCTGCGCTTCCATGATGGGCGTGACCAGGCGGATGGGGCGCACCGCGTTGAGGAAGTACACCTCCATGCCGCGGTGCCAGTCGTCGTCAGAAATATCCAGCAGGGGCCCGCGCGGGCCGTGGCCGGCCGAATTGACCAGCGCATCGATACGCCCCCAGGTCTGCATGGCCAGATCCACCAGGCGCTGCAGATCGGCGGGCGACTGGTTGGAGCCCGTCACCCCCACGCCGCCCAGCTCACGTGCAAGCGCCTCGCCCTTGCCGGAAGAAGACAGCACCGCCACCCTGTAGCCATCCGCAGCCAGCTTGCGCGCGGTGGCAGCTCCCATGCCCGAACCACCGGCGGTGATCAGGGCGACTTTTGCATCAGACATCTCTTGCTCCAGAAAGCTTGCATGCTAGCCGAGTGGACCGATGCAGGCACCGCCCTCGGCCGCTCGCCCGGCCGGCTCACGCGAACCGCCAGAACCTGAGACGCTCGATGAATCCGATACCAGGTCTGACGATCTCCCTTTTGATACGGGACAAAGCTGGCCGATCAGCGGTGAGCCGTACCACGATGAAAAAAGGCTGCCCCCCGGCAGCCCTTCATTTACGCGGCTCGCAGCTTGCAGATCAGGACGCAAACCCCCGATACGCGCCTGCACGCCCTGCCGGGGCATAGGTGCTCTTTTGCGTAGACGGCACCAGCGTGTGGAGCGATCGCTCGATCGCAGCCGTGCGGCGCATGAGGGCTTCGCGCTGGATGCCGAGATGGGTGACGATTTTCTTCAGGCGGGCGCGCAGCTGCGGGCTTGCAGCCGACACATCGGCTTCTTCCATGAAGGCCGAGAAGTCCACGGCCGCCTGGCGCAGCGCCGTGCTTGCCGCCTCCAGGGCCTGCGGCTCGCCGCTGTCCACGGCTGCGGCCACGGCCTCGCACTGCAGTTCGATGAGGGCCAGCGGTTTCTCAAATTCAGCGGGCAGCATGGGGGCTCCGGTTCAGGAGTGGGCAGGCTCAGTTGAGCGGACCCTTGAGCATTTCCTGGGCGTTGGACAGAAGCTTGTCGGCGATGGCCTCGGGGTTGACCACATAGGTGCCGTCCTCGATGGCCTGGCGCACGGTGTTGACCTTGTCTATGTCCACATCGGCGGTCTCGCCGCGATTGGCGGCCTCCAGGGTGCGCACCGAGTTGGACACGGTCACGGCCACGCCGGCCGAGCTGGCGGTGCTGGTGGCCGTGGCGGCCGCTTCCTTCTTCGCAGGTGCAGCCGCGCCCGCGCCGGACGTTGCCGCAGGCGTCACTTTGGGCATGTCTGCCGGTTGACCTACTTTCATGTCGTTCTCCAAAAAGCCGTGGACCAAAGTGCCCATCGGGCGGGATGCTTTCTACCGCGTACGAGAGGTATCGGCATCATCATGACCGACTTTAGGCTTTTCTTTTCCTGTCTTTTCTCGTGTCTCTGGCTGCCTGGTTTCAGATATAGGCCCGAACGGTCCGGGCATCGAGGACTATCACGGTGAGCACGCGCCCACTCTCCATCTTGACCTTCGCTGACTGACCCACCATGCCGGGCGACAGAGCCTGGCCCTCGGCGCTGATCTGGAATCCACCACCCTGCACCAACACGCGCACCGGGGCTCCCGCCTGAAAGACCTGGGCAGCGCGCACCATGTTCTCGCGCAGAGCTTGGCCGCTGGCCAGCGCGCGGGCAGCGATCTGCCCTTCCCAGGCCTCGCGACGCGCGAGAACGGGGCTGGGCTCGGCGGCCCAGTCCACCTCGGCGAGCATGAGGTCGCCGGCGGTCAGGGCGCTGCCGGCGGCCACATCGCGGCGCAGCACCCAGGTGCTGCCCAGGGCCTGCACGGTGACGGGCAGCGTTACGTTCCAGCGGGTGGCACCTTCGAGGCAGCGCAGGCCGACGCGGCTGGCGCCCCAGAGGCGGCTGCCCGGCGGCAGGAAGACTTCCACCCGGGCGCAGGGCGAGAGGCGCAGGCGCGGGTCGAGCCGGCCCAGGGTGGCCTGCAGGCGCAGGGGTTGCTCGGCGCGGGCGGCCTGGATCGCCAGGGTCTGGTCCACCCACTTGCGGGCCAGCGCGGGCAGGTCAGCCTCGCTGGCAACGGCCTGGGCCTGGGCGGGCAGTTGCAGTCCGCCACAGGCGAAGGCCAGAAGAGCAAGGCCAAGCCCACCGCAGTCGCGCAGCGAAGCGAGCAGGCGCATCGTAGGCATGTCAGTTCCTTTCGTCGGATTCATCTGGTGGGCTGTTACAAAAAAAATCCCTCAGGACTCCACCCACCGTGCCGACTATACGGACGGGGGCAGCCCGCAAAGAAGGCAAATACGCAGCTTTCCCCTCTTATTTCGGCCGCTCGGCGATTCAAGTTCTGCCCACAATTTCCGTACACGGGATTCCGCCGCAGGCCTGCAGGGATGCCCTACCAAACGCAGAGGTGATCATGTTCGACAAACTGACCAGCACACTGGACTTCCACGGCAAGGCCCTGGTGCTGCGCGCCGAACGACAGCGCACCATCGCCAGCAACATCGCCAACGCCGACACGCCGGGCTATTCGGCACGCGACTTCAACTTCAAGGAAGCCATGAGCGCGGCCATCGCAGGCAAGGGCCTCGCGGCCAGCTTACAGCCGGCTGCGGCGGCGCATCCACGCCACCTGCCGCTGACGGGTACCAGCGGCTCGCTGGGCTCCAGCCTGGCCTATGGCCCGCAGGTGCAGCCCGCCCTGGACAACAACTCCGTGGACCTCGACCGCGAACGCGGCAACTTTGTCGACAACGCCGTGCGCTACGAATCCACCCTGCGCTTCATCAATGGCAACGCGCGCACCATGCTCAGCGCGATCCAGGGCCAGTGAGGCACTGAACAAGGAAAACCATCATGTCCATGTTCTCCATCTTCAATGTGTCGGGCAGCGCGATCAGCGCGCAGTCGCAACGCCTCAACGTGGTGGCCTCCAACCTGGCCAACGCGGACGCCACCGCCGGCCCCGACGGCCAGACCTACAAGGCGCGCCAGGTGGTCTTCGAGACCGTGCTGATGGACTCGCAGTCCAGCGCGGGCGTGAAGGTGAGGTCCATCCGGGAGGACCAGACGCCATCGCGTCGTGTGTACGAGCCCTCGCACCCTTCGGCCGACGCGCAAGGCTACGTAAGCCACTCCAACGTGAACCCGGTGGAAGAGATGGTGAACATGATCTCGGCCTCGCGCTCTTACCAGAACAATGTAGAAGTGATGAACACCGCCAAGTCGCTGCTGCTCAAGACGCTGCAGATCGGCCAGTGAAGGCAGGCACACCATGACCTCCGTCACCAGCGTCAACACCGCCCTCGGCGCCTCGCCGTCCAGCTCGGCCACGCCCACCACAGCCGCCGAGATGCAGGACCGCTTTCTGAAACTGCTGGTCGCGCAGATCAACAGCCAGGATCCGCTCAACCCCATGGACAACGCGCAGATGACCTCGCAGATGGCGCAGATCAACACGGTCGGCGGCATTCAGCAGCTTAACGAGACGCTGGAGGGCATCACCAGCCAGTTTGGCGCGATGCAGATGCTGCAGGCGTCTTCGCTGGTCGGCCGCAACATCCTGCGTCCGGGGACCGACCTTGTGCGCGACAGCGTCACCGGCCTGGTGGGCTCGGCCTTCGACCTCGGTGGCACGGCCAGCGCCGTGAAGATCGAAATCCTCTCGCCCACGGGCAATGTGCTGGGCACGGTGAATACCGGCTCCCTGCCTCAGGGGCGCCACGCCTTTAGCTGGGACGCCTCGGCCTATGCCAGCATGCCCAACCTGAACTACCGCCTGACTGCGGTCAATGGCGACAAGCCCGTCGTCACCAAGCCCTACAGTACCGACCGCGTGCAGGCCGTGGGGATGACCGACGGCCAGCTCACCCTGGGCCTGGGCAGCGGCAAGAACGTGCCCTACGCCAGCGTCGCAGCCATTCTTTGATTCCAACGAAGGAAACCTCATGGCATTCCAGACCGGCCTCTCGGGACTCAACGCTTCCAGCAAGAACCTGGACGTGGTGGGTAACAACATCGCCAACGTCAACACCGCTGGCTTCAAGTTCTCGCGCACGGAATTCACCTCGCTCGTGGCCTCGTCCATCGGGCAGAGCACCAGTACCAGTACCAACACGGCCGGGTTGGGCGTGGCCGTCGATGCCGTGGCCCAGCAGTTCACGCAGGGCAACCTCACGATCACGGGCAACGCGCTGGACATTGCCATCAACGGTGCGGGCTTCTTCCAGCTAGAGCTGACTGACGGCTCCATCGCGTACTCGCGTGCAGGCAACTTCAAGCTCGACAACACGGGCACCATCATCACCAACACGGGAGCAAAACTTCGGGGCTATCCCACGGATGTCACAGGGGTGGCCACCAGCACCACACCGGGTCCGCTGAGCCTGCCCACTGGCGCACCGATCCCGGCGCAGGCCACGACCGCGATCACGGCCGAGTTCAATCTGCCTGCGAGTGCCACGACGGTTTACAACAGGACCACCAACACCCCGCCGTACACCACCTATGGCACCGCGCTGACCGTGTTCGATTCGCAGGGCAATGCGATTCCCTTCAGCGTAAGCATGACGCGCGCCGCCAGCACAGCTGGCCCGCCGGCATTGGACAACTGGCAAGTCTGGAGCAGCGATGCGCCACCGACCAACCTGGCCAACACGCCCCTGTTCACGCTGTCATTCGACGCGACGGGCGCCCTGGTCAGCCCGACCGTGCCGCCCACGGTCACGATCGACACGCCTTCGCCCACGACGCCTTCCATCTCGGCGACCGTGGACGTCTCGGGGGTCACGCAGTTCGCCAGCGCCTTTGGCGTGACCAAACTCAGCCAGGACGGCTACACCTCGGGCTCCTTCGTGAGCCTGACGATTGCCGAGACCGGCGTGATCACCGCTCGCTATTCCAACGGCGAGTCACAGGCGGCGGGCATGGTGGCCCTCGCCGATTTCCGCAACGTGCAGGGCCTGGCGCCCATGGGCGGCAACAACTGGGCCGAGACTTTCACTTCGGGGCAGCCCCTGCTGGGCCAGCCCGGCACGGGAAAGTTCGGTTTGACGCGCTCGGGGGCGCTGGAGGACTCCAACGTGGACCTGACCGCCGAGCTCGTGAACATGATGAACGCGCAGCGCGCCTACCAGGCCAATGCGCAGACCATCAAGACGCAGGACCAGGTTATGCAGACCCTGGTCAACCTGCGCTGACTTGCAGCACTGAAGGAGCCAGACCATGGACCGCATCATCTACACCGCCATGACCGGGGCCAGCGCCGCCGCGAACCGGCAGGCCGTGCTGTCCAACAACCTGGCCAATGTGTCCACCAGCGGCTTTCGGACCGAACTCTCCGCCTACCGCGCGGTGCCGCTGCGCGGCGAAGGCGCGACCACTCGCGTGTTTGCCCTGGAAGCCACGGCCGGCCATCGAAATGCATCCGGCCCCGCGTTGCGCACGGGCCGCGACCTGGACGCCATGCCCACGGGTGGCAACTGGTTTGCAGTGCAGGGCCTGGACGGGACCGAGGCCTACACGCGTGCGGGCGGCTTCGAGATCTCGCCCACGGGCGTGCTGCAGACCAGCACCGGCCTGCCTGTGCTGTCGGACGCTGGTGCGCCCATCGAGCTGCCGCGCGACTCGGTCATCAGCCTGGGCTTTGACGGGACCATCAGCGCCAAGACGGGCAACCAGCCCTCCACCGTGGTGGGCCGCCTGAAGCTGGCCACGCCCACGGCGGAAGACCCGCTGCGGCGCGGCAACGACGGTCTGTTTCGCCCGACCTCGGGTGAACCGCTACCCAACGATGCCAATGCGCGCATCATGATCGGCGTGCTTGAAGGCTCCAACGTGAACGCCGTGGAAACCATGGTGGGCATGATCCAGACCGCCCGGCAGTTTGAGGTGCAGATGCGCCTGCTGCAGACCGCCGAATCCAACGACCGCTCCGCTGGCCAGCTGCTAGGCCTGCAGGGCTGAGATCCCTTCACCTTCAGGACGACGCCATGTTCAATTCCCTTTGGATCGCCAAAACCGGCATGGAAGCCCAGCAGATGCAGCTGGACGTCATCTCCAACAACCTGGCCAACTCGTCGACCAACGGCTTCAAGCGCGCGCACGCCGTGTTCGAGGATCTCATGTACCAGAACCTGCGCCAGGCTGGCTCCAGCACCTCCGAGCAGTCGCAACTGCCCACAGGCCTGCAGGTGGGCCTGGGCGTACGCACAGTGGCCACGAGTCGCAGCTTCGTGCAGGGCAGCCTGCAGCAGTCGGGCAACAAGCTGGACGTGGCCATCCAGGGCAACGGATTCTTCCAGATCACCATGCCCGACGGCACCCTCAATTACACGCGCGACGGCGCCTTCCAGGTCAACTCGCAGGGGCAGATCGTCACCAGCAACGGCCTGCCCGTGGCCAACGGCATCACCGTGCCAGCCAACGCCACCAACGTCAACATCTCGGCCGACGGCAACGTCACGGCCAACATTCCGGGCAACGTGAACCCCCAGCCCATCGGCACGATCTCGCTGGCCAGCTTCATCAACCCCGCCGGCCTGGAGCCGCGTGGCCAGAACCTGTTTGCGGAAACCGCAGCCTCGGGCCAGGCCAACACCGGCACGCCGGGTGCCAACGGCCTGGGCCAGCTCATGCAGGGCTTTCTGGAGACGTCCAATGTCAACGTGGTGCAGGAGCTGGTGACCATGATCCAGACGCAGCGCGCCTATGAGATGAACTCCAAGGCCATCCAGACCTCGGACCAGATGCTGCAGAAGCTGGGGCAACTGTGATGAAGCACCTCGTCCTGATCCTCGGCGTTTGCGTGCTTGCGGGCTGCGCCTCGGTGCCCGAGCCCGCGCGCGTGGACTTTGCCGACACGCGCATGGCGCCGCTGACCGCGCAGCCGGCCGCGCGCACGCCCACGGGCAGCCTGTTCCAGCCGGCCACCTATCGCGCCAGCTTCGAAGACCGGCGCGCGCGCCAGGTGGGCGACAACGTGACCATCCGTATCGTCGAGAACGTCACCGCCAGCCAGAAGTCCAGCTCCACGGCCAACCGGACCAGCACCATCGACGGTGGCATCACCATGGTGCCGGGCTTCAAGTTCCCGGGCACTGCAGCCGATAACCGCCTGCGCATCGGAGCCAACAGCGAGGCGGATTTCTCGGGCAAGGGCGGCACGGAGGCGGCCAACACGTTCTCGGGCAGCATCACTGCCACCGTCACCGAGGTGCTGCCCAATGGGCATCTGCTGATCGCCGGCGAGAAGCAGATTGGCCTGAATCACAACGTGGACGTGATGCGATTCACCGGCACCGTGGACCCGCTGGCCATCCAGCCGGGCAGCATCGTGAACTCCAGCTCGGTGGCCAATGTGCGCGTCGAGTCCAAGGGCCGCGGACCGCAGCACGAGGCGCAGACCGTGGGTTGGCTCACGCGCTTTTTCATGAGCGTCTGGCCCCTGTGATGCCAGAACCCTGCTTGACGACATCTTCGACCCGCCACGCCAGAACTTGAGCCCTGCACCATGACCGCCGCTACATTCATCCGCACGCTGGCCCGCTACGCCACCGCCCTGCTGCTGGCCCTCGCAGGCCTGCTGGCGCTCACGCCCGCCCAGGCCAGCCGCATCAAGGAAGTGGCCGCCATCGAGGGCGTGCGCAGCAACCAGCTCACGGGCTTCGGCCTGGTGATCGGCCTGGACGGCACGGGTGACCAGACCACGCAGATGCCCTACACCACGCAGACGCTGAGCAACTATCTGCAGCAGCTGGGCATTGCGCTGCCACCCGAACTCGCCACGCGGCTGCAGCTGCGCAACGTGGCTGCGGTGCTGGTCACGGCGCAGCTGCCCGCCTTTGCACGGCCCGGGCAGGCCATGGATGTAACGGTCTCCTCGCTGGGCAACGCGCGTTCGCTGCGCGGCGGCACGCTCATTGCCACGCCGCTGCGCGGTGCTGACGGCCAGGTCTATGCGCTGGCGCAGGGCAATCTGGTCGTTGCCGGCGCGGGCGCCTCGGCAGGTGGCAGCCGTGTGCAGGTCAACCACCTGAGCGCAGGCCGCATTCCCGGCGGCGCGCAGATCGAGCGCGCCGTGCCCACGCCGCTGCTCGAGGGCGACAGCGTGCGGCTGAGCCTGGACGCCAACGATTTCCAGACCGCGCGCCGCGTGGCCAGCGCCATCAACACGCGCTTTGGCGATGGTGTGGCGCGTGCGCTGGATGGCCGCACGGTCGAAGTGCGCGCCCCGGCCGAGCCCAACGAACGCATCACCTTCCTGGCCGAGATGGAAGAGCTGCCGCTGCAGGCTTCGGTGCCCTCGGCCAAGGTGGTCATCAACTCGCGCACGGGCTCCATCGTGCTCAACCAGGCCGTGACCCTGGGGCCGTGTGCCATCGCTCACGGCAATCTCTCGGTCACGATCAACTCCACACCCGTGATCAGCCAGCCCGGCCCGCTGTCAGGCGGCCAGACCGTGGTGGCCGAGCGCGCCAGCATCGAGATTCGCCAGGAGCCTGGCATCTTCATCCAGGTGCCCACGGCGCCGAAGCTGGCTGACGTGGTGCGCGCCCTCAACGCGCTGGGCGCCACGCCACAGGACCTGCTGGCCATCCTGCAGGCCATCAAGGCTGCGGGTGCGCTCAACGCCGAGCTGGAAGTGATCTGACATGAACCCCGCCGCCTCCCTGCTTTCCACACAGCAGTCGCTGGCTGCCGACGGCGCCAGCCTGAACCGCCTGAAGTTCCAGGCCGGCCAGGCCACGCCCGAGGCCATCAGGGAAACGGCGAAACAGTTCGAGGCACTCTTCATGCGCGAGCTGCTCAAGAGCATGCGCGAGGCCAACGAGTCCCTCAAGAGCGGCATGTTTGAGAGCGCGGGCGAAAACCTCGGTACCGATCTGCTGGACCAACAGTTTGCCGTGAAGATGGCTGGCCAGCCCGGCGGCCTGAGCGAGGTGATCGCCCGACAGCTGATGCGGCAGATGGGTCTGCAGGACAGCGGCAAGACCTCGGCGGCTCCCGATGCAGCGCCTGCGGCGCCGGTGTCCGACGCGGCGCGCAGCTTTGTGCAGCAGCATGCCGCCACGGCGCAGCAGGTCGAGCGCAGCACTGGCCTGCCCGCAAGCTACCTGCTGGGCCAGGCCGGCCACGAGAGCGGCTGGGGCCGGCACGAGATCCGCATGGCTGACGGCAGCCCCTCACACAACCTCTTCGGCATCAAGGCGACGGCGGACTGGAAGGGCAAGGTGGCCACCGTCACCACCACCGAGTACGTGGATGGCGTGCCCCAGAAGACGTCCGCGCGCTTCCGTGCCTACGATTCCTACGCCGAGTCCTACCGCGACTTCGCGCGGCTGGTGGGCAACAGCCCGCGCTACGCGCAGGCGCGCGAGCAAGTGGGCTCCGTGCAGGGCTGGGCACAAGGTCTGCAGGACGGCGGCTACGCCACCGATCCCGACTACGCAGCCAAGCTTAGCCGCGCCATCAACACCACGCTGCAGCTGCAGCGGGTCCAGAGCTGAGGTATCGCAGACCATGGGCATCATGAACATCGGTGTGCTCGCGCTGCAAGCCAACCAAGCGGCGCTGCAGACCGTCAGCAACAATATTGCCAACGTCAACACGCCGGGCTACTCGCGCCAGTCGGTGATCCAGCAGAACATCCCGGGGGAGTTCACGGGCTCGGGCTACTTCGGCAAGGGCGTGGACATCCTCACCGTCACGCGAACCTACAGCGACTTCCTCACGCGGCAGGCTGCGATTGCGCAGTCGGTCGAGTCCGGCGACAAGACGCGGCTGGACAAGCTCTCCCAAATGGAAGACTTGTTCAAGGTCGGCAAGAACGGACTGGGCGCGTCGATCTCCGACATGCTCAATTCCTTCTCGGACATCGTGAGCGCCCCCACTGACCTGACCGCGCGCGCCGTGGTGCTCACAAGGGCCGACGAAACGGCCTCGCGCATGCGCGACCTGGCCGGCCAGCTGGACCAGCTGCGCATCGGCACCCTGGGCCAGCTCAAGACGGATGCCACGGCCATCAACAGCCTGGCCAACCAGATCGCCAAGGCCAACCAGGAAATAGCGCGCGCCGTGGGCACGGGCCAGAGCCCCAACGATCTGCTGGACCAGCGCGACCAGCTAGTGCGCGATCTGAACCGGTACGTCCAGACCACCAACATCCCGGCCAACGACGGCACGATGGGCATCTTCCTGGCAGGCAGCCAGCCCCTGGTGCTGGGCACCACGGTCTCGCCGGTGGCCATCGTCAACGACGACTTCAACAACCCGTCCAAGGCACGTCTGACCATCAACATCGCCGGCACCGCCACACCCCTGGACGAGGCCATGCTGGGCGGCGGCGAGGTCAGCGGCCTGCTGCGCTTCCAGAACACGGACCTGGTGGAGGCTGGCAATCTGCTAGGCCGCATGGCGCTGGCCATCGGCACGCGCATGAACGAACAGCAGCGCCTGGGCCTGGACCTCAACGGCAACCAGGGCACCAACCTCTTCAACTTGGCCGCGCTGCCCGGTGGCTTCCCCGCCACGAGCAACACCGGCACGGCCACGCTGGCGCTGTCGGTGCAGACCAACCCCAGCGGCACGCCTGCCTTCGTCGCCTCCGATTACGAGGTGACCTTCACGGGCGCCACCGCCGGCACGATCAAGCGCCTGTCGGACGGTGTGCAGACGGCCTTCACTTTCCCGCTACTGCCGGCGGCCCAGGTGGTGCAGATCGATGGGCTGAACATCACGCTTGGTGGCGGTGCCGCTGCGGCGGGCGACCGCTTCGTGCTCAAGCCTTTCAGCAATGCGGCCAGCAGTATCAACACCGCGTTCTCCTCGCCCGCCGGACTGGCTATGGCCAGCCCTGTGGCGGCTGCGGCGGGGGTGGCCAATAAGGGCACGCTCACGGTGCAAAACCTGTCGGCGCTGAGCGTGCCTGCGCCTGCGACCGTCACGCTCACCTTCACTGCGGCGGGCACCTTCACCCGCTCCGACGATGTGCCGGCCAACTCGGTGACCTACACCTACGTGCCGGGCCAGGCCATCGAATACGACGACCGCACCACGGCGCCGCCTGCTGCCAATACCGGCTGGTCGCTCACACTCAAGGGGGTGCCGCAGGTGGGCGACACCTACGCCGTCAAGGCCAATCTTTTCCCACAGCTCAACGCCGGCAATGCCCAGGCCATGCTCAACCTGCGCGACTTGGCCCTCTTCGACGGTGGGCCGCTGACTGACGGTTACGCCAGCGCCATCGCACAGATCGGCACGCGCGTCCAAAGCGCACAGTCGGCCTACACGGTGTCGCAGAACATCGCCACCAACCTGGAGAAGGACCGCACCGCCGTCTCGGGCGTGAACCTGGACGAGGAGGCCGCACGGCTGATCCAGTACCAGCAGGCCTACCAGGCGGCGGGCAAGATGATGCAGGTAGCGCAGACCGTCTTCGACACACTGCTGCAGAGCATCGTCCGCTGAACCCCGGAGAACTGAAACATGAGACTCGGTACAGCCAATGCCTACGACGCCGCCCTGGCCAACCTGACCAACCGGCAGGCCACGCTGGTCGACCTGCAGGACAAGCTCTCCGCAGGAAAGAAGGTGCTGCGCGCCAGCGACGACCCCACCGGTGCGGCCCAGGCCGAGCGCTCGCGCACCCGGCAGGCACGTGTCGAGGTCGAGCAGCGCTCGCTGGCCCTGCAGAAGAATTCCATCGCCGTGGCCGAGTCGACGCTGGGCGACGGCATCGACATCATCCACCGCATCCGCGAGCTGCTGGTGAGTGCCGGCGACGCCGCCCTCACGCCGACCAACCGCGCCAGCATCGCCCAGGAGTTGCGCGGCCTGCGTGACCAGCTCTTCACCTATGCCAACAAGCAGGACAGCAATGGCGTACCGCTCTTTGGTGGCCTGGGCAGCGCAGGTGCACCCTTCACCGACGTGACCTCAGGCGTGACTTTCAATGGGATCGCCGGCCAGCGCAGCAGCACGACCGTGTCGATTCCTTCGGCCATGGATGGCCAGGCCGTCTTCATGAACGTGTCCAGCGGCAATGGCGTGTTCAACCTTGATCTCGGGACGGGCAGCCTGGCTGCATCACCGACGGCGCTGGCCGCCACCCGGGCGGCCATGGTGCCGCCGCGCGCCACCAACGCCACCAATACCGGCCAGGTGTGGAGCGATGTCGGCCAGATCGTCGATCCCACCGCGCTGACAGGCCAGAACTACGTGCTCTCCTACAACGTGACGCCCAACGCGCTGAACCCAGCCCTGCCACCGACGATCACCTACGACGTGTACCGCTATGACCCCCTAGCCGATCCCACCGGCGCGGCGGCCACGGCCGTGGTGTCCAACCAGCCCTACGTGGACGGTCAGGACGTGCAGTTTGACGGGCTGTCCTTCATCACACGCGGCGCGCCAGGCAATGGCGACACTGTGGTCATCACCCCGAGCACGCGCACCGATCTTTTCCGGGTGCTGGACGCCGCCATCGCCGGCGTGGACCGCAAGCCCAACGGCCACCTGCTGGCCCAGAACCTCTCGCGGGCGCTGGCCCAGGTGGACAGCGGCTTGGAGCGCCTGCAGTCGGCGCGCGGGATCGCAGGCGAACTGCTGCGCCGCGCCGACATCATCGACGGCAACCAGCAGGACAAGACCATACAGCTAGAGTCCGACCGCTCGCGTGCCGAGGACATGGACATGATCAACGGCATCTCGGCGTTCCAGAACCAGCAGACCGGCTACCAGGCCGCGCTGCAGACCTACGCGCAAATCCAGCGCCTGTCGCTGTTCAACTATCTGGGCTGAGCCGGGCCCGGGTACCTGTCACGCCCGCTTGCGCCGCATGGGCCACTCCGTCCTGGACACCCTCACGCTGGGCTATCGGCTGCTCTGGAACCGCCGGCGTGAGCTGGCGGGCGCCGAACTGCTCGTCAATGTGCCGACCGGTGCTCAGGGCGTCGACGCGCGTCATCTGCTTGCTGCTGTGTCCGAAGCCTGGCCGACACGCGCGCCACAGCTGCTGCTCGCCCTGCGCACACCGGACCTGCTGCCCGACCTGCTGCGCCACGCAGCGCCCGAGGGACCCTGGATCGTGCTGCCGGCCTCAGCCCTGGCGGATGCCGCGCTGCGAGGGCAGGCCGAGCAGGCCCAGGCGCGTGGCCTGGGCCTGGTCTGGCCGGGTCGCGCGGGCAGCGTATGCCCTGGCCTGTGGTCTGCGCACGAAGGCCGCGCGCTTGAGGCCCTGCCACGAGGACAGATCCTCGACGCGCCCAAGCGCAGCGTCCAGGCCGCAGCCGCGCTGGACCAGCGCGAAGCCTGGGCCGTGGCAGGCTGGCCTGTGGACGACACGCTGCGCGAGCTGGCGCATGCCGCACGACTGCCGGACCGTGTGGGTATCAGTCGCGTCGTCAGGGCCATCGAGCAGGACGCCTCGCTGGACCGCATCGAGGCGCTGCTGGCAGCCGAGCCCGTGCTGAGCTACCGCTTCCTGCTGCATGTGAATGCCACGGCCGTACGTCAGCGCGGCGAGATCGACACCGTGCAGCGCGGCCTGCGGGTCTGGGGCCTGCAACCCGTGCATGCCTGGTTGCTTGGCGAGCTGGCCCAGGCCCGTAGCGAACTCGATCTTCAGCCCTTGCGCGCGGGCTTGGGTCTGTGCGCACGCCTGGCAGCGCAGCTGCTGGACCCCGGTGACGAAGAAGACCTGCGCCGCGAGGTAGAGCTGTGCGCGCTCTACGCCTGGCTCGACCGCCTGCTGGGCGAGCCGCTGCCTGCCGTGCTCACACGTCTGCCGCTGTCGCAGCGCATCCGGCAGGCACTGCTGGAGCACAGCGGCCCCTATCAACCGGCGCTGCAGATCGCACAGGCCATGCAGTCGGCCGATCTGCGTCGCGTGCAGGCGCTGTGCGAGAGCTATGGCTATGCGCCGCAGCAAGTCAACCGCGCGCTGCTGCGCACACTGGCAGCGCCGCTGCCCTGAGAAGCTCAGCCACGTGCGGCCAGCGCATCGCGCGCGCGCGCAAACACCTTCCAGAAAGCCCCCTCCTGCGTGGTGGCGTAGTTGATACGCATGAGCGTGCTGCGCTGGCGACTCGCGTGAAACAGGGCACCAGGCGCCAGCAGATAGCCCGCGTCCAGCATTGGCTGGGCCAGCACGTCGGTGTCCACGCCGGTGTCGACCCAGCCGAACAAGCCGGCTGGCGGCGCAACGAATCGACAGCCATGCGACTCGGCCAGTTTCACGCTGCGCGAACGGGCTGCATCAAGCCGCACCCGCACGCGCTCGGCATGGCGGCGCAGCCGGCCCTGCGCGATGCACCAGGCCAGCGCTTGCTCGAGCAGCGGCGGCGTGCTCAGCGTGGAGATGAGCTTGGTGTCGAGCAGGCGTGTCGCCAGGTCTTCGGGCGCTGCGAGGTAGCCCACGCGCCAGCCCGGCGCCAGAATCTTGGAAAAGCCGCTGACATAGATGGTGCGCTGCAGCTCGTCCAGCGCGCTCAGGCGTACGGCCTGCTGCGGTGCCAGGTGGCTGTAGGTGTCGTCCTCGACGATGTGGAAGTCATGCGCAGCGGCCAGCTGCAGCACCCGGTGTGCGCTGCCCGGCGTCAGGCTGTAGCCCGTGGGGTTGTGCAAGACACTCACGCTTACGAACAGGCGCGGGTGATGCGCCTCGCAGTAACGCGCCATGACGACAAGGTCCGGCCCATCGGGGCCGCGCGGCACGGGCAGGATGCGCATGCCCAGCGCGCTGAGGCGCGCGAACTCCACCGCCCAGCCCGGCTCCTCCACCATCACCGGATCGCCCGGGCGCAGCAGCGTGCGGCTCACGATATCCAGCGCCTGCGAGGCGCCCACGGTGGTGATGATCTGGTGCGCGCCAGCCTGGATGTTGCACCCCGCGAGTTTCTCGGCCAGCGCGCGGCGCAGGCCCGCGTCACCGGCCGGCTCGCCGTACTGCAACGTGGCGCGGCGCAGCGCGGCAGGGCCCGTGACGCGACGCACCGCAGGCGCGAGGAAGGGCGTTTCGAGCCAGTCCGGCGGGAATACGCCCGTGCCGGGCTGCGGGCCTTCGGTCCGGTTGTGGAACATCGCGCGGATCAGGGCTGTGGCGTCCACCGGCGCCGGGGTGTGCTCCGACGGCGAGGCATGGCGGCGCGCCCGTGGCACCGTGGCCTCGCGCACATAGAAGCCGCGGTTGCGACGCGCCTCCACCAGGCCCTGGGCCAGCAGCCGGTCGTAGGCCGCCACCACGGTGGACGGGCTCACGCCCTGCTGCGCGGCGCACAGCCTGACCGAGGGCAGGCGACTGCCGGGTGCGACGAGCCGGTCGCGGATGCGCTGGGCGAAGCGGCCGGCGAGCTGCTCGGCCAGGGTCTGGGCAATGCCGGGCTTGGGCATGGGGCGCTCCTGGGGGATGGACTGTGCTGCGGCAAGCAGCAATACAGTAGGCGTTTTTGTCACATGAACTGTATTGCAAGTGTGCTGATAGCGAACGTAAAGTCAAGTCCATGCCCCGCGACTCTTCCTCACCTTCAGCCCTCCGGCGCGGCTACGTCTACGGCCTGCTGGGCGTGCTGGTGTTCGCGCTGACCCTGCCCATGACGCGCCTGGCCACGGGCACCACCCTGGCTCCGCAGCTCGACGGGCTCTACATTGCCGCAGGCCGCGCTGTGGTGGCGGCTTTGCTGTCAGCCCTGTTTCTGTTGGCGGTGCGTGCCCCGTGGCCGACGCGTGGCCAATGGCCCACGCTGGCCTGGGTGGCGCTGGGCGTGGTCTTCGGCTTTCCGTTCTGCACGTCCATGGCCATGCGCTACGTGGAAGCCGTGCATGCCAGCGTCATCGTGGGCGTGCTGCCCCTGGCCACGGCAGCCGTGGGCGCGCTGCTGCAGCGCCAGCGGCCCTCCACAGGTTTCTGGCTGTGCGCCATCGCGGGCACGGGCCTGGTGGTGACGTTTGCCGTGCTGCGCTCGGGCAGCGCCGGCCTGAGCCTGCACCCGGCCGACGCGCTGCTCCTGCTGGCCATGGCCTGCGCCGCGGTGGGCTATGCGTACGGCGCGCGCTTGGCGCAGCAGATGCAGGCCGAGCAGGTGATCTGCTGGGCGCTGCTGCTGTCGCTGCCACTCACTTTGCCCATCATGCTATGGAGCTGGCCGCAGACGGGCGTGAGCACTGCGGCCTGGGGCGGCTTTGCCTACACGGCGGTGTTCTCGATGTGGCTGGGCTTCTTCGCCTGGTACCGGGGCCTGGCCCTGGGCGGCACGGTACGCGTGAGCCAGCTGCAGCTGCTGCAACCCTTCATCTCCATGGTCTGCGCCGTGCCCCTGCTGGGCGAGAAGCTGGACGCGCTGACCCTGGGCTTCGGGCTGGCCGTGATCGCACTGGTCTACGCCGGGCGCCGGATGCCCGTGGACACACGTCCCACCCCGCTATCGACACAAGGACGCCTCCCATGAACGCACGACTGCCAACACCCTTCCCGTGGGCTCTTTCCGAACGCGCGAGCCAGATGAGCGCCTCGGTGCTGCGCGAGCTGCTGAAAGTCACAGAGCGCCCTGATGTCATCAGCTTCGCAGGCGGCCTGCCCTCGCCCCGGACCTTCCCCGTCGCGGAGTTTGAGGCTGCGTGCGCGCGCGTGCTGCGCGACGACGCGGCGGGCGCCCTGCAGTACGCCGCCAGCGAGGGCTATGGGCCGCTGCGCGAACAGGTGGCGGCGACGCTTGCCTGGCGCGTGGACGCCTCGCAGGTCATCATCACCACGGGCTCGCAGCAGGCGCTGGACCTGGCGGCCAAGGTGCTGATCGACGCAGGCAGCCGCATCCTGGTGGAGACGCCCACCTATCTCGGCGCGCTCCAGGCCTTCGCGCCCATGCAGCCACGGGTGAGCGGCGTGGTGAGTGACGACGAGGGCGTGGACCTTGCCGCCCTGCGCGCCACCCAGGCCGCAGGCGAACCGGCACGCTTTCTGTATGTGCTGCCCAATTTCCAGAACCCGAGCGGCCGCCTGATGAGCGAGCCCCGCCGCGCGGCGCTCAGCCAGACGGCTGCCGCGCTGGGTCTGCCGCTGATCGAGGACAACCCCTATGGTGAGCTCTGGTTCGATGCGCCGCCGCCCGCCCCCCTGAGTGCACGCCACCCGCAGGGCTGCCTCTACCTCGGTTCGTTTTCCAAGGTGCTGGCGCCCGGCCTGCGCCTGGGCTATCTGGTCGCACCGCCCGCGGTGCTGCCCAAACTGCTGCAGGCCAAGCAGGCCGCCGATCTGCACAGCCCGGGCTTCAACCAGCGCGTGGTGGCCGAGGTGATGAAGGACGGTTTCCTGGACCGGCACGTGCCGCGCATCCGCGCGCTCTACAAGGCGCAGCGCGACGCCATGCTGGTCGCGCTGCAGCGGCACATGCCCGAGGATGTGCACTGGAGCCGCCCCGAGGGTGGCATGTTTCTCTGGGTGCACCTGCCTGCGGGCCAGGATGCCGCGGCGCTGCTGCCGCGGGCACTGGCACGGGGCGTCGCCTTTGTGCCGGGGGCCGCTTTCTACGCCGGCGCCGCGGATGCGCGCACGCTGCGCCTGTCATTCGTGACGGCCAGCGCCGAGGACATCGAACGCGGCGTTGCCACGCTGGCCGCCGTGATCCGCGAGAATCAGGCATGAGCAAGAGCGCGCCAGGCCGTCCCGAATCGCTCGCATCGAAGCGCGCAGCGTGGAGATTCACCCCGTGATGTCCCGCCCCTACAGACAGGTCGACGTCTTCACCAGCACGCCCTACCGGGGCAATCCGCTGGCCGTGGTGCTGGACGGCAGCGACCTGAGTGACGAGCAGATGCAGCGCTTCGCGCGCTGGACCAACCTGTCTGAAACCACCTTCGTGCTGCCGCCCACGCAGCCCGGTGCCGACTACCGCGTGCGCATCTACACCCCCGGTGGCGAGCTGCCCTTTGCTGGCCATCCCACGCTGGGCAGCTGCCACGCCTGGCTGGACCACGGAGGCGTGCCGCGCGACGCGCAGCGCATCGTGCAGGAATGCGCGGTGGGTCTGGTGCCGATCCGCCGCAGTGCGGCACAGCTCGCGTTTGCCGCGCCGCCTGTGAGGCGCAGCACACCCCTGCCCGCGCTACTGGCGGAGGTGAGCCAGGCACTGGGCCTCAAGCCCGAGCAGATCCGGGCCTCACAGCGGCTGGACAACGGACCGAGCTGGCTGGGCCTGCTGCTGGACAGCGCCGACACCGTGCTCGCCCTCACGCCCGATCACAGCCGCCTGCGTGAGCTGGGCCAGAAGGTGGGCGTGGCGGCGCTCACCACCGAGCCTGCTGCGGTACAGCTCATTGCACGCAGCAGCCGCGAAGCCCGCGCCTTTGCCGGTCATGCCGGCGATGCGCTGGCGCAGGCCACCCCCGACCTGGAGGTGCGCGCCTTCGCCGCGCCGGTGGGCATCACCGAAGACCCGGTGACGGGCAGCCTCAATGCAAGCCTCGCCCAGTGGCTGATGGCAGAGGGTCATATCGGCACGCACTATGTGGCCGCGCAAGGCACCTGCCTGGAGCGTGCAGGGCGAGTGCTGCTGGAGCGCGATGCCGACGGCCAGGTCTGGGTAGGCGGGCAGGTGCAGACCTGCATCACGGGCGAGGTGCAGCTCTGAGCGCGGCGCTCGACCACCTCGTCGTCGCCGCCCGCACGCTCGAAGAAGGCGTGGCCTGGTGCGAGGCGTCTCTGGGCATCACCCCTGGCCCCGGCGGCCAGCACCCGCTGATGGGCACGCACAACCGGCTGTTCAGCATCGCCAGCACCGACTTTCCCCTGGCCTACTTTGAGATCATCGCCGTCGACCCGCAGGCGCAAGCGCCGGCGCGGCGCCGCTGGTTTGATCTGGACGACGCCAGCCTGCAGGCGCGCGTGCGCCGCGACGGCCCGCAACTCGTGCACTGGGTGGTACGCGTGGACGATGCCCGCTCCGCCGTGGCCCTCTGGCAGGCGCAGGGCCTTGACCCCGGCGAAGTCATCACAGCCTCACGGTCCACGCCAGGCGGCCTGCTGCAGTGGCAGATCACCGTGCGCCCGGACGGACGCCGCCTGTTCGACGGCCTGCTACCCACGCTGATCCAGTGGGGCCCGGTCCATCCGGCCACCGCGATGCCGCAGGCTGGCGCGGTCCTGGAGAAGCTGGCCCTGCAGCACCCGCAGGCGGCCGAGTTGGCCGAGGCGCTGCGCGGCATCGGGCTGCGTCTGCGCGTGCACAACGCACCTGCCAGGCTGGCGGCACGACTGCGAACGCCCGGAGGCACGGTCGAAATATGCTCCTGACTTCATAGCAGCAGCCCAGTCCCGCGGGCGACTGCGCCAGAACTCCCGGCTGGCCACAATCACGGCCATGGCAACCCTCTACCTTGTACGCCACGGACAGGCCTCCTTTGGCGCCAGCGACTATGACCAGCTGAGCGAGCTTGGTCGCCGGCAGAGCGAACGGCTCGGCGAGTACTGGCGCGAACGCCACCTGAGCTTTGACGCGGTGTACACCGGCACGCTGCGCCGCCACGCTCAGACCTGGGCGGGCATTGCCGCAGGCGCAGGCTATGACCAGGAGGTGATCGCGCTGGAGGGCCTGAACGAGTACGACAGCGAGGCCGTGATCCACGCCATCCATCCGCAGCCCCTGCAAAAGCCCGACACCCCCGAGCTCTACCGCCATCACTTCCGGCTGCTGCGCGACGGGCTGCGGCAATGGATGAACGGCGTGGTCAGCCCCCGAGGCATGCCCAGCTACGACGCATTCCGCGCGGGTGTCAGCGATGTGCTGGAGCAGGTGCGCCGAAACCACGCCGGCGATGTGCTCATCGTCTCCAGCGGTGGCCCCATTGCGACGGCCGTGGGCGAGGTGCTGGGCACCACGCCCGAGACCACCATCGAACTCAATCTGCGGATCCGCAACAGTGCGCTGACGCAGTTCGATTTCAACCCCAGGCGCCACAGCCTTGTGAGCTTCAACACCCTGCCGCACCTGGACCACCCGGATCTGGCGAGCTGGGTGACTCACGCCTGAGCACGGCGCAAGCGCCGCAGCGATCACTGGCGGCTCAGACCGACGAGCCCACTAGCATGGAGAGCTCGCGCGCGAGCAAGGTTGGGTCCTGCGAATTACGCTCGATCAGCTGGCGCAGATGGGTCACGCTGTCGAGGTCGATGTGCAGGCACTGCAAGCCCAGCTGGCTGGCATGCACACGCGTGACCACCACATCCATGGCGATGAAGCAGGCGGGGGAGAGCTGCAGGCGCAGCCGGCCGCGCACCCCCACGGGACAGGGGGCCACCACGCCCATGTCAACCAGCGCCCCCTTGAGTGAGACATCGAGCACCTGTACATCGCGCATATAGCCCGCCAGATTGAGCCGCGCCGGCGCCTGGAAGACCGATCGGAGGAAACGGCGGTAGGCCAGGGAGCGGTTCAGGACCGGGATCACGTCGATGGCTTCAACGGGATCGGGACGGGTTCCGAATTTCTTCCAGGCCTTGAACATGCTTTGTCACCCTTCGCTGTAGTACTGAGCTTGTCACGCTGTCGCTTTGCTGCGTGAATTGTCCGGGCGGCACGCCTCAAAATGGCAGATCGCGCGAGTGAAACTTCAGAAAAAAAGATCACCGGCGTTCACACGTGCGCGCTCCAGTCGCTTAGGGTCGACACTTGAGAAATCACTTGAAGTTGGGCGTCTTTCGAGCGCAACACTCGAAATTTAGGGGCTTGCACGACGCGCTTTGATGACCTATGAAGGAGTCTTTCCCTCAATCTTTCAGCACGGCTGCGCGCGCGCCAATGCTTCCAGCGCCCTGCGAGGCCCGATACCGATGCACACCGCGAATACCACCGATGCGCGCCTGACCGAACTGGAGATCAAGGCCAGCTACGCGGAGGAGCTGCTGGAGCAGCTCAACACCACGATCTATCGCCAGCAACAGCAGATCGACCGCCTGCTGCGCGAGGTCACCGGCCTGCGCGAGCAACTGCCCGAAGGCACGACGCCGGTGCTGCGCAGCCTTCGCGACGACCTGCCGCCGCACTACTGAGATCGATTTTCCCCGTCAGGAGGTTGGCGGCGGTGCATGCCGCTGCACATTCAGGGGCCGGCCCGCGCTGTCCACGCGCACCAGCAGCAGCTCGGCGCTCGCAGCAAAGCCGCCTGCATAAGCGCTCAGGTTGACCTGGTGCGTCACGAGCAGGGGCAGGGGCGCGCCGGGCTGGACCAGCAGACGTGCGATGAGGCCCTGCAGCGCAACGGTGCGGGCAGCCGCCTGCTGCGACTCGCCGAAGAAAGACGCGAGGCTGTCATCCGTCTGCACCGCGCCGTAGCCGAGCAGTTGCGCGGTTTCCATGCAGCGGCACCAGGGGCTGGCCCAGACCCGGGCCTGCATCAGGCCGTGCGCACGCAGCCAGCGCCCCACAGCGCGGGCCTGCTCGCGGCCGGCTGCACCAAGGTTGCGCTGGGTGCTGCAATCGCCGAGCCGAAAACCAGGCGGGTCCCCAACACCGGGCGCGTCGGCGTGGCGCATCATCAAGACATGCTGGCCGTCACGCGGCACAGGCCCGAAGGCATGGCCTGCGCTGTGCTGGGCTGCTTCACGACCCGGTTCAAGGCCCGGTTCGCGGCCCGGTTCGCGCCCTGAAGCAAGCGCCGCCCAGCCAAGGGCGGCCCCCGCAAGAAGCGTGCGCCGCCGCACGGAGCGGCTCATGGGGTCGCACTTCCCTGCGTCACCAGCGTGGCGAGGTCACGCTCCAGCAGGGCCGGGTTGTCAGCGTTGTGCTCCACCAGCTGGCGCAGGTGCGTCACGCTGTCCAGATCCATGCGCTGGCAGTGCAGGCCGATATGCTGTCCCCGGATATGACTCACGGTGGCGTCCATCTTGATGGTGGCTTGCGCGGAGAGTTCGAGGCTAAGGTGGCAGGACTCGCCGAGGCGCCCCTCCCAGTTGGCCGGCACTTCGATCAAGGCACCCTTGAGAGATATATCGTGCAGCAAGGCCGGCACCACGGTCTCACCATGACGCAGGCGCACGGGCGCGTGGAAGACAGAGCGCAGGAACTGGCGGCGATCGTTGGAGACGTTCACGATGGACTCCCGGCGCGACGGCGCTGTGAGCAAGTATCCGCAGGCCCGCAGACCGTGTCAAACCGGGCTGCGACCCGCCTGCAACGAGGCGAGCCACTCCTCGATGGGCTGGGGCTGGCCGTAGAGGTAGCCCTGCAGCCGGTCGCATTGCTGCTGGAGCAGGAAATCCGCCTGGGCCTGGTTCTCCACTCCCTCGGCCACCACCTCCAGCCCCAGGTGATGGGCCATCGAAAGAATGGAGCGCACGATGCCGGTGTCGCTGGCGTCATGCGGCGTGTCCTGCACGAAGCTGCGGTCGATCTTGATCTCGACCAGCGGCAGCCGCTGCAGATACTTGAGGCTGGAATAACCCGTCCCGAAGTCGTCGATGGAAAAGCGGATACCCAGCATGACCAGCTCGGCGATGCGCTGCAGGACATGCTCCCATTCCTGGATAAAGAGGCCCTCGGTGACCTCGAACACCAGTTGCTGCGCAGGCGCGCCGCTCTCCTGCAGGATGGCCTGCACGCGCGGCACGAAGTCCTCGCTGCGGAACTGGCGCGGGCTCACATTGACCGAGAGCGACTGCCTCAGTCCCCGCTCGCGCATGCGCGCCAGGGTGCGGCAGGCCTCGGCGATCACCCAGTCGCCCACGGGCTGGATCAGTCCCGTCTCCTCGGCCACCGGGATGAAGCGCATGGGCGCAAGCAGCCCGCGCACGGGATGCTGCCAGCGCAGCAAGGCCTCGCCGGCCACGACCCGCCCTGTGGGATCCACCTGCGACTGCACATGCAGGCAAAGCTGCGTGCCCGTCAGGGCCTCCTTCAGCTCATGCTCCAGCGCCAGCCGGTCTTCCACCTCCTGCTGCATGGTGTGCTCGAAGAAGGCGATGCGGTTGCGCCCGGCCGCCTTGGCGCGGTACATGGCGGTGTCGGCCTCGCGCATCAGGTCGCCGATGTTCTGGCCGGCCTTGGGGAAGAGGCTGATGCCGATGCTGCCCGTGCTCGTGTAGCGGAAGTCGTCTAGCTGATGGGGCTCGTCAAGAGCGGCGCGCACCTTCTCGGCCACGGCCAGCGCCGCACGCGCACCCGCGTCCACGTCGGCGCCCAGCTCGTTGACCAAGAGCACGAACTCGTCGCCCCCCAGGCGCGCTACCGTGTCTTCGGCCCGCAGCATCATCTGCAGGCGCTGTGCCACACCGGTCAGCAGCAGATCGCCCACCGCATGACCGCGCGCATCATTGATCTGCTTGAAGTTATCGAGATCGATGAACATGATCGCGCCATACTGCCGGCTGCGTCGGGCCAACGCCAGCGCCTGCGCCACTCGGTCCTGCAGCAGGGCGCGGTTGGGCAGGCTGGTCAGCGGATCGTAATAAGCGAGCTGGAATGTATGCGCCTCGGCCTCCTTGCGCTCGGTGACATCCGAGATGAAGCCGTGCCAGAGGGTGCTGCCATCGGGCAGCCGCTTGGGCTGAGCGTCGCCCCGCCGCCAGCGCTCGCCCTGCTGGGGCAGCAGCACGCGGTATTCGCAGTGCCAGGGCTGCAGGGTCTGCGCCGAGGTCTGTATGGAGTCAGCCACATGCTGAAGGTCGTCGGGATGCAGCCGCGTGAAGACCAGGCTCGCATCCTGGCGCACTTGCTCGGGCGTCACCTCGTAGCAGGCCCACATGCCCTGGCTCGCAAAGGGGAAGCAGGAACGGCCGTCGGGGTAGAGCCGGAACTGGTATATCACGCCGGGCACATTCTCGGCCAGGTTGCGCAGCAGGTCGCTCTGCTCCTGTAGCTGATGCTGCCACGCGATGCGGTTGGAGATGTCGCGAAAAACGATGCTGACCATCAGCTCACCATCGACATCGCGGTCTATCGTGGACGTGAGTTCGGCCTCAAAGACGCTGCCATCGCCGCGCCGCATGCGCACCTCGCCCCGCACGCGCCCCTGGCGCTGGCGGATCTCCAGCAGGGGGCCAAGGCGCGGGTCGTCCATGTCCAGCACCTGCTCGCGTCCGAGCTCGCGTACCTGGTCCGGGCTCAGGCCCATCATGGCGCAGGCGGCTGCATTGGCCGACAACACCTCACCGCCTGGCCGGGTCAGCAGCACGCCGTCGAGCGCGTTGTCGAACAGCGTCTGGTAGCGGTTGATGGCCTGCTGCAGGGCCGCGCGCTCGCGCCGCAGCTCCAGCCGCGTGACGACCTGGCGCGCCAACAGGCTCAGGGTTTCGCGTTCGCGCGGGCCGAATTCGCGCGGCCGGCGGTCGATCACACACAACGCGCCCAGGGTCTGGCCGTCCGGCATAAGCAAGGGCGCGCCAGCGTAGAACCGGATGCCGGGCTCACCCGTGACCAGGGCGTTGTCGCGAAAGCGCGGGTCCTGCGTCGCATCCGGCACCAACAGCAGCTCCTGCGGGCGCTCGATGGCCACACTGCAGAAAGATACCTCGCGCGGCATCTCGTTGACCTCGACACCGACGCGCGACTTGAACCACTGGCGGTTCGCGTCGACCAGGCTCAAGAGGGCAATCGGCATGTCCAACCAAAGCGAGGCCAGCTGCGTGATCTCGTCGAAGACCGGCTCGGGCGCCGTGTCCAGCACCGCGTGGCTGTAAAGCGTCTGCAGGCGCCGCGCCTCGGCGCCGTCGTCGGGCTCAGAAACGGACGCCGGGTTCGCGCTCATGCCAGCGGACCCGCCGCCAGGGTTTGGGGCGGCAATTGGTCGATTTCGGCTAGCAGCGCGGCCAGGGCGCGGCCGGCTGCATCGAGCACGGCACGGCCCTGTACGGCGGTCGCCGCTGCGGCGTTGCCCACGGCCCCGGCCGGGTTGTAGTCCTGCATCTGCCAGCCCAGCTTGGCGCTGCGGCCATTACCCAGAATGGGAAACCCCGCCGCGCGCTCCTCGGAGGCGGAGGTGAAGTTCTGCGCACGCGCCATCTCGACCCGCCCGGGCTTGAGCGCGAGCATCATGGCCGTCTCGATCTGACCCGCGTGGATGCCGTAGCGATGCTCGTGCGCGCTGAACTGGCCCTCCACCTCTGCGCCCAGCGGCAGGTTGAACCAGTTCACGCTGTAGGCCAGCATGCCCAGCCGCGCGCGCAGGTCGCGCGCCACGATGTCCATCACCCCGACCTGGCCACCGTGGGCGTTAAGCAGCACCAGCTTCTTGACGCCCGCACGCGCCACCGACTCGCCAATCTCGGTCCACAGCTGGATGACGGTGTGCGAGGACAGCGTCAGCGTGCCCGGGTAGGCCTGGTGTTCTGGGCTCAGGCCCACGGCCTGGGTGGGCAGAAACAGCACGGGCAGATCGGCAGCGATGTGCGGCAGGGCTGCGGCGACCACGCCATCGGCCAGATCGGCATCCACGCTCAGCGGCAGGTGCGGGCCATGCTGCTCGGTCGCCGCCACGGGCAACACCGCGATGACACGCGCGGTGTCGAGGCGATCAAAGTCCGGGCTGCGCAGATCGGCCCAGTAGCGGCTGGAAAAAATCATCACGCTATCTTAGGGCTTAGACTGCTTCGGGAATACCCTGCCAGAGCTTTCAGCCTTGTCTTATATTGGCGCCCGGATGGAACTTGTGCGCCCCGTCGCCAGTCCCAACGCTATCTTCCTTGCCTTTCCCCGAGGCTTCCGTTCCGGACCCCCGCATGACCCTGCTCCTGCTCCAACGCGCCGCGCGACTGCTTACCACCCTGCTGATGACCATCGGTCCGGCGCTGGCCCAGATCCCGCAGGGCAATGGCAGCAGCGCCGTGGTCGTCACCCCACAGGCCCGCACCGAGTTGCTCGCCCATGCGCCCGAGGGCGTCGGGCCGGGCAAGCCGCTCTGGCTCGGCCTGCGCATCGAGCACAAGCCGCAGTGGCACACCTACTGGAAGAATGCGGGCGATTCGGGCCTTCCCACGCAGCTGGCGTGGTCGTTGCCCACAGGTGTGATGGCCGGCGAGATCGCCTGGCCCCTGCCCTCGAAGATCTTTGTGGGCAACCTGGTCAACTACGGCTTCGAAGACACGCTACTCCTGGTCGTGCCGCTGCGCGTGACACCCGACTTCAAGCCGCCCCTGCTGGAGCCACATCTCACCGTCAGGCTGCGCGCCAGCTGGCTGATCTGCAAGACCGAATGCATCCCCGAAGAGGGCGACTACACCCTGCGCATTTCCTTGCAGGGCACCACGGCCCTGCACGCCGCCGCTTTTGAGGGGGCGCTCAAGGCCCAGCCGGCGGCGCTGCCCGTGCAGGGCGACAGCCGCATCCGCATCGAAGGGCAGACGCTGCAGCTCAGCGTTGCCGGCCTGCCCGCGCGCCTGCAAGGCAAGACGCTGGAGGCTTTTCCTGAGACCGCCGAGGTGATCAACCCTTCGGCGCCCTGGCAGCAGCGCTGGCAGGGCGCGGTCTGGACGGCCGAGCTGCCGCTCATGGCCCAACGCAGCGCCAGCCCGGCGGTGCTGCCCGTGGTGCTCGCGCAAGGCGACCAAGGCTGGCGCGTGGAGTTGCCCGTGCGCGGCGACTGGCCGGCCACTGCGGCGCCGGCCACCGTTTCGTCAGCGTTGCAGGCAGCACTCGATGCCAATGCCGCTGCAGCGCGTACCGCGCCGGGCAGCGCCGCGCCCCTGAGCTTCTGGGCGGCCCTGCTGGGCGCGCTCGTGGGCGGCCTCATCCTCAATCTCATGCCCTGCGTTTTCCCGGTGCTGGCCATCAAGGTGCTGAGCTTCACGCGCCATGCCGACGACCACCGCGGCCACCGCCTCAGCGGCCTGGCCTACACCGCCGGCGTGCTGGTGAGCTTTGCGGGCTTGGGCCTGCTGCTGCTGGCGCTGCGCAGCGCGGGCGCAAGCCTGGGCTGGGGCTTCCAGCTCCAGGACCCGCTCGTGGTGGCCCTGCTGGCCGCGCTGTTCACCGTGATCGCCCTGAACCTCGCGGGCGTGTTCGAGTTCGGGCAGTTCGCACCTTCGTCGATGGCCGCGTTCCAGGCGCGCCATCCCGTGATCGACGCCTTCCTCACTGGCGTGCTGGCCGTGGCCGTGGCCTCCCCCTGCACCGCACCCTTCATGGGCGCTTCGCTGGGCCTGGCCATCACCCTGCCCGCTGCCCAGGCCCTGCTGATCTTCGCAGCCCTGGGCCTGGGCCTGGCCCTGCCCTACCTGGTCGCGAGCTTTGTGCCGGCCTTCGCCCGCGCGCTGCCGCGGCCCGGCGCATGGATGGACGCGCTGCGCAAGCTGCTGGCCTTTCCCATGCTGCTCACGGTGGTATGGCTCGTGTGGGTGCTCGGGCATCAGAGCGGGATGAACGGCGCCGGCACCCTGCTCGTGCTGCTGGTGCTGCTCAGCGGCGTGATCTGGGCCAGCACGCTACGGGGCTCCCTGCGCACCGGTGTGGCCGCGCTCATGCTGGCCGCAGGCACCTGGGCGGCCTGGGCGCTAGGCCCCTCGATGTTCAAGGTCGAGCCTGTGGCCAGCGCTGCGGCCCCTGGCGAACGCTGGCAGGCCTGGAGCCCCGAGCGGGCGCAGGCGCTGATCGCGGGCGGCCAGACGGTGTTTGTGGACTACACCGCCGCCTGGTGCGTCACCTGCCAGTACAACAAGCAGACCACGCTGGCCGATGCCGAAGTGCTGGCGGCCTTCAATGCAAGCGGCATCGTGATGCTGCGCGCGGACTGGACCCGGCGCGACCCGGCCATCACCGCCGCCCTGGCCCAGCTGGGCCGCAGCGGGGTGCCTGTCTACGCCTTCTATCGCCAGGGGCGCGCGCCCCTGGTGCTGTCGGAGGTGCTGACCGTGAGCGAGATACGCGAGGCCCTGGCGAAGCTGTAATTGCCGCAACCGGAGACACCAAGATGACCTACCGCCTTTTTCTGTCCGCCCTCGTCCTCGGCGCAGGCGCCCTGGCCCAGGCTGTGGCCGCCACTGTCGGCGCACCCGCACCCGATTTTGAGCTCCGCGACGTGAACGGCAAGACCGTGCGCCTGGGCGACTACCGGGGGCACCATGTCGTGCTTGAGTGGACGAACCCGGGCTGCCCTTTCGTCATCAAGCATTACCGCAGCGGCAATATGCAGGCTCTGCAAAAGGAGGCTTCGGATCGCAAGGTGGTGTGGCTCACCGTCAACTCCACCGAGCCCATGCACCGGGACTACATGAGCCCGGCCCGGCTGGGCCGCTGGACCGAAGAACAGGGCGCAGTCCCGACCGCCACCCTGATGGACGAGGAGGGCCGCGTCGGCCTCGCCTATGCGGCACGTGTCACGCCACACATGTACATCGTTGATCCTCAGGGCACACTGATCTACGCGGGGGGTATCGACAGCGTGCCTTCTGCGCGCGAGGAAGACATCAAGACCGCCAGCAACCACGTGCGCGCCGGTCTGGCGCAAGCCCTTGCCGGCCGGCCCATCAGTCGGCCGGTCACCAGGGCTTACGGCTGCAGCATCAAGTACCGCTGATCCAGCGACGGCCAGCGATGACCGCGCCCAGAGCCTGCGGGTGGTGCAGAATCGCGGCCTGATCACCGACCCCGCACGCCTTATGAGTGAGACCCCCAGCAGCGCCAGCCCCGAGGCGATCGAGGGCCTGTACGTCCCCCACCACGAATTCCGCGCCGGCCTGCCCGCTGGGCGCTTCCGGGTCATCGTCAATCCCGAGCGTGCACGCAAGTACGTCAAGCACCGCCTGCTGCTCACGGCGCTGGTGCTACCCATCGTCGGCACCGGCATCGGCATGGCCTATATGGGCTACCGCTGGCTGGGTCTGGGCCTCGTGATCTTTGGCGTGGTCGCGCATCGCATCGTGGCGCATCAGGCGCCCAAGATTCTGCTGCACATGGCCACGCAGGACCCCAAGATTTACGACGAAGCCATCGAGTTCGAGATTCTCGAAGTGCGAGTGGCGCGCTGAGGGCAGCGCTGGCGCCGGGCGCGGGCCTGCGACAATCGGACGCATGATTTCCCGCTTCGCTCCCCTGCAAAACGACACCTTCCTGCGCGCCTGTCTGCGCCAGGCGACTGACTACACCCCGCTGTGGCTCATGCGCCAGGCCGGGCGCTACCTGCCCGAGTACTGCGCCACGCGCGCCAAGGCCGGCAGCTTCATGGGCCTG
>JADCGR010000023.1 GCA_020248905.1 Curvibacter sp. | reverse complement strand
CGCAAACCAAGGCACAGCTGAAGCAACGGGTCCTGGGGGCGCTGCGCAGATTGCAGAAACTCCCCAACCTGGTGGCTTCGTTCTTCCGCCATCCCACCTGTCAGTACGCGAGATGACAATACTTTCGCAAAGCTTAGTAAGCGCTAACAGTGCGAGGTTGGCAGACGCGACCCTTTCCCGATATCGTCTACTGGCATCCAACAATCGCGCTGAAAGAAAAGCAAACGATGCCACGACAAAGGGGCCCAAGATTAGCGTTAACCAGTTGATGCTGGCGGTCGATTCACATGGTATGACCATAACCCCTCCGCTAAGGCAGTCGTCGATTGCCAACTTTATCCTTCAACGACTCTAGCCCAAAAAAGGCGACTTCAATGCCTGCTTTTTGCCGCCACACCGGGCGTCTGCTTCTGGCCGCCAGCCGACACCATCACCTTCTACCCCCACCGTTCTTCTGCGACCCAAAACAAAGGCCACCCTTAGGTGGCCTTTGTCCTATCTGAGGGTCAGCGGATCACTTCAGATCAAAACGATCCAGGTTCATCACCTTGTTCCAGGCGGCTACGAAGTCACGGGCGAACTTGGCCTGGTTGTCGCTCTGGGCGTAGACCTCGGCGATGGCGCGCAGCTGCGAGTTGGAGCCGAAGGCCAGGTCCACGCGGGTGGCGGTCCACTTCGCGGCACCGGTCTTGCGGTCGCGGCCCTCGTAGGCGTTGTCGCCCGTGGGCTTCCAGGCCACGCTCATGTCGACCAGGTTGACGAAGAAGTCGTTCGTCAGCTGGCCCACGCGCTGCGTGAACACACCCGCCTTGCTGCCACCCACATTGGCGCCCAGCACGCGCAGACCACCAACCAGCACCGTCATCTCCGGGGCCGAAAGGGTGAGCAGCTGCGCCTTGTCGAGCAGCATTTCCTCGGGGCTCACGCTGTAGGCCTTCTTGCGATAGTTGCGGAAGCCATCGGCCACCGGCTCCAGCACGGCAAAGGATTCGGCATCGGTCTGCTCTGCACTCGCGTCCATGCGGCCGGGCGTGAAGGGTACCTCCACCGCAAAGCCTGCGGCCCTGGCGCCGGCTTCCACACCCGCGCAACCGGCCAGCACGATCAGGTCGGCCAGCGAGACTTTCTTGTCACCCTTCTGGGTGGCGTTGAAGTCTTTCTGGATGCCTTCGAGCGTCTTGAGGACCTTGGCCAGCTGGGCCGGCTGGTTGGCTTCCCAGTCTTTCTGGGGGGCCAAGCGGATGCGCGCACCGTTGGCGCCACCACGACGGTCGGAGCCGCGGAAGGTCGAGGCCGAGGCCCAGGCTGTGGACACCAGCTCGCTCACCGACAGGCCGCTGGCGAGCACCCTGGCCTTGAGGCTGGCGATGTCTGCCGCGTCGATCACCGGGTGGTTGAGCGCCGGGATCGGGTCTTGCCAGATCAGGTCTTCCGCGGGGACCTCGGGGCCGAGGTACAGGTTCCTGGGGCCCATGTCGCGGTGGGTCAGCTTGAACCACGCGCGGGCGTAGGCGTCGGCAAACTCGTCGGGATGGGCGAGGAAGTGGCGCGCGATCTTCTCGTAGGCCGGGTCGAACTTGAGCGAGAGGTCGGCCGTGGTCATGTGCGGCGGGTGCTTCTTTTCAGGCGAGTGTGCATCGACGATCATGTCCTCGGGCGCAACGTTCTTGGCGCGCCACTGGATGGCGCCAGCGGCTGTGGTCATCTGCTCGTAGTCGTACTTGAACAGCACCTTGAGGTAGCCCATGTCCCACTTGGTGGGGTTGGGTTTCCACGCGCCTTCAAAGCCGCTGGTGGTGGTGTCCGCGCCCTTGCCGCTGCGGTGTTTGTTGATCCATCCGAAGCCCATTTCTTCCATAGGCGCACCCTCGGGCTCGGGACCCACCAGCTCAGCCGGGCCGGCGCCGTGCATCTTGCCGAAGGTGTGGCCGCCAGCCACCAGGGCCACGGTTTCGTAGTCGTTCATGGCCATGCGCGCGAAGGTCTCGCGCACATCCTTGCCCGAAGCCACCGGATCGGGCTTGCCGTCCGGGCCCTGCGGGTTCACGTAGATCAGGCCCATCTGCACGGCGGCCAGCGGGTTCTCCAGCTGGCGCTGACCGCTGTAGCGGCTGTTGGGCTTGTCGCTGGTGGCCAGCCATTCTTTCTCGGCGCCCCAGTAGATGTCTTCTTCCGGGGCCCAGATGTCGGCGCGGCCGCCGCCGAAGCCGAAAGTCTTGAAGCCCATGGTCTCCATGGCCACGTTGCCGCACAGGATGAAGAGGTCAGCCCAGGAGATGGCATTGCCGTACTTCTGCTTGATGGGCCACAGCAGGCGGCGGCCTTTGTCGAGGTTGCCGTTGTCAGGCCAGCTGTTGAGCGGTGCGAAGCGCTGGTTGCCGGTGTTGGCGCCGCCACGGCCGTCGGCCGTGCGGTAGGTGCCCGCAGCGTGCCAGGCCAGGCGGATGAAGAGACCGCCGTAGTGGCCGTAGTCGGCGGGCCACCAGTCCTGGCTTTGGGTCATGAGATCGGCCAGGTCTTTCTTCAGAGCCTTGTAGTCGAGCTTCTTGAACGCCTCGCGGTAATCAAACTCCGGGTCCATGGGGTTGGATATGGGCTGGTGCTGATGCAAGATGGACAGGTTCAGCTGATTCGGCCACCAATCGGCATTGGACTGTGCACCATGCGTGGCGCGCGCGCCGCCAGCAGCGTGAAAAGGGCACTTGGCTTCGTGGCTCATGGTCGACTCCTTGGGGTTGGGACAGGTTGTGGGGACAGAGCGCCTCAACTGCTCAGCGCCAGCATCGCAAGGCATTCAAGCCAGGCCGGGTGGCCGCAGGACGAGGGGACAGCGCTTGCAGGCATGGTGGGGCTCCTCTGTGAACGAGCCATGACTTTAGAGAAGACGTATCGATCTGGCTATTTGATTTGTCGAATCTATCGAATAGGCGACAACTATCCGTGTGCAGATAGTCATGGGCAATAACCCGAAGTGGCGGGAAGCTCAGGTCAGCAGGCCGACAGCGCCCGAGAAGCTCAGGAAGGCCACAGCCGTGGAAACCAGGATGATGCGGGCAATGCGCCCGTTGTCGGCCCCAAAACGCTCCGCCAGCAGCGAGACATTGCTGGCACTGGGCAGGGCTGCGGCCAGCACCATGACGGTGAGGGCAAAGCGGGAGAGCGGCACGCCCAGCTGAATCGCACCGACCCCCACAAGCAGCACCAGCAGCGGGTGCAGCAGCAGCTTGAACACCGCCACGGGCACGTAATCGCGCAGCGGAATGGGCGCATGCTTGCTTTCTCCCGTGAGAATCTGCGAGCGCGCCAGCACCGCGCCAATGGTGAACAGGGCCACGGGTGAGGCGGCATCGGCCAGCAGGCCCACGGTCTTGTGCAGCGGACCCGGGAGTTCGAGCTGCACATAAGAAGCCACGCCGCCCAGCAGGATGGCCCAGGGCATGGGATTGGTCAGCATGCCGCGCAAGGCATTCTTGAGCGCCACCGTGGTGCCATGCTTGTCGGCCCCGTCCAGGCGCGAGAGCGCAATGCACAGCGAGGTGGTGATCAGCATGTCCACGAGCATGCCAACGATGATGGGCGCAGCCGCCAGCGGCCCGAGCAGCGCCACGAGCAGGGGCACACCCATGAAGCCGGTGTTGGGAAAGGCCGCCACCAGGGCACCGAAAGACGCGTCGTTCCAGCGGATACGCTCATTGAGCGTGACGGCTATCGTGAATCCCACCATGACCAGGCCGCATAGCATCCAGACCATGAACACGGAATAGTCCAGCAGCTGCGCAATGGGGGTGCTGGCGCCGAAGCGGTAAAGCATGCAGGGCAGCGCGAAAAACAGCACGAAGCCGTTGAGCCCGGGGATGGCCTCCAGCGGCAGCATGCGGCGGCGGGCGGCCAGGTAGCCGCAGAGGACGACGGCAAAGAAGGGAAAGGTGACCGAGAAAATCTGCAACACGGTGTGTATTGTCGCCGTATTGCGAAACCTGCCCCCGGTATCATCAGTTCGATACGCCCTCACGCCAGCATGTCGTCTTCCCCCTCCCACGGTCTCAATCTCGCGCAGCAGGACGCCGTCAACTTCCTGCACGGCCCCTGCCTGGTGCTGGCGGGCGCCGGCTCAGGCAAGACCCGCGTCATCACGCACAAGATCGGCCGACTGATCCAGGCCGGGCTGGAGGCCAAACGCATTGCCGCCATCACCTTCACCAACAAGGCCGCCGCCGAAATGCGCGAGCGCGCCAAGGGGCTCATAGGCAAGGCCGCTAAAGACGTGCGCATCTGCACCTTTCATGCGCTGGGTGTGCACCTGCTGCGTGAAGACGGCGAGGCCGTGGGCCTCAAGCCCCAGTTCTCCATCCTGGATTCGGATGACGTGAGCAGCATCCTCAAGGACGCCGGTGGCAGCACCGACGCGGCCACCGCGCGCCAGTGGCAATGGACGATCAGCCTGTGGAAGAACATGGGCTTGAGTTCCGCTCAAGCCGAAGGCTTAGCTAAAGATGACACCGAGCGCATGACGGCGCGCATCATGGCGCGCTACGAAGAGCGCCTGAGGGCCTACCAGAGCGTGGACTTTGACGACCTCATCGGCCTGCCGCTCAAGCTGCTGCAGAACCACGCAGACGTGCGCGGCAAGTGGCAGAAGATCATGGGTCACATCCTGGTGGACGAGTATCAAGACACCAACGCCACGCAGTACGAGCTGCTCAAGCTGCTCGTACCGCCCGATCCCAGGGACGCGCGCTTTACCGCAGTGGGCGATGACGACCAGTCCATCTACGGCTGGCGCGGCGCCACGCTGGACAACCTCAAGAAGCTGCCCGTCGACTTTCCCAACCTCAAAGTCATCAAGCTGGAACAGAACTACCGCTCCACGGGCGCCATCCTGCAGGCGGCCAACAATGTGATCGGCCCGAACCCCAAGCTTTTTCCCAAGCGCCTGTGGAGCGAGCTGGGCGACGGCGAGCCCGTGCGCGTGGTGGATGCCGACAATGAAGAACACGAGGCCGAGCGTGTGGTGGCACGCATCCAGAGCCTCCGCGCAGGCAACACCCTTTTGTCAGCACAAGGTGCCGCAGCGCCGGGCCGCCCCAAGCAAGGCACGGCTCCCTCGGGGGGCAGCGAACCACACGCAGTGGGGAGCGTGGGGGCCCAATTCAAGGACTTTGCGGTGCTCTACCGCGCCAACCACCAGGCCAAGGTGCTGGAGCAGGCCCTGCGCAAGGCGCAGATTCCCTACAAGGTCTCGGGCGGCACGAGTTTTTTTGACCGCGCCGAGATCCGTGACCTCTGCGCCTGGTTCCGGCTCTGGGTAAACAACGACGACGACCCGGCCTTCCTGCGCGCCGTCACCACGCCCAAGCGCGGCATCGGCCATCAGACCCTGCAGTCGCTGGGCACCTTTGCCAGCCAGTACAAGGTGAGCCTGTTCGAGGCGCTGTTCTCGTCGTCGCTGGGCTCGGTGCTCAATGCGCGGGCCGTGGGCAGCCTGCACGAGTTTGGCCGCTACGTGAACGACCTCGAGTACCGCGCCCGCCACACCCTGGGCATCGAGGACGCGCTGGCTTTCATGCGCGACTGGCTCAAGGACATCGGTTACGAAAAGCACCTCTACGACAGCGAAGACAACGAGCGGCTGGCTGCGGCACGCTGGACCAACGTGATGGAGTTCTGCGACTGGATGGCCAAGCGCTGCGGCGGCGAGATCGACGACACCGCGGGCGTGACGCTGGCCAGCGAACAGAAGTCCTTGCTCGAAGTGGCACAGACGGTCTCGCTGCTCTCGACCATCACCGAGCGCGAGCAGGACCAGAACGTCGTGACGCTGTCCACTCTGCACGCGGCCAAGGGCCTGGAGTGGCCGCACGTGATGCTGGTGGGCGTGACCGAGGGCATGCTTCCCTTCAAGCTTGACGAGGGCGGTGATTCATCGGGCGGCTCGCAGTGTGAGCACGAGGCCGCGAACGAAAGCGTCGCGCTGCGCCTGCAGGAAGAGCGCCGCCTCATGTACGTGGGGATCACGCGCGCGCAGCGCAGCCTGGCGGTGAGCTGGCCCAAGCGCAAGAAGAAGGGCCGCGAGATGGTGAGCGCCCAGCCCAGCCGCTTCATTGCCGAGATGGCGCTGGACCGGGCCACGGTGAAGGAAGACCCGCGCGAAAAACTGCGCGCCTTGCGCGCCGAGTTCGCCAAGAAAGCGCAGGAGGCCGCAGCGGCCCAGGCCCTGGCCAGGGGCTCTGCGTGAAGGTCTGGCTGGCTGGCCTGCTGTGCAGCGTCGTCACCTCCCTTGTGCTGGCCCAGGCGTCTGCGCCCGCGTCAGCTGCGGATGAGGGCTGGCAGCAATGCGCACAGCAGAGCCACGACGCCACGGCGCGACTGGACTGCTACGACCGCTGGGCGCAGCAGCAGAGGCGAAACGCTGCGCCGGCCTCTGCTCCTGGTGATGCTGCGCCCTCACCGCCCTCACCACCCTCACCACCCTTGAGCGCCGCGCAAGCAGGCCCCGACACTGCACGCACACCCGACTGCCGCAGCGGCCCGCACACCACGCTGTCACGTTACTGGGAGCTGGAGCCCGGCAGCGACTGCGGCCGCTTCAGCATCCGCGGCTACAAGCCGATCAGCCTGTCGTGGGTGCGTGGCGACAGCGTGAACACCGCGCCCAGCTCCAGCGCCAGCGGGCGCACGGCCAGCACCGCGCAGCCGTATGTGCGTGACGAGATGCGGATTCAGCTCTCGGTACGCACCAAGATCGCCTCGGGCCTGCTGCCCATGCTGCCCGACGACCAGCGCGACTCGCTGTGGTTTGGCTACACGCAGCAGTCCTACTGGCAGCTGTTCAATGGCGATCTCTCCCGCCCCTTCCGCACCACCGATCACGAGCCCGAGCTCATGTACATCGTACCCACGCCGCTGGCGCTGCCCGGCGGCTGGCGCCTGCGCTACAGCGGCCTTAGCCTCAACCATCAGTCCAACGGGCAGACCCTGCCCCAATCGCGCAGCTGGAACCGCGCCATCCTCATGGGCGGCATGGAGCTGGGCGATCGCTACAGCGTGACCGGCCGCGTGTGGAAGCGCATCTCGGACGGCGATGGCAACAGCAGCAACCCCGCAGCGGGCGATGACAACCCGGGCATCGAGAACTATGTTGGCCGTGCCGAGGTGACGGGAAGCTGGCAGATACGGCCCGGCCACACGCTGGCCCTGACGGTACGGCACTCGCTGCGCTCCGAGGCCAATGGCTCGTGGCGCCTGGACTGGCTGCGGGCCGTCGATGACCTGTCCACCGGCCTGCAGCTGCATGTGCAGCTGTTCAGCGGCTATGGCGACGCGATGGTCGACTTCAACCGCCGCCGAACGACGCTGAGTGTGGGCCTGAGCCTGGTTGACTGGTAGCCGTCCAGGCCCAGGCTCGCCTTTGGCTCAGCCCGCCGCCTTGGGCTGGCCGGCTTCCTTGAAGACCTGCTGCGCCAGCTTGAAGGCATCCAGCCCCGCTGGCGCGCCGCAGTACACGGCCGCCTGCAGGAAGACCTCGGCAATCTCCTCTTTCGTCACGCCATTGTTGAGCGCGCCCTTGAGGTGGAGCTTGAGCTCGTTGGGGCGGTTGAGCGCAGTCAGCATGGCCAGGTTGAGCAGGCTGCGCGTCTTTCGGTCCAGGCCCGGCCGCGTCCAGACCGTGCCCCAGGCGTTCTCGGTGAGGAACTGCTGGATCGTCGCCATGAAGGCATCGGCATTGGCCAGGGAGTTGTTCACATACTCCTCGCCCAGCACGGCCTTGCGCACAGCCAGGCCGGCAAGGTATTTCGGGTTTTCGTCCATGGGTAGCTCCTGATCGAAAGGGATGTTCCGGGATGGCCAGCGACGCTGCCGGGCTAGGCCGCACGTCTTGCTGAGACGCGGCGCACGAACCGTGACGGATTCTGGCGCCACTTTGCCGCCTGGCTCACAAGGTGATCGCGAAAAACCTGCGCGATGGGCGAGAGGCGCTTGCCGCGCTGGTGAACGATGTGCCATTGCGATGCGATGGGGAAACCGTGTACACCGAGCACGCACACGCCCTGCCTGGCTGGTGCATCGCCCAGCGCGTGCACTGAGACCACCGCCACCCCGAGCCCGCCGGCCACGGCCTCACGGATGGCCTCGTTGCTGCCGAGCTCCATGAGCCGGGCGGGACGAAACCGGGTGCGTGCGAAGTGCCGCGCTGTGGCCATGCGGGTGCCGGAGCCGGGCTCGCGCAGGATGAATCGCTCGGCCTTGAGCGCATCCAGCCCCAGATCGGTCGTACCAGCCAGCGCATGGCCGGCGGGACCGATCAGCACCAGCGGGTTAGGCAGAAAGGTGGCGTCCTCGATCTCGATGTCGGTGGGCGGTATCGACATGATGCACAAGTCGTCTAGGTTCTCTCGCAGCCGTGCCACAACCCCATCGCGGTTAAGCACCTCCAGCGAGATATCGATCTCGGGGTGCTTTTGGCAGAACACGCCCAGCAGGCGCGGGATGAAGTACTTGGCCGTGCTGACCACGGCCACCTGCAGCCGCCCGCGCGTCAGGCCCTTGATGCCGTCCACCTTCTGGCCAAAGGCGTCCCACTCACCTGCCATGGCGCGCGCCGTGCGCGCCAGCTCGACGCCGACTTCCGTGAGATGCACGCGCCGGCTCACCACCTCATACAGCGGCATCCCGACGGCGTCCGTGATCTCGCGCAGCTGCATGGACGCCGTGGGCTGCGTGACGTGCATGGCGCGCGCCGCGCCACTGACGCTGCCCGTCTCCGCCAGGGCCAGGAAGAGCCGGAGTTGCCGGAAGGTGACGTTCATAGATTTTCATCTATATGTACATGCCTGTTTATCGATTTTACAGAGATTGGGCTTCTCCCTAGGATTCGAACTACAGGAGTAACCCATGAACAATCTGCTCGATCCCGCAATTCTTTTCTTCGTCTTTGGCGTGCTGGCCGGCGCCGTGCGTTCCAACCTGGAAATCCCGCCTGCCGTTGCCAAGTTCCTTTCGCTCTACCTGCTCATGGCGCTGGGCCTCAAGGGCGGCTTCGCGCTGGCCCAGTCTGGCCTCGACCCGACGGTGGCGCTGAGTCTCGGCGCAGCGCTGCTGATGGCATTTCTGGTACCCGCCGTGGGCTACACGCTGCTCAAGCGCTTTGTCTCGCGCTTTGATGCGGCGGCGGTGGCGGCGTCTTATGGCTCGGTCAGCGCCGTGACCTTCGTCACGGCCATGCAGTACCTGGAGTCCAACCAGCTCGCGGCTGGTGGCCACATGACAGTGGCCATGGTCATCATGGAGTCGCCCGCCATCATCATGGCGGTGCTGCTTGCGAATGCGGCGCGGCACGCGCAGTCCACGCCGGGCACACTGTCGGGCACCAGCCCCCAGACCGCCAGCCTGCCGCTGGGCAAGATCCTGCATGAGTCGTTTACCGACGGCGCGCACCTGCTGCTGCTGGGCGCGATGGCCGTGGGCTACCTCAGCGGCGAGGCCGGCAAGAGCGTCATGCAACCGTTCTCGGGCGACCTCTTCAAGGGCATGCTCGCCTTCTTCCTGCTCGACATGGGCCTGATGGTGGCGCGCAACTTCCACGCCGTGCGCGGCCAGTCGCCCGTGCTGCTCGGCTATGCGGCCCTGGGCCCGTTGGTGCATGCCGGCCTGGCCCTGCTGCTGGCTCTGCTGCTGGGTCTGCCCGCAGGAGACGCGGCCCTGCTCATGGTGCTTTCGGCCAGCGCCTCTTACATCGTCGTGCCGGCCGTGCTGCGCTACGCCATCCCCGAAGCGAACCCCTCGCTGTACTTCGGCCTCTCGCTGGGCATCACCTTCCCGCTCAACATCCTGGTGGGCATCCCGGTCTACACTGCAGTCGCACGACACTTCCTCGCATGACGTCATGACCCACCATTACGCCGGCCAGCGCGCCGTGCTCCTCACCCAGCACGGCAAGGAAGACCTGGTGGCCCCGGTGCTGCGCGATGCGGTGGGCTGCCGGGTGGAGCGCTTCGGCGGCTTTGATACCGACACCCTGGGCACCTTTGCGCGCGATGTGCCGCGCGCGGGCACGCAGCTGGAGGCGGCGCGCCGCAAGGCGCGCATCGGCATGTCGATGAGCGGCTGCGCGCTGGGCCTGGGCAGTGAGGGCAGCTTCGGCCCCGATCCCTACACCGGGCTGATGCCCTGGAATGTGGAGATGCTGGTCTGGATCGACGAAGCGCTGGGCCTGGAGGTGGTGGGTCTGGCCCAGGGGCCAGCGCGTAGCGCGCACCGCACGGTGCGCGATGGGGCCGCGTTGCGCCAGTTTGCCCACGAGGCGGGCTTTCCCGCGCACCAGCTCATGCTGCGGCCCAACGACGAAAACGACCCGCGCATCCGCAAGGGCCTGGCCGACGAGGCGCAGTTGCAGGCGGCCTTTGCATGGGCGCAGGCGCTGGCGTCGTCTGGCACCGTGTTTGTTGAGCACGATTTGCGGGCCCACTGCAATCCCACGCGGCAGCAGCTGATCCGGCAGGCCGCCGTGGACCTGGGCCGCAAGCTCAAGTCGCTTTGCCCCGCCTGCGAAGCCCCGGGCTTCTGGATCAGCGCCGTCCAGGGCGGGCGCCTCTGCCGCGACTGCGGCGCCCCCACGCGGCAGGCCCTCAAGGAAACCTGGTCATGTGCCCGCTGCCAGCACCAGAGCGAACAGGCCAGCGCCGGCCCGGCCACGGCCGATCCTGCGCACTGCAACCTTTGCAACCCCTGAGGGCGGTACGCTACGCCGGCACTTGCAATTCGAGCGGTTGACCTAAAATGCGGGCTCAGGGGCTGCACTGGTTTCGACGTGGGTTCGGACGCGTGGCAGGGCATGTCGAGGTTCTGTTACCTCGTAAAACCGCAGAAAAAAACTAACTGCAAACGACGAACGTTTCGCACTCGCCGCTTAATTCGGTGAGCCTTGCAACAGTTGGCCGATAGGCTGGGCAAGGGGGCGCAAGCCTCCCGGCTGCAAGGGAACTTATATTGGCTGGTCCGCACCCGGGTGCCTTGGGTGGGGACGAGAAAATAGGGCACTGGTCTGATGCGTAGCGTGTCGCTGCGCGACGCATCGGGCGAGACACAAAGCAGACGACTACACATGTAGAACTGTACGAAAAAGGCTTGCGGACGGGGGTTCAATTCCCCCCAGCTCCACCACTAAAACTTGCAAAGACACTCTCTTTGCATGTCGATCAACCCCGTCAGGCCCCAAGCCTGGCGGGGTTTTTCACTTGGGCTTGCGGACTTGGCTACCCACCGCGACGCCTGATTTTGGCGTTCCTGGCCCGTCTTTCCTCTCTCTTTCTCTACTCCCTGCGGACGCGCAAACGGCCAAGTCCGCAAGGACGAATCCTGCAAAATCAATGGCTTACGCATGGTGGCGACCACGGATGTTTTTTCGAGCATCGGGCGGCATCGTAAAAACAGCGAGAGAAAGAATCCAGTCAAGTCTGCGCAGCAGGCTGTGTTTTGCCCGCACGCACCTTGGCGACAACATCGGCGACACGCTGGCGCTGCGCCTGCCAACACAGCGGCGTGTCGATGGCCAGATCGAAGAGCACCACTTCCTCGGGCAAAGTCTCGTCGAGGATCGCAGCCTGGATGTCCGGAGCCAAGGTCGTCAGGTTGACCATGCGACTCACGTAGCTGCGGTCGATCTTTTCTCGATCAGCGATTTCGGCGAGGTTGCGGGCTTGCCCGCCCTCGATCTGCCGCAACCAGCGGTGTCCGCGCGCCAGGGCCACTTGAAGCGCCGTCGGCGCACGTTGGCCGTTCAACGTGGCAGAAATGCCCTGCGGTACAACCACCTGTCGCCGACCGCTGTACCGCTGGATGCGGATCGGAATGGCCACCGTGACACCGCCATCTAGCGCCCGCAACATCATCGCGTCCCCTGGAAACTCCACCGTGGTCAGTCTCATGCTGTTTGCCCCTCTGCGGCGGTTGCGGCTTTGCGCCCGGCCGCCCGCACCACATCCAGCGCGAGGTTTTCGACGCCGTTCTGATGCAAACGCACCTGCATCTCGTTGGGCGACACGACGATACGTTCGACCAGCAGCAGCACGATGCGGTGTTGCTCCAGAGGAAAGAGCTGCTCCCACACCGTATCGATTTGCGACAGCGCCACCGCCACCTGCATCTCGGTCATGCCTTGGGTGGCCGCGTCATCGCGCTTGGTAATCTCGCGCCAGACCTGCGCCACCATTTCAGGCGCGCGCAAAACGCCGCGCAACTGAGCCACCACGGCTTCTTCAATCTCACCGGCTGGCAGCATCCGCACCCCCGATGCGCCGTGGCCTTCTTTGGCATCGCGCGTGGACAGGTAGTAGCGGTACAGACGCCCGCCACGCCCCTTGGTGGCGTGGGGTGTCATTGCTCGCCCGTCGGTGGTGAAAATTAGCCCCTTGAGCAGAGCCGGGCGTTCGGTACGAATCTGGCCCTTGCGTGCGCCGTTGGGTTTGGAGGCCAGCGCCGACTGCACGGTCTCCCACTGCGCTAACGTCACGATCGGTTCATGCTCACCAGCGTGCGCCACGCCTTTGTGTCGGATCTGACCGAGGTACACCGGGTTGTTGAGTATCTTGTAGAGCGCGCCCTTGTCGATGGGCTTGCCGACACGGTCTTTTCCCGACTGCGCCTTCCAGGACTTGGTGGTCACACCCTCGTGACGCAGTTGCTGCACAAACAGGGTGGTCGATCCGGCGCGCGGGTACTCGATGAACATGCGACGCACGATGGCGGCCTCGGCCTCGTTGATGATCAGCTTGCGGGCCGTCACGTCGTAACCGAGCGGTGGCACACCGCCCATCCAGATGCCCTTGCGCTTGCTGGCGGCGATCTTGTCACGGATGCGCTCGCCAGTGACCTCGCGCTCGAACTGGGCGAAGGACAGCAGCACGTTCAGCATCAACCTCCCCATCGAAGTGGTAGTGTTGAACTGCTGCGTGACCGACACGAACGAAACACCCTGGCGCTCGAACACCTCGACCATCTTGGAAAAGTCTGCGAGGCTGCGCGTCAGCCGGTCGATTTTGTAGACCACCACGATGTCGATCAGCCCACGCTCGATGTCGGCCATCAGGCGTTTGAGTGCTGGTCGTTCCATGTTGCCGCCCGAATAGGCTGGGTCGTCGTAGTCGTCGGCCACCGGAATCCAGCCCTCAGCGCGCTGGCTGGCAATGTAGGCATGGCCTGCGTCGCGCTGGGCATCGATGGAGTTGTAATCCTGATCCAGCCCCTCCTCGGTGGACTTGCGCGTGTAGACCGCGCAGCGCTGCCGTTTTTTGCTGGGGTCGATAGTCATGCCCGCACCTCCTTGCGATCCTGCTTCTGGGCATCGCGCAGCCCGAAGAATGCGGGGCCCGACCAGCGGGAGCCTGAGATTTCATTGGCAATGGCGGTGAGGCTGTTGTAGGGCTTGCCGCCGTACTCGAACTGGCCATCGGACATAGCGACCACGCGGTGCGTCTTCCCCATGAAATCGCGGGTTAGCACCGTGCCTGGAGCCAAGCGAACCAGTTCACCACGACCCGCCTTTTGTGCTGGCTTGGTCTGGTCGAGCAAGGCGTCGATGCGCCGCTTGTTGCTGGCCAATAGCTGCGACTTGGATTGGGCCAGCTCCAACTCTTGCATTCGATAGGCGATGCGCCGTTCGATGTAGCTTCGATTGTGGGTGGGTAGGGCCAAGTCGAACAACTGTGCCCACAGTTTTTTCAGATCGGCAAAGGGGGTACTGGGCAACGCCGCTACGCGGGCAGCGATGCTGGAAGGTGATGTATCGGTTTTGTTCATTCAAACGCCTTTCATTTTGGCCAGCAGTACCGTTCTGACGGCGCTGCGGACTTGGGTATCGGGGGTTGAATGAACGCGCTGTGGTGGGCAAAAGCCAAGGTCTTTCTGCAGGACTTTTTCTTCGTGCAAACCAGGGGGCGTGCGCAGCCTGACGATGCCCATGGCAAGGATGGCGGCGACTTCGGCCAGTCGTGCGTCAGGACTCATGCAGACTGGATCAAGCGGGTGTATGGGTTTCATGGGTAGCATTCCTTCATCACAAATTCACTCGATGAAGTCTGCTGAATGACTCCTTGCAAAACCATCGCAATATTGACAAGCGTTGCGGACGCTTGCGGGTACTTGCTAGTTGCTGCGACTCGGTTATCCAGAAAGCAGGAATGCGCACTCGGCTTCCCGACGCGCCACCAGACCCGGTAGTACCTTGCCGCCGCCATAGACCCAGCGCCGCAGCTCCGTCGCGGCGGCGACCCAATCCCGCTGGTTCACCCGCCGCCGTAGCGTCGACGTTTGCAGCCGCCCTGTGCCAAGGTTGAAGGTGAAGTCCAAGATAGCCGAGAGTCGCCCTTCGGGTTCGGCGGCAAGCACCGGGCAATAGCGTAGCGTTGCGGCAAGCGCCGTTTGCAGGTCGCGCGCCAGAAAGGCCTCAGCTTCGGCTACGGTGATTGGCGAGTGTTTCGAATCGCACAGGTGGCCATAGCCAATCGTCCAGTAGCCCGCTGGGCAGATGTAAGGGCGCGCGCGTCCAGGATCGGCCTTCGGCGCGCGGTGGAACCCCTCGAAGCGCTTGGCCAGCTCGATGGCCGTTTTTGGCACCCCGCTCACGAGCGCACCCGGTCGAACACACGCCCGAGGAACCAGAAATTCAGCACCCCGGCCCACAGCGCCTGATCGGCCTCCGTCCAGGCGTGCAGGATGGCAGTTCCCCAGCCTGCGCCAGCAGTCACGGCGGCCGCGAACGCCGCCGTCTTGGCAGCGCAGTACAGCGCCATGAACCAGTAAGTGATCACCGGCCTCACACTGACCGACAAAGCATCGGCCCACTTCACGCCAGATGGTCTGCCCTGTGCGGCCACCGATTCACGCAATGCCTCAATGGCTCCGACGTTCCATGCCGCATCGGCGCTCGCGTCGATCTCTGACATTCGCTGTGCACCACGCAGCTTCTCGAACTCCAGCGCCTTGTCCTGCATAGCCAGTTCGTGGCCACGCTCGCCCTTGCGGTCGATCCATTTCAAAATTTCCGGCGCGAGGCGAAACGCGCCACCGAGTAAGCCGCCAAGAAGTGTCTCGATCATTGAGTGCCTCCCATCAGCTTGAGCTTGATGGCTGCGCCAACCAGCAGCGCGGCCAGGATGCCGGTGGTGATGACCTTGACGGTGGTCTGCCACGCGGTGCGGCGGGCATCACGCCAGGCCCACAGCAAATCGCGCAATTCACGGATGTCACGAGCTGCATGGCCGTTTTCCAGGCCGAGGTGGGCCAGGACGCGTTCAGCACCTCGCTCGGCGGCGCGATCCAGCAGGGCTTCGAAATCGTCCTGTGGTAGGTTGACCATGCTTTCGCTGGTCGCGTTGGGTTGGGCAGATGGGTTCATTGGCGTTCTCCAAAAAAAGAAACCCGCCCATCCGCTCACGGACTGTGAGCATCAGGGCGGGGTTCAGGGTTAAATCTTCAGGGTTGAATCAGTTGGGTTTCAGATCTCGATGATTTCCAGCGTCAGGCTGGGGGCGATACCTTCAATGGCGTCGTCGCGGACGAACACCTTCTGGCCAAGGGCCACAGAGCCCCTCGCCTTGATTCGGCCGCCACCGGGCAATGCGACCGTGACCACGCCGGAGCCGACGTCGATCACGGTGCCCGCCTGCAGCGGCGGGTCGGGGATCAGTTGGCGAAACTGTTCGTAGAGGTTATGCATAGGCCTGCACTCCCAGCGTCTGCCAGACCTCGGGCATCCCGGCCTCCACCTGCGTCGCGCGGACGATGCCCAGTCGCGTGACGCTCCCGTCTTGGTACTCCACGAATGCGCCGGGCTCGATGATCCCGGTCTCTGCGAGCACCGGCAGGCGCAGGCTGACCTCGAGCTGTTGACCCGTGTCGGCCAGCACCGCGATGCCACGCTGACGCGCGGCAGCGGCCTCGGTGATCAGCGGGTCGACGACCATCGGTGCCAGCACATCTCCGGCAGTCCCGGCTCGGGTCACTTGCCCAAGCACGCCCACGTCCTGCCCGGAAACGAACACGCGGTTGTACGCAGGCTTTTCCAACCAGCGCAGCGACTCGCGGGCGACAGCATCGACGGGCAACACGAAGTCGGGCGTGACCGTGCTCCATTCCCAAGGCGCGACCGGGTAGAGATGACGCACGCGGATGCTCTGGGCCGAGGAATGCGGAATCAAGTAGCCACCTGCAGCACCGGCAATGGCGGTCAATGCGTCGATCCACGATCCCTGTTGCGCGAACGCACCGGCGGGGACGTTCCAGTCCGTCAGGCCCCAATCGACCGCCCAGCCCAGCGGGATGCCGTTGACCGTGAGCACATCGTCCATCAACTGGCGAGCAGTGCGGCCCTCGGTGTTCGAGAACGTCATCACTGGCGCATAGGGCGCGGCCAGCACGGCGTTGTGGCTCCGGCCGGAAATGCGGATGCTGGCGTCACCGAAGATGCGCTCGCGGCTGATGCTCTCAGCCAAAACCCGAAATGCGGTGCCGTTGACGCTGGCCACAAGCTCGACGGGCCCGGTCGCGCTGCCCGCGACCAGCGCCTCGGCTTTCGCGGGCAGCACCGCATCGAAGCCCCACGCCCAGGACGATGCATCCAGCGACAGCGAGAGGTTGAACACCGGCACCGGCGCGCCATCGGACACGCGGTACAGGGTCACGTTGTTGATCACGAAATAGACCCTCCGAACAGGAACGACCACCGGCTCACCATCGGGTGGCGGCGGGGTGATGTGGTTTTCACAAAGGAACAGCAGATGCCCATCGGTCGCGGCCAGCGCGGCAAACAGCAGGTGCGGACTGGGCGTATAGCAAGGCTGCGGAACGGGCGGCTCAGGCACCACCCACCGGCTGATGCCCGGTGGGGGCGGCACCGCCTCCTGATACCTGCCGCGCCAGCCCTTCAGTTGCGGCCGTGCGGTCTGAAAATCGCTCCCCTGGCCGCGCACCACCAACACAGCGCTTTGCCACCGGGACAACCTCCCCGCGCGCTTGGTGCGGTCACCGTCCTGATGCTGGAACCGCGTGGCATCCCGCAGAGGGCCTGCGTTCTGGAACAGACCGAGTCGGGCCGCTTCAAGCCGCGTGGCGTCCTGGTGCGCAAACCACGTCGAATCCTGCAGCCGGGTCGCATCCTGGTGGCGAGCGCTTCGTTGCTCGGGCGCTGCCGCCAGCACTGGCGGCAACCTGTGCTCGATGCCTTGAGGAACACCCAAGGTGCGTCGCCAGAACGCGTCCCAGCCTGCGGGTGTAGCGGCAGCATCCTGCTGGCCCTGCGTGGCACCGTCCTCGGTTTGTCTCGCCAATTGCCAAGGGTGAGCGGTCTGGCCAACCGTCGGTCGCTGCGTGCGCGAGTAGTACCTGACCTCGCCGGAGAACACGACACCGGGAAGACTTGCGCTCGCCACGTCCAAGGGCACGCTCGGGCGCAGCAGCAACGTGCTGACCGTCAAGGCCGGTAGCTCTGCCAGCAATTCGGCCCGCGCTGGCGGGATGAACTTGATCGAGACAACCGGCAGCGGCAGGCTGGCCAGCACCACCACGTCGTCGCGCGGTGCGACGAAGCCCGCGCCGAACACCAAGTTGGCGTCGCTGGCAGCAGGCTGATCGAACAGCAGGTTGACCAGAGGTGGGCCGAACGCGATGCTGACTTCGGGTGCTGGCAGCGTGGCGGCCAGCGTCAGTTCGCTGGATGCACTCGGCACGGGCTACCCCAGGATCGCCGACACCATCCGGGCATCACCACCCAGATAGAGATTGGTGCTGGCCAGTTTCACATCGCCACTGCCATCGGTGCCGCTGCAGTCCAGATCCAGCGCCGTGACTTCGTTGCCATTGACCAGCCGCGCCCACGAAGCAACGCCGGTGCTGGTGATCAAGCCATCCTCCTGCTGCGCCAGCGTCAGGAGCCCGCCTGCAATCGTGCCTGCAGGCTTGGTGAGCCTGATCTCGACCAGCATCGCGCTCGTCGGCGTCGTCGCCGGTGTAGCCGGTCGGGTGCCGCCGTAGATGCGCAGACGCGCCGGGTTGCTGCCTGCATCCAGAAATGCCAGGGTTCCCGCCAGCCGCGCCTCGTTGTGTTCGACAGTGATGGCAACGGTCACGGCATCATCTCCGGGCGTCGGTTGTCAGCGATCACGGCGCGGTACATCTGCTTGTGGTCGTAGCTGACCACGGTGTATCGCTGGGACGGGTCGATCAGATCGAACCGGTACGCACCCTCGGTGTCGCTCCAGGTCTCCGCCACCAAGACACGGGTGTTCTCGCTGACCAGTTGCACCCGCCGCACCAGGGGCTGGTCGGGCTGACCCTTCTCTTTGACGGTTCCGGCGATGAAGCCGTGGCCACTGAAATGGATGTCCTTGCGGCCGTTCGGAATTGGGTGAAAGTGCCAGTCGTAGCCGCCGCTGCGGCTCCACAGCTCAGAGTTGGGGCTGTTCAATCGCATCAGGTCACAGTCGGCATTCACGCCAATGTTGGCGGCAGGATCAGGCACCACCGATGTCGATCCACCGGCCAACGGCAACAGGTCATCGGCGGCGTTCACGGCCACCGTCGCGGGAAACGCGGGCAGCCCCGACGGTGTGTCACCGGCAATGGCGTGGACGCGTGCTGTGGCCCCGTATAGGAACACGCCCGGAATCAGCTTGCCCCGGTAAGCGGCATCCCCGACTTGGAACATCAGCACGCCACCGGCTTTGAATTGGATCAGGCGCGCCCACGGCACACCGTTGGCATCGAAGGCTCCGACGATCACCTCGCAGCGCAGGGTCAACCGCTGGCCGACGTTGAAGGTCGGGGCCACGTCGGCGACGCCCGCGACCGGTTTCGCTCCATCGTTGACGCCGCCCGTCACTGCCGCGCCGTCGCCAAAGCCGCTGTTCCAGCGTGTCACGCTCCAGGTACCGTCAATATGTGCGAACCGGTAGCCCTCGGAACCGTTGCCTGTGGTCATCCAAAGGCCGATGTGTTTGCGGGCGCTGGGGTCGGTCAGGAACTCGACATCGGCCTCGAACCAGAAATCGCCGTGGGCGGTTTCATTGAAGCGCAGGATGGACTGGCTGTTGGGGGCCGAGATGTCGATGGACTGCTGCGCACTGTTGTGTGTCGCGGCCATTCCGCCCAACACTGCGGTGTATCCCGCGGCAGGGGCCGTGGCGAAGGACTCGCTCAGCGAATAGCTCATGGCTTACCTCCACGGGCCAGTGATGTCGAACGCGATCTGTGCGCCTTCGGTTTCCGAGCTGTACTGCGTTCTGACCAGCAAGAAGCGCTTGCCCGCCTGACCCACCACGTTGTCCACGATGGTCTGATCGCTATAGGGCCGGTCTTGGGGCATCCACAGCATCCCGGGCAGGATGCCGCGCATATGGCCGTCCTCCTGCCGCACGTAGGTGGGCAACAGCCACAAGCTGTAGTCGGCTCCATTCGGGAACGGCATCGGGCCCCGACCGCAGATCTGCTGGCCGTTGTTGGTGTTCAGCGACGTGAGTCCGAACCGGACGGGATTGCCAAGTTGGGTGTGATTGCGCAGCAGCACCTTGCCGGTGAAGTCCAGGGACGAAACCAGCCCGTAGCCGTTGTACTGGCCCGGGTAGCTTGAGTAGCCGCTGTTGCTGTTGCTCCAGTAGAGGTCTTCAGCGCAGAGCACGGTGCCGTAGTTGTCGCCGGGCTTGAAGCTGCTGATGTCGCCAAAGCAATACGAGCTGCGCCCGTACCAACCGTATCCGGCAGCATTGGTACAGAACAAGAAGAACAGGCGGTCATCGCCAATCAGCACCCAGTTGCGGTTGCCCCCGCCGCTGTCACCGGAGTTGTCGTAGCCGCTGGTGCGTCCGTGGTACCACTTGTACCAACCCCACTGGCCTGCTTGAACTTGCTTCCAGTTCTGCGTTGGGTTGTTCGGGTCATAGGGAGCCTGCGCACCGACGATGGTGTCGATGTCCGACAGGTCTTCCACGATGCCGACATTCGCCCACTTGGCCCAGGTAGTCGTGTAACCCGGCGTCTTGAGACTGTCGTCGATCAGCAGGATGTTCTGCGGTGACTGCGGGTTCTTGCTGCGGTAGGCGGCTTTGCCCGTCCCCGCGAATGGCTTCTCCCACCCAAGTGGAGCCACTTTGGCGCTCAGGTTAGTGGTGGTCGTCGCGGGCGACACCGGCGCTCCGGTCACCGCATAGGTGAAGGCGGTCGTGGTCGTCGACAGCACACGGAATGAACCGTTGTATTCAGGCTGCTCGGCTCCAGCGATCTCGACCACCTGAAAAGGTCGATAGGCGTGGCCGGTGGAAATGGTGGCCGTGGCGATGCCATCGGCGAAGGTCAGCGTGTCGATGGCCTTCAAGGCGAAGCCGTTGACGAGACAGGCATCAAGCATCGTCACCAGATCGCCCCAGTTGTTGGCGATCTGCGGTGCGCCTGTCATGCCGCTGTTGAAGTATTTGACGGTCAGGTCGGTCATTTCGTGGGTTCCTGCAAAAAGTCGGGTTCAAAGGGTGTCCACCCACGCCGTCAAGGCGTGTCAACATCCCCGCGAATCAGCAACGTGAAGTTGTCGTCGGGCACGGATTCCGGCCCCTGCTGGACGGTGCGCACCACCCAGACCGGGAACTGCGCGCCGATGGTGTTGAAACGCAGCACGTTGCCGGTGGCCCAGCCGTTGCCCCAGCCCAGCGCAGGCAGATGGAAGTACGGCACGCCGGTCGCCGGGTTGTTGGGTGCGCAATCCGCGCTGGTGTTGCCCGTGGCGATCACGCCGACGTTCTCGCCGATGACTTCGAACGAGGTGCTGTTGGTTAGGCGCACGATCCAACGCTCGGTCAGTGCCCCACGGTTCGTCACGCGGATCGGGTACTGCGTGTTGTTGAAGGTCGCTGTTGCGGAACTGCCCGACAAGGCATCCGACCACGCGCCGTTCCAAGTCGACTGGTCGAACACCAGATTCACGCGGGCAAACAGGTCACCGGCCACCAGGGCGCTGGAGACGTGACTCCCCAGCGGATATTCGTGCGTCAGGGCGCGCGTGAAACTTATCTCGCCGCTGATCTGCACATCCCGCACCACGGCCATGTCCTCGATGCGGTGCTCGATGGTCACAGGCTGGCTGTAGCCCGACACGTTGATGAAGGTGACGGTGCCCGCTTCCAGATCGGTGGAGTACCCGGTGTTGATCACCGCTCCGTCGTGGCCAACGACGCGCACACGCGACAGGCGCACCCGCGCGCAGTTGATTGTCTGGCCGTTGCTGACCGAGGTTGTGATCTTGCCGGTGTGGCCCACCACGGCGAAGCCGCCCGGGCGAAAGATCGGCACGCGCCCATCGCTGGGCAGGCGCACCGGATCGATGCCAAGCAGATCGGCATCCAGCGGCAGATAGCTGTAGGCCACCGCGCTGTAGCGCACGCTGGATGCAGCCACCGGCTCGGGCCGGAAGATCTTGCCGTCCGTGCCCACCCGGTCGGCGGCGTACCAAGGCTGGCTCTCGTTCCCGGCCGCCGTGACCATCGTGCCGAAGCGCACGCGCACCAGACCGGTCTCGTAGTCGACGCTGCCGCTGATGCCGGTTGACTCGATCTTGCCGTCAATCCCGGCCGTCACGTTTTGCGTGCCACCAACCGCGCGGGCGTACTGGATCGACAGCGACCCAGGACGAAGCGGTGCCGCGCCAGTGCGGAAGACGAACTCGCTTGAAATGTTCTCGCCGACAGTGGTCACGCAACTGGCTCGCGTGATGGCGTTGTTCGTTCCTGCCGTCCAGGAGGTCAGCGCCACATCCCCGGACAGGTAGTTGATCGTGCCGCGCGTGACCCAGCCACTGGTGGTGAACTCGCGCAGCGTGCCCTGTCCGTTGTCGCCCCACGGCTGCGCGCCACTGATGGAGAGAAGCACAGTGCCCGTCACCACCTGGGCATTCACACCCGGCACCAACTTAAAGGTCGGGAGGAACTGGAAGGTCTCGGACTGGTTGCTGGTCGAGCCCGCGCTGTTGTAGCGCAGCTTGACGTAGCCGGACTCGTCGTTGGGGTACAGCGATGGCGCATCGACGTAGGCGATGCCGCCGTAGTTCAATCGCCACCGACCAGTGCCGTTGATGGCGACTGCCGTGTAGACCGGGCGTGGGATGCGGATCGAGACATCCGGATTGAATGTCACCTGACCGGTTGCGTAGTTGACGGTGCCAATAGAGATCCCGTTGAGCACTACGCCGCCATTCCCATCATCTCGGGCGATCTGGGTGGGGTCGCGCCAGATCGAGACGGCGATACCCATCTCTTGCAATTGAGCGAAGGTGTACGCGCCGAGAACCGCCTCGTCGGTGAAAGTGTTCCACTCGACTTCGAGCGAGCCCGGCTCGATGGCCCCGAGGGTTGCGGTTACCGGCAACAGCCCCGATCCGCTGCGGGACGGATGCGCGAACGAATCTTCCTGCTTGGGGCCTGCGACATAGCTCACGGTGAGCTCTGTCCCCACCGACGGCAGCACATTCGGCGCGAAGTCCACGCGGTTCTGCGCCACGCTCAGACTGCCAGTGGCGGCACCCGACAGCACGCCCGACGTGGCCGCCGTTGCCGTCTTGGTGCCGCCGTACTCCCACGACACGGTGAGCGAGCCGGGTTGCACTGCCGTCCCAGCTGGCGGGTTCAAGGTCAGACCCTGCGACGCCTTGAGGGTGGTCGATGGCTGCTGCGTCTCCTGCGTCGGCACGTTCCAGGTCAGCACGAGGGAACTGCCGACGTCGGGCAATGCACCCAACGTCACCACGAAGGCCCCGGTGTTCCGGTTGAACGTGCCCGCGCCGTAGCTGGCGTCCAACCCTTTGAGCGAACCGTTGCCACTGTCGGACAAGACATACCAACGGCCCTGGGCTATGTAGCTGATCGACAGCGTGCCGGGCTGCGGCACGGGGTTGACCGTGCCCACGTAGGACTGGCTGCGCGACTCGGGCGTGACCGGGATCTCCGAGCTTTGCGGCGCACGCAGAATCTGCGCGGCGGGCGTGTAGGTGACCACCTTCGCGTTCGACATCATCCCCGAGTTCAGGGTCAGGATGCCGTTGGCGTAGTCGATGGTGCCCATCGTCCCGCTGGCGGTCTTGAGCAAGCCCGCGTCGTCAAAGATCGTGATGCCATCGGTGGCGATGGTCAGCGACCCTGGCAAGCAACCGCCCGGCAAGTTGAATTTGATGCTGGTCGTCCACGCGTGATAAGCCGTGTAGCTCACCGCGACCGCCCCCGGCACCGGCAGTCCGGCGGCCGCGTAGGGAGGAACAAAGGAGATCGGCGTCTCGGTCTGCGCGCTCGGCACCAACTGCGTGTAGATCGATGTGCCCTTGATCGTGAAGTCGCCGACGGCGGCAGCCTGCGTCAGCGGTACCACCCCGACGTAGGTTCCGGCGTCCGCCACGACCGTGTCGCGCGTCTTGGTGCTGTTCGCGGCCCGGGTGAACGTGCGGCTTGCGGGCGAGCCGGTGAAGTCGTAGCGCAGGGCATCGCTGATGTCGACTGTGACGATGCTGGCCTTGTAGTCCTTGTCGCCGTCATAAGTGAAGGTGCGCTCGACGACGGACACCGAGGTGGCCCGGATGTACTGCTCTTTCTGGGTGCCAAGTCCCTCGTTCTCGATCAAGACCAAGGTCTGGCCGACATTGGGACCGGTGTCGGTGGTGCGCTGGAAAAGCTGGATCACCCGCTGACCGGCGATGTGGTTCTCGAACAGGTAGCCAGCCCACTCCGGGCCCTTGTTGAGGTAGGCCTCGATGCGGACTTGCGCCTGCTCGCGAGTGTCGAAGGTCTTCTCGGTGCTGAACAGCGTGACGCTGACGCGCGCATCCTGCGGCGGCTCGGCCACGATCACGTTGGCACCGAAGTAGGTGTCGGTGTCGTCGGTCTGCACCGACACGAAGGACTTGCGCAGGTTGACCCGCCCCCCGGCGCGATCCAGCTCGGAAATGTCAGGAAAGATGGCGTTCGAGACGCCATCGGCAATGGTGTTGCCCGTGGGCGCGCCACCGCCCTCGGGCACATCCGCCATCACGGCGGACTTCAGCAGTTTCACGTCGCCGGATTGGATCGGCATTTCAAATCTCCAGGAATCGAAGGGTCAGGCGATAGAAGTCGGTAGCGGCACGGGCCGGGATGCCCAGCACGGGCTCGGCTTCGATGGCCGTTTCTGCGTGGCGGAATGCAACGGTGAACGAGCGGCCATCGGCGAAGGTCAAGCCGAATCGGCCGGTAGCACTGCCGACTGGAAGCGCGGCCCAGGCCCGTAGTTGCTCGACCGTGGCCCGCGTGACCCAAGCCATGTCGGGTGCGCCCACCAGCGTGATGGGGCGACCGGCTTGCCGGGTGGCAGACTGGATCAGCAAGGCTCCGGTGATGAGGTAAGACGTGGTCGCCACAGCGGGCGACCACGTGTGTTCGTCGCTCCACAGCAAGTCATCGGGCAATGGCAAAGCCACCCCGGTTTCGAGGTTCGTCAGATGCATCGGGAAACCTTCAGGCAGTGCGGGCGCGAGCAGCGTCCAGCAGTTGCAGCAGACGAGACTCGTCTCGTGCGTCGACGGTGGCGTTGACCTTTTGCTGTCCCGAGGACAGTTCCACGCGTACCGTGCGGCTGGGCCCGGCATCGGTGGCCAACACCGGACGGGTCAGCCGCGACCCGCTGGGTTGCACCAGCCCGCCCGTGGCAAAGCCCTGAACGCCCGCAAGCGCACGCCCGGCCAGGGCTTGCGCCGGGGCAGTCAGGTTGTTGATCGCTTCGAAGAAGCCAGCCCCGTAGCGGGACACGGCATCCTTGTTCACGACAAACTCACCCGGCGTGAGCATCGCCGGGACGGTGTCGGACTTGGCCATGCCGCCGCGCCGGTAGAACTCGCCCTGGTTCTGCTCCATATAGTCGATCAGCTCACGCTCCAGGTCTTTGCCCCAGAGCAGCGGTTGGGCCATCGCCTGCCGCCACGTCTGCTTGATGCGCTCCAGGTTCTGGCGCTCGTTGCCGGTGAGCGTCTTACGACTGATGAAGTCTTCCAGCGCGCGCCGATCCTGCTGGGCCTGCTTGCCGTAGCTATCCATCGTCTTGCTGCGCATATCCAGACTGACCGAGGCACCGTAGTTCCACTGGAGCCAATTGGTGTACTCGTTCATCCCCTGCAGGCCGAGGTCGATCATCTTCATCGCCTCGACTGCCTCCCGGTTCTTCTTCGGGACAATCGGCTTGGCATCGGGATCGGTGCCTTGAGATCGACCGTTGCCAAAGCCCTGCACGCGACCACCGACGGCGAATCGGGCGACACCGTTGGCCAGCCGTGAGAGCGCACCGCCGCCGTACTTCTGCACCGCCGCCTTGCGAATCACGAAAGCCCCGGATTCCAAGGTGCGCGGCACGGTGTCGTGGTGGCCAGAGCCGGGAACCGATCCACCGCTCATTCGGGGAAAGGCCGGGGCAACAGCGCCGCCGTCAGCGAAGCGGCGCACGCCACCGCCCACCAAACCGCCAGTCGCGTTTGCCTCTACCTTGCGCACATAGATCGTGTGCGTGCTTGAGGTGTTGGCCCCGTTGAGACTCATGATTTCCGAGCGGGCTGCGTCGGCATTGGTGCTGACCTGATGCCGGGACTCGGTCTGGATGCGGTCCAGCGCCTTGATCATCCCTTCGACGTTGGTGATCGCGGCCTGCGCCTTCTCGGTCGCCACCTTCAGTTCGAACTGCGAGTTCTGGTCGGCGTAGGTCTTGAGCTTGTCCAGCGCCTCCTTGGCCTTGGACACGTCGGCATCGACCGGGAGTGTTTTGCCCTCTTTCAACAGTTGCTCGTACTGCTGCAGCTGTTTCTCGGCCTCCTGCAAGTCAGCCTGAATCTTGAGCAGGAACTCCTTTTCCGCCAGGGCCTTGTCCAGATCCGCGATGGCTTTGTCGAAGCGGGTCGTATCGGCGTCCAGCGTGACCTTCAGACCGTCTTTCAACTTGGCCGTGATCTGGTCGATCTGGTTTTCGGTCTGCGTGAGGGTCTGCTGGATTTGGTCGCGGGCCGTCAATGCCGACTGTGCGGCGGTCTGGTGCGCCTTGGCTTCGGCATCCAGGGTCTTGTTGAGGATTTCCTCTGACTCGCGGATGCGCTGGATGGCCTGATTGACACCATCCTTGCCTTGCGCAATCTGGGTGTCCGCATCCTTGGTCTTCTGGGCCAGTTCGGCGCGCAACGCGTCTGCTTGGCGCATCAGGGCTTCGGCTTGCGCGTATTCCTGCTTGCGATAGGCATCGCGTGACTGCGATTCGATCTGGGTGACCTGCGAAACCGCCTGCTCGGACTGCTTGCGGGCATCTTCGCCGCGCTTGGCTTCACTGGTTTGCGAGCTGGCCACCTGTGCGGCCAAGTCCATCGCTTTCTGGGCGAGTTGCCGAGCCTGCTCGAACTCGCCGTTGGCCAGCGCCTCACGTGCCTTCCCCTGGTACTCGGCGATCTGGCGCTTGCGGTCTTCGGTCGCCTCGAAATCGGTCATGCCCTGCCGACGGATGTCGCGGACACGTTCCTCCGTCGTCATTGAGAGCTGGCGCTTCTCCTCCTCGATGCGCTTGATCTCAGTCAGATGCCGGTTGGCCTCTGCGTTGAGCGCATCGATGTGCTGCCGGTACTCGGCCAGCGCCTGCGTCATCGTCTGGCGCTTGGTGGCCAGGATGTCGTTTTCAACACGCTGGACGTTGGCGCGGCGATCTTCTTCCGTCTGACCCTGGCGGCGCGCCGACTCGATCCGCGCCTTGGACTCATCGTCAATGAGCTTCAGCGTGTCGGTCGTGGACTGCCGCCGCAGCGTTGTCTGCTGCGTGAGGGCATCTGTCAGCAATTGCGTCGACTTGGTGATCAGCGCCGCTTCGGACTGCTTGGATGTCTCCAGCGCCGACTGTTCCTGCTGGTAGCGCGCCTTGACCGCGTCGATCTGGCGCAGCAGGTTGGCCTCGACGATGGACGTTAGGCCCTTGTAGGCCTCGGCCATCTTGGCAGTGGCGTCGTTGACCGTCTGATTGGCCTTGCCGACAGCCTGCTCGACCTCACCGAGGCGGGATTTCAGTTTCTCCAGGGCGCTATGGACGGCCTCGACACCGCGACCGACGGCCTCCTGTGTGCCCTGACGCACGGCTTCGAGCCGCTTGGCGATTTCCTCGGCGGTGGTCGCAGCGGTGTTCATTGCACCCTTTGCCGCATCTGCCCCCTTGGTCGCGTCGGCGTACATCTGCGCAAAGATCTGATTCATCTCCGCGAGACGGGCCTCGTGGCGCTTGGTCGCCTCAGCAATCGTGTCCGACGTGAAGATGGCGGCGAATGCCTCCCAGCGGTAGCGCAACTGCTCGACCGCCTTGACCAGCATCTCGACCATGAAGATGCCCGCCTTGCGGACGATCTCGAATTTCTCTGACAGCCACGTCCCGATTTCCCATCCGACCAGGAACGCGCCCAGCACGGCGAACGCCGTCTTGAGCAGGCCGACGCTGGCCACGGCTGCCGACACCGACAGATTCGCCGTCGTCCAGGCGGCAGCGGTGGCGCTGGCGGCGGTAACGGCCGCCGCACCGGCGGTCTGCCAAGCGGTGATGAGCGCCGGGATCAGGCGATAGATCAGCACCGCGAGCCCAACTTCGGCGATGCGCTTCAACCACTGCATCACCGTGTCGAGGTTGTTAGCCAGGAAGGTCAGCGCCTCGGCCAGCTTCTTGGTCAGACCCGTTGATTCGTCGACCCGGTTGATCCACTGCCCGAATGCATTGCGCAGGCGCTCAAAGGCTTGGCTTACGGTCTGCGGCAGTTGGGCGTACTCGCTGGCCAGCTTGTCCTTCTGGCTCATCAGCGCATTGACCACCACGTCGGCGGTCAAGCGGCCTTCTTCGGCCAGCTTGCGCAACCGCCCGATGGGCACGTTCAAACCATCGGCCAGGGCCTGCGCCAGACGGGGGCTGTTTTCGACGACGGAGTTGAATTCCTCGCCCCGCAGCACACCGGAGGCGAGCGCCTGGCCGAATTGCAGCAGGGACGACTGCGCCTCAGAGGCCGATGCGCCCGACAGGCGCAGTGCCTGCGAAATGCTCTCGGTGATCGTGAGCGCGTCCTTCTGCTCGCCACCCAGCATCCGAACAGCCTGCTGGAGCTTGCCGTACAGGTTGGCCGTCTCCTGAATCGGCACGCCGATACGCTGGGCGATGTCGAACAGTGCCGCCTGCGCGGTCGTGAACTCACGCTGGCCCGCCGTCGCCAACTTCAGGCGCGCGGACATCATGTTCCAGGCGTCGGCGATCTGGACGATCTCCTGCACCTTGCCAGCGGCCCAGCTGATCGATAGGAAGGCCATCAACTGCGTCTTGGCCGTCGCAACCTGATCGCCGAATGCCGACATCCCGGCCTTGACCTCGGCCATTCCGGCTGCAGCCTTGGCCCCAGCGGTCTTGGCGGTGGTCGACAGCTCACCGAGACTGCGCTCCGCCGACGTGATGGCGCGTTTGAGCCCCTCGTCGGCCCCTTCGAGCGCGACGAGGATGGAAATTCGCTTGGCCATGAATCAATCCACCGTGCTGATCTGCTTCTCGACGGCCGCTGCCAGACGCGGGATGCGACCCGCGACCAGCCGCTCGACATCGATGCGCTTCTTGAGTACGACCTTGGGCACCAGGACAGCAATCGGGATGTCCGCACCGCGCTTGAGGCGCTTGATGCCCTCGGCCTTGCGGTAGCGACGCTTGAAGCCCGCCAGTGGCCGGTCGTGCTCTTTGATGTTCTCGGCCATCAGGACGATGTTCCCCTTCGCGTTCTTGATGAAATAGGCATTGCCGCCGCGCATCAGCTCGGCCACCTGCGCCTTGAATCGCTTGCGGCCCACCCGACCGTTCAGTGGAATCAGCATCCGCCCGGCAATCTGGCCGCCGGTCTCGTGCATCCCCGACCACGGAATGCGCGAACCCACGTACAGCGCAGGCAGTCGGTTCGGGTCTTTGTCCAGTACCTTGGCGGTGAAGCCCTTGAGGAAGGACTTCTTGACCACGGCCATCTGGCTGGCGACGTGGCTGCGCACGTCTTGCTTGAGTTCGACCGCCTCGCTGGCAATCGCCCGCGACACCGCCTTCTTGACCTTGTCGCGGAACTCACCGCCCCAACGGCGCAACTGCGCCTGGGCTGCGGCGCTATCGATCTGAACGGAAATGCGCATAGTCGTCAGGCACGGTCGGTTGCCTTGTCGGTGAGTCGGTCGAGGGTTTGGTCGAGGTGGCGGGCATCGCCGCGCGTGCCTATGGCAATCACGGACAGCAGCCGTGCATCGCGGGCTGCGTCGGTGCGTGCGGTCGCTGCGACGAAGCCGCGCATCTGCGCCAGGGTGTAGTCGAAGATGTCGGGCAGGCGGTGCCCGTGCTCGATCAGGTGCTGGACGGCGTCGAACCAGCCGCCGCCCTCACGATGGGCGGCAGGCTCACCTGGCCGAACAGACCGTCGAGTTTCGGGATCACCGTCCGGGTAAAAAAATCGGCGTTCACCTCGATCACTTTGGCAGCGAGCAGGATCGCCTCGTCGGCGGCCAGCTCATCGACCCACGCCCGAGGCTTGCCGACGGCAATGGCGATGGCCGACAGCAGGTCGTCGCCACGTTCGCCGAACATCGCCAGCCAGTCGATGTTGGATGCAGTGAGCTGCTGCATCACCGGCGAGATCGCCCGCAAGAAGGCGGGCATCTGCCCGACCTTCAACGGCTTGATAGCCAGCGGCTCACCATCGATGACCAGCTCGACCGACTGCGGAATCAGGGTGTCCAGATCGCTCATGGCGGCTTCCATCAGAGCTGCACGATGCGGCCGAACTGGCCCAGCACCGCGTCGAAGGGCTTGGTGGTGTCGGCCAACAGAGACCCTTCCAGCTCGAACTTGTTGTACTCGTCCGAGATGAAGGAGATTTCCTTCAGCGGATCGAAAGCCACGCGGTAAAGCTCGACCAGCACCTTGGCATTGCCCTGGGCGGTGTTGATGCCTTCGAGGCGCAGGAATCGTTCCGGCAGAGCTTGCGTGAAGATGCCGATTTCGGTGGCCACGCCGTAGGCGTAACTGGCCTTGAATGGCGCGGTGAGACCGGTGGTATCCAGAAACTGGAGGGCGCCGAAGTCGGGGTCAGAGGTGTAGTTCGTGCCCAAGACCAGGGTCGCGGGCGTGCCTGCCGAATCCACCACGACCAGGGACGACACCTTCGGGTGGGCCAGGAAGTAACGGTCGCCCGCAATCGGCGTTGCACCGCCCACCGGCTCGGCGGTGACCGTACCCGGCGTGCCGACGACGTGGTTGCCGTAGAGGGCCAGTGCAAGGTTCTCCTTGGTGAATTCCTCGATGGTGAGGTTCACGGTGGCGGACTTCTGCTTGACCATCCGGTGATCCAGCGAGCGCTGGCCCGTCTGGCTTTCGTAGTGCTCCAGGACATCGGTCTTGAGGGAGAGCTTCAGCTCGGCGACGTTGCCGGGCGAGCGCACTTCGATGGGAAGGCCGTCGGTGTCGCGCTTGCCGAGGAAGACGCGGCCTTGAAAACTGGCATAGGTGCTCATTGCTTGGGTTCCTTGCGTTGGAGGGTTTTGGGTTCAGGGTCAGTGATGGGTTCAGGGGCTGGGACGGTCGGCTCCGGCGTGGCGATGCCGTGCGCGATCAGCCAGTCGGCTGATGTGGCGTCGATCTCGATCCGGTCACCGACGCCATGCGTCTTGCCCGCGTGGGTGTGCGGGCGTGTCAAGACAAGTTGGGTCATAGGGGTCATCCAAGGGTTGAAAGGTCATTGGCCAGCGTCCGGTACGTGATGCGGTAACGCGCCGGGAGAGCCACGGCCACCGCATCGGCGTCCTCGACCTCCCACTCGCTTTCCTGCTCACGGATGCCCAGTGCCAAACCACCGAACGTGCCGTCCGCAAACAAGGCAGCGTGGGCAGCGGTGAGCAGACGGTCGGCCTCGGTTTCGGGGGACGCGGGTGGTACCGACCGCGCGAGCGCGACGACGCGGACAATCAGGTCGCGTGTGACGCGGTCGTTGGCGCGCTCGGTGATGGACTCCGACTCGGGAAACACCGCCAGCGCCGGGCAAAGATCGCGGCTGATGGCCACCGTGGGCGACCGGTGCAGCGTGGCCCCGAGCCCTTCGACTGCCGGACGGGCAGCCGCCATCACCGCCAGCAGAATCCGCTCGCGGATCGAGTTGTCAGCCATTGGCGAATCTCCCGCTCAGAGCCGGGTCAGCTTGGCGCGGAGTTCGGAACCGTCGCCCACGGCTCGGATGTCTCGCACCTGGAAGGACGATCCACCGACCTCGACCACCTCGCGTGCAGCAAGTCCCCCGAATGCCGTGCCTGGGTAGGTCATCTCGTAATCGGTGCTCAAGGTCAGGCCGTCTAGAACGGATTCATCCGGCGCGGCAAAGCCGACCTGATGCCGTTGCGATGGCGCACCGTTCGACGGATACCAAACGCATTCCTTCAGCAGCCCAGCGTTCGCGGCCGACTCGTAGATCTGGGCGACCAGACTCATACGCCACCACCCATCACCAGTTTCACCAGCAGCGCCGGGCGGTGGCACAGCGGCAGCGGATTGGCCTGCGTGTGCAGATCGGTGCCCCGGTCGAACTTGCGCGGCTCCTGCTTCGCGTACAGGGGTAGCGCCACCGTGTTGGCCGTCTCGTTGAAGTCGGCGGGCGCGTAGTAGGTGGCGAACGTGTCCATCGTGCCCAGCGGCAGGATGTGACCCTCATCGGGTTCGACGAATCGGCGCACAGCACTGCCCGGCGCGACGGCCCGGCCGCGATGCTCTTCGAAAGTGATCCCGGCAAAGGTGAAGCCCGCGCGCATATCGGTGCGCAGCGCTTGCCCATCCTGCCAGCGGTCGTAAGCGGCCTTCACCTCGTCGTGCCCGGTGAGCGCATCGAAGAAGTCCTCGCCGACGAAGGCGTGCAGGCCGCTCATACGCTCGCCCTGCAGGTTGTCCTCGACGTAGCGGACGACGTCCAGACAGGCCTTCTTGACGTCGAACCCGCTGGCGGGATCGGCGATGTCAAAGGCGAACTCCTTGGGCGTGATCTCGAACTCGTTGTAGAGGTCGTAGATGACGCTGCCATCGGCATCCAGTATCTGACCCTTGAGCGCACCGAAGCGCAGATGCTCCAGCGTGATCGCGTGCTTGTTGCGCATCGTCTGCAGGTGCTGCGCCATCACGCCCGCCACGGTCTGCAGTTCCGTCTCCGAGCCAAAGGCGCGGATACCCTGGACTTCCTCGGGCAGGATCACATCGTCATGCGGGATGTGTGGGATGGTGAACGAACGCACCTTGCGCTTGCCGCGCACGCCCACGGTGCCCGGCGAGCCCGGGGGCATCGTCGGCAGCAGGGTGAGCACGCCGTTCTGCTCCTCGACGATCACCGAGCGAAAACGCTGCGGCTTGTCGACAAACAGGCCCATTGCGCCCAGGCGGTCGTAGTTGTTGGGCAGGAAATTGATGGCGGCGGTGAGCGCCGACATCGAGAAAGCGGGGTTTTCGAAGATGTTCTGCATGGTCAGACTCCTTGGCGGACGAGGACACCCAGCGCTTTGAGCTGGGCAACGGCCGCCTGCTGCTCGGCGGTGGTGATGCCGGTGGGCCACTGCAACGCGTGGTCGGCGACGATGGCGTGACGCGCCACCATCAAGCCGTCTGGGCGTTCTGCCAGGGCGGCATCGACGGCCTGCATCAGCACGCCAGCGGCGTACTGGCTGCCGTCAGTGGCCGAGGGGTCGATCTGCTTGACCTTGCCGGTGGCAGTGACCATCCCGACTACTGCGCCCAGCGGCAGGTTTTGGCCAGCGACCACGGTGACGCGGTCGCGCGAGTAGAGGTTCGGGGCCTCGTACTTGAGCAGGTCGCCCAAGTTCATCGATTCAGAAAACACGGTGGGCATCTCAGATCTCCTTTTTCAGTGATGCGGACTTGGCGGCGAGCTGCTTCGCGGCATCGAGCAGCGGGTTGCTGGCTGTGGATGCGGCGGCATTGGGGGCGATGCGGCTGACGATCTCGGGGCTGGCTTCAGCCTGCGCAGCCAGCAACTGGCTGCGCACCTTGGCGGGCGAGGCCTTCGACTCGAGAAAGCCTGCGATCAGGTCGGTTCGACCGGCCAAGGTGCAGGTCTGGGCGACCTCAATCGCGTCGGCCACGGTCATGGCGGTGGCCGCCGTTTGAGAAGGACTGCCAGCAGGATCAGCAGCAAGCCGATCAGGAGCAGCGGTGTCGGTTCGATCATTCATTGATGACTCCATCTGGGGGTTGCTAAAAAGACCGGAGTGGCTTGCCGCCAACTTCGGGAGTGGGGAAACGGATTCGCAAAGCTGCGCAAGTGCGTCGTCGAAGGTGCCGATGGCATCGGCCAACCCGATAGCCACGGCGGCCTGCCCGAAGAACAGCCCCGCCTCGGTGTCGCGCACGGCAGATGCCTCGATGCCTCGGTTGCGGGCCACCGTCTCGACGAACAGGCCGTAGACGCGATTCACCTCACCCTTGAGAAAGGCGTGGGCTTCGCTGGAAATCGGCTCGTGTGGGTTCAGATCGTTCTTGCGGTCGCCCGCGAAGACCGCCGTGTAGCGAACGCCGTCCTGGGCATCCCTCTCGGATTGGTCGACGTGCATCGCAATGACGCCAATCGAGCCGACGCCGCCAGTGCGCGAGACGAACACCTTGCTGGCAGCAGATGCCAGTGCGTAGGCCGCCGAAAAGGCCATGTCGTTGGCCACGGCCCAGACTGGTTTCGTCTGGGCAGCCGCACGGATGCGGTCGGCCAGATCGAACACGCCGCCCGACTCGCCACCCGGTGAGTCGACGTCGAGCAGGATGGCGGCGACATCCGGGCTGGCCAGCGCGGCGTCCAATTGCGCGCTTACGCCCGCGTAACTGGTCAAGCCGGATTCGGCTTCCAGGCCTACGGTGCGACGCACCAGCGTGCCGTGGATGGGGATGACCGCGACCTTCGTCGTCTGGGTGGCTGCGGGACGTGCGGGCGGCGTGAAGCCCGAGGGTGCAGCCAAATCAGCCAAGCCGATCCGGGGGCCGAGCACGGCCAGGATCACGTCAAGTTTTGGGCGATGGATCGCCAGCGGCACACCGTAGAGGCGTGCCGCCAAATGGGGCAACAGGGTCATGGGAATCCTTCAGGCAGACGATGAGCTGCCGGTTTGCGTGGTGTCGGCAGCGTTCTTGTTCGGCTCGGCGCTTCCGCCGTCCTTGGAGGTGCGGCGCGGGTCGGAGTCGAAGATCAACCCCAGGTCGTCGGCGCGCTGGTTGTCGGCGGCGATCTCGCGGTCAACGTCCTCTGCGTCGTAGCCAAAGGCGGAAATGGCTTCCGAACGGCTCATCAACCCGGCCCGGATGGCCAGCAGCATTGCCTTGAACTCTTTCTCGGGATCGACCCACTGCCAGCCCTGTGGAATCCACTTCACCTGCAGGTATTGGCGGCGACGGGCTGGGCCGCCACGCGCGAAGCCGGGCGCGTCAATTGCACCGGCGAGCACGGCCTGCTTCATCCACGCGGCCCACACCGGACGGCACATTTGATGTACGAGCACACCGTGCTGCACCATTTCGCAGCGCCGCCGGAACTCCAGCATCCCGGCGCGAATAGACGAGTAGTTCACGCCTGTCAGGTCGCCAGTCAACTGCTCGTAGGTGACACCGATGGCAGCGGCGACCGCACGGAATTGCGTGCGCAGGAACTCGCCATACGAGCCGCCGACGTCGGCCGGGTCAGAAAACTTGATGTCCTCTCCGGGCTCCAGAATCTGCAAAGTGCCCGGTTCCAGTCCGGCGAGCGCAATGCCATCGCCATCGGCCGCGCCTTCACCCATCAGGTTGTCCTCCGGGTTCTGCCGTGTCACGAACCCGGCGAACATCGCGGCTGTCTTCTTGCGCACCAGTTCTGCGTCGTCGTACTGGTCGAGTTCGTTGAGCTTGACCAGGGCCCGCGACAACCACGGCTCGCCCCGGATCTGGCCGGGACGCAGGACGCGGAACAGGTGGATGATTTCCTTCGCATCGATGCGCACCGTGTCCATCCCGCCCTGGCCCGACATCGGAGCCAGACGACCGTCTTCGGGGTGCGAGCGGTACAGGTGGTAGGCGACGCGCCGACCGAGACTGTCGAATTCGATGCCCGAGCGCACCACGTTGCCCGAAGGCAGATCGAGGTTGAGACTGATCGGCAGGTGCTCGGGCTCGAGCAACTGCAGTTGCAAGGGCACCACCAAGCCATCCTCTGGACGACGCGGACGCAGCCGGATCAGGCATTCACCGCCTTCGAGCATCGCGCGGCAGGCTAGCGCCTGCAGGCCATAGAAATCGGTCTGGCCAGCGGCGTCCGCTTCCTCCGTCCAGTCACGCCACAGCGCCTGCACGTCGGTCTTGAAACGTTCGTCCGCTGCCAGACTCTGCGGCTTGATGCCAGTGCCGACCGCGTTGGACACGAAGGCCTCGATACCAGCTTGCGCCCAGGCATTGCGGCGCACGAGGTCGCGGCTCTTGATGCGCAGTTCGGTGTTGGTCGCCAACATCGCGGCGACAGCACCAGGATTTCCGGGCATCCACGCTAGCGAGCGGCGGCCACGGCCAGCCGCTTCGTGGACGGGCTGCTGGCCGAACAGGCTGCGGATCTTTGAATACCAGGCCATCAGAACCCCTTCGAGGTCGTGACCCGGATCTGGCGCGGCGCACCCGGCCATAGTCCGGTGGCGGCTGCCTGCTCCAGGATGCCGCGCTTGACTTCGCGGATCGCCGCCTTCAGCTCATCTACCGAGCGGTACTCGACCGTCTTGTCTCCGAAGCTGACGCGGTGTTCGCCCTTGGCGAGCGCGGTCTCCAATGCCTGGAGTTGGACTTCTGTGTAGGCCATCAGCGGTACACCACGAGGTTGATTTCAGACGAGTCGTCAAACGACAACGCCGCCGTCGCACACGAGACGTCGACGTACTGCGCGGTCTTGAGGTCGGAGCTGGCACGCACGATGGCCACGCGCTGCTGGCCGGTGTTGGTGCTGCTACGGGCGAGTGCCGTCCAGCAGTAATTCGCATCCGGCATCGCTACCGCGAAATGCACGCGGTACCTGCCCGCCGCCGTGCGCACCACGCTGGCGACGTTGTGCGCGCTGGCGATCACGACCTGACCGCCCACGTAGCCGAAGCTGACCCACACCCGGGCGATGCCGGGATGGGTGGCGTCGATCTTGGTTTTGACCTCGAAGCCGATGCGCGCAGCCAGGGAGGCGATGCTGGAAGTGAGGCTCATCAGGCAAGCGCGCCGTCAAAGATCACGACGAAATCGGTGTCGGTGTTGCCGACATCGCTGACAGCGACCGCACCAATGTTGGTACGTGCCTGCAGTTGCTCGGCCACGGTCAGGGTCTGCGCCGCATCGAAGCGGACACGTAGATTGACCGCAGCCAGAATCGCGTCCAGGCCGCTAGTGCCGCTCTGCAGCGCCTGCTGGATTTCCACCAGGGTGTCATAGGCGGCGTCCGCGCCACCCAGAATGTCTGCCTTGAGCGCGTCCAGCAGTGACACGACCTTGTTCGACGAGTAGGTGCTGGTGGTGGCGATCTGGTTGTCGTCGATGGCCATCGCAGACAAGACCGCTGCCTTGAGCTCGTTGATGGCGGCGACAAGACTCGACTTGTCGTTGGTGGACAGGCTGGCCAGACTGCCTGCCGTCGCGCGGACGTCGTTGAACTCTTGGGCGACCCGGATGACCAGGCTCTCGATACGGGTGGCAAGACTCATGAAAACTCCTCTGAAAATCAGGACAACCAGCGGCTCTTGATGACGCGCCGCCGTGGTGGGGTTGCAGAAACAGAGAGGCCACCGCGTTGGGTGGCCTCGTCTGGGTCGAATGCTTGAATCGGGGGCGGCTCATCCGGCGGCCTCTCCATCCCGAGTTGGCGCTCCAGTTCGCGCCAGTGGCGTTCCTCGAAGCGATCCAGACCCGCCGCCGATGCGGCCGCGCGGGCGTACACGTAGCAGTCGAGCGCTTCGTTGCGCTCGCGCATCTTTTGCCACTCCCGAATCGGGAATCCGTTGCGGTCGCGGCGGGTGATCAACTGCTCGGCGCAGAGCTGCTGGATGAACTCCGCGTCGATCTTTGGCAGGTGGACAAACCCAGCCGGGAATACCGTGGTCACACTGTCCTCGTTCACGTCTGCCCCCTTGCGCAGGTTGTTGTAGAACTCCAGCTTGGCGATGCCAACCGCTACCGAGAACACCTTGATGCCCCGGCGCAGCTTCTTGCCGCCTTGCGAGACATCGATGGCCGTTGGCGTGCCGATCAATGCCGCCCCTCGCGGTACACCCTTGACAGGCATCACGCGCGGGTCGCGGCAGGCGCGCACAAAGGCGTAGGCCTCCTGCGTCGCAAAGCCGGTGTCCAGGGCGAAACGGGCCAGCGGCATCGCCGCGCCCGAGGCGTGCGTCCAGTTTTCGGCAAGCAGCTCAGCGAGTCGCTTCCACACCGCGTCGCGGGCGGTGTCGCCCATTAGCACCCGGTGATCCACCAACCAAGACTCCTTGCCGCGCCCGAAGGCCCAGATGGAAGCCTCGATGCGATCCTTCTGAACGTCGGCAGCACCTACCAGGAGCAGCCCACCCGGTGGCACCGTGCCGATGCGGTAGTCCTCACGGCGCTCGACCAGCCGTTGCCAGTCGGGCGCTTCGCCTTCCTCGACCCAGGTCTCGCCCAGTTCGGTGTTCTTGAAAGTCTTGATCGCCGCCGCCGAACCCGACTCCTTGTTGACGGAGCTTTCCCACGCAGCGGCGATGTCACGCCAACTGCGCCAGCCGACAGGGCTGTATAGCGACGACAGGTGGAACCCCGCCGTCTTGCCGGTGCCGTCGCTGATCAGCGCGCGCCACTCGCCGTGCTCCAGCATCCATGTCTTGTGGTGCTCGGCAATGGGCTCATCGCAGGACTCGCAGATGTAGGCCGACGTGTCGGGTTGCGCCTTCTCCCAGCGCAACTGCTCGAATCGCAGCCACTGGCGATGCGAACAATGCGGGCACGGCACGAAGTAGCGGCGCTGATCGCTCGCCTCGTACTCGCGCTCGATGGCGCTCGCCCCCGAGATCGTTGGCGTCGACACGATGAAGATCTTGCGGCGGGCAAAGGTACGCGTGCGCGCCTCGGCCAGCGAGATCGCGTCGCCTTCGCCATCGACGTCCAGCGGGTAGCCATCCACCTCGTCGAGGAACAGATACCGCACCGGCATAGACCGCAGGCCAACCGCGCTGTTGGCCCCGGTCATCACCAGCACACCGCCCCGGAACTCCTTGGCCAGGATGGTGTTGCCTGAGTCTCGGGATCGTGCTGGCGAAATCAATTCGCTCAGCGCGGCCGACTCCTCGATCAGCGGATCGATCCGCTGCTTGGAGTTGCGCTTGGCCATATCCACCGTCGGCCACACCGCCATCATCGGCCCCGGCGCGTGGTGGATCACGTAGCCGATCCAGTTCGAGCCCATCTCGGTCGCACCGAGCTGGGCTGCCTTCATGAATACCACGCGCTCGACCGGCGACGTCGGCGACAGGCAATCCATGATCGCCTTGAGGTACGGCGTGCGACTGGTGCGCCAGCGCCCCGGCTCGGCGGACGCCTTGCTGGAAAGCATCCGGTGCCGATCCGACCATTCGGACACCGAGAGCAGAGGATCAGGTGTCAGCCCTTCGCGCCACGCGCGCTCGATTTCGGCAGCGCCTTCGTATTCAACGTCCAGCATCAGTCCACCCTGGGCCGCAGTTCGCCCAGCTCCTGCAGATGCTCACGTACCGCCGCCTCCAGGGCAACGTGCATCGTGTGCGGATCGACATTGAGCTTGGCGGCCATCTGCGCGGAAACACGCGCGGGCCAATTCAGCCACGCATCGCGCTCGGAGCGCGCCAGCTTGAAAACGTGGGCGATGGCCTGCGGCCGATCCACCAACTCGCCCTTCAGCCGGGCCAGCCGTACCTTGTTGGTCTGCGCCTTGACCACCTCATTGACCGTGCGCGCCTGAAGCAAGGACGCACCGCCAGCGGGCAAGGCCGCAGGCCCGTCGCTACCGCCCTCTGGCACAGCGACCTTCGTGGCCTTGGCGCGCGTTCCGGCCTTGGGGGCATCGGAATTGCGCGCCCATTCGCGGTCAGCACGGTCGGCATCGATGGTGCCGTCAGCCTCCGGCGTGATCCGACCTGCGCGGATGGCCTTGTGAACAGCGGTGTCGGTCACACCACGGTGACGGGCGTAAGCGCGAATCGAAATGCCCATTTTGAGAACCGGTTGCCCCTTCAATCATTTGTTCGTCATTCACTCGAAATCAGCTTGGCTTCTCTCTGGAACAGCGCGTTCATACGGACGTCATCAACACCATCAAAGGACGCAGCAATGAGCAAGATCGAACAACTCCTGACCGACATCGCGCAGGACAAGCTGGGCATCGAAACCCTGGAAACCCGCAAATCCGACGGCCTCGACTTCCATGACGTGGCGGTTTGGTGCCTGCGCGACGCATTGGAGGCCGCGTTCAACGCGGGCGTCGAGCAGGGCCGCAAGACGGCGACGTCGGACAAGGCCAACAACTGATCAAGAACCTGCGAAGCCAAGCAGATAGCGCTTGGCTTCACTCCCGAACAGCGCGTTCATCACGCCACCCCATCAACCCCTTGCACAAGGAGAAGCAAATGACCACCACCCAACTGACCCCGGCCCAGCACGCGATCCTGGCCTACGCCCTCGAACACACCGACGGCAAGATCGACTGGTTCCCCGACAACATCAAAGGCGGCGCACGCAAGAAGGTGCTCGACGGCTTGTTCAACCGCGCCCTGATCACCTCCAACGGCACCCACTGGTTCGTGGCCGCCGAGGGCTACGACGCGATGGGGCGCGCCCGGCCTGCGTCTGCGCCCTTGGAGACAGACCCCGAAATCGAGGCCACCGTCGCGGCCGCAGAGGCCACGTGGGCCAAGGAGCGCTCGGAGGCCAAGCCCCGCACCAGGGAGAACAGCAAGCAGGCCACCGTGATCCAGATGCTGCAGCGCCCCGAGGGCGCAACCGTGCAGCAGATCTGCCAGACCACCGGCTGGCAGGCGCACACGGTGCGCGGCACCTTTGCCGGGGCCTTCAAGAAGAAGCTCGGCCTGACCATCGTCTCGGACAAGGCCCAAGGTGGCGAGCGGGTCTACCGGATCGCCTGATCAGAAAGATCGAGAAAGAAGCCAAGCAGCGCTTGGCTTCTCAATCGAACAGCGCGTTACTACGGGTGTCGCAACGATCAACCCCAAGGAGCCAGAGATGAACACCAACCAGCAAATGCCCGCCACCCAGAACGAAGCCTGGGGCTTCTGGGGCACGATGAACGAACACGCCAGCGCAGCGTGGCCCTTGGCGATGACCGCCATCTCGGACGCCACCAGCCAGCCCCTCGAATCAGTACGGGTCTTCCTCGACAGCCGCCACGGACGCCACTTCGCCGACGACGTCCTCAACCAACAGCACGCGGGCCACGCCCTGGCAGACGCCATCAACGCCGCCACCCAGCAGTGGATGGGCTGGACGATTGGACGCCTGACCAGCAAGCAATACGGCATCCCGCGCGGCTTGCCTTACCTGACGGGCTTCGTGATTCATTGCGAGATCGCGGAAGAGTCGCTCGCCGCCTGATCATCGAACAACGCGCCATCCGACTCACGGGTGGCTTGCTTGCCAGTCCATTCCTGCCAGCGGCGCACGATCACGTCCGCGTACTTCGGGTCGAGCTCGATCAGCCGTGCCAGCCGACCTGACTTTTCGGCGGCGATCAGCGTCGTGCCGGAGCCACCAAACGGGTCAAGCACCACGTTGCCAGGGCGGCTTGAATTGCGGATCGCGCGTTCGACCAACTCGACCGGCTTCATCGTCGGGTGCAGGTCGTTCTTCTGCGGCTTCTTGATGTTCCAGACGTCGCCCTGGTCGCGGTCGCCGCACCAGTGACGCTGCGCGCCCTCGGGCCATCCGTACAGGATCGGCTCGTACTGGCGCTGGTAGTCGGCCCGGCCCAGCGTGAAGGTGTTCTTGGCCCAGATGATGAACGTCGACCACTTGCCACCGGCGGCGCGGAATGCGGCTTGCAGCACGTCGAGTTCGCTGGACGACATCGCCACGTAGATACCGCCCCGGCAATGCGCGATGGTCGGCGTCAGCGCCGCCAGCAGGAAGTCGTAGAAGCCGTCGCCCAGGTTGTCGTTCAGGATCGCGCGATCCTTGCCACGCATCTTGTCCTTGGCGCTGTTGGCGTAATTCACGTTGTAGGGCGGGTCGGTGAAGACCATGTCGACTGTCTCACCCTTGAGCAACTGCTGGTAGCTCTCGGCCACGGTGGAGTCCCCGCACAGCAGGCGGTGACCACCCAGCAGCCAGACATCGCCCGGACGAGAGATCGGCGTCTCCGACAACTCGGGCACCGCATCGTCATCGGTTTCGCCTTCGCCATCCGGCTCATCGCCCGCCATCAACTCGGCCAGCGCATCGGCATCGAAGCCGGTCAGCGACACGTCGAAGTCGTCGTCCTGCAAGGCTGCGATCTCGATGCGCAGCATCGCGTCGTCCCAGCCCGCGTTCTCGGCGATGCGGTTGTCCGCGATCACCAGGGCCCGGCGCTGTGTCGGGCTCAGATGATCCAGCACGACCACCGGCACCACCTCCAGACCGAGCTTGAGAGCGGCGGCAAGCCGTCCGTGCCCGGCCACGATGACGCCGTCGCTACCGGCGAGGATCGGGTTGGTAAATCCGAACTCGGCAATTGACGCGGCGATCTGAGCCACCTGATCGTCTGAGTGGGTGCGCGCGTTGCGGGCATAGGGCAGCAGCTTGGCGGTCGGCCACTGCTCGATCTTGTCGGCAAACCAGGAGGCGGTCATTGCTCTACCTCCCTGGTGGCCAGACGTTCATTGACCACCTCGTCGAAGGACTGGCCTGTCGCCAGCAGCATCACGGGCACGCCGGGGTGGTTCTGCTGGAAGCGCTTGATAGCAACATCTACGTACTGCGGCGCGATCTCCACGCTGCGGCACACACGACCCGTACGCTGCGCGGCCAGCATCGTGGTGCCGCTGCCACCAAAGGGCTCGAACACAACGTCGCCAGTGTCCGAATAGGCATCGATCACGAATTCCGGCAGCGCCACCGGGAACACGGCCGGGTGGTCGATGTCCTGACCGATCTTGCCCTTGTGGCGCATCACGCGGATCACCGAGTCGGGAATCCGGGTGTCCTGTGTCGGCTGGCCCTTATGCGTCCAGCCGCCGACTTCGCCGTCCTTGCCGCGCATGGCCGTGGACGACCCGTCGGCGCGCAGGTGCGACTCCTGGCCCGCGTGCTTGCACGGCACGATCTTGTTGGGCTTGCGGCTGGCTCGGTTGAAGTGAAAGACGAACTCGAAACTCGGCGCGAACCGACCCGCCCAGTCCCCGGGCATCCCAGGCCCTTGATCCCAGACGTACCAAGCGAAGCGCCGCCAGCCCTGCGTGCGCATCCAGCCAAGCCACGCATCCCAATACGGAATGACTTCGTTGTCTCGGTGGATCAGCCCGAGGTTGACCAGCACCTGCCCGTCGTCGGTCATCGGCACGTTGGCAAACACGCCGCGCATCAGGCCATCCCAATCCTTGACACCGCCGCTGGTGTAGTCACGCTGGTTGCCGTAGGGCGGCGAGGTGAAGCACAGCCGGGCCGCATCGCCCTGCATCAGCGCCGCGACGACGGTTGGTTCGGTGGCGTCGCCACAGATCAGACGGTGGGGCCCGATGGCCCAGACATCGCCGGTTCGGGACACCGACACCACAGTGGCATCCGGCACATCGTCAGCAGCGTCCGGCTCGTCGGCATCTGCCTCCTGGTCGGCGTCATCGGTTTCCACGTCGTCAGCGAGCAAGGCCTCGATCTCGGCATCCTCGAAGCCGGTCAACGCGAGGTCGTACCCGGCCTCAGACAACTCGGCTATCTCCAGCGCCAGCATCTCCTCGTTCCAACCGGCGTCGAGGGCCAGCCGGTTGTCGGAGATGACGTAGGCACGCTTCTGTGTGGGCGAGAGGTGTGCCAGTTCGATGACCGGCACCTGATCCAGCCCGAGCTTGCGCGCGGCGGCCAGACGACCGTGGCCCGCGATGATCCCGTTGTCGCCGTCCACCAGCACCGGATTCGTCCAACCGTACTCGACGATGCTGGCGGCGATCTTGGCCACCTGCTCATCCGTGTGCGTGCGCGGATTACGGGAGTAGGGAATCAGCGCCTCGACCTTGCGGTACTCGACGTTGAGCGTGTTCAGAATCGATTCCTCAAAAAGAAAGCCCGCCGACGGAAAAACCGTGGGCGGGCTCGTGATGGGTGCGAACTGGAGCGGGTGCAAACTGCAAACCCTGCAAACCTTGGTTTGCAGTCGGACGCTAGGCGAATGCCGCGCTCGCGCCCCCCGCATTGGATTTTGGCGAGGAAGGACCCCTTTCGCCTGGGACATCCCTCGCCACTCGCGCAGGTCTTGCGACCATGACCATGAATGTAGCGAAATCGCAGGGCAAATGCGACACCCCCAGCAAGCCCCACTTTCCGCAACCGTCTGCACTGACCTGCAAAGCACTGCACCCTTTGTCAATATTGCTCAAAATTGCTCGTGCCCTGCGTTGTAGCAATGGGCGTCACACCATTGAGCTGATCCGCCACCATCTGCATGGCACGCTGCCAGCGCCGCTGGGCTGTCTTGACGCAACAACCGAAGCGCCTAGCAATGCGCTGCCACTCATGCCGGTCGGCCCGCATCCATACCAGATGCCGTTGCTCGACTTCCAAGCAATGCACCCAGCGCATCGTCTCCAGCATCCGATCAATAGCCTCAGGGCTGGGCGGGTAGTAGTGGCGTGGCTGCTCGTCGGCGGACAAGCGCTCCCACTGCTCACGCACGATCTGCGGCCACACGTTGAAGTAGCCCTGCACACGCACGGGTGGTAGGGCGCGTCCGGTATGGGCTGCGTCTTCAAAACGTGTTGCCACGGCATCGGGTGTCCAGTGCGTTGGTCGATTAGCCATGACGCTTCCCTCCTTCCCCGTACAGTCGCTCACCGATGCGCCGAACGATCTCGCGCTCGATGAAGTCCAATCGTTCGTCGGACGCGTTGACCACCAGGATGTGCTGGTCACGCCAGCCCCGTTCTTTGATGGCATCCAGATCCGTGGTCTGGGGTTGCAGCCGACCCAGGGCACAGCGGTAAGGCGGTGTGAGAGATTGCATGTCACACCTCCTGAGCAGTGAGCGCGAAGTACAACAAAGCCAGGGCATCGGCTTCGTTGTCGTCAGCGGGTTTGTGGCCACGCAATTTCATCGCGGCCACCATATCGTCCTTGCTGGCATTGCCCTTGCCGGTCGCATGCTTCTTGATCGTTCCCACTGGAATGCCCTGATAGGCGATGTGGTGGTGCTCGCACCAGGCAGTCAGTGTCGCCAGCAGGCCGCCATACACATGGGCCGAGTCGGTCGACGCGTGGCGACGCACTTCCTCGAACACCACCTCATCGATGCCGTCCACGGTCGCCTTGATCTCGGTCAACCAGCGTTTGAAGCGCAAGTAGCGCATGCCACCGCCTTCAAAGCGCTGCGGTTTGAACGATTGCGTGCCGCTGATGATGGTGGTGTCACGATGCTTCAAGGCCCAGCCCGTGGTGGTGCCCAGATCAAGGGCCAACAGGGTGTCCCGAGCGCGCGGTTGTTCGCTGGTCAACGTGGCGTCTGACGGATCGGACGGATATTGACGTAACTCCTCTTGCGTGTGCGCACGCACGCACGCGGAAGAAGTAACGATGTAATCTGTCCGATCCGTCAGACCGGGTGTGAAAGTGGGTGAAGTCATGGTCAGTTGTCCTTGTAGGGAAGATGCTGTGAATAGGGTTGTTGGTGGGGTTCTGCGGGCGCTTTCAGGCCAATGCCAACAAAGCCGCGCGCGCCCATGCCGTTGCGCCATTTGTCGATGCGACGTGTAAGCAGCGCATCAGCGAAGCGTTTTTGCGAACCGATGAACTCGCCGTTGGTCTCAGCCCACTGCTTCCAGTCGTTGAACAGTTCGATGGTCAAGGCCTTGGCATTGGCATGGCGCACGCAGCGCTCGGCGAGCCAGCGGCCAATGGCGTCCTCTGATTCGAAATACTCATCGGTGGCGTCCAGCACGCATTGCGGCGGCCGCAAGCCCATGCGCTGCCATTCCAGGCAACCCTGAATGGCCCACGCCAAAACGCCGTCGCGCTCGGCCAGCAGTTTCTCGGGCAGGTGCTGGTCACGCTGCTCAGGCGGGATCGTCACCGTGAACGGAATCAGGTGCAGCCGTCGCTTCATTGCCTCATCCACGTTGCGGATCGACGGCTTGTGATTGCCCGCCACCACCAGCTTGAACTGCGGCGTGAACTCGAAAAAGTCCTGTCGCATGAAGCGCGCTGAGATCGGGTCACCCCCGGTGAGTGCCTTGATCTTCGATTCGGCCCAGCGCCGCCCTTGCTCGGTTTCAATCGAGCACACCAGCCGGGCACCGCGCAACCCCGCCATGTCGGTGGGATGCCGGTCGGAGCGCGTTTCCATGAAACTGTCCATGGGCGCGTGCGTGGCGTAATCGCCCAGCAGGTTGGCGACCGTGTTGATGAACACCGACTTGCCGTTGCCGCCGGTGCCATAGACGAAGAAGATCGCGTGCTCCTGTGTCGATCCCGTCAGGCAATAGCCCACCATGCGTGCCAGATAGGCTTGCAAGGCCTCGTCGCCATTGGTCGTCGAGTTCAGAAAGGATCGCCAGGTTGGGCAGCTCGCATCTGCGCTGTTGACTGCCATGGGCTTGGCCGTGCTCATCTTGGTCATGCGATCCACACGGTCGTGTGGTCGGGCCAGACCATTTTTGAGATTGACCACGCCACCGGGCGTGTTGAGCAGCCACGGATCGGCATCCCATTCGGTGGCCGTGGCGGCGTGCCTGCGGTCGGTGCGCGCCAGCCGCTCCACACCGCCCACCGTGCCACTGGACGCCAGCTTGACGGCGGACTTGTGGTTGTCCATCTTCAGCGCAGCGTCGCGGCAGATGTGGCGGATCAGGTGCTGCGACTTGAGCGTGTCCTCGTGCTGCCAACGCTGGCCCGTCCAGACCAGCCAGCGTCCCCAGGCCGCGACATAGCGCCAATCCTGAGAAAACTTGCCTGTGAAGGCCAAAGCCAACGCATCTTCGGTGGCCCAGACGCTGCACTCGGGACTGCCATCGTCGGTGCCGACGACGTTCCCTGACGGCGGCAGAGTGGGCTGCATCACATAGCGCTCGCCGCGCTCCAGAAATGCGGCGATGTCAAAGCCTTGCGAAACAGCATCTGCCGCGTCCCAACCCTCGGGCTTGTCGTCCGGCGGCAAGAGCACCATGCATTGGGTGGCCCCGCTGGACAACACGGCCTCCGCCGCACGCAGGGCGTATTCCCAGCCGGGCTTGTCTTTGTCGGGCCAGATCAGCACAGACTTGCCCACCAGCGGCGACCAGTCGGTTTTGTCGACCGGGGCGTTTGCGCCATGCATCGCCGTGGTGGACGAGATGCCGATGTCGATCAGGGCCTGTGCGCACTTCTCGCCTTCGACCAACACGACGCGCTGCGCGGTGAGCAGACCCGGCTGGTTGTAAAGCGGGCGTGGTTCCGGCGGCGCAGATTTACGTCGTTTGGCATCCCAGGGCCGGAACTCCTTGCGCCGCTGACCATCTTCGCCCACCGGGTCATAGCGGTAGACCACCGCAATCAGCCGTCCCGTTGCATCCAGATAGTCCCACTTGGCTGTGGCCGGGCCCAGATCATCTACGGCGACCTCCTTCTTGGCCTTGCGGACGGGAGCGGAGTGCGTGTGCCCCAGCAACTCCGCAGCCTTCTCCAGCACACGAGGAAAGTCGGCATGGACATGGATGCCCAGCGTGGCGGCGATCAAGGCAAAGATATCGCCGCCGTCCCCGGTGGCGCGATCCGTCCACAGTCCCGCCTTCTCACCGTCGAGAACAACCTCAAGGCTGTCACCTGGGCTGCCCAGCACGTCACCGATCAGGAACTTCCCTCGGCGCTTCTTGCCAGCCGGAAACAGTGTGACGAGTACCGAGTCAAGCCGCGCGATCAACTCACCGCGCAAGGATTCCGCATCAGTGTTGCGGGCCGGGTGGCGCGATGCCGATTCAGGCGGGGGCGTGATAGGGTTGAAGTCCAGCATCGTGCCTCCTTTCTGAATGGTCACCAGATGGCTCGCACGGTGTGACGGCCTCCTCGGCGACGGGTAACAGGTACAGCGTCTTCGCCGCCACTTCACGAATGAAACTGGGCTGCAGATCGACCCATGCCGCCCAAGCGCCGAGGTCATCGCCCAGCAGGAACCGACGTGCCTGTCGCTGTTCACCCGTGGTGCCGCAGCGCAGATCCGCAATGGCCTGGCAAATCACAGCCACGATCAAACGTTGCTCTGGCAATGGGCCAGACGGCGGTGCGCTGATGTGGCGCAGCAGGAGCTTTTCGATGGCGCGGATGGTGACCAGTGGCGGCGGCAACTTGGCGCGTTGCCGACGACGCACTTCCAGAGGTGTTGTGGCACTCATGCGGCACCTCCCCAGCAGCGTTCTTGGTAGGCGCAGAAGCGGCACTCAAAATGCGTGCGCTCAGAAAATCCGCGTGGCAGCAACTCCTGAGCTTGCGTTGCCTGCACCAAGCGCACCCCACGATCCGACATGCGCTGTGCAAGTGAGCCATCAAACGGCACCAGCTCGAACCACAGCTCCTGCGTGTCCTTGTTGATCGCCGTGAACAAGGCCGGGTTGTCCGCCAGTCCGGGCCATGCCTCGTGCAAATAGGCTTGGTACAGCGCCAATTGAGCGGCATAGACGGGCTTGGCGATGGCGACACCCTTCTTGGCGCAGTCACGCCAGTGCTTGTCTGCCATCGTCTTGCACTCCCAGAGCATCGGGCCGGAGAGTCCGAGTTCGGCTGGAGCAGAGATCACGATGCCGTCGCAGTGACCAGCGATACGGCCATCGGCCACGGCAAAGCCGAACTGCAATCCTTGCTCGTCCACGGTGCGCAGATCAAAGCCAGCCATGCGCAGCCAGCGAATGGCCAAGGCTTCCAAGGCATGGCCAACTTCAAAGATGCGCAGCACCCGGCCAGAGAACCCGTGCGCAGGATCAACAGGCGCTCCCGCGTACTCGTACTGCAAGGCCCGTTCGCAGGAGATGCCGAGCCGCGATGCACCGAGATAGGTGCGGACAGGTTGCTCTGCCCGCTCGTGCGCCAATGCGGCATCGATCAGCGTGGTGATGGTCTCGTGGGGTTTGGGGCGATGGTTGAAATCCAGCATCACGCCTCCCACGGAATGTCGTCGGCCATGTCGGCAAACGGATTGCTGCACGGCGCGGGCAGCGCCTTGCCCGCCTCGCGTACTGGCGGATAGCGCAGGTTTTGATGCGCGAGGGCCATCGAATCCACGTAGGACGACACGATGGCGTCGATGACCCGCAGTGCCTCGGCTTCGGTGTAGTGGCCCAGCGGCTTGTCGAAGCCGATCTCGCCCGCCGCCTCACCGAAGTGGCGCAGACAGCGGTGCATGGCCGCGCGTTCCAGTTCAGTCGCGTCAATCATGAGCACCTCCCTGGTCAGCGTGTGACCCAACGGCGGCTCGGTCTTGTTCCACACGCCGTACAGCGCGTGGAATGCGTCCTGACAACGGCGCGAACAAAATACCCAGTCGAGGGGATGGTGGCGCGGATCGCCAGGTCGGAATCGCAAATCCGAGTGGCGATAGCCGCGTGCTTGTCGATGGCAAACCCAACATTTCACAGTCCCTCCTTATTGCGCCCAGGAGGGCTTGGTGATGCCGGTGGCGGGTTTGGCGTAGCTCGACTGTGCAACCGGCACTGCCGCCGCAGGGGTAGATGACGCCATGCCGGTCGGACTCGCTGCAGACGAAGTACTACCCGCCATCAACCGTGCGTAATCCTTGTGGTCGGGCTCGATGGCTTGTTTGATGGCGTTCTTGTCGTCGCCACGGCTGTCTTTTTCGACATCGACGCGGCCCACGAAGACCAAGCCGTCAATCTCGCCAAAATGCTGGATACGCCGTGCTGCCTGCGCCTGTGCGCTGGTGTCACCCGGTTGGATGCCGCGCGCCGAATTGAGCGCGGCGCGGATGAAGGCCCGACCCATATTGGCCCACTCATCGCCCTTGGCGGAATGCAGGCCAATCGTCGACCACAGCTTGCGTTTGGCAAATGAGCCATCGAGCACGACGAACTCGGCGTTGAGATAAACACTGCCGGTTTGATCCGACTCAGTGGCCCATCCGCCCGTCCAGCCGCGCGTGGGATCGTCGAATCCGCCCGGCTTGATGGTCATGCGCACCTTGAGCAGGGTGCCCTTGGGGATCAGATCAAAACCAGCCTGTTGGCCAGCGTCATTGAAGTCGTTCCAGTTACTGTGTTGCGAAGTCATGGTGAGGTTCTCCAAAATCAGGAATGTGTGGATGAGGTAGCCGCGCGAGCGCCTGCGCTCTTGGCGATCAACTTGCCAAGATGCGGTTCTTCGATAGGGTCGAGGCGGCCTGAGCGATCCTTGGCGGGGTAGCCCCAAGGGTTGTCGGTGTGGGTGACGAAGGCTCGGAAGGGTTTGACTGGCGCTGGCGTGGCTGCCGTGCTGCCGTCCGTCCCATCGGCAGGCGTATCCGGGCGCAGCAAAGCCAGGGTGATGACCTCGTCAATCACGCCGGGCAATTCCAGTGCGGTCTTGCTGCCTTCCAACTGAATGGCGAAGTAACGGCGATTGAACTCGTCGGTCTTCTCTTCCAGGATGGCCACGAACACGACGTGCTTGTCGCGCACATGCTGCAAGTGGGTGAGTGCCGAAATCATCTCGGTGCCCAGCAGGCCATAGGCACCGCGTGTGTCCGGTTTGCCGGTGCGATCTGAGAAGGCCTGCGGCTGCGTCTTGGCCCAGGCCAGACACAGGCGCGAGAGCACCGTGATCGAGTCGACAAAGTAGGTGCGGTACTTGGCGAGTTGCGTCGGGTCACCGAAGCGCTGGCACACGGCATCGAAGTGCGCCTGCGAGTACGGCTGTTCTGCACTGGCAGCCGGATTTGGCCCGGCGAGGAATACCACGAGGTCACGAAACTCCGGCCAGGAGCGTGGCCGCAAGGTGTCGCCGCGCCAGTCCTGTACGGCCAAGTCACCGGCTTCCAGATCGACGAATAGCGTGCTGTCTTCCGGCAGGGTTTTGAGCTGACTGGTTTTGCCAGCGCCGGGCACGCCGACCAGCACGATCTTGGCGCAGCGCGGTTCGGCCAAGCGCTGGTCGGCGCTGATGATGGGGAGTGCCATTACCGCACCTCCTTGGCCGGAAATGCGCCATCCACGCTGGCCAGCTTGAAACTTGCCTTGCCGGGGCGGACAGTGCGCGCGCCTTCAAACTGCTCGCGCAAGACTTGCGGCCATGCGCTGTATTTGGACTCGGGAACCTTGAAGCTCACGTCCATGTACTGCGCCGGGTCATCGCCCGCATCGGCAATTTTGCGTGCCAGCGCCGCCAGTTGCGCCTGATCCCAATCAATGATCTTGCGTTGGTCGCAGATCACGGTTTCGCCGTGGTCATCGATACGCACGGAGCCGAAGTCCCGGCCTTCAGAGATGCGACGCTGACGCGCGAGTTCGGCGTAACGTAGTTCACAAGCCTGATCGGCGAATTCGCGCACTGTCTTTGTGAATGCCTGGAGTTGCTCGACTTGCGTGATGAACTGTTGGAAAGCATCCGGCGGCGCGGCGGCGTAATCGGCTGGGGTGTGGCGGACGGCGTGTTGAAGCGTGTGTTGAATGTGGGTGAAATTCATGCTGTCGCTCCTTGCAAGGTCGCACCGGCAAGGCTGGGGCGGGTGGAGGCGCAACGGCTGTGCGGGCTGTCATACAAGCACTCCTGCTCGAAGGCTTCGATGTCTTCCAGCCGGTAGCGCACGGCCCCGCCAATCTTCAAAAAACGCGGGCCGACGCCGTCGGAGCGGTAGCGTTCGATGGTGGCTTCGGATTTGTTCCAGCGGTCGGCCAGCTCGCGTTGGGTGAGGTGGCGCTGGTTTTGAGTGGATGAGGAGTCCTGTGACGGATTCCGGTAAAGTGTTTGGTAAGGGGCGCGGTGCATAAAAATCTCCATGACGAATGAGGTGGATGAACACCGGTTGCATGCGGGTCTGCCTGCACTGCCAACCGATGCCGTCATGGTCTCGAACGGGGTGCCGCGCACCGTTCCTCAGATTCCTCAAACACGTTCCTCAAAACCGATCTGTGCGGTTCGTCCGCTGCCAAAATGCAAAAAGGCCCGGACTGATCAACATCAGTGCCGGGCCTTGCTGGAGGAGTGGCGGGTGGCGTGGGGGCCGTTGCTACCGCTGGGTTTCGAGGTGCATCACGCCGATGTCATCGGCGCCATGTGCGGTCGCCATTGGGGATGATCAGCGCGTAGCGCTCGTCATCGCGCAGGTAGCGGATGAAGGTCTTGTAGACCAGCGGGTTGCGGTCAAACTCCTTGCTCGGAGAAAACCGCTGCGCCTGCGAGCCACAGGCGGATTTGAGCGCATCCTTGTCCAGCTCGTGGTCGAGGTCGTCGATCAAGGCCAGCAGGATGCTCTGCTGGCGCGGTTCCAGCGCGTGTCCCACGCCATCGACGAACACCTTGCTGTGGGCACGCACGTATTGCAGCGTGGTCATGGCAGTGGTCACCGGGTCGACTTCGGCGATGGTCTGTGGCCCGGGCAATGCCTGACGCTCGGCGAAGAACTCGAAACGGCTCTGGCCAATGCGGGCCACGTTGGGCAGGGATCGGACATCAAATCCCACCACGGGTGACGCCGGTGGCAACGGCAACTCGCTACTGGTTAGCACCACGCACGAGGTGGTTGTGCGCTCCAATGCGATCTGCTCGCGCAAACGGACTGCGACATCGGCGCGGGACAGTCGACGCGCGAAATACCAGGTCAGCGCCTTACCCCGGCTGGGTTCCGTCGTGCCCAGCCGCCACGTCAGTTCATGGTCGATGGGCTTGAGTCCGTTGGCGGAGAGTCCCAGGCCGTTAAGCAGCGCCGCAATCACGCGTTGCAGCGCGACCTTGTGGGTTTCTCTCAGACGACGCAGCGCTTCGACATCGGCGCAGTCCGGGCAGCGAAGCGCGATTCGATCTGGCGACAACTCGCGCATCACGCGAGCGGTCTCAACGCTGCATTCCGGGCAAGTCACCCAGTCGAGCGTTCGCCCGAGTACCAGCAGCCGTTCGCGCAGCAAATGGGTCGCTGCGTCGGCATGGTCAGTCACCAGCGCTTGGCCGTTGATCTCGGGCTTGTCACGCTCCAGCAGGCGGCACAGCAAGGCGGTGGCTTTCACCTGCGTTTGGCTCATGCTGACCTCATGCGGCCACGGCTTCTTCCACTGGTTCTGGCACTGGTGGCTCGTCGGCATCAATCACAAGCAGTGCCTGCAGCACCTTGCGTGCGATAGTCTGATTGCGTGGCGACAGATTCTTGATGGTCGACGAGCCGGATGCATACACGTCAAAGCTGAAATGCCCGGGCTTGCCGCCGTCCTCGATGGGCGTGGTGTGGACGATCACCGTGGCACCCTCAAGGTTGTATTCGGCCTCGAACAAGTGCTCGACCTTGAGCGCACCTCGAGCAAGGTGGATCGCATCCGGTTGTGCCTTGTCCGGCGAGGCTTCTACATTGAAACTGATGGCGGTTTGCCCGGCCGGACACAACCGAGCGCGGCGCAATCGCACTTGCTCCACCCCCAGCATTGACCAGTCCTCGAAGGGTTCCATCAGCCCGTCGCGCAAAGCGTTGAGGCGGTAGCGCTGCTTTTCGATCAATTCGGGCGTGATGGGCTGACGCACTACATGCTTGCCGAACAACTCCAGCACGGCAGCATGGTTCTTGGTGCCGCCCTTGACGATGGTTTCCACCTCGCCGGTGGCGGGGTGATAGACCAAGGCCGTCTCCAGCGCAATGCGGGTGGTGATGCGTGTGAAGTGGCTTTGCGTGAAATGCGCCAGCGCCGTCACCGGCCCTTCGACGTAGATCGTCAGCTGGATACTGGCTGCGTCGCTGGCGTCAAGACCGGCTCGCTCGCTGAACTCCACATGCACGCCATCGCCCGCACCCGCCTTTTTGTAGAGATTGGCCACGTCATGACAGAACAACTCCAGTTGCACCCGGTCGCGGCACGGGTCGAGGCCGCATTGAATCCGATGCTTCTTCCAGTACTTGCCATTGGTCTTGGCCTGAAACGCCAGATGCAGTTCGACGTCGCGGAATGCCTTGTCGCGCATGGCCAGCATCCACAAAGCGATCTCGCGCTCGTCGCGGTCGGCGAATGCAGCCAGGGCTTCGGCATCCAATTGGCAGCTACTTCGGAATTCAGCGAGTGCCAGTCCGTTGGACATCAGGTGCGCACGCCGCAGGTCGTCCACCCACAGACGTAGGTCATGTTCAACAGCAGGGCGTTCGGTAGCATCAAACTCTGGCGTGGTAAGGAGGTTTTCCAAGTCTTGCACGGCATCGCCAACGGCTGCGGGCAGGCTATCGGCTGACAGGCTCCAGTCCACGTTCAACCGCACGCCCAGCACATGGCCGTCGGTGAACTGTTTGAGCGTCGGCATCGAGATGTGCCGCAGAAAATGCCTTGCATTGAAAACCTTCATCGCCTCACCTCTTTCCGTCCTTACGTCGTCACATTGACATTCCTTGTTTGTCCTTGCACCGCAGCTACGCGACACCCCGAGTTTCAACAACGCTGATACCGTCTGACCAATCCGACCATCACGCCGAAAATGTGCCACACCCCCTCGGGGCGAATCAGCGGGTAGCGCCGGTTGTGTGCTTTGAGCGCATGAACGCCATCAACCTTGACCAGTTCCTTGAGGGTGAAACGGTCTTCCACCTGCGCCACCACGAAACTACCCAGCTTGGCCGAAGCCGTGCGTTCCACCACCGCTAGATCGCCTTCGAAGATGCCCGCCTCGATCATCGAGTCCCCTTGCACCGGCACCACCACGGTGTCGGCAGGCTTCTTGACGAGGTAGTCGTCAAACAGGAACGGCTCGGCACTCACGTCGATGGCAACCGCTGGCTGCCCGGCCTGCACAGTGGCTTGCGCCAACGGATGCTCGAAGAAGCGCCGCGCTGGCATCCAGGCGTCGTCATCCACAGTACGCACCACAAAACCTTCCGCTTCCATGCGCCCCATGAACTTCACCGCCGCCGCGCGCGAGGCAAAGCCCAGCAGGTCAGCAATGCGCTGGTAGCTGGGAATGCGGCGGTTCTGCGCGAAGTACTGGCGCAGGGTGTTCAGGTGGTCGGCGTCTCGGTTGGCGTGGCGCATGGCAACAATCCAGTTGAATTGTTCGCTATTATAGTGAACAATTCGACACCTTAAAACAAAAGCTGCAGGATCGGGCCGTCTAGGACTGGCACGTCAAGCGGATGGAGATGGCGGAGGAGCTTTGCCTGTTTTTGGACGGGTGCGTGGACGACCGCGTTTGCGTGGCTGGCAGCGTTCAACCAGTTGCTTGACAATACCTTCGATCCAATCGCGGTCGGACAGGGGAAGGCTGGCCAACCAGATGCCAATGCGATCAGCATGCTCGACGGGCTGAACAGGTGCTTCGCCCAGCAGATCGGCGATGGTGGTGTTGAGCAGCCGTGCGGCCACGTCCACCACGGTCAATGGCGGGAGGATGTTGCCGGTCTCGTAGCGCGACACGGTCAGGGTGTCGATCTCAAGGTACTCGGCGAGTTGTTCCTGTGTCAGGCCAACGGCCCGACGGCGGTCTCCGATGTTGCGACCCAAGCGTCTGGCCAGCGACCGACGTATGGGCTTTGCCATGCGTTGCTGTCCTTGTAAATGACAGCAATCGTCGTGTTTTTACGACGTATTTGTAATGACGCTAAACACACCATGAACGATTGACGCTAAACGCATAGCTTCGGCAAGGCAAGGCAAGGCAAGGCAAGGCAAGGCAAGGCAAGGCAAGGCAAGGCAAGGCAAGGCAAGGCAAGGCAAGGCAAGGCAAGAAATTGCCACCAGACTCGATCTTAGGTTATCATCGTGGTTTTTTTGATGAAGTAGGGAGTAAGATGACTAGCCACGCCTTTGTAACGTCGATTCGCCAGCTTGGACTTGATCCCTTGGCTGCGGCTGTCGCATCTGTGTCCGAGCTCTATCGGATGCCGCAGGATGATCTCAATAGTGTCAAGTTGGCGCTCATTTCCGACGCTTTTCGGCATCACTATGAGAATAATGCCTACTACCGTGAGGCATGCGACAGCAAGGGCGTGCATCCTGATCAGATTCTCACCTTTGAGGATCTGATCAAGATCCCACTTGTCCCGATTGCCAAGTTCAAGTCAGCCAGTAGCCACGAACTGCTATCCAAGCCGCTACACGCAATCGAGCATGAAATGCGTAGTACTGGAACCAGCGGGTTACCCAGTATTTCGCGTCGCTGTAGTGACACCGTCGATGTCGCCGTTGTTGCAATCTATGCGATGTACCGCGAATTCCTCGGCATTTCCAAAGGTGCGGGTCTGTATGTCTGCCCGTCCACGGAAGAGATCCCGGAAATGGGAATGATCAAGGCGTTGAACATGCTTGCAGGCCTGCTTGACACTCATCGCTTCATGGTCAAACAAGAGCGGTTCGTGCCGGAGGATGCGCTCGCTCAACTCAAGACTTGGGAGAACCAGTTCACCCGCCACATCATTGGCCCGCCGTTCCTCATTTATCGTCTGCTGCAGTTTCTCAAGCAAACGGGTCAGCACATTAAGCTCGACCGTGGCAGCCGCGTCGTCACTTTAGGTGGATGGAAACGATTTACCGGTCAGATGATATCCCGCCGCGAGTTCAATCTCATGTGCGAGGAGTACCTTGGCCTTGAGCCCAATGGAGTACGCGATATTTATGCGCTCGTCGAATCAAACGTGATGGCGATAGATGACGAGCACCAAATCAAACATGTCTCACCCTACGTGCATTTGACTGTTCGTGACATGAACGACCTCAGCAAGGAAGTACCCGTTGGCGAAAAAGGCGTGCTCGGCATACTGGATCCTCTTGCGCTAGCTACTCCGGGAATGATACTTACCGAAGACATAGTCTCTCTAGTTCCTGGTAATAGCCCTTCAGGACGTAGCGGCCAGCGAATGGAATACATCATGCGCGCTCCGTCGTCATTGGAGTTTGGTTGTTGTGCCGTCAACCTTGAGAAAAAGATGGACGAGGATTCTCCCAATGTATGCCCGGTTGCGAACTGAGAGCCGATATGTTCAATGAGATTATCGTCAAAAATTTCTCTGATCCTGCGTTCGCATCGGAACTCGACGAGGCAACCGCATCCATAGAAATCGGCAACCCGGTTTGTGGCGACCGCATTCGAGTGCAACTTGATGTGACAGACGGTTTCATCAAGCGAGCACGCTATCAGGCCTGGGGGTGCGCTACTTCGCTGGCCACCGGTAACGTTTTCTGTGCCTGTATCGATGGCAAACCGCTCAGCGTGGTGTTGGACACGTCCAACGACGATATTGAGACGATGCTCGGCGAGTTGGAGCCTTCGCAACACCACTGCCTGGAAATGCTCAGGGCACTGTTTCAACGGCTGAAGCAGATCCATGCTCCGGCAAAATAAGGAGATTGTCATGTCGTTGCAAGGCTATTTCGACTACAACGCCACAACCCCGATGTGTCAGCAAGCGATCGAGGCGCTCAACGGCGCATTACTCGATTTCGGCAACCCCTCCAGCAAATACTCGCTGGCGAATCTCTCAAAGCAGAGGCTGGAGAGTGCCCGCAGGCAGGTAGCTCGGCTGGTAGGATGCGACTCGTCGGAACTCACGTTCACTTCAGGCGGAACCGAAGCGAACAACTGGGCGATAAAAGGCGCATTGACGTCACGCGGCTTCATTGGCCACGCGCAGCCAGCGCATGTCATCGTGTCCGGTATCGAGCACTCCTCAGTGCTTGAGATCGCATCCTACTTGGAGCGCGTGTTCGGCTTCGAGGTGACCCGGATCAAACCAAATGCCGAAGGCATCGTCTCAGCCGAAGCGGTCGAGGCTGTGCTACGTCCGAATACCCAACTGGTTTCGATCATGTTGGTGAACAATGAGGTCGGAACCATACAGCCTGTCCGTGAGATTTCTACATTGCTCCGAGCGCGTGACATCCACTTTCACGTTGATGGCGTGCAAGCTGTCGGAAAAATTCACGTCAACGCGCACGAGCTCGGCGTGGACACCATGTCGTTCGCAGCGCACAAATTCTACGGCCCCAAGGGGGTCGGTGGTCTCTACGTCAGGCATGGCCTAACCATCGAGCCGCTATTACACGGTGGCGGCCAGGAAGGCGGCCTGCGTGGAGGCACCGAGGCCGTTGGCCTGATCGTCGCGATGGGGGCAGCTGCTGAAGCGATCTATGCGGTGCTGCCGGAGCTCGTATTTCGGGCGGCCAACTACCGCATCACCTTCAGCCGTCTGCTGATCGAATGCGTTCCGGGTGTGTCTTTCCATGGGCCGAGCGATCCAGAGCAGCAAGTGCCGTATACGCTCAGCGTTTGCATTGATGGTATTCGCGCTGAGGCCCTCGCTGCAATACTTGATCAGATGCATGGCATCCAGGTATCGCTTGGGTCGGCCTGTGCAAATAACAAGACGGTATCGCTGTCGCATGTATTGGTAGCGATGGGAGTGAGCGAGCGCGCCATCAAAGCCACTTTGCGCGTGAGTTTCGGTCGGTACACCGAAGAGCAGGATTTGAAACGCTTCGTGGACGCGATGGCGCAAGGCGTGCGTTCCCTTCAACGCATTAGCAAGGCCGTCGATCATGAACAGACAACTCCCGCTTGATTCGGCCAGTACCATTCTGGAATGTCTGGAACACTACTCTCAGACACGTCCAGAAGAGCGTGCCTACACATTTCTCGTTAACGGTGACGACCAAGAACGCGTCCTGACATACGGCGATCTTCGCAGTCGTGCCGTTGCATACGGACAGCAATTGCGAGATTGTGGACTGTCGCACAAAGCGGTGCTATTACTGTTCCCGTCAGGTCTGGACTTCATTATTGCGTTCTTCGCGTGTGCCTACGCCGGTGCCGTTAGCGTGCCTGCGAATTTGGCGCGCAACAGCCACCACTATGCGCGGCTGCGGCAGATCATCCTGGACTCTGAGACTCGAGCGGTTCTTACCACACGAAGTCTCCGGAGTTCGATAGGCGAAGGACTGCTTGGTTCAGGTGTAGACACATCGCATGTCGCGGTGTTTTGCGAATCCGACGAGCCGGTCGTTACCTGTTCTGTCACATTGCCAGCACAGGAGCAGTTGGCTTTCCTGCAGTACACCTCGGGATCGACTGGTGAACCCAAAGGCGTAATGATTACCCATGCCCAACTGGTGGCCAATGAGAGGGCCATCCAGCGCTCGGCAGATCTGCCTGAGAACTTGGTTGGGGCGGGCTGGTTACCGCAGTTTCATGACATGGGACTGATTGGAGCCACGCTGCAGCCTGTCGCGCTTGGCGGGCATTATGTCTTCATGTCGCCACTGCACTTCCTTCAGCGACCGTTACGCTGGCTGAAGATGATTAGCCACTACCGTGCGGTGGCGACCGCAGCGCCAAATTTCGCGCTGGAGTTATGCGCGAAAGCGCAACCGGATGACGAGATAGAGGCACTGGATTTGTCCACACTATCGACGATCTTCTGCGGAGCAGAGCCTGTAAACGCGGATGCTATTGAACGATTTGAACTCCGGTTTTCACGCTTTGGCTTGCGGAGTGACGCAATCAAACCGTGCTATGGGCTCGCCGAGGCGACGTTGATGGTTTCCGGGGGAGTGGCTCCAAATAACTTGCGCACACTGTTTGTGGGTCGTGCTGCGTTGACAGTGGGCCGAGCCGAAGTGCAGCACGATTCGGCACAGCCGACACAGACGGTCGTGTGCTGTGGTCGGCCAGTACTGGAACATCGCATCGTGATCGTCGACCCGTCCACTGGGTGCATCTTGAGCAATGGTCAAGTCGGGGAAGTCTGGTTTGCTGGGAGCAGTGTGGCGTCGGGCTATTGGCGGAATCCGGTGGCGACGATGGAAACATTTAAAGCAATGACTTCGTGTGGCGAAGGCCCATTCATGCGTACAGGTGACCTCGGATTTTTCCACAACGAGGGACTGTTCATCACTGGGCGAATCAAGGAACTGATAATTTTTCGTGGACGCAATCTGTATCCCCATGATATCGAATCGACTCTGATCAAGACATCTGCCATCTTCAGTGAAGTGCAGGCTGCAGTATTTGCAGCGGACTCGGACGACGGATCAAACGTTGTGGCGTATGTTGAGTTGCCTCGTCGCACCAAGGATTACCCTGGCCAGGAATTCCACTCAGTAGCTCATACCTTGCGCATGGCGGTAGCCCAAGTTCACGATGTACATCTGCGAGACATTTATTTTCTATCGCACGGAAAAATCCCTCGCACCTCCAGCGGGAAAATCCAGCGTAAGCGCTGCGCTGATATGTATGCCTCGCGCGAAATCGACGTTTGCGCGCAGACCCTATTTACGACTCGTCAGCATGTGGGTCGGCAACTCGAATCTATTGGCTTATGACTACAAAAATTCCATCCCCAGAGAGCATCCCCAATGCATCGGTCGTAGCTGCTCCTATAGTGTCAAAGCCAAATAGCGTCGAGCAAGTTAGTGAGCGGATCAAATTTCTATTGACAAAATATTTACAGGAAGAGCGGCACGATTTTACCGAGCCCATCGGAGATGATATGTCCTTCGACTATATCGGTCTCGATTCCCTTGCTCGTGTGAACTTGCTCGTTGGATTGGAGAAAGAGTGTGGTGTGTCATTAGACCCCACCGCAGCCTATGACTTCGTTACCGTGCGTGCGCTTTCTGAATTTGTCTGGTCGGTGGTTAGTGGTACGCCGATGGATATAAAGAAAGTCTTGGAGATTTAAGTGCTAGATTGTCTAATCATTGGTGGCGGTCATTGTGGTCTCATGTGCGGTTATTTGCTTGGGCGTGCTGGAGTAAAAAACTACTTGGTTGTTGATGCCTCCGCTCGTGCTGGTGATGTATGGCGGAATCGTCCGCGCAACTTGCGCCTCTTCACCTCTCGCCAATTTTGTCGTCTTGCTGACCTATCCATGCCAGATGACCAGAACGGTTTTCCTTCGGGCGAAGAATTTGCTGATCACGTCGAGCGATTTGCTATCGATAAGGCGATCAATGTGTCGTTTAGTACGCGAGTTATTCGCTTGTTTCGATCTGAAGCTGGATTTGTTGCTGAACTTGAGAATGGCAACAGATTAAGTAGTAAGACCGTGATCAACGCCACAGGATCGAACCAGATCCCAACTTACCCTATATTCGCAAAAAAAATGGCCTCGACAGTTCACCAAATAGTGGCATCTGAATTCCGCGATGCTGATCATTTGCCGGATGGATGGAGAGTTGGTGTCATTGGTGACGGTGCGAGCGGGCGGCAAATCGCACTTGAGCTTGCTGACCGGCATCAGGTCTACCTTGCGCGGGGGCGGGTGCGCAAGCTTGTTCCGAATGTAGTGTTCGGTCGTGATGTGTTCTGGTGGTTAGACAAAATTGGCCTGTTATTTGCTGGACGTGACACTATCGTCGCCAAACTCATGAAGAAGCGTGATCCGATTCCTGCGGCATCTGCCAACGATAGACAGCTAGCCGTTCGGGGCGTCAAGCTAAAACCTCGTGCCGTAGATGTGCATGACGACCATCTCCTTTTTTCGGACGGATCGCGCGAGCGCGTCGATGCTGTGATCTGGTGTGTCGGGTACAGGGAGAATACGGACTGGATCGCTTTGCCATCGATTGATCGCGATAAATCCTTAAGCGAACACCACGGGAGAACGTCAGAAAGCGGCTTTTTCGTGGTTGGACGTAAGTGGCTTACTTGCCGCGCATCAGAGCTAGTACTTGGCTGCGAGCGTGATGCGAGCATGGTGGTTGGCCTTGTTCTTAAAAGTATGCAAGAAAATAAAGTTCACACCATTGCTTGACTCTGTAGCAACTACAGGGTGGATGATGCTGGTGTAGTGGTTTTGAATGGGATACACCGATGCTTAGAAGTTCAATTGCATTTATCGTTCGGCGAAAATTTTTGGTGATCGCCGCGATCACGTTGCTGACGATTTTTTTTGGGGCTCAGGTTCGAAACCTGAAAATTGTGATCGATCCGAACACAATGCTCCCCAAATCACATCCCAACGTCGTGGGCACTAACATTGCTGAGTCCTTGTTCGGGTCTAAGCACGTTGTCGTCATTGGCGTAAGTGCGGCCGACGGTGGTAGTGCGTTGCGTCCAGAGGTCTTGTCGGTCGTTGCCAGAATGTCGACGCAGATGGCTGACATTCCTGGTGTCAAGCGCCACACACTGATGAGCGTGTCAGCTGACAAAGCTAAATCGATCTCGGGCTCAGAAACCGAAATGCGTGTTGAACCAATGTTGGATTCGCCAATCAATGCAGCGGCAGCGGCCCTACTTGGAAAGCGTATTGCCGACAACCCGATCTATCAGGGAACTCTGGTATCAGCCGACGGCACAGTGGCATCGATCTCTTTTGCAATCAAGTCGGGGCAAGGTGGTTTCCGCGAAATCATGGACAAGGTCCAAGCGGTGGTTGAAAAGGAAAGCAGCGCTACGGTCACGATTAACTCAAGCGGTGCGCCGGTTTTTTTCGCTGCGGTCGAGCGATTCGCGCAGCGCATGGCGTTTCTGTTTCCAATTGCTCTGCTACTGATCGGTCTCATCCACTTCGAGGCATTTCGCACCATACAAGGACTGATATTGCCATTGGTGACCGCATTGCTGGCAGTCATCTGGGGCTTGGGCATCATGGGTGCTGCAAAGGTTCCAATGGACGCATTCAACGCTACAACACCGATCCTCATTCTTGCGGTCGCGGCAGGCCATGCCGTACAGATTCTCAAACGTTACTATGAAGAGTATGACCGAACCACGCTAGCGCACCCTGAAGACGCGCCAGCCGTAGCGAATGAAAAGGCCATCATCGAATCTTTGACGAAGGTAGCTCCAGTGATGCTAACAGCAGGTTTTGTTGCTGCACTTGGCTTCTTTTCCTTAATCACATTCGACGTGGCCACCATCCGTACATTCGGTATTTTCACAGGGATCGGCATCCTTAGTGCATTGTTAATCGAACTGACGTTCATTCCAGCGCTGCGCAGCTATTTACCCGCACCACCCAAAGCCAAGCAGGTGAGCGCACAGGAATCGCGCCGCTTGTGGGACAGGCTATCCGATGCGGTGGCTACGACGGTACTTGCCCGTCGCAAGACCATCGTCATAGCGTTTTTGTTGATAGGCGCAATCTCTTCGGTTGGCCTGCTGTTCATCAACCAAGAAAACTCCACTAAAAGCTACTTTGGCGAAAACTTGCCTGTGCGCCAGCAGGATCGGTTCCTCAATAACAAGATGGCGGGAACCAACACGCTTTACGTGGTATTCCAAGGTGATCGCCCTGATCGCATGAAGGAACCTACAGTCCTCAAGGTGATAGAGGAGGCGCAACGTTATATTGAGACATTGCCCGACGTAGGCAAGACAGTTTCAATCGTCGACCTGATCAAGCAAATGAACCGGTCGATGAACGCCGGTGCAGCGCAGTTCAATGTGCTTCCGGCTTCGCAAGACATGGTTTCTCAGTATCTGCTCTTGTATTCAATGTCCGGGCAGCCGACTGACTTCGATTCTTATATCGACTACGAATACCGCAACGCTAACCTTATTGTGTGGATGAAGAACGACAGTAGCAAGTACGCTGCGTCAATCGTTACCAGCATTCGCGATCACTTGCAGGCAAAACTTCCGAAGGGGATCAGTGTTCAGATCGGCGGTAGCGTTCCGCAGTCGTCGGCATTAAGCGAAACGCTTGTACATGGGAAGATACTCAATATATCGCAGATGATCTTCGTGGTCTTCGTGGCTGGGATTGTTATTTTTCGTTCGCTACTTGCAGGTATCTACCTGATCGTTCCGTTGTTGGTAACGGTGTTGGTAAATTTTGGTGTCATGGGTGTCACCGGTATTCCGCTCAATACCCCCAACTCGGTCGCCTCAGCGATGGCCATCGGCATCGGTGCCGACTACGCAATCTATATCCTGTACCGTATGCGGGAGGAATTGCAGCGACTCGGAGACTTCGATTTGGCATTACGTGAAACGTTACGCACGGCGGGGAAAGCAGTGGTTTATGTTGCCACTGCAATCGCCGGAGGGTATTCAGTGCTGATGTTGTCTTTCAACTTCTATGTGCATATTTGGTTCGGCATCCTAATTGTCATGTCGATGGTCGTCAGCGCATTGTCGGCGCTGATCTTGGTGCCTGCGCTTCTTAAAGCCTTTCCGCCAAATTTTCTCAGTCGAGGAATGCGCCGACCTCTTAGTCCTGCGCTTGCGTCTACTGCTGTCGTGTTGCTGGCTTTAGGTGTCGTAATGTCGCACCAGTCCGCTCAGGCACAGGAACTAAAGGCTGACGAGATCATGGAGCGCAACTATCAGGCCACGCGGGTAGACAACTCGCTGTCGGAGGCAACCTTTCGCCTAGTCAGTTCGTCGGGACAGGAGCGTGTGCGCAAGACTTTTGGTGCAACAAAGCTGCAACTTGATGGTGTGGGTAACCGACGCGTCATTCGGTTTTTGTCTCCGAGCGATGTGCGCAACACGACGACATTGCTGGTCGAGAACGCAGCGAACGAAGATGAAATTTGGGTTTACCTACCAGCCTTGAAAAAGCCTAGGCGACTGGCAGGAAACAACAAGAAAAGCAGTTTTGTTGGAACTGATCTGTCCTATGGTGACTTGGTCGGCCATAAGCCACAGAACTGGACTCATAAGTTTGTTCGCCAGGAAAAACTCGCCACTTTTACGACTTACGTTGTCGAATCGGTGCCAAAGTCGCCGGATATAGCTGTCGACTCAGGTTATTCAAAGCGCGTCAGTTGGATTGACAAGGATAGCTTTGTAGCACTTAAAGTGGATTTTTACGATCCTGCGGGAGCATTACTTAAAACAGCGGATAGCTCAGAGCTTAAGCAGGTTGATATAAAAAATAGAAAATGGCAGCCAATGTTGGTTCAAGTCAAGAACCATCAAACAAATGGTAGCACCATTGTGAAAATGGAAAAATTTGATGCCAACACAAAAGTTGGCGACGAGTATTTTTCCGTCCGCTATCTTGAAAAAGAAGAATAGGCTGACAGATGCGGATCAGATACTTTTTCAATGCGATCTGTATTGCAGCACTGATTCAAGGCGTTCCCGTAATGGCGCAGGGGATGCCATTCGGTGAATGCCGGACAGGTTACTGGTCTTCAAACCGGAACCTTGATGACAAAGAAGCCATATCGAAGGCGACATGTTTTGTTAACTGGCATCCTTCTCTCGGCGAAGGTATGCGATTGGGGATGAACGCGCACCTTGGCGCTCGTGACGCTGGCGATGGCGAAGGTACTCATGGGCGACTTCGCGAAGGTTTTTTGGAGATTGATTCGGGCGCACTTACTTGGCGTATTGGACGTCAGATTATCGCCTGGGGTCGCTCGGATCGAATCAACCCTACTGACAGTCTATCGCCGCGTGATTTAACACTGCTCGTGCCGGATGACGATGAGCAGCGCAATGGCATCAATGCAGCACTTGTTCGTTACAACATTGACAATTCACTCTCGCTAACGGCGGTTGTTGCCCAGTTCGAGGCAAACAGAATTCCGCTAGGCTCACTACCCCAAAATTTGAACCGATCCACTGATCCTAGCCGCCCTGAATGGGCACTCAAGTTAGACAGGTCTGGTGGTGGCGTTGATTGGTCTATTTCCTATTTCGACGGTTTTGATCGCTTTGCGCGGTACAGAGTTGACTTCACGTCGCCAACGACGCCAGTGTTCCGTAGCACCTACGAACGGATGCAAACTTTAGGTGCTGACTTCGCATGGGCGCAAGGTGCATGGACGATGCGTGGCGAATTCTCTTATTCTCACTTAGAGCAGAGTTGTGCCACCTGTGAGCTGAATCGACGCAAGGTGGCTCGCGCAGTTCTTGGTGTTGACCGGGATTTTTGGGACACCGCGAACATTAATTTCCAATTGTTTTCTGTCGTTCGCAGCTATCAAGACCCCGAGTCCGTGCTCGCCGCGCAAAAGCCTTTTGCTCTCGCCTTGGATCGTCTTAATTCTGAGTTTGCTGCTCGAGAATGGGGCATGACGTTTCGCGTTTCAAACCGCTTCCTCAATGATCGACTCAAGCTAGAGTTGGCCGCAATCGCAGACATGACGAATCAGAGCTTGGTATTGCGTCCGCGCGCCAGCTACGCATTCAATGATTCGCTCAAGCTCGGAGTTGGAATCGACTATTTCCGAGGAGATAACCAGACGTTCTTTGGTGCCAGAAAAAAGAACGACACCGCTTTTGTCGAATTGAGTCTAATTTATTGATTGGCAAAGGTGTGCGACCGTATAAATCTGTATTTATTTTATAGTCCCACGCATCAACCTGTTGCTTGGCACAAAATCCTGCGATGAACCAGTTGATGTGTCGAGATGGCAGGCACAAGCCTCGCCGTGTGCAGCGGCAACCAAATCATGAAGAATTCCGCACTCCCCTGCGGCATGGTTGGAGCCGCACCGACCACGCAAAGCGGCGAGTTGTCGCTCAAGTGCCCGCATACTCTCCAGTCGTGCGCGCACCCGGGCCAGTTGCCCATCGATTAGTTGGTTGATATCGGCACAGTCGGTACCGGGATGTGCGACAAAGTCAAGCAGCCGCCTCACGTCAGCAAGCGAAATATCCAGCGCCCGGCAGTGACGGATGAATGCCAAGCGTTCCAGATGCGCTTGGCTGTAAGCACGGTAGCCGTTGTGACTGCGTACAGGATCGGGCAGCAGCCCGGTTTTCTCGTAGTAGCGAATCGTTTCGATATCAACGCCGGTGGCCTGTCCCAGTTCACCGATGCGCATGGCAGTTTCCATTGACACTCCTTGGCTGACGAAAGTCGCCCCATTTTATTCGCTTGACCCTGGAGTTGCTACAGGGTGTGTAATACTAGCATAGATACTTAAAGGAGATGTATGTCTGCCAGTTGCTGTGGCTCTACCTGTTCATCACAAACTGCCGCTAGCCCGCGCTATCGCAAGGTACTGTGGGCTGCGCTGATCCTCAATGCCGTGATGTTCATTGTCGAAATTGCTGGCGGGCTAAAGTCAGGCTCGGTTTCACTGTTTGCCGATGCGGTTGACTTCGCTGGTGATGCTGCCAACTACGGAATCTCGCTAGCCGTGCTATCTATGGGGCTGGCATGGCGATCACGCGCCGCGATAGTAAAAGGCATGTCGATGGTGGCGTTCGGGCTGTTCGTGCTTGCCAAAACGGGTTGGGCCGCGATCAACGGCATTCCGCCAGAACCACTAACGATGGGTGTTGTCGCAGTACTGGCGTTGCTCGCGAACGGCGCTGTGGCCCTCATGCTTTATGCCTTTCGTGACGGTGACGCCAATATGCGATCTGTCTGGCTGTGCAGTCGCAACGATGCCATTGGAAATGTTGCGGTCATGCTGGCTGCCGCCGGAGTGTTTGGCACTGGTAGTGGTTGGCCTGACCTCGTCGTCGCGGTAATTATGGCAGGACTGGCGCTCTCGTCTGGGGTTGCCATAGTGCGCCAAGCCAATCGAGAGTTGACGGCCCAAACTGACTCGCCTTCCACTCAGCTTAAATCTATCCTCCGAAAGGAAGAGGCATAAGCCATGACGGACGAAAACTTGCCAGGTTCACCGGAATCACCGGAACTCCTACAACCGACCAGAATGCTTGATTTTCAAGCTGACAACATTCGAGCCCTCGTGGACAGGCGGGGGTGGAGGCAGCAAAGTCGTCAGGAAGATGCTGCGCATGCAGTCTACGAGTTTTGCCGAGAAGAAATTTTGTTTGGCTATAATTCTGATGCAGACGACATGCCAGCTTCGCGTGTTCTGGCGGAAGGAGTCGGGCACTGCAACACGAAAGCGACCTTACTTATGGCCTTGTTGCGATCAGTTGGCATCCCGTGCCGGTTGCATGCCTTTACGATACACAAAAACTTACAACGTGGGGCACTCACGCCCTTCGTGTACTTCATGGCTCCGCGCGAGATTATTCATACTTGGGCTGAGGCGAGACTTGGGAATCAATGGGTAGCATTGGAGGGCTTGATTCTGGACAGTGGCTACCTCGAGGCTGTTCAGCATCGATTTACTCACTGCACCCATCCTTTTCTTGGTTACGCAGTAGCAACAGCCGATCTGCAAAGACCACGGGTAGAATGGACGGGGGGCGATACATTCATCCAGCATGATGGCATTGCGCGAGAACTAGGAATATACAAATCCCCAGACGAATTTTATGCCAAACAAGGGACGAATCTACGTGGAATCAAAGGATGGCTATATCGTAACTATTTTTATAAACGATTGAACGAAAATATATCGAACATTCGTGGTGGTTTTAATCACGCGGACAACCATGATCAACAATGTAGTCACTAATCCGGCAAGCTCGGAGGAATCAACATACCAGATTGATGGCATGACATGCCAGGGCTGCGTCAAGCGTGTTCACGCAGCATTGGTTCCGTTTGCTGAAACGGTGACAGTGAATCTCAACCCACCTCACGCTGTCTTGATTCGCCCTAAGGGCGATTTAGTCGTTCTGCAAAACGCCTTGGCTGACACGCGTTATCTTATTAAGATTGTAGATAACCAAGCAGAAAGATCGGGCGACGACCTACACTCGAAGCAAGGCAAGTCAAAAGTCGCAGTATCGACCACGCTGCCGATTGTGCCAAACGATCAATCTTGGCTGACAATCTACAGTCCTTTGCTACTGATTGTCACTTATATTGGATTTGCCAGCGTGCTGGTGCAAATCCCATTGGGAGGTGTGACATCTGAGGAAACCATGCGTTACTTTATGGCAGGGTTTTTCTTGGTGTTTTCTTTTTTCAAATTTCTGGATATTAAAAGTTTTGCTAAAGCCTACGCTGGCTATGATATTTTGGCAGCACGTTGGTATCCTTGGGGTACGCTCTACCCCTTTGTTGAACTGGCTTTGGGTGTGGCTTATTTGCTGCATTGGCAGCCTATCTTGGTTAGTCTGGCAACACTGGTTGTTATGGGTTTTTCAACTATTGGTGTTTTCCGTGCAGTGATGAACAAACAGAAAATTCGTTGCGCCTGTTTGGGTAGCGTTTTCCAGTTACCAATGTCCACCGTGACCATCGTCGAAGATGTCGGGATGGCGGGGATGGCAGGGTTGATGTTGATTCAATCCATGTAGTGCTCTTGGCTATTTTATTTTTCCGAAATGAGGGCACGAATGCCATCAAATTCCCCCAAGGGTTGCAAGAGCGGTTCTGGGTTCAATTCCGTATTCCACCACCATCTACAAGGGCTCGGATGATCTCCGAGCCCTTTTCTTGCCTGAAATCCCCGCGCTACGCGGGCTTCCGGCCACCTGTGCTGCGGGTGGCCACCAGCCGAAACGCCCGAAATCGGTCACTTTCTTAGCCAGAGCCGTCTCTATTTTCCGTTTGACCTGCGGGTAGGCGCAGATGTTGATCTTGCAAAATCAAAAACTTACGCGTATGTGTTCGCTGTCAACCAAGGCGGCCAGTCAGGCATCGAACGCAATTCACACAATGGTAAACGCGCCCATCTTGCTCTATCATGAAGCATCAAGATGAATCATGATGGAGAGAACCATGACCGCTGCCGTTCGCGAAAAATTTTCTTCCCAAGCCGCGCCCGATGTGTTGGCGGCGTTGCGCCAGATTGCAGAAAGCCAGGGACGCCAGTTCCAGGCGGTGCTCGATGATGCCCTGCGCGACTACATCGACCGGCAACAGAAAGAACGTCCGCGCCGCCATGTGATGGCCTCGTTCGCGTCCAGTCTGGACGAGTTTGACAGCCTCTACCGTGAACTGGCCAAGTAAGCCGTGCTGCGCGACTACTTGACCGTGGCCGATGTGCTCGGGATGCACGCCGTGCTGATGCAGCGCTACGGGGGCGCACCGGGCGTGCGAGATCCTGGCGCGCTGGAGGCCGCCTTGTTCCGCCCGCAGACCGGCTACTACGACGACATCGTGGCTGAAGCGGCTGCGCTGCTGGAAAGCTTGGCAATCAACCATCCATTCGTGGATGGCAACAAACGCATCGCCTTTGCCGCTGCTGACGTGTTCTTGCGGATCAATGGCTGGCAGTTGAAACGCGCTCCGATGCAGATTCACGCCGAGATGATCGAGATGTTCGAGACCGGAACATTTGACATCGCACACCTTGACCCCTGGTTGCGGGGTTTTGCCAAGGGTGAAGGAACCTGACGTGACGGATCAGAAACCCTCGGCGACCGACGGGGCTCGAATCACGCTGCGACTGACCCCTGCACAGAAGGAACTGTTGCGCCGGGCCGCAGATGTGGCAGGGATACCCGTGTCGGCCTTCGTTCTCCAGAGTGCAGCGCAGGCAGCAGAGCAACTGTTGGAAGATCCATCACCAGCAGCATTGGTGAAGGGTGTTGAACACCTTCCGACCTTCACCCAGCCAGCCCGCCAGCGCTGGGAATCCATCCCCGCTACTATCCGCCAGCGGCTGCTGTCCAACGTCTGGTGCGGCAAGTGTCGTCACGAAACGACCATCACCAACTTCACCGGGACCCTCAAGGGCGGCAACTTGCTGCTGCTGGGCAAGTGCGCCGAATGCCAAGGTGACGTGGCCCGGGTCATCGAGAGTTCGTAACCCGATCACGCATCGAACTTTGCCACCACCTCCCGCTGTGCCACCCAGTCGGTCGGCAGCGGATTGCGCTGGAACCACAGCCGGCTCATACACCGGGGCTGCTGGCCAGCCAGAATGGTCTGGATGATGGCGGGCTCCAGTAGCGTCAGCCGCAGTAACTCATTGACCGTCGAGTAGTGCAGGCCTTTGCGCTGGGCGATCTTGCAGCCACTGCCGACCACGCCGTCGTCAAGCAATTGCTGCCAGCAGAAGGCCCGCGTCAGCGCCACCTGCATGCGCTGGGTTATCAGGCTGGCGGCCTTGCCCGGTGACTCGACCGCCCCATCCGGTCGCAACACCGCCTTGTTGCCGCCACGCTCGCGGATCTTTAGGCGGCCCCCAGGGGGGGTGGGGGGGGTGAGATCTCTACGTGGCCTTTGCGCACGATACGCGCGCCTGCGCACAATCTTGTGCATGCAAATGGAGACAGGGGGACTACGAGGATCAGGAGGGCGTCATTCTCTGGACTTACCCCATCAAGCCTGGTCACGGCTGTGCACGGGGGACCGTGCCAGGCTTTCGCAATTCCTGGGCGATATGCCTAGGACTGCTAGACTTTGATTCGGTTAGAGCCGCTTGAGTATGTTTGAGCTGACAAAAAAGGCCGCCATGACTGCTGAACCTTGGGTTTCCGTCGATCAAGTCGCGCAGCACCTGGGCGTGGCCAAGGACAACGTTTAACGCTGGCGTGAGAGCCGCGGACTGCCTGCGCATCGCGTTGGGCGGCTGTGGAAGTTCAAGCTGTCCAAAGTGGATGAATGGGTGAGTGCGGGCGGGGCCGACGATGACGCGGCGGCCGGCGCCGAACACAAGAATGAGAACGATTGAATGAACGTCCAGCAACTCGAAAACGAACTCTGGGAGGCGGCGGACCAGCTGCGCGCCAACTCCAAGCTCACCGCCGCCGAGTATTCGATGCCGGTGCTGGGCCTGATCTTCCTGCGCCACGCGGACAACCGGTTCAAGGCCTTCCTGCCCGAGATCGAAGCCGACATCCCGGCGCAGGTGCCAGCTGCCCAGCGCGAGCAGCTGATCAAGTTGGGCTTCCAGGGCAAGGCGGCCATCTACCTGCCGGAAGCCGCCCGCTTCGACCGCATCGCCAGCCTGCCGCAAGGTGCGAACGTTGGCGAGGTCATCGATGCCGCGATGGACGTGATCGAGGCCGAGTACCCGGTCCTCTCTGGCGCATTGCCACGTGGCTACACCGCCTTTGAGCCCGACCTGCTGGCCGAACTGGTCAAGATCTTCGACCGGCCCGCCATCAAGGCCGCCACCGGGGATGTGTTCGGCCGCATCTACGAATACTTCCTGAACAAGTTCGCGATGAGCGGCGCGCAGGAAGGCGGCGAGTTCTTCACGCCTCCGTCCCTGGTGCGGATGATCGTCAACATCATCGAGCCAGACCACGGCTTGGTGCTGGACCCGGCCTGCGGATCGGCCGGCATGTTCGTGCAGACCGGCCACTTCATCGAGGACGTGCGCCACGCGGTGGTCAACGACTCGGTGACCTTCCACGGTCAGGAAAAGAGCGACACCAATACCAAATTGGCGCGTATGAACCTGGTGGTGCATGGGCTGGACGCATCCAACATCCGCCAGGGCAATACCTTCTACGACCAGATCGACCACCTGGTGGGCCAATGCGATTTCGTCATGGCCAATCCACCGTTCAACGTGGACAGCGTGGACACCAAGAAGGTCGAGGGGCAGGTTGACGACGCGGGCCGATTGCCCTTCGGTCTGCCGGGCACCAACGCCAAGACGCGCGCCATCAGCAATGCCAACAGTCTGTGGATTCAGTACTTCTACGCCTACCTGAACGACACCGGCCGCGCCGGATTCGTGATGGCGTCCAGCGCCTCGGACGCTGGCAACAAGGACCGCGACATCCGCGAGAAGCTCGTCAAGACCGGCCACGTCGACGTGATGATGGCCATCGGCAACAAGTTCTTTTACACCCGCAGCTTGCCTTGCACGCTGTGGTTCTTCGATAAGGGAAAGCGCACCGTCGTGCGTGGGGGCAAGCCGCAAGACCTGCAAGACCAGGTGCTGATGATCGATGCGCGCAACGTCTACCACGTGGTCTCGGCGCGCTCGCACATCTTCACTGACGAGCAGCACGCCAACCTCAACGCCATCGTCTGGCTGTACCGGGGCGAGCAGGAGAAGTTCGTGGCGCTCGTCGCGCACTACCAGCGACAGGTAGACCACTGGCTGACCCGCATCCCTGAGCGCATTGCAGCCGACACCGCTGCCATTGAAGCACTGGCCGGCCCGCTACAGGCCTTTGCTGCGGGTGCGACTCTGGCCGAACTCAACAGCGATCAGGCGCAGGACGCGCACATCACCCAGGCACAGCTCGACACCTTCAAAGCAGACTTGGCCGCCGCACAGGCCGACAAACAGGCGGCAGACGCCATCACCACGCTGCTTGCCGCTTGCGCCCAGGCCCGCGTCGCCGTCGCTGCGGCCGACCTCACCAGCCATGCGGGGCAGGTGGCGCTGCAAGCCACGCTGGATGCCCTGGCGCCGCAGCTCAAGGCCGTGGGCAAGGCCCTGGAGGCGCGCCACAAACAGTGGCTCAAGTTGCTGGACACGGCAGAGAAGACCCTACGCTCCCGATCCAGTCGGGCCTTTGATGGCAAGGCGACGCGCGACGCGAAGCGCGCCCTGATGGCAGCTGACGCCAGGAAGAACGAAGCCCCCACGGTGCGCGATGCCACGCTCGACGCGCTGAAGCAGGCCGCCTACTTCATCCATCAGGTTCACTGGTTGCACAGCCGTTTCCCGCATGGGCTGTTCGAGGACGTGCCGGGCCTATGCAAGGCTGTGACGACGAAGGAGATCGCCGCCAACGACTATTCGCTGACGCCGGGGCGCTACGTGGGCGTGGCGCCGGCCGGTGCCGACGACGAAGACGATTTCGCGGAGAAGCTGCGCGAGATCCATGACGAACTGGCCGAGTTGAACGAGAAGGCGGCGGAACTGGCGGGGCGGATTGCTGGCAACTTTGAGGAGTTGCTGGGATGAATTGGCCCGAAGTTGACTTTGAATCCTTGTTCTCGACACCAAGCCGGAATGGTGTCTACAAAAGCAAGGAACACCACGGATCGGGGGTGCCCATTGTCAACATGGGGGAATTGTTTGCGTTTAACCGGATAGGGGATCAGGCCATGTCGCTGATCCGGATGTCCGATGCGGAAATGGAAAAAAGCGGTCTAGCTGATGGGGATCTGCTGTTTGGCCGCCGTTCGCTCGTTGAGGAAGGCGCCGGCAAGTGCTCGATGGTTTACAAGCCGACCGGGCCTTTGACCTTTGAATCGTCGATCATACGAGTTCGCCTCGATAGAACGGTTGCCGATCCCGAATTCTTCTTCAACTATTTCCGATCTCCAATCGGAAGGTCAAGAATTAGAGCGATCGTTGGGGGTGCGGCTGTAAAAGGGATTCGTGGTAGCGATCTGAAGCAGATCAAGGTGCATGTGCCACCCCTTGGTGAGCAGATTGCTATTCGTCAGGTAGTAGCCGTGTACGACGACCTGATCGCCACCAACCAACGCCGCATCGCCCTGCTCGAAGACGCCGCCCGGCGCCTTTACCGCGAGTGGTTCGTGCACCTGCGCTTTCCCGGCCATGAATCGGTGCCGGTGAACGATGGGGTGCCTGAAGGGTGGCAGCTACTAACCATGAGCGATGTTTGCGATGCGGTTGGCGGCGGAACGCCGTCGACAAGCCATCCTGAGTATTGGGGTGGAGACGTGGTGTGGGTGACCCCGACTGACGTGACTCGGAATGATTGCCTCGCGCTGCTCGAATCGGAAAAGAAGATCACCGAAGCGGGTCTTGCCAACTCGTCGGCCAAACTAGTGCCGGCCGAAACTATCCTGATGACCAGTCGTGCGTCGATCGGCTTCTTTGCGTTGATGGACAAGCCGGCCTGCACGAACCAAGGTTTTATTTCTGTAATACCGAAGCAGGGCAATGCTCGGATGTTCCTCCTGTTCAACTTGTTGGGTCGTGTCGAAGAAATGATCGGATTAGCAACCGGCGCGACCTTCAAGGAGCTATCGAAAAAGACTTTCCGTGCATTGCCTGTGCTGTGGCCGACGGCCCCGCTATTGGAATTTTTCGAGTACAGAACATTCCCGTTGATTCAACAGGTCCGATTGATCAAGAAACAGACTCAGGAACTTGCCCGCGCCCGCGACCTGCTGCTCCCTAAACTGATGTCCGGCCAGCTCGATGTCTCCGGCATCCGGCTGCCCGAGGGGGTCGCGGCATGAGCCTCGAAGGCCAACTCCTCGACCGCAAGTCGCTGCGTGCCGTCACGGGCAAGTCGGCAGACTGGCCGGAGCTGGCCAAGGACTGTGTGGCATTCGCCAATGCCGTGGGCGGGCGCCTGTTGATCGGCATTGAAAACGGCGAGGAGTTGCCGCCATCTGGCCAGCGCATACCGGCCGACTTGCCCGATGTATTGCGCCGACGGGTTGGCGAACTCACGATCAACGTGGCCGTGCAGCCATTGGTCGTCACTGCCGGCAATGGCGGCGAATTCATCGACTTGACCGTCGCGCGCTCGTCGTCCGGTGTGGCCTCAACCTCGGACGGTCGCTTCTTTCTCCGCATTGGCGACACCAGTTCCCCGGTCCTGGGCGACGACGTGATGCGCCTGGCCAACGAGCGTTCGGCCCTGCCTTGGGAAACGCTCACCTCGATGGAGGTCCCGCGTACCCAGGTGGACGCCACCAAAATGGCAGCACTGGTGGCTGGCCTGCGTGCCTCGGACCGGGTCAAACCCTCGGTCAAGGAAAAACGCGATGACGAGCTGCTGGACCATTACCAGCTGGCACGAGGTGAATGGCTCACTCACCTGGGCGTGCTGTGTGTGGGTTTGCAAGGCGACCGGGCGCGCCTCGGCTCTGCGCCCGTTATCCAGTTCATCAAGCGCGACACGCAGGAGAACAAGGTCAACAAGCTCTCCTGGGACGACTACACCTTGTCTCCGATGGAACTGGTGGATGCCGTGTGGCAGGACGTACCGGATTTCCGTGAGTTTTATGAGGTGGCCGAAGGACTTTTTCGTACCCAGGTTCCAGCCTTTGATGAGCGGGTGATCCGCGAGCTGCTCATCAACGCGCTGGTGCATCGACCCTACACCCAGCGCGGCGACATCTACCTCAATCTGCATCCTGACCGGCTGGAATTCGTGAATCCGGGTCGCTTGCCGCTGGGGGTGACACCGGGCAACGTGCTGCATGCGTCGGTGAGGCGCAACGAGCATCTGGCACGCCTGTGCCACGACCTGAAGCTGATGGAACGCGAGGGCAGCGGCTTTGATGCGATGTATGACGTTCTATTGTCGCAAGGACGACCGGCACCCGTGGTTGAGGAAGGGGCCGATTGGGTCAAGGTGACGCTGGCGCGCACCGCGCCCGACCGGCAGGTTCTGGCTTTCATCGCCAAGGCGAGCGAGTCCTATCCGCTGACGCAGCGTGAGCGCATCGCGCTGGGCCTGCTGGCCCGCGACGACGCGATGTCGGCGCGGGAGCTCGCGACGCGGCTCGAGTTGCAGGACGCGGAGGCGCTGCGCCCGTGGCTGGGCCGGCTGTGCGAATGGGGCCTCGTCGGCCAGAGCGGCAGGACAAAGGCCACGCGCTATTTCTTGAAGCCGGAGTTGCTTCGCTCACTCGCCTTTCCGGCGGTCACCACACTCAAGCGCATCGAAGATCATCGGCTGCGGGCATTGGTGCTGGAGGACTTGGAGCGTTACCCCAGTTCCTCAATCGGCCAGATTCACCAGCGCATCGGGCAGGAAATTCCGCGTCGACGCCTGCAGACGCTGCTGGCCCAACTGGTTGCCAGTGGTGATGTGCAGGCGAAGGGCGAAAGAAGATGGACACGCTACGGGGTGACTCTATGAACGCAGTCATTCCGAATGGCGAGTGTTCTCAAGGGCCGGCGAGATCAAAGACATCGGTGTGTGCCGATAACGCTTTGATTTTATTCGTGTTTCTATGAACATCTTTTGGGCAAGCGGTGCATTCTTGGTTCATAGGCGTCTATAGACATGACTAAAAAGGACTACTCCGAGGAGCTGCTGATCCAGGCGCCCACTGCCCAGTTTCTGGAGCAGGAATTGGGCTGGACCAGCGTGCTGGCCTACAACGACGAGGCCTTCGGTCCGGACAGCCTGCTGGGCCGCACCAGCGATGCAGAGGTGGTCCTCACGCGCGAAGTCATGGCGGCCCTGAGGCGACTCAACCCTGGCCTGCCGGATGAAGCCTACGCGCAGGCCCTGGCGCTCGTGGTGCAGGACGACATCACCAAGACGCTGATCGCGCTCAACGAGGAGAAATACAAGCTGCTCCGCGACGGTGTTCCGGTGAAGTACCGCGAAACTGAACCACACGGCGCCGGCCGTCTGGTCGACAAGCGTCTGCGCCTGATCGATTTCGACCACCCAGACAAGAACCGCTACCTGGCGGTGCGCGAGATGTGGGTGCGCGGCAAGCTGTGGCTGCGGCGCCCGGATGTGATCGGCTTCGTGAATGGCCTGCCGCTGGTTTTCATCGAGCTCAAGCGCTTTGAGGTCCACATCGATAGCGCCTACAAGCGCAACTACGCCGACTACCTCGACACCATCCCACACCTGTTCCATTGGAACGCGCTGGTCGTCATCTCCAATGGGCACGACGCGCAGTACGGTTCGCTCACCTCCAGCAAGGAGCACTTCTATCGCTGGAAGCGGCTGGACGAGGACGACCCGGAGCCGCACAAGGACCAGCCTCTACTTCCCCTCCTTCTTTCGGGCATGCTCGACCGGCAGCGACTGCTGGACCTGGTGGAGAACTTCATCCTGTTCGACGCTACGGAAGGCGCCACAAACAAGATCGTGGCCCGCAACCACCAGTACCTTGGCGTGAACCGGGTCATTGATCGGTTGATTTCCGTTGACCCCAAGGTGCGAACCGAGGTGGCAGCCGGGCAGCTTGGCGTCTTCTGGCATACCCAGGGATCGGGCAAGTCGTATTCAATGGTCTTCCTGACGGAGAAGATCCACCGCAAGATCTCGGCGTCGTGGTCGTTCGTGGTCATTACCGACCGCACCGAGCTGGATGATCAGATTGCATCGACCTACACCAACTGCGGCCGCGCCAACACCAAGACGGATCAAGCCAAGAACGGCGCCGCGCTGCGGTCCATGCTGCGTGACCAGAACCGTCGCTACGTCTTTGGCCTCATCCAGAAGTACCGCGAGCGGGTGGCAGAGCCGTACTCCGAACGCGAGGACATCATCGTCATCAGCGACGAGGCGCACCGAACCCAGTACGGGCGGCTAGCCCTGAACATGCGCAAGGGACTGCCTCGCGCCAAGTTCCTGGGCTTCACCGGCACCCCGCTGATCGACACGGGTGAGAAGCAGCTCACACGCGAGGTCTTTGGCGACTACGTCTCCATCTACGATTTTCAACGTGCGGTCGCCGACGGGGCCACCTTGCCGCTGTTCTACGAGAACGCCGGCGAGAAGCTCAAGATCATTGACCCGGCCGTCAGCGAACGGATCACGGAGCACATCGAGGCCGCCAAGCAGTCGGCCACGCTCGACGACCCCTGGACGGACGAAAAGGAAGAAAAGCTCTACCGCGAGCTGGCGCGCGACTACCCCATCCTGACCGCACCCACACGTCTGGACACGGTGGCACAGAACTTCGTCGATCACTTCCACCAGCGCTGGCGCGTAGTGGAGAACGGCGGTGGCAAGGCGCTGATGGTCTGCCTGGACAAGATCACGTGCGTAAAGATGCACGATCTCATCGTGGCGAAGTGGAAGGACAAGGCCGCTGAGTTGGAGGCCTCTGTTGTCGCCGAGGAAGCTCTATTCGCCGCCAAGGGCAAGGCGCCCAGTGGCCTGCTCAAGCAGCGCCGCGAGCATGTGGAATGGATGAAGGCCACCGAGTGCTGCGTCGTCGTCTCTCAGGAGCAGGGAGAGGTGGCGGACTTCGCCAAGTGGAAGAATTTCCGCGACGAGCCCCTGGACATCACGCCGCACCGCGAGAAGATGGTCAAGCGTGACCTCGAGAAGGAATTCAAGAAAGCCGACAACCCCTTCCGCATCGCCATCGTCTGCGCCATGTGGCTCACGGGCTTCGACGTGAAGTGCCTGGCCACCCTGTACCTGGACAAGCCAATGCAGGGCCACACCCTGATGCAGGCCATTGCCCGCGTGAACCGCGTTGGCGGTGGCAAGAAGCACGGCTTGATCATCGACTACAACGGCATGATCAAGAGCCTGCGCCGGGCACTGGCCACCTTTGCTCAAGGGGACCGCGCGGGCACCGGGAAGGGTGAAGGCGAGCGGGACACCGTCCGCGACGACACGGAAGCGCTGGCCGAGTACGCCAACAGCCTGAAGGCCGCGAGCGATTTCCTGACCGGCCTGGGATATGACCTCGATGCGCTGATTGCCGCCAAGGGCTTCGACAAGCAGCAGCAGATTCTGGTTGCGGTGAACCTGCTGTGCGACAGCGACGAACGGCGCAAGACCTATCAGGTCATCGTGGAGGACGTGCAAGCCCGGCATCGCGGGCTGTTCCCACACCCTGGCCTGTTCGATTTTGATGCCGAGGAAAGCGCGGTCATAGCCATCTACAACAAGCTGCAGGACGCACGCGTCACGCCAGACGTCAGCAGACTGCTGCAAGACCTGTACGACGTGGTGGACATCGCGGTCGGCACCGAGACGCTGATGGTTAAGGAGCCAACGGCCAAGTACGACCTCTCGAACATCGACTTCACCCGCCTGCGGGCCGAATTCGACAAAACCCCGTTCAAGAACGTGGTCGCCATGAACTTGATGGAGAAGATCGAGGAGCGCCTGGCCTCGATGGTGAAGCGCAACCCGACCCGAGTCGACCTGTACGAGCGTTACCAGGAGATCGTGCAGGAGTACAACAAGGACAAGGACGCAGCCGAGATCCAGAAGGTGATGGATGACCTCTTCGCCTTCAACGATACCTGCAGCGACGAGGAGAAGCGCTACCTGCGCGAAGGCCTGGAAAACGAAGACGAACTGGCCGTCTTCGATCTTCTGCAGAAGGATGCACTGACCAAGTCTGAACGCGATGCGATCAAGAAGGTCGCGAAAGATCTTTTGGGCAAGCTCTCGGATCAGCGGTTCGCGCTCGACCGGCTACGCACCATGGCCACGGTGCAGGCGCAGATGAAGGCCGAAATCATCAAGCACCTGTTTGCCAACCTCCCGTCTACGGCCTATGACCCAGAGGAAATCAACCTGAAGGCTGGTGCGGTATTCGCGCATATCTACAGCGCGGGCTTGGGTAGCGGTGCGCCGGTGATTCACTGATTCAATGACAGACCGGGACGAACTGGTTTCGTTGCGAACCGAAAACGCACGCCTGATCGCCCTGCTCGAATCGCACGGCGTTGAGTGGCGCCCGCAGCCAACCGTCTTTGCAGCGCGCGAGCCCGGGCCTTCTAGGCTGTCCACCGCCGAGAAAGTTGCACTATTCCGCCGACTGTTTCGCGGCCGCACCGACGTCTATCCGATCCGCTGGGAGGGCAAGACCAGCGGCAAGTCGGGCTACGCACCGGCCTGGGCGAACGAGTGGCGCGCCGAGGTCTGCGAGAAGCCGCGCATCAAGTGCGGTGATTGCAGCAACCGGCTGTTGATCCCGCTCACCGACGCGGTGCTCTATGACCATCTTCCCGGCAAGCATACGGTCACTTGCCGCCGGCACTGGCCAATCGCTTGATCCGTTTGGCGGCCTTCCAGAATTCCGAGTTCTACAAAGCCCAGGCCATGCGGATATCGGTTTGGGACAAGCGGCAGCGAGGGTATCGAGCGATGGGGTACAGGGTCGGTTCTGGTGACCCTGCCGAATGAGGACGGAGTCTCCTGAGGCCATCTTCACATGTTGTAATCGGACCATAAAAGGACTATATTAAGTCCTATCCAAGTCCGGAGCCCTGCCATGCGCTACTCGTCACACGTCAAGCCGATCAGCTATCTCAAAGCCAACGCAGCCGAGGTTTTGGCGCACCTCGCAGAGCAGCGTGAACCGATGGTGATCACCCAAAACGGTGAGGCCAAGGCTGTCCTGCAGGATGTAGCCTCGTTCGAAGAGACGCAAGAAACCCTGGCGCTGCTGAAAATCCTTGCGCTGGGCAACCAGGACATGGCCGCTGGCAAGGTGAAACCCGTGGCCGATGTCGTTGCCCGTCTTCGCGCCAAGCGAGCCGTTGTCTGATGTCTGGCACACGGGCCAAATTCGAGGTCTTGCTCACCAATGGGGCGGAGCAGGACTTGGAGGCCATCCACGGCTACATCTCCGAATTCGATTGCATATCCAACGCCAACCACGTGTTGGATGCGTTGATGGACGTTGTGGAGAGCCTGTCGAAATTCCCGGAACGCGGTAGCTATCCGAAGGAACTGGTCAGTCTTGGCATCAAGGAATACCGCCAGACATTCTTCAAGCCGTACCGCGTGATCTACCGTGCCACAGGCAGCCAAGTCATCATTTACCTGATTGCCGACGGACGCCGTGATCTGCAGAGCGTGCTTGCTCGCCGCCTGCTGGGCGCTTGACCCGCAGCAACCCGCACCAGTGCTCAGCTGCTCGGGAAGCCAGTCGGCACTTGGTCAACCATCCGCCACCATTTACAACGGCTACACCCAGGCGACTTAAGCCGACGCGCACATTGCATGGCCAGCATCGCCAGCCTCGCCATTAGCCTGTGGCCCACTGGTCTTAACGGCTGTCCGAGCCAGCGCCGAGAGCGTTAACGCCGGGGTGAGTTGGTGGACCGACCAAGAAATTGTAGAAATCCCACCTGGAAAGTAGAAACGCCCCAGAACCCGAATTGGGCGCGGGGGCGCATGAAGACTGGTGGCCTGGGGCGGAATCGTGTCGTACGCTGGGCACATGGGCGTCGTCCAAGCCTTCGGTCTAGACTTTGGTAAGAGGCCTGGTGAAGCTGCTGGCAGCAGGAGCTCAGGGTGGGCGTGGATGTCACGCCGTAGCGCAACGAACTCGCCCCGGCGCTAAGCCAACCTGTTGCCTAGGTAGCCGGGCTCTTGAAGAGCTCCCGTCACTGCGCCTGAAGGCCGATCGCCCGGGCGATGGCGCGGTACTTTTCAGTGTTCTCAGAGTAAGTGCGGGCCAGTACCGGCAGCGGTTGCGGGCGCGGCACGATCATGGACTGGGCTTCCAGTGCTTGGCGTACCGTCGGGTCGTTGGAGGTTTCGCCCAACGCCTTGTGCAGGGCTGCGACTATGGGCTCGGGGGTTTCCTTGCGCACGAAGTAGCCGGCCCACATGTCGAAAACGAAGCCGCGCAGGCTGGCCGCGTCCTGTAGCGGGGGCGCCTTCTTCAGCAGATCTTGACGCTCGGTCGAAAGCACAGCCACTGCCTTGATTTTGCCCTCGTCGACCAGCGCGACCTGGCCCTTACCGTAAGGGGTGATAAAGATGTCGACCTGCCCGCTGATCAGGTCCTGGATGGCCGGTGCGCCACCCCTGTAGGGGACGTGGGTCATGGGGATGCCGCTGACCTTGGACAAATGCTCACCGAGCAGGTGGTACATGGAGCCGGGTCCCACGCTGGCATAGGTCATCGGGCGGCCCTCGGCGGCAGACTTGCGGGCATAGGCCAGCAGTTCTTCGCCGCTGTTGGCTGGCAGGTCCTTGCGACCGAACATGGCCAACGGGTTGATGGTGATCATGTTCACCATCCGGAAGTCCTCGCCGCGAAGCTTGATGGAGGCATTGGCCAGCGGTGCGAGGATCAGCTCGTTGGGCGAACCTTGGAATATGACATGACCGTCGGCTGGCGCAGCCAGCACTTTTTGCGCGGCGATAGCCCCACTGGCACCCCCAGGTTCTCCACGATCACTGGCTGCCCCGGGTGCTTGGCCAGTGTATTACTCAGGGTGCGCGCAATCACGTCAGACACCCCCCAGCTGGATAGGGAACCATCAGCGTCACCGGCTTGGTGGGAAAGGCCTGCGCGAAGGCGCTGGCGCCGAGGGTTAGGCTGACGAGGGCGGCTGCTGTGTGGCGCAGGAAATGACGTTTGCTGGCGGTCATGGTCGTTGTCTCCGGTGTCGGGGTTGTTGGGGCCCGGCGACCTGTGTGAGGGTGTTCGGGTAGGGCTATGCTAGTAGCCGTCTTTGTATGTGTCTAATGCATTATTTCTCTGATAATCATTCTGACTACTCATTCAAAACAAGGGGTTTCCCTCCCATGAATGTCCGCCAACTCGAGCATTTCCTCGCCGTGGCCGAGACCGGCTCTTTCAGCCGCGCAGCCGAAAAGCTGCACCTGACCCAATCCGCCTTGAGCCGCAGCATTCAGTCGCTGGAGTCCGAGGTGGAAGGCCAACTACTAGACCGAGTGGGTAAGCGCAATGAACTCACCCCGTTAGGCCGTCAGGTGCTGGAGCGGGCACGGCGAATCGTGCTGGATGCCCACGAGCTCAAGCGTGGCGTGGACCTGATGCGCGAAGCCAGCGCAGGGACCCTGCGGGTGGGCCTTGGATCAGGTCCGGGCGCCATTTTGATGACGCCCCTGCTGTGCCATATGGCCCGCCACCATCCACGGGTCAAGCTGCGGGTGGTACGCGGCCCTACCGAACTCCAGTTGATCCAGTTGCGCGAGCGTCAACTTGACGCGCTAGTGGTGGACGTGCGGGTCGTGCCGCCCGCCGAGGACCTGAGTATCCAGCCGGTGGCGGAGATGTCGGGTGGCTGGATGGTCCGAGCTGGCCATCCGCTGCTGGCGCTGCGGACTGTTACTTTTGCCGACGTGCTGGCATACCCGGTGGCGGCGACGCCACTGTCTGACGAGGTGGGGCGGCTGTTGGTCGCGCAGTATGGGCCCCGAGCAATACCGTCCCAGTTCGTTAGTGTGGAATGGCAAAGGCCAAATACCACCTTCTGACCTGTGCCCCGCTGACGGGTGCTGAAGCCGAGCGCATCGGCTTGGTGAGCCTATGTGCACCCGAGGCCGAGCTACTTGGCCAGGCCCGGGCCATTGCCGTGCAACTGGCCGCCGGTAGCCGGACGGCATTGGCCTTTACGAAGCGAAGCCTCAATCACTGGCTACGTTCGGCTTGGCCCGCATTTGAACACTCCCTGGCCTTGGAGATCCTTTGCTTCGGAGGGTCTGATGCTCGCGAGGGACTCTCGGCGCTCAAGGAAAAGAGAACCCCGAATTTTTCCTGAGAAACCATCCAATGAAATTTGCAGAGTTCCAGGCCGGGCAGGTGCTTGAGGCAGGCCCCTACAACGTCCGAGAAGCCGAGATCCTTTCTTTTGCCAAGCAATGGGACCCTCAATGGTTCCATACCGATCCAGAGGCCGCATCCGAGGGGCCATTTGAAGGGCTGATCGCCAGCGGCTGGCACACCTGCAGCATCGCCATGTATCTGGTAGCGGATACCTTCCTCGGGGGTTCAGAGTCATTTGCGTCGCCCGGTATCGCCTACATCAAGTGGCCGCAACCAGTTCGCCCTGGCGACACACTGGCTCTGAAGGTCACCGTGCTGGAGGCGCGTACCTCCAGCAAGGGGCTTGGCATCCTGCGTTGGCGTTGGCAACTGTTCAACCAGTTAGACGCTGAGGTCCTGGACCTCGAAGCCACCAGCCTTTTTAAGCCGTAGATGCCCTTCCTCCTTCAAATCATGCCCCAAGCCTTCATTTGCGACGCTATTCGCACTCCCTTCGGCCGCTATAGCGGTGCCCTCAGCTCGGTGCGCACCGACGACCTTGGTGCCATTCCCCTAACAGCCCTCATGGCCCGCAACCCCTCGGTGGACTGGGCCGCCGTCACCGATGTTCTCTTCGGCTGCGCCAACCAGGCCGGTGAAGACAACCGCAACGTCGCCCACATGAGCAGCCTGCTTGCAGGCCTGCCCCTGCAAGTGCCGGGCGCCACCATCAACCGCCTGTGCGGCTCTGGCCTGGATGCCGTCGGCACCGCCGCCCGCGCCATAAAGGCCGGTGAAGCCACCCTGATGATCGCCGGCGGCGTCGAAAGTATGAGCCGCGCCCCCTTCGTCATGCCCAAGGCCGAGAGCGCCTTCAGCCGCAGCAACGCCCTCTACGACACCACCATCGGCTGGCGCTTCGTCAACAAGCTGATGAAAGAAAAGTACGGTGTGGACTCCATGCCCGAGACCGCCGAGAACGTCGCGGTCGAATTCAAGATCGAGCGCGAAGCTCAGGACCTCATGGCCCTGGCCAGCCAGATGAAAGCCGTGGCGGCCATCCAGGCCGGCCACCTCGCCCGAGAAATCTGCCCCGTCACCATCCCCCAGAAAAAGGGCGATGCCGTCGTCGTCAGCCAAGACGAGCACCCGCGCGAGACCAGCCTAGAAGCGCTGGCCAAGCTCAAGGGCGTGGTCAGGCCCGATGGTTCGGTCACCGCCGGCAACGCCAGCGGCGTCAACGACGGCGCCTGCGCGCTGCTGCTTGCCGACGAAGCCACTGCCGCGAGGAACGGCCTGACCCCCAAGGCTCGTATCGTGGGCATGGCCACCGCCGGCGTGGCCCCGCGCATCATGGGCATCGGCCCGGCACCGGCCACCCAGAAAGTGCTGGCCCAGACCGGGCTGACGCTCGATCAGATCGACGTGATCGAACTCAACGAAGCATTCGCGGCCCAGGGCATCGCTGTGCTGCGGTTGCTGGGTCTGAAAGACGACGACGAGCGCGTCAACGCCTGGGGTGGCGCGATCGCACTGGGCCATCCGCTGGGTGCGTCGGGTGCGCGCCTGGCCACCACGGCGGTCAACCGCCTGCAGGCCAGCGGAGGGCGCTACGCGCTATGCACGATGTGCATTGGCGTGGGGCAGGGCATTGCCGTCATCCTCGAACGCGTGTGAAGTCAGCAACCACCACCACGTTGACCATGGCCGATGACTTGCGTCAGCGGTTGCGGCGCGCTGGCTAACGCTTTACCCCGAAGACGCCCTTGAGCGCGTGGATGTCCAGGTGGGCTTCGGCCATCAGCTTCTTGAGCTTGGCGTTCTCGCTCTCCAGCTCACGCAGTCGCCGCGCGTCGGGCACGTTCATGCCAGCGTACTTGGCGCGCCACTTGTAAAAAGTGGCATCGCTGAAGCCGCCCTTGCGGCACAACTCCTTGATCGGCATGCCCGCTTCGGCCGTAAGCGGCTGGTCACCCCACCTTGATTCCCCCAGCTAATCCAGCACGATTGCTGTCCATCAAAACTAGGTGGACAGCAAATGAACGAGCATCTCAAAACCCGTCGCCGGCATAGCACCGAGTTCAAGTCACAGGTCG
>JADCGR010000022.1 GCA_020248905.1 Curvibacter sp. | reverse complement strand
ATGATCCTTCCCTCGGCAAGGTTGCTGTCCGTGACCTTCGTGCATCAAGCTGAAGTAGCCCCTGTTTAACGTACGCTTTTTGCTGACAGTAGAGAGCGAAAGGAGTATGAGATCAGTGGTATCGCAGCATAGGCCTAACCCAGAAGTGGCTCCGCAAACTTGAACAGCGCTATAAGTGGAAACTCCAGACACAAAGCCGGGCCGAGGATGGTCTGGCAGACAGGAGTTTTTGATGGTCAAGAAATCAGCGCGGCGTACACGGCGCACGCATACCCCTGCGTTCAAAGCACAAGTGGCCATAGCCGCTTTGCGCGAAGACCGCACCTTGGCAGACCTTGCCAAGCACTTTGAGATACACCCCAACCAGATCACCGAATGGAAGCGCCAGCTACTTGAGAACGCCGCGGGTGCCTTTGGAGGTGGTGCAGCCACTGTGCCGCCGGTAGATTTGGCGCCACTGCATGCCAAGATAGGGCAATTGACGCTGGAGAATGATTTTTTAGAGGGTGCGCTCACCAAGGCGGGATTGCTGAGCGCAAAGCGATGATCAACCGAGAACACCCACTGCCGATCACGCGCCAGGCGCAGCTGCTGGGCATGAGCCGCGGTACGGTGTACTACCTTGCACGCACGGCCAGCGCGGCCGATCTGGCGCTCATGCGCCGGCTGGACGAGTTGCACCTGGAGCACCCGTTCATGGGCGCACGCATGCTGCGCGACCAACTGGCGCGAGATGGCCTTCGGGTCGGCCGACGTCACGTTGCCACGCTGATGAAGCACATGGGTATCGAGGCGCTGTGTCCGCAACCCGGCACCAGCAAGCCCCAACCGGGCCACAAGATTTACCCCTACCTGCTGCGAAAGCTGCCCATCGTGCGGGCCAATCAGGTCTGGGCGCTGGATACGACCTACATCCCGATGGCGCGAGGATTCGTGTATCTCACCGCCGTGGTGGATGTGGCCAGCCGTAAGGTTTTGGCGCACAAGGTTGCTATCACACTGGAGGCTTGCCATGCCAAGGAGGTCATTGAGCAGGCTTTTGTGACCTACGGAAGACCAGAGATCGTCAATACCGATCAGGGCAGCCAGTTCACCGCAGTCGAGTTCACCGATGCGGTGCTGGGCGCGGGCTGCAAGCTGTCCATGGACGGGCGTGGTGCCTGGAGAGACAACGTCTTTGTGGAGCGCCTGTGGCGCAACGTAAAGTACGAACGGGTTTACTTGAAGGCCTATGACAGCGTGAGTGCGGCCCGCGCCGATCTTGCCGACTACGTCAACTGGTACAACGCGCATCGCCCTCACTCCAGTCTTGACAAACTCACGCCGGATGAAAAATATCTGGCAATGCTGCCATCCCTGAAAGAGGCAGCGTAAGATGAAGATGCCGGTGCGCCCCGAGTTGGCAAGGCTCGTTTTGGCGGTAAATGACCCCCCGGACCTAGGTATTGCAGCCCCGGCGTCTTGTTGGGCACCAGGCCTTGTCTAGCGGGTGGCTTCGGGCGTCTCCTGCGCCATGGACCAACCCCTCGTCGCCATCCAGTTTTCCACCGTACGCCCCATGCGAGCGATCAGCAGCATGTTGAAGAAATGCATCAGGCCAAGCACCAGCATGGTCACCCCGATTCGGGAGACCACATCAACCACGGCGTTGCCCCCGGCTACCCTCCAGCCATCGAGCCGGAGACAGACCAGGCCAAGATTGACAAGGTAGAAGCCGATGACCAGCAACTGGTTTGTGGAGCGGGCAAGTTCCTGATCCTGGCCGAAGCATCGGATGAGGAACATTTCCCCGCTCCGGGACAAACTGCGTGCAACCCAGACGGTCAGGGCAATGGACACGGTGAGGTAGGCGGCATAGGAGAGGTTGAGGGCAGTCATCTGGGACGTCAGGTTCATGGGTGTGCTCCGGTTGAAAACTGCCCTCGATAGTGGCGTTCCGGCTGACCTTGAACCTCCGGCCTTACGATTTAGGAGCAAAAAGCACCCGCCGGCGAGGGGTCAACCCTGCGCGTTGCCCGCCAGACGCTCGAGCTCGCGCCGGCGGTATTCTCCCGGGACGAGGCCCACCTCCTCGCGGAAGGCCACGTAAAAGGTCGATTGGGACCCGAAACCCACTGACAACCCAACGGACAGCACGGATGCCCGCGGTTCCTCGACCAGCATCCGGCGGGCCGCCGAAACCCTGTGCTGGCGCACGAATCTCGAAAAACCCACGCCGTAGTGTGTATTGATAAGTTCGGAGAGCTGGTGCGGGCTGAGTCCGATGAGTTCTGCGGTCCGGGCCAGGTTCAAGGACTCGTCGCGGTAAACATGCTCCTCCCCGAAAAGCGCCTGCAGCCGTTGGGTCACACCGGGGATATCAACCCTGTCTAGCGATGACCGCGCATAACTGGCCGCCACCGCCTCGCGGGTCTTGGTGACGATATCGGGCACCGCCCATAGGAGCCACGTTACCAGCGCAAAGCCCAATGCAATCTGGGTGGAGTAGATGAGCGCGTATTGCTCCCAGCTGATGCCCATGGGCACCGACAACCCGGCAACGGCCCCGATCACACCCATCAACGCAAACAGCGCGAGCACGGGCAGCTCGATGCGAAACCATCGCCGGATCGCTCGCATGCGGTATAGCAGGGCGGCCAGATGCGCGGCGAAGGCCGTGCCCATGGCAAGAGACACCGCAATCGCCAGACTTGGCGGGGTGAGCAAGCCAGCCACGAGCACTGCAGCAAACATGAGCACGAGCGGCCCGGTGGCACTGGCGTCCGGCCCGAGAAGGCCGCGCAGCAACACGTAAAACGCAAAGCTCTGGACGAAGAGCACGGCGCCGTAGACGCGGGCTGGGTATGCGCCAGGCTCCAGATGGGCAATGTGCACGTGCTGCCACGCGGTGCAGGCAAGGCCCGCCAGCATGACGAACCCGGCGACCTTGGAGATGGGGGGCAGGTCGAGGCCGCGCCACACGGTCGCGAGTCCGAGCGCCAGCAGCGCCGCGATGCCAACCGAAAAACCTCCGAGCGCAACGAGCAGTTCCTGCATTTCAGCGTCTCAATGATGAAGTCGTTTCACACTCATTCGCCGGCTGCCGCGTGCAGCACGGGTCGCTCAAGGTGGTGATGGCCAGCGGACCTCCAGGGTAGCTTGATGATCGCGAAACCTTCATTCCTGCAAGCTGAGTCCCCCTGCCGCCCCGCGAAGGGTGGGCGATCCCGGCAGCACATGGGACAGACCACCCGCCTGTCGAATGGCATGCCCCGATTCGCGCGCCCGCCCTCGTCAAGCGCGTTGTCCCGCAACACCTGCCGGGAGCTGAGGCACGCAGCGACAAAGCCCACCACGAACACGGCAAAAGGACCGGATTGAATTTGAGACGCAACCCCCTGGAACCCCTGTCCGTATGTTCATGCAGCACCGCGTTTTCGGCAAGTCCAGTGTAGCGGCGCTGCGTGCAGGTGTTGCGGTTTTTCGGGCCCCGGTGCAGCGCGGTACTGCCCGCAAACCAACCGGGCTTGGCTTAGACTCGCCCGGATGTCCACGACGGCCGAGCTCGCCCCCCACACCCCGATGATGCAGCAGTACCTGGCGCTGAAGGCCGGGTACCCCGACACCCTGCTGTTCTACCGCATGGGCGACTTCTACGAGCTCTTCTACGCGGACGCAGAGAAGGCTGCCCGCCTGCTCGACATCACCCTCACCCAGCGCGGCCAGTCGGCTGGCCAGCCCGTGGTCATGGCGGGTGTGCCATTCCACTCGGCCGAGACCTATCTCGCGCGGCTCATAAAGCTGGGGGAATCGGTAGCCATCTGCGAGCAGGTGGGCGACGTGGCCACGTCCAGGGGTCCGGTGGAACGCAAGGTGGTGCGCGTGGTGACGCCGGGGACGCTGACCGACGCCGCCCTGCTGAGCGAGAAAATCGAATCGCTGCTGCTGGCCGTGCACCAGGGGCCACGCAATACCCTGGGCCTGGCCTGGCTCAGCGTCACGCAGGGCGAAGTGCACCTCGCCGAAAGCAGCCCCGACGAACTGGCCGAATGGGTGGCGCGCATTGCACCGGGCGAGCTGATCTACAGCGCGGGCTGCACGCCCGCCTTCGAGCAGCGACTGCAGGGTATCCGCCAGACCTCGGGCGTGGCGCTCGCGCTGCGGCCCGAATGGCAGTTCGACAGCGCGCTGGGACAGGGCCGGCTGCTGGAACAGCTCAAGGCTGCCAGCCTGGCCAGCTGGGGTGCGGCCGATTTGCCCCATGCCCACGCCGCCGCCGCCGCCCTGCTGGCCTACGCCGAGCACACCCAGGGCCGCGCCCTGAGCCATGTGCACGGTGTACGCGTTCAGCGCAACGACCAGCTCATCGACCTGCCACTCACCACGCGTCGCAATCTGGAGCTGGTGCAGACCTTGCGCGGCGAAGACAGCCCCACCCTGTTTTCACTGCTCGACTCCTGCATGACAGGCATGGGCAGTCGGCTGCTAAGGGCCTGGATGCTGGAGCCGGCAAGGGAGCGCGGCGCGGCGCAACAGCGCCTGGAGGCCATCACCGCGCTGCGGGAAGAAAAAACACAGGCGGGGCACGTCGGCGCCTGGCAAAAGCTGCGCGAGCAGCTCAAGGGCTGCAGCGACGTGGAGCGCATCACGGCGCGCATCGCGCTGCGCCAGGTGCGCCCTCGCGAACTGGTGGCCCTGCAACAGACGCTCCAAAAAACAGAGCAGCTGGCACCGGCTCTGTCCTCTGGCGCCAGGCTGCTTGGGCAGTTGGCGGGCGAGCTGCAGCCACCCGCAGGCTGCGCCGCGCTGCTGGCCCGAGCCATGCTGCCCGAACCCGCCGCGCTGGTACGTGACGGTGGCGTCATCAACAACGGTTTCGATGCCGAGCTCGACGAGCTGCGCGCCATACAGAACAACTGCGACGGCTTCCTGCTGGAGCTGGAGACGCGCGAGCGCGCCCGCACGGGCATCGCGAACCTGCGTGTGCAGTACAACAAGGTGCACGGCTTTTACATCGAAGTCACGAGCAGCCACCTGGAACGCGTGCCCGATGACTACCGCCGCCGCCAGACGCTCAAGAACGCCGAGCGCTTCCTCACCCCCGAACTCAAGGCTTTCGAGGACAAGGCCCTGAGCGCGCAGGAGCGCGCGCTGGCGCGCGAGAAATGGCTGTTTGAGCAGTTGCTGGAGCAGCTCGACGCCTACATTCCAGCCCTGAGGCGCAACGCCCGCGCGCTGGCCACACTCGATGCGCTGTGCGCCCTGACCGAGCGCTCGCTCACGCTGTCGTGGTGCTGCCCAGTCTTTGCGGCTGAGCCCTGCATCGAGATCACAGCCGGCCGCCACCCGGTGGTCGAGGCGCGGCTGGCCGAAACCAGTGCGGGAAGCTTCATCGCCAACGACACGCGCCTGGGCCTCAAGCAGCGCATGCAGATCATCACGGGCCCCAACATGGGTGGCAAGTCCACCTATATGCGCCAGGTGGCCCTCATCGTGCTGCTGGCTTCCATGGGCTCGTACGTGCCCGCCACGGCCTGCCGCCTCGGGCCCATCGACGCCATCCATACCCGCATTGGCGCGGCCGACGACCTGGCCAACGCCCAGTCCACCTTCATGCTGGAGATGACCGAAGCCGCGCAGATCCTGCACGCCGCCACGCCCAACTCCCTCGTGCTCATGGACGAGATCGGTCGCGGCACCTCCACCTTCGACGGCCTGGCGCTGGCCGGCGCCATCGCCACCCAGCTGCACGACAAGACGCAGGCCTACACACTCTTTGCCACGCATTACTTCGAGCTCACGGCGTTTCCGGCCCGGCACCATGCGGCTGTCAACGTGCACGTGAGCGCCACCGAATCGGGCCACGACATCGTCTTCCTGCACGAGATCCAGAGCGGCCCGGCCAGCCGCAGCTACGGCATCCAGGTCGCGCGCCTGGCCGGCATGCCCGCCGCCGTGGTCAACCAGGCGCGCCACGCCCTCGCGGCCCTGGAAAGCTCCGCCTCGCAAAGCCAGGCCCAGGTCGACCTGTTTGCCGCGCCGCCTGTGGCAGAGTCCGCCGGCCCCAGCGCCGTCGAGGCCCACCTGGCCGGCATCGACCCGGACGCGCTGAGCCCGCGCGACGCGCTGGACGCGCTGTACCAGCTCAAGAAACTCAGTGCCCGATAAGACAGATTGGTCAGCTCCGCCACAGTGCGGCCCACGCGGATGTATGGCCATTGACACCATTTATAATTATGGCTAGATTGGCCATATGAAGGCGCGGCGGATTTTCCACGACAAGGCTGTCCTGGCTGATGGTTCGATCGTGGAAATGACGATCTGGCAGCTGCCGAAGGCAAGCCCGGAACGCCCGCACGCACTGAAGTACAGCCTCTACGACGGGCGTGACGGCCAGCGCATCGTCGGCTATGACAACGAACGCGGCAAGGGCGACCAAAAACACCTGGGCGACAAGGAAACCCGTTACCGTTTCGTCAGCGTTGAGAAACTGGTAGCGGATTTCCTGTCTGACGTGAACAAGGCCAAAGGAGCGCATGATGAGTAAGGTTCAAGTGAACGTCGGTACTCTGGCCGACATGGGCAAGCGTTTTGTCGGCGCATGGAACCGCGCTGCGGCCGGCAAACGCGTCAATGAATCGCACGTCACCTTTCTTGACGTGCAAACCCTGCTTGAGACCCTCTCGCCGCGCCGCCTGGAGCTGCTGCGCCATGTGCGCCAGCATGGAGCCGCCAACGTGCGCGAACTGGCGCAAGCCCTGGGACGGGACTACAAGAACGTGCACCACGACGTCGCCGTGCTGGAGTCTGCCGGGCTGTTGTTGCGCGAGGGCAGAAAGCTGTCTGCCCCCTGGGACGAATTGCAGGCCAATGTGTCGTTGACCACGGCATGAGCCCGCAAGACTTCATTGCCAAATGGGGTGCTCCCGGCGGCCGTCCCGGCCCGGCCTACCACCTCAATGAGGAACAGGGCGCGCAAAGCCACTTCCTCGATCTCTGCGAGCTGCTGGGCGTGCCCAAGCCGGGCAGCACCGATGGCTATCTGTTTGAAGAGAAAAGCCACATCATCGGTGGCCGCACAGGTTATGCCGACGTCTTCATGCGCGGCGCGTTTGCCTGGGAAAACAAGGCCCCGGGCAAAAACCTCGACTCCGCGCTGCGCCAGTTGCTCACCTACAGCCTGGCCCTGAGCAACCCGCCGCTGCTGGTGGTGTCAGACCGGCTGACCATCCGCATCCACACCCAGTTCACCGGCCACCCCAGCCAGACCCACGAGGTCAGGCTGGAAGAACTGGACCAACCCGACAAGCTGGCCCTGCTGCGCCGCGTCTGGACGGCACCCGAGAGCTTCAAGCCCAAGGTCACCAACCGCGACATCACCGAGGCCGCCGCCAAAAGCTTTGCCACCCTGGCCGAGCAACTGCGCCAGCGCGGCCACGATGCCGAACAGGTGGCGCACTTCCTCACGCAGTGCCTGTTCTGCTTTTTTGCTGAGGACGTCAGCCTCCTGCCCGGCCGCATGTTCGAGCGCCTGGTGAACAACCGGCACATCACGGCCGACAAGCTCACGGCCGGTCTGGCCGATCTGTTCAAGGTCATGCGCGACGGCGGGCTTTACGGCCCCGACAACATTCCGTGGTTCAACGGCGGCCTGTTCAAGAAGATCAGCGTTCCGAAACTGGAGATTCTGGACGTCACCGAACTGCGCAGCGCCGCTGGCCTGAACTGGAGTGCCATCGACGTCTCGATCTTCGGCACCCTGTTCGAACGCGGCCTGGACCCGGCCAAGCGCAGCCAGCTGGGTGCGCACTACACCGATCCGGCCACCATCATGCGCCTGGTCGATCCCGTCATCCGCCGGCCCCTGCTGGCGCAGTGGGACCAGACCGCAAAGGACATCCAGGCGCTGATGGCCAAGAGCGCCAGGCGCAATGACAAGCACCACAAGGCCGCGCAGGCGAAGTTCATCACCTGGCTGGAACTGCTCAAGGACTACCGCGTGCTCGACCCGGCCTGCGGCAGCGGCAACTTTCTGTTCCTGGGCCTCAAGACGCTCAAGGACATCGAACACCACAGCCACCTGCAGGCCGCCGCCCTGGGCCTGGACCGGCAGGCCGATCTGGTCACCGGCCCGCACAACGTGCTGGGCATCGAACTCAATGAATACGCCGCCGAGCTGGCACGTGTGACGGTGTGGATCGGCGAACTGCAATGGCGCATTGAACACGGCTTTGCCTTCAAGACCAACCCGGTGCTGGAGCCGCTGGATAACATCGAGTGCCGCGATGCGCTGTTGACCACCGATCCCGTTCGGGCTGCGCCTGTCGAAGCCGCTTGGCCCAAGGCGAGTGTGGTGATTGGCAACCCGCCGTTCCTGGGCGGCAGTAAAAAGCGCGGCGAGTTGGGCGATGCCTACTATGAAGCGCTAAACACGGTATACGCAGGCCGCGTGCCTGGTGGCGCGGACCTTGTGTGCTACTGGTTTGACAAGGCGCTCAAGGCTATCGAAACCACTGGCTTGGACGCGGCAGGACTGGTGGCGACCAACTCCATTCGAGGTGGCGCCAACCGCAAGGTGCTGCAAACCATTACCAAGCACAGCCACATTTTCGCTGCTTGGAGCGACGAGCCCTGGGTCAATGACGGTGCCGCGGTCCGCGTATCGCTGGTGTGTTTTGGCCATGGCGATGGCATGGAACTCAATGGCACACCGGTGCCGCAGATTTATGCGGATCTCACCGCGCCGGCGGCCGCTGGCGATATGCTGGATGTGAGCCAAGCGCATACCTTGCCGGACACTCTGGGGGCCAGCTTTCAAGGCGCGTCCAAGAAATCCAAATTTGAGATTGACGCCCAACTCGCGCGCGACTGGCTGCGCCAGCCCAACCCCCACGGCCATCCCAACAGCGACGTGCTCAAACCATGGGCGAACGGCTTTGAGCTGAGTCGCGGGCCACAGCACCAGTGGATCATTGACTTTGGCAATGAACTCTCCGAAGCCGAATCTGCCCTATACGAACAGCCATTCGCTTACGTGGCCGCGCACGTCAAACCTGAGCGCATCAAGAAATCCGAACCCGCTTTGCGAGATTTTTGGTGGCGCTTTGGGCGGCCAAGAGTGGACATGCGTAATGCGTTTAAGCCGCTCGCCCGCTTCATCGCCACTGTCGCGCATTCCAAACACCGTTTCTTCGTCTGGCTGCCCGTTACCACATCTCCCGATCAAGCGCTAATCACGGTCGCCCGCGCCGACGACAGCACTTTCGGCATCCTGCACAGCCGATTCCATGAACTCTGGTCGCTGCGCATGGGCACCTGGCTCGGCGTAGGTAACGACCCGCGCTACACCCCCACCACCTGTTTCGAAACCTTCCCCTTCCCCGCTGGCCTCAGCCCCGCCGACACCGCGCACCAGCGCACGGAGCAGATCGACGGCGGCGCGCTGATCCCGGCAGGCACTTCGACAGGCTCAGTGCGAACGGCTGCGGAGCAGATCGCCCGCGCTGCGAAGAAGCTCAACGACCTGCGCGAAGCCTGGCTGAACCCGCCCGAGTGGACCCACCGGGTGCCCGAGGTGGTTCCGCTGGGCATGGAGACATCTCCCTATCCGGACCGGATCGTCGCCAAACCCGGCTTCGAAAAGGAGCTGGCCAAACGCACGCTCACCCATCTGTACAACCAGCGCCCCGCCTGGCTGGCCGCCGCGCACGAGGCGCTGGACGCTGCGGTAGCCGCCGCCTATGGCTGGGCCGACTACACCCCCGCCATGCCCGACGAGGAAATCCTCAAGCGGCTGCTGGCACTGAATCTGGAGCGCGCGCAGCGGGACGCGTCGCCGGGCAGGTCGTCTGCATCATGAACAGCCATCTGCCCCCCATCATCTTCTCGCACGCCAACAGCTTTCCGGCCAGCACCTACCGCGTGCTGTTCGCCGAGCTGCGCCGGCGCGGCTTCAAGGTCAAGGCCATCGAGAAGTTCGGGCACGACGAGCGTTACCCCGTCACCAGCAACTGGCCGCATCTGGTGCAGCAGCTGGCCGACTTCGCCGCCGCCGAGCAGGCCAAGACGGGCACGCCCGCTTTTCTGGTGGGCCACTCGCTGGGCGGCTTTCTCAGCCTCATGGTTGCTGCCCGCCATCCGGAGCTGGCTTGCGGCGTGCTGCTGATCGACTCGCCCATCCTCGGCGGCTGGCGCGCCACCAGCGTGAGCGTGGCCAAGCGCACCCAGCTGATCGCTGCGGTCTCGCCCGGCGCAGTGAGCCGGGCGCGGCGCAACAGCTGGCCCGATGCGGACACCGCCTTCGAGCACCTGCGCCACAAGAAAGCCTTTGCGCACTGGGACGCCCAGGTGCTGCGCGACTACGTCGAGCACGGCATGCACGACGAAGGGGATAAGCGCGTGCTGAGCTTCACGCGTGAAGTCGAGACCGCGATCTACAACACCATCCCTGACAACCTGGAGCGCCTGCTCAAGCGCCACCCCCTCAAGTGCCCGGCGGCCTTCATCGGCGGGCGTCACTCGGCCGAGATGAAGCAGGTGGGCATGAGCATGACCGAGAAGGTGACCAAGGGCCGCATCACCATCGTCGATGGCTCACACCTCTTCCCCATGGAACAGCCGCTCACAACGGCGGCCACCATCGAAGCCGCCCTGCTCAACCTGCAGCACGTACGCGGGCTCAAGGCGGCCAGCTGAGGCCCGCTCAGCGCGTGCCCAGGGCCTCGCGCACGGCCGATTCAATGCGCGCCGGCGTGGTGATGGGCGCAAAGCGCTTGATGGGCTTGCCATCGCGGCCCACGAGGAATTTGGTGAAGTTCCAGCGCACCTGCGGCCCAAACCATCCCGGCAGCCTGGCCTTGAGCCAGCCGAAGATCGGGTGCGTCTGCGGTCCGTTCACCTCCACCTTGGCAAACATGGGGAAGGTCACGCCGTAGTTGATCTGGCAGGTCTGGGCAATCTGCTCGGCCCCGCCCGGCTCCTGCCCGCCGAACTGGTTGCACGGAAAGCCGAGGATGACCAGACCCTGATCCTTGTACTTCTGGTACATCGACTCCAGCCCGGTGTACTGGGGCGTGAAGCCGCAGTGGCTGGCGGTGTTCACCACCAGCAGCACCTTGCCCTGGTAATCGGCCAGGGACTGCTCCTGACCGCTCAGGGTCCGGGCGCTCAATTCATGCAGTGCAGACATACAGGGTCACCTTTCTTGAAAAGCCGGGGTCTGTCTAATTCAGAAGCTCTGCCAGGAAAGCCAGCATGCGCGTGCGCGAGGCTTCGCGCGCCGCCGGGTTGGCGCCCACCGTCGCCGTGCCGCTGGCCGTGCTGCCCACATTGTCGCGAACGCGGACCGACAGACCGATATCGAAGGCGTGGTGGCTGTCCGGATAGACGACCAGCTCGAAGCGTGGCGCGTACGGCGAGAGCCGGCGATGCAGTTCCACGCAAGGCCCGACGGGGGTCCAGTCGTCCTTCTCGCCAAGCAACATGAGCAGCGGCGCCTGCAGGCGGTAGTTGACGCTGCGCTGCGGTCCGCTGCAGCCGGGGTAGAAAGCCACGGCCGCGCGTGGGTGCACCTTGCGCGCCTGTACGGTGGGATCGCCCGCGTCCAGCGCCGCCAGCACGGTCTGCGCGCCGTGGGACCAGCCCAGCAGCACCAGGCGCGTGGCGTCGACGTCCGGCCGCGCCGCCAGCCAGGCCAGCGCCGCACCCACGTCGTCACGCCGGTCGGCCAGCGTCACCGGCCGCCGTGAAGACTTGAGGGAACAGATCTCGCGCACGCCGCGCACGCTGAAACTGTCCAGCACCAGCACGTGCAGGCCTGCGGCGTTGAGATCGGCCGCGTAGCGGCGCTGCAGTTCATTGAGCTCACCGCGGCTGTCGTAAGGGCCGTTGCAGCCGTGCAGGGCCACGACCGCGGGCCTGGGCTGCGGCCCCGGTGCTGCATGCCAGTGGCCGCCGACCGCAGGCACACCCGGCAGCTCCACCCGCTCGGGCGCAGCCAGCAGGGCCAGCGGCATCAGCAGCAGGCTTGCAAGGACGCCGCGCCACATGCTCAGCCCCTCCAGTCCACCAGGCCGCTCCAGGCGGTGGCCAGCACCACCATGCCGAAGACGATGCGATACCAGGCAAAGCCCACGAAGCTGTGCGTGGAGATGAAGCGCAGCAGCCAGCGCACGCACAGCCAGGCGCTCACGAAGGAGAAGAGCAGACCCACGCCGAACATCGGCAGGTCCGCCACCGACAGCAGCGCGCGCTCCTTGTACAGGCTGTAGGCGCCCGCGCCGATCAGCGTGGGGATGGCGAGGTAGAAAGAAAAATCGGTTGCCGCCTTGCGCGACAGACCCAGCAACATGCCGCCGATGATGGTGGCACCGCTGCGGCTGGTGCCGGGGATCATGGCAAAGCACTGCACCAGGCCCACCTTGAGGGCATCCTTCCAGTCCATCTGGTCCACATCGTGGATGCGCGGCGCGGTCTCGGCGCGCGCCTGCCGGCGCTCGGCCCACAGGATGATGAAGCCGCCGATGATGAAGGTGGTGGCCACCACCTCGGCCGTGAACAGGTGCGCCTTGATGGCCTTGCCAAACAGCAGGCCCAGCACCACGGCCGGGAAGAAGGCGATCAGCACATTGAGCGCAAAGCGCTGCGCCTGGCGCTCGGTGGGCAGGGCCACCAGGGTGCTGCGGATTTTCTGCCAGTAGACCAGGATGACCGCGAAGATCGCGCCGGTCTGGATCGCAATGTCAAAGACCTTGGCCTTCTCGTCATGAAAGCCCAGCAGCGTGCCGGCCAGGATGAGGTGGCCGGTGCTTGAGATGGGCAGGAATTCGGTCAGGCCCTCGACGATGCCCATCAGGGCGGCCTTGATCAGCAGGGTGAGATCCACGCAGACTCCAGATACAAGGGTGGATTATCACCGCCGGACTCCCCTTGCCTGACCCGGAACCGCCGCCGATCCGTCTGCAGCTCACCGGCTCCCGCCAGGTGCGCACAGGCGCCCTCAGGCGCCGCCTTACTCGTAGCGCAGCGCCTGGATCGGCAGCAGGTTCGACGCCCGCCGCGCCGGGTAGAAGCCGAAGAACACGCCCACCAGCGCCGAGAAGCCCACGGCCAGGGCAATGGCACCCGCCGACATGCTCACGCTCCAGCCGGCCAGCACACCCACGCCCCAGGTCGACGCTGCGCCCAGCAGCACGCCCAGCGCACCGCCCAGCAGCGAGAGCGTGACCGCCTCGATCAGGAACTGCGCGAGGATGTCCTTCGGGCGCGCGCCCACGGCCATGCGCAGGCCGATCTCGCGGGTGCGCTCGGTCACGCTGACCAGCATGATGTTCATGATGCCGATGCCGCCGATCAGCAGGCTGATGCCGGCCACGGCGGCCAGCAGCAGCGTCATGATGCGGCTGGCTTCCTCCTGCGCCTGCAGGATCTCCGACAGGTTGCGCACGCTGAAGGTGTCGTCGCCACCCGCAGGCACCTTGAGGCGCTGGCGCAAGAGTTCGCGCACGCTGTCCTCCACGGCCTTCATGCTCTGGCCTTCGCGCACCTTGATGGTGATGCTCCAGATGCGCTTGACGTTGCCGCCCGCGTTCCAGATGCGGTTGCGGAAGGTGGACATGGGCATGATGACCACGTCGTCCTGGTCCTGCCCCATGCTGTTCTGGCCCTTGCGCGCCAGCACGCCCACCACCGTGAAGGGCACGCCGCGCACGCGGATCACCTGGTCGATCGGGTCTTCCTCGCCAAACAGTTCGCGCGCCACGGTCTGGCCGAGCCAGGCCACCTTGGCAGAGCCCGACTGCTCGGCAGATTCAAACAGCCGGCCGCTCTGCAGCGACCAGTCGCGCACTTCCAGGTAGGCGTTGGTGGTGCCGAAGATGGTGGTGTTCCAGTTGGCGTTCTGCGCCACGGCCTGCGCCGCAGTGCGCGACGTGGGCGCCACGGCCTGTACCTCGGGGATCTCGTAGCCTATGGCCTCGGCGTCTTCCTCGGTGAAACGCGAGCGTGTCTGCGCCGCCTGGCGTACGCCAGCGGCGCTCAGGCTGCCCGGCACCACCAGCATGACGTTGGAGCCCAGGCCCTTCATCTGCTCCTGCACGCGCTCGGTGGCACCGCTGCCTACCGCGATCATGGTGATGACTGCCGCCACGCCGATGATGATGCCCAGCATGGTCAGCACGCTGCGCAGCGTGTTGGCCGCCAGGGCGCGCCAGGCCGTGCGCAGGGCAGCCAGCCAGCTCATGCCACCGCCTCCGCGGTTGCGGCCGGCCCGCTCTGACGGGCGTCCTCGACGATCAACCCGTCACGGAACACCAGGCGCCTGCGCGCCCAGGCTGCGATGTCGGCCTCGTGCGTGACCAGCACCACCGTCATGCCCTGCGCGTTGAGGTCGGACAGGATGCGCATGATGTCCTCGCTGGTCCTGGTGTCCAGCGCGCCCGTGGGCTCGTCGGCCAGGATGAGCTGCGGCTGGTTGACCAGCGCGCGTGCAATCGCCACGCGCTGCTGCTGCCCGCCCGACAGCTCGCTCGGCGTATGCCCGCCGCGCTCACCCAGGCCCACGGCCTCCAGCGCCGCAAGCGCGCGCGCCCGGCGCTCGGCCGCCTTCACGCCGGCATAGACCATGGGCAGTTCCACGTTCTCCAGCGCGCTGGTGCGCGGCAGCAGGTTGAACTGCTGGAAGACAAAGCCGATGCGCCGGTTGCGGATCGAGGCCAGCTGCTCGGGCGTCATGCGCTCCACCGCCTCGCCCGCCAGGTGGTAGGCCCCGCCCGAGGGCTGGTCCAGGCAGCCCAGGATGTTCATGAGTGTGGACTTGCCCGAGCCCGAGGCGCCCATGATGGCCACGAAGTCCCCGGACTCGATGTCCAGCGACACACCGCGCAGCGCGTGCACGGTGGTGCTGCCCATGGTGTAGGTCTTGGTGAGCTCGCGCGCCTCGATCAAAGCCACTTTGGCTCCTCCGCAACATCTGCTGCAGGGGTCTGTGCACGCGCACCCGCCAAGCCTGGCATGCCGTGGAACCGGCTCTGCCGGGCCACTGGCATGGCCCCCTGCATGGGCGGTGGCGCAGCAACACGCCGTGCGCGCAGCCTGGGGGTGTGCGTCATACCATCAGAACATCATGCGCGGACCGGTCGTGGCGGGGCGCGCCGGCGTGCTGCCGCTGGCGCCGCCCGTCAGACCCGTGATCACGGTCGCGCCTTCCTTCAGGTCCGCCGCTTCAGGAGCGTTAGGCCCGAGGATCAGCTCGGTGTGCGTGCCGTCGGTGATGCCCAGGCGTACATTGAAGGCGCGTGGCTTGCCATCCGGGCCGGGCACGAAAACGCGCCCGCGCGTGATGGTGCGGCCCGCCAGCTCGGCCTGCAGCTCGGCATAGCGCTTCTTCTGCGGCGGCGTCAGCAACTCGGCAATGCGGGCACGGATGTCGGCGGTGATGCGCTCGCGTGCCTTGGCGCGCTCGGCCTCGGGCAGCTCGCGCAGCTGCATGAACCTGGGCCGCGCGGCGGCGTAGATGGCATCCACCTTCTCGGTCTGCGCGGCGTCGAGCTGCAGTTCGCGCACCAGGCGGTTGCGGAACTCGGTCATGGCCCCGCTGCCCCCGGACGCGGGCGCCGCCGGTGCCGCGGCGGGCGAAGACGCAGCGTCGAGCGGCGCAGGCGCTGCGGGCTCCACGCCGCTGATGCGCACGCGCAGCGCCGCGTTGGGCACCTTGAGCACGTCCTGGCGCTGGTCGGTGATCACGCGCACATTGGCCGTCATGCCCGGCAGCAGGCGCCCGTCGGGGTTGGAGAACGTCACCACGGCCACATAGGTCACCACATTGGAGACATTGAGCGCGGCCTTGCGCACCTGGCCGATCTGGCCCTCGAAGCTCTGGCCCGGGAAGGCGTCGACCGTGAAGCCGGCCTTCTGCCCCGTGCGGATGCGGCCCACGTCGGCCTCGTCGATGCTGGCCTCCACCTGCATGTCGCGCAGATTGCGCGCAATGATGAAGAGCTCGGGCGACTGCAGGCTGGCGGCCACCGTCTGGCCCTTCTCGATGGCACGCTTGATCACGATGCCGTTCACCGGCGAGGTGATGCGCGTGCGCGCCAGATCCACGCGGGCCTGCGCCAGCGTGGCCTCACGCTGGCTCACGCTGGCCTGCGCGCTCTTGACCTGCGCATCGGCCACACCCAGCTGCGCCTCGGCGGCCTTCACGGATTCGAGACTGGTGTTGACCAGCGCATTGGACTTGTCGGCCTCGCTCTGCGCGATGAACTGCCGGTTCACGAGCATGAGGTTGCGCTCATGCGTGCGGCGTGCTTCTGCCAGATCGGTCTGCGCGCGCGAGACCTGGGCCCGCGCCGCCACCACATTGGCCTGGGCCGTGAGCACGACGGCGCGCGCCGCGTCCACATCCGCCTGGGCCGAGCGCACGCGGTATTCAAAGGTTTCGGCGTCGATCACGGCCAGCAGTTGGCCGGCCTTGACCTCGTCGTTGAAGTCCACGTACAGGTCCTTGATCTGCCCCGAGACCTGCGTGCCCACCGTGACCTGCGTCACGGGGCTGACCGCGCCACTGGCCGACACAGCCGCCTGCAACGCGCCGCGCTCAATCTTGCCCGTGCGGTACTGCACATCGGCGGCGTTGTCGCGCTGGGTCCACCACCAGAGCGCTGCGGCCGCCAGCAGCAGGACCGACACACCCGCACCGATGAGATGAGACTTCTTCATGACCGGGATTGTAGGGAGAACAAAAACGGCGCTCATGAGCGCCGTGTAATGCCCGTGTAAAGACACGGAAGCGTTGCCCCTGCGGGCGCCAGCCTAAGCCGGCTTGCCTGCTCCGGCAGACACGCCCTGCACCTTGGCCGCATCACGCGCCAGCGCCTCTCGGGTGGAGATGCGGCGGAACCAGACGGTGACGATGGACGAGGTGATCACGATGAACAGCGAGTACAGCACCGGAATCAGCAACACCTCCTGCTGCTGCGGGCCGCTGAAGGTCAGCACCACGATCAGCACACCGAGCGGCCCGTTCTGAATGCCGGTCTCCAGCGCAATGGTGCGCGAGCGCTGCGGGTCCTGACGCACGAGCCGTGCAAAGACGTAGCCCACGCCAAAGCCAAACACGCCCAGGCCAATGGCTCCGAAGTAAACCTGCCAGGGGGTTGTGGCCAGCAGCTGGTAGTTGCGCGGCACCCAGGACACCACCAGGAACAGGATGACGACCACGCCCAGCAGCCCGCCGATGAGCTCGATGGTCGCACCCACATTGGGGTTCCATTTGCGCAGCAGCATGCCGATCAGCGTGGGCACAAGCAGCACGAAGAGCACCTGGGCCACATTACCCGGCGGGATCTTCCAGTCGCCCTCGATGCCCGCCGAGAAGATGCCCAGCGTCACCGGCACCAGCACCACGGCCAGCAGCGTGGAAACCACGGTCATCAGGATGGACAGCGACAGCACGCCCTTGCTGAAGTAGTTGAAGATGTTCGAGGTGGTGCCCCCGGGCAGGCAGGCCATGAGGATCAGGCCCACGGCCCATGGCGCGGGCAGCTGGAGCATCGTGGCCAGCAGCCAGCCCGTGATGGGCGTGAGCACGTAGGTGGTGACCACACCGATCGCGATGCCCTGCGGCTTCTTGAAGGCGATGCGGAAGTCCTTGAAGGTCAGGGACGCGCCCATGCCGAGCATGATGACGATCATCATCACGCCCAGCAACTTGGTTTCGAGTTCGGACAACATGCGCGAGCTTCCTTATTTCTTGCTGAATTCGGCCTTGACTTCGGCCTTCAGGTCCTTGCGCAGGATCTTGCCGATCGGACTCTTGGGCAGTTCGTCGCGAAAGACGATGGACTTGGGCACCTTGTAATCTGTCAGCGTGGCCTTGCAGTGGGCAATGATGGCCTCGCGCGTGAGCTCGCCGGGCACGTCCGGGTTCTTCACCACATAGGCGCGCACCGCCTCGCCTGTGGCGGCGTCAGGCACACCAACCACTGCAGCCTCCAGGATGGCGTCCATGCTCGCCAGCGCGTCCTCGACCTCGTTGGGATACACGTTGAAGCCGGAAACGAGCACCAGGTCCTTCTTGCGGTCCACGATCTTGAAGAAGCCGTCGGCGTCCATCACGGCCACGTCGCCCGTGTAGAGCCAGCCGTCGCGCAGCACCAGCGCCGTTTCGTCGGGCCGCTGCCAGTAGCCCTTCATGTTCTGCGGCCCGCGCACGATGAGCTCGCCCGGCTCGCCGGGCGCCACAGGCGCGCCCGCGTCGTCCACCAGACGCACTTCGGTGCCGGGCACCGGCACGCCGATGCTCTCGCGCCGGGCCAGGCCGTGCATGGGATTGAAGCTCACCACCGGCGCGCATTCGGTCAGGCCATAGCCCTCGGCAACGCGCGTGCCGGTGACCATCTCCCAGCGCATGGCCACCGCGTGGTGTAACGCGGTGCCGCCCGCGATGGCTGCCTTGAGGTGCCGGGGCGGAAAGGCCGTGAACCATTCCTCGTTCATCAGGCCGTTGAACAGCGTGTTCACGCCCGTGATCCAGGTGATGGGATAGTTCTCGATGGCGCGCTGCAGGTTCTGCACTGGCCGCGGGCTGGGAATCAGGATGTTGCGCCCGCCGATGTCGAAGAAGCACAGCAGGTTGGCCGTGAACGCGAAGATGTGGTACAGCGGCAGGGCCGTGAGCACGCATTCGTCCGGCCCCATGTGGGCCTTGCCCATGGCCCGCACCTGGTCGATGTTGGCCAGCAGGTTGGCATGCGTGAGCATGGCACCCTTGCTCACGCCCGTGGTGCCGCCCGTGTACTGCAGCACGGCCAGGTCCTGCGGCTGCACGGCCTGCCACCAGGCCTCGACCTTGCCCGGTGCCGCTGCGGCAGCGCCCGCGCGCAGCGCCTCGGCCAGGCGCTGCACAGGCAGGCCCAGCTCGGGCACCGGCGGCAGCACCTGGTTCCAGAACTTCTGCACGCCGCGCACGATGAGGTTGGGGATGGCGGGGAACATTTCCGACACGCCGGCCAGCACCACGCGCTCGATGCCGGTCTGCGGCAGCACCTCGGGCAGCTTGTCGACAAACATGTCCACGATGACGAGCACGCGCGCGCCCGAGTCCTTGAACTGATGCGCCATCTCGCTGGCCGTGTACAGGGGGTTGGTGTTCACCAGCACGCAGCCGGCTTTCATGACGCCGAAGGCCACCACCGGGTAGGCCAGTCCGTTGGGCATCTGCACCGCCACGCGGTCACCCGGATGCAGGCCGCAGACCTCGCGCAGGTAGACGGCAAACGCGTCGGAATGCGCGCCGAGCTGCGCATAGGTCAGGGTACCGTTCATGCCGTTGGGCACCACCGCCGTGAAGGCCTTCCTGTCGGCGTAGCGGGAGCAGGCACTGTGCACCAGATCAGCCAGGTTGCGGTAACGCGGGGCGGGAAGCTGGGCGTCGATGGCCGGGGCGTAGGCCGCGGTCCAGGGCTTGGTGTCGTAGGCGGCGAAGCCGGCTGGCATGGAGCGTCTCCAATCGTTGTAGTGGGGCAATATTTTTCACAAGTCGACGCCCCCCGCTCACCAGGAGTGCCTCAGCCCAAGGGCACGCGGGGTCTTTGGGTTCGCCGTCCGACACGAAAAAACGGCGCTCAGTGAGCGCCGTGGAAGGACCGGGTCCGGGGACACGGTCGGCCGCGGGGGAGGACCGCGACAGACGAGACTGTATCAGCGTGGATTGCCCATGTGCCAATCGCGGCCATCGCGGCCACCGCCCCGCGAATGCGGGCCGCCGCCGAGGTCATATCCGCCGCGATTACCGCGCGGGCTGCCACGGGGGTCGTTCCAGCGCCCTTTGCGGTGGTCTTGCCAGCGCTCGCGGCGGTCGTCGCGATCGTGGCGCTTCTGCCAGTAGCCATAGCCCCGGCTGTGGTAGCCGCCATACACTGGGTAGCCACCCCAGGCCGGGTAGACCGGCGTGTAGACCACCCGGGGCGGCACATAAACTGGCTGCGGATACAACACCACAGGCGGCGGCGCGTGCACCACCACCGGGGCAGGGGGGTTGACACCCCCACACTCACGCCGGGCTGCGATATGCGCAAAGACCAGAACAGAACATCATCGCCACCGTCGTGGGCACAACCCGCTGTTGCCTGCCCCTGCCCCGCAGCCAGGCCCAGCGTGGAAAGCAGGCGTATTGAAATTCGGGTGAAGTTCATCATCAGAGGTTCCCTGTTGAGGGCGGCCTGGCAAAGTGCCATCGGGCCGCCCTGATCCCTCAACGCAGCAGCCCTGCGTTGCGGCTGCGTAGGGCCGGTGAAGGATGTGAGCAGTTGTAAGCGGCCGTTAACGGCCGCAAGGCCCGCGATGCCGCCTCAGCTCGGCCGGGTTAACGGTGACGCGTTCGGACATGTTGGCCCTCCTGTCCAGTCATGGTAGCAAGCGCTCGCAGCAGGCGGGCCGCTGGCGGGCCGGCGTCTAAAATCGTCGCATGAGCGCATCCGACAAGAAAGAAACACCCAAGGCCAGCAACTTCCTGCGCCAGATCATCGAAAACGACCTCGCCGCCGGCACTCACGCCGGCCGCATCTGGGGCCACCAGCCCGGCACCGCCACCGAGCACGCCCAGGCCCCGGGCGCCGGCCCCGACCCGGCCCGCATCCGCACCCGCTTTCCGCCCGAGCCCAACGGCTACCTGCACGTGGGCCACGCCAAAAGCATCTGCCTGAACTTCGGCCTGGCGCGTGATTACGGCGGCGTGTGCCACATGCGCTTTGACGACACCAACCCCGAGAAGGAAGAGCAGGAGTACGTGGACGCCATCACCGACGCGGTGAAATGGCTCGGTTTTTCGTGGGATGCGCATGGCGACAGCCACCTGTACTACGCCAGCAACTACTTTGACTTCATGTACCGCGCCGCCGAGTACCTGATCGAGACAGGCCACGCCTATGTGGACGAGCAAACGCCAGACGAGATGCGCGCCAACCGCGGCGACTTCACCACCCCCGGCAAGGACAGCCCCTACCGCAAGCGCACGCCCGCAGAAAACCTGGCGCGGTTTCGCGAGATGCGTGACGGCAGATTAGCCGACGGCGCCGCCGTGCTGCGCGCCAAGATCAGCATGGCCAGCCCCAACATCAACCTGCGCGACCCGGCCATCTACCGCATCCGCCGCGCCACGCATCACAACACGGGCGACAAGTGGTGCATCTACCCCATGTACACGTTTGCCCATCCCATTGAGGACGCGCTGGAGTACATCACCCACAGCATCTGCACGCTGGAGTTTGAAGACCAAAGGCCGTTTTACGACTGGGCGCTGGAGCGCATCGTGCCCATCCTGCGCGCGCCCCAGTTTGAAGAGGCTAAAAACCTCATCGACAAGATCGAGGGCCAGGGCCTGGAAGCGCAGAAGGAATTTGCCCTGCACTGCTTCAACCGCGCCGACAAGCTGTTTGCCAGCGAGGCCGAAGGCCAGATGCGCGCCCTGTTTGCCAAGTGGGAGCACGAGCGCAGCGCCGTGCTGCACGACCTGCCCGCCTTCTTCGCCCTGCTGAAGAAAGAGACCGCGCAGTTCACCCCCTTGCTGGCCCACGCCCTGGACGGCCAGCGCCCCAATGTGTTTCTGCTGCCGCATCAGCACGAATTTGCGCGCCTGAACCTGACCTATGTGATCACCAGCAAACGCAAGCTGGCCCAGCTGGTGAGCGAAGGCCGCGTGACAGGCTGGGACGACCCGCGCATGCCCACCATCGTGGGCCTGCGCCGCCGCGGCTACACACCGCAGAGCATCCAGCTCTTTGCCGAACGCATCGGCGTGACCAAAGACTATTCCTGGATCGACTACGGCACGCTGGACGGTTGCCTGCGCGAAGACCTGGAGAACAAGGCTCACCGCGGCATGGCCGTGCTGGACCCGGTGAAACTGGTGCTCACCAACTGGGCCGAGGCCTTTGGCAGCGAAAGCTACACCGAGGAATGCACCCTGCCCGCACTGCCGCATGTGGAAGAGGGCCAGATCGCCCCCGCAGCGCGCAGGTTCCTGATCGGCCGCGAGGTGTGGATTGAACGTGAAGACTTCGAGGAAGTGCCGCCCAAGGGCTACAAGCGTCTTTATCCGCCCCGGCCAGGCGCGGATGGCGAAATCCTTCCCGGCAATGTGGTGCGCCTGAAGGGCGGCTACGTCATTGAATGCACGGGCTGCGCGCGTGATGCGAATGGCCAGGTGACCGAGGTGCACGCCAAGGTCATCCCCGGCACCAAGAGCGGCACCCCGGGCGCCGACAGCGTGAAGGCCAAGGCCGCCATCACCTGGGTGGCCGTGGCCGACGGCGTGGCCGCCGAAGTGCGCCTGTATGACCGCCTGTTCACCGACCCGCAGCCCGACGCCGGCGGCAAGGACTTCCTGGCCAGCCTGAACCCGGACAGCCTGAAGACCGTTACCGCCTATGTGGAGCCTTCACTGGCTCAGGCTGAGAAGGACGACAAGTTCCAGTTCGAGCGGCATGGGTACTTTGTGGCGGACCGGAAGGACCATGCACCGGGTAAACCCGTCTTTAACCGGGTGACGGGGTTGAAGGATAGTTGGGGGAAGTAGCCTCCAAGGATTCACGCTGCTCGGAGATTGCTTTGATTTGGAACATTCTTTCCAAAAGAGAGATTACCGTTGAACTTCCTCCAAGCTTTAACGCTTGGACGATGTACCAGTTCATTGATCAATTGCTGAGCGAACAGAACGATGCTAAATGCTCAAAGGTCTATTTTGATTTTTCAAAGGTAACGTTCATCGAACCCGTTGGCGTTGTCGTTCTTAGCAATCTAATCGAGTATCTGAAGAAGGTTGGCGTTTCCGTCTGGTTCAAAGGGCACAAGACGAAGACACGGGTTACCGAATTTCTGGACGATGCTGGATTTTTTAGACACTATCTAAAGACCCCGATATTTGAAGGGAGTTCGCTTCGGTCAACGACGATGCCATTGCAGTTGATTGCCCAAACCGAGTTCACAAGTTTCCTCTACCAAAAGCTCATGCCTTGGATTGGCATGGAAGTTGGCTTATCCGAAGAATCGCTCTCTTCCCTGCGAACTTCATTAGAAGAGATCTTTCATAACGTTGATGATCATTCTGGTGAAGGAATTGGCTGTACCTTTGCCCAACACTTTCCAAACAAGCAACAGATTCAGCTTGCGGTATCCGATTTTGGCTATGGCATCCCAAACGTCGTTAGGACAAAGATCCCGGATTTATCGGATCCAGAAGCCCTCCGCAAAGCCTGCGAAGAAGGGTTCTCTACCCAAAGCAATGTCAGAAACAGAGGAGCTGGATTACCGAATCTGATGCGATACGTGACGCAACGGAATAACGGCACTGTCTTGCTTGCTTCAGGAAAAGCCAACTTATCGGCATCAAAAGGTAGCTCTGGAACAGCGCTAACAGCGCGTCATCAGAACGGCTTCTATCCTGGCACATTGGTACGCGTTCTACTTAGAACCGATACATTAGAGAAAACAGCTGCCGATGCCGAACTGGAGCCTTTTGAATGGTAAAGATCAGAATTCTTGACCACGTAAGCACAGCATCGAGCTACGAAGACGGTGAAACGGTCTACACCCTCATCAAAAGTCATATTGACGATGGCAACTCTGTGGACCTTTCGTTTGATGGAATCAGCTCTGTCCCGTCAGCATTTGTGAACTCCGCGATCATTCGATTGCTAGAGAATTTCTCATTCGAACAAGTCAAGGCGCATCTACACATCATCGACTCAACTCGACATATAAATCAACTAATCAAGAGTAGATTCGACTTCGCTACTAAGAACACCTCAGGGAAAGCGACCTGATGAAAGCCACCTGGAACAACACCGTCATCGCTGAGAGTGACGACACCGTGCTGGTGGAGGGCAACCACTACTTCCCCGAGCACACGCTCAAGCGCGAGTACGTCACCTTTTCGAATCACAAGACCACCTGCCCCTGGAAGGGCGAGGCGCACTACTACAGCCTGCTGGTCAACGGCGACATGCTGCCCGACGCCGTGTGGTTCTACCCCGAGCCCCGGGCCGACGCCCACCTCATCCAGGGCCGCGTGGCCTTCTGGAAGGGCGTGAAGATCGAGGAATGAGCTTCGTGACCGCGCCGCAGGTCCTCGCCTTCGACATCTTCGGCACCGTGGTCGACTGGCACGGCAGCATTGCACGCGAGGTGCATGCGCTGCGCCCGGGCGTGGACGGCGCAGCCTTTGCGCGGGCCTGGCGCGCAGGCTACCGGCCGGCCATGGCGCGCGTGATGAGCGGCGAGCTGGGCTGGACGCTGATTGACGACCTGCACCGCATGATCCTGGACGAGATCCTTCCGGCCTTCGGCCTGCAGGATATGCCCGAGGACGAGCGCCGCCATCTCAACCGCGCCTGGCACCGGCTGGACCCCTGGCCCGACACGGTGGCCGGGCTCATGCGGCTCAAGGCGCGCCACACAATCTGCACCCTGTCCAACGGCAACATCGGCCTGCTCACCAACATGGCCAAGCGCGCCGGTCTGCCCTGGGACTGCATCCTCTCGGCCGAGGTCTTCCGCGCCTACAAGCCAGACCCGGCCACTTACCTGGGCGTGGCGCGCGTGTTCGATGTGCCGCCCGCGCAGGTGATGCTGGTGGCCACGCATCAGGACGACCTGGCCGCGGCGCGCGCCTGCGGCCTGCAGACGGCTTACATCGAGCGCCCCTTGGAACACGGCGGCGGCCACGGCAAGGACGACACGCCCGAGCCCGCCAACACCCTGCACGCGCGCGACCTGCTGCACCTGGCCGATCAGCTGGGCTGCTGATGCGTGGCTGACGCCTTGCCGATGCGCTGCTGACCCGCCTTGCCATGGCCCGCCGCCCGCATTACCACGTGTACGTGATCGAGCTGTCCAGGGACGTGCTGGACGAGCCGAAGTTCCGCAAGCGCAACCCGGGCTATGTGGAAGGCCAACCCTGCGTCTACGTGGGCATGACAGGCCTGGACCCGGACGTGCGTTTCGACAAGCACAAGGCCGGCATCCAGGCCAATCGCTACGTCACGCAATACGGCCTGCGCCTGCTACCCGATCTTTACGAGGGCTTCAACCCCATGCGCTACGAAGAGGCGCAGGCGCGCGAGGTGGAGATCGGCATCGACCTGCGCTCGGCCGGCTTTGGCGTGTGGCAAGCTTGAGGCCATGCAACAGTACACCCTGGCCCCGCTGAACGCCGATGCCTGGCGCGTGCTGGCGCCCGATGGCGCGCATGTGGGCAACCTCAAGCGCGTGGGCGCGGTGTGGAAGTTCAAGGCCATCGGCTATGAGGCCAATGGGCAGCTCGTGCCCGGCGGCGGGCCGCTGACCGGCCAGCACAATGCCATGCTGCCCCACCCCGATGCCCTGGCGCTCAATGCCGTGCTGCACGAGCCCTGACACGCGGAGGCGCCCCCATGAAAAAACCCAAGATCACCATTCGGCGTGAACTCGTGCTCGACGGCTGGAATATCACGCCCCCCTCCGAGGGCGTCTTGGTGCTCAAGCGGCCTGACAAACCGTGAGCGAGCTAGCCTTCAGCGCACCGTCCGAGCGCAACAAGCAACCCATCCTCGGGCAGCTGCAGGCCCTGCTGCCAGCGCAGGGCCGCGCGCTCGAAGTGGCCAGCGGCACCGGCCAGCATGTGGTGTGGTTTGCGCAGCACCTGCCGGCATGGCACTGGCAGCCCTCGGACCAGACGGACGAGTACTTTGCATCCATCCACGCACGCATCGCAGCAGCGGGGCTGGCCAATGTAGCGCCGCCGCGCCTGCTGGATGTGCTGCACGAGCCCTGGGCTGCGCTGGATTCGGTGGATCTGATCTACTGTGCCAACATGCTGCACATCGCGCCCTGGGCCTGCTGCGCAGGGCTGATGCGCGGCGCCGCGCGCCACCTGGGCCCAGGCGGACGGCTCGTGACTTACGGGCCCTACCTGGAAGACGAGGTGCCGACCACCGAGAGCAATCTGGCCTTCGACGCCAGCCTGAAACGGCGCAACGCGCAATGGGGCCTGCGCCGCCGCGAAGACGTGGAGGCCGAGGCGCTGCGCGCGGGCCTGCAACTTGCCGCGCGCCACGCCATGCCGGCCAACAACCTGCTGCTGGTGTGGGAGCACACCGTGCCCGCATCACGACACGACGACTGAGGGCTGCTTGGCGCAGACCCCCGCAGCGGTTTTGCTGGCCCGAGCCCGTATGAACGCTGGCAACTGGCCAGGACGCTTCATGAAAAAGCTTCCGATGATCGCAGCGGGCACGCTGCTGGCTGCCTGCAACCCGGGCCTCTTGCGCCGGCGGCGCCGGCCATTGACCCGGCCACGCTGCGGGTGAATGTGTTTCGCGGGGCCAGCAATGTGCCGATCTACATGGCCATCGAACGCGGCGCGGCCCGCAGGTGGAGATGTCTTTTACGCCTAACTCGGACGCGCTGCGCTCAGGCCAGGCGGCGGGGCGCTTTGACATCATGCACGTGGCGGTGGACAACGCGGTGGCCATGGTGGACGCGGCTGTACACAACGTGGTGATCTTGGGCGTCGGCAAGGTCTACACCTTGCTGGGGCGCCGCGCCATGGATGACGTGCGGCAACAGAGCCGGGCGGACGCGGATGCCCCCTCGCCCGACGCCGAAACCGACGAACCCTACACGGTGCACTGAGGCCGCCGCGAGCCCCTGACCGGGCCGCGCGGAACCGAAACCACAGCGGGCGGAAGGCCTGTGCGGCGCAGCCATAATGGCGCCCATGTCCACCGCCGAAATAGCCGTCTGGTCCGCCATGCTCGGGGGTCTGCTGACCCTGGCGGCACTGGCGATCACGGACGCCATGATCAACTTCAAGCGCGGCGGCCTGCGCAACGTGGCTTTCGTGCTGATCGCGGGCGCGGCCTGCGTGGTCATGAGCGGCCTTCTTAGCGAGTTCGTGAACGACTTCTTCCCGGTGTGGTTTGTACAGGGCGTCAAAGGCAGCCTCGGGCCGGCGGCTGGCGCCGTGGCCCTGTATTACCTGGGCATCTGGCTGGGTGGCAACCGCGAGGACCGCACAGTCCATGCCATGACGGCCTGGGGTGCCCTGGTGCTGGGCCTGGCCAGCGCGGCGCTGCTCGTCGTGGCGGTGCGGTCAACGCCCGAGGAGTTCGCCACGCTGCTCTACCTCACCTTCTTGGTGAACTTCACCGCAGCCGTGCTTGGGCTTGGTGCCACCCTGCGTGCCGCCGCATTGGGCGACCCGCTGGCGCGCTGGATGGCCATGGCCTGCGTCGGGCTGGTGCTGATGGTCGTGGGAATCTACCTGAAGGCGCTGGCCGTGCCGGGCTTCGGAATCGGCACATGGATCGCGACGGCCATCATCACCGTGCTGTACTTCCTGACCTGTATCGTGCTGGTCATGCTGCGCAACCGAGAGCAGCGCGAGCTCACGCGGCTAGCCAGCCTGAAGGTCGGGGCGGATGCCGCCACGGGCCTGCCGACGGGCTCGATGCTGCTGAGCGAGGTGGAGCACGCCTTCTGGCGCGCGGCCCGGCTGCGCGGTGAATGCACGCTGGTCTGCCTGAATGTGGGCAATCTCTACGAGCTCAGCACGATGGCGGGCCACGGCGTGGAGCAGCAGATCCAGGTGGCGACGGCGGCGCGCATCCGGCGCGCCGCGGGCTTTCGCTGCGTGGTGGGCCTGTACCAGCCGCGCTGCTTTGTGGTGGTGATCTCGGCTGACAAGCGCCGTGAGCTTGTGCAAGAGACCGTGCAGCGCCTGCGTGCCACAGCCGCGCGCCGGCTGATGGTGACCGGCCGTGACCAGTTGCGCCATGAGTTCGCACCCCAGCTGTCCGTCGGCGTGGTGACGCTGAAGAACCCCGGACGCGCGAGCCCGCTGGAAGTGATCCACGAGGCGGAACGTCGTGCCCTGATTTCTGACTCGCGAAACGGCGCACCCACGCTCCCGCCCCTGGCGGTGCAGGACGCCATTCCCACCGAACCATCACCTCTTGCCTGAGGCGACGACGCCTCGCGAACCGCTGGAGGGATAGTTCCGCTCATGAGTCTCGATACGCTGTTTCCTCTGGGCTGGGCGCATTACGCGCTCGGCGGTCTGATGGTGGGGCTGGGCACGGCCCTGCTGTTTGTCTTCACGGGCCGCATCGGCGGCATGAGCTCGGTGTTCTCCAGCACCTGGTCTTGGGTGGTCAAGAGACCCTATTTCCAGGCAGCGCGCTACCTTGAAAGCCGCGGCTGGCGGCTGGTCTATGCGGCCGGGCTCATCGTAGGCGCGCTCGTCTGGTGGCTGGGCTACACCGACGGCACCCCGCTGGGCACGCGCGTGCCCGCCTGGAAGCTAGTGCTGGGCGGCTTTTTCGTGGGCTATGGTGCGCGGCTGGGCAATGGCTGCACCTCGGGCCATGGCATCTGCGGCCTGGGCTCGCTGCAACTGCCCTCGCTGGGCGCGGTGCTGACCTTCATGGCCACGGCCTTCCTCACAGCCAACCTGGCGGCGAGGTGGTTTTGATGAACGGCATGAAGCTCTCTGACGCGCTGGCCACGCTGGCTGCGGGCGCCCTGTTTGGTTTCGGTCTCTCGCTTTCGGGCATGGTGCGGCCCGAGGTGGTGCTGAGCTTCCTGCGTTTTGAGGACTGGGGCCTGATGCTCGTGATGGGCAGCGCGGTGGTGGTGGTGCTGCTGGCCTACCGGGGTGCCCCACGCCTGCTGACGCAGCCGCTGCTGGGTGGTCGCTTTGGCGCGCACGCCGCTGCCTGGAACCGCGACACGGCGCTGGGCGCGGCGCTCTTTGGCGTGGGCTGGGGTCTGTGCGGCGTGTGCCCCGGTCCGGCGATTGCCGGCTTGGGCACGGGCAATCTGGACCTGCTATGGGCGCTGGGCGGCATTGCCCTGGGCGCGCTGGCGCAGGGTCTGCGGGCGAAGCAGTAAGCCCTTGCGGGCGCGCTTACCCGCAGCGCCCAGGTGACAGCGCCCAGGGCCCCGGGCGGGCATGCTCGGGCTTTCAACGGAAGGACGGACCATGGACAAAGCCAGCGCGACGCGTTTCTGTGTGAGCCGCACCGATCTGCGTGGCACCCGGCTGCTGCCCGATCCCGACGCGCCCACGGCGCGCGCACTCGCGGCCGGCGAGGCCCGGCTGCGGGTGCGGTCGTTTGCGCTGACCGCCAACAACATTACCTACGCGGCCTTTGGCGACAAGATGCGGTACTGGGAGTTTTTTCCCGGCGGCGCCGAGGGCTGGGGCTGTGTTCCGGTCTGGGGGTTTGCCGAGGTGGTTGAATCGCGCCACGAGGCGGTGGCGCCGGGTCAGCGGGTGTATGGCTTTCTGCCCATGGGCCAATATCTGGTGGTGCAGCCTGCGCATTTGAGTGCACGCGGCTTCATGGACGGCGCCGCGCATCGGCGGGAACTGGCCGCCGTCTACAACCAGCTGGTCCTGTGCGCCAGTGATCCGGCCTATGACGCGGCGCTGGAAGGCCACCAGGCCCTGCTGCGCCCGCTGTTCACGACCTCTTTCCTGATTGATGACTTCATGGCCGAGCAGGCGTTCCACGGCGCGGGCCAGCTGCTGCTGTCCAGCGCATCGAGCAAGACGGCCTATGGCACAGCCTTCTGCCTGGCGGGCCGCAACAGCAGGCCCCGGGTGGTCGGGCTGACTTCCGGCGGCAACCTGGACTACACGCGCAGCCTGGGCTGCTACGACGAGGTGCTGCGCTATGAGGACGTGCAGACCTTGGACCCGAGCCGGCCGACGGTCTACGTCGACTTCGCGGGCGATGCGGCACTGCGCCGCATCATCCACGACCATTTCGGGGCCAGGCTGCGCTACAGCTGCTCCGTCGGTGGCAGCCACTGGGAAGCCCTGGGCGGCGCCAGCGGCCTACCCGGGCCGCGGCCCGAGCTGTTTTTTGCGCCGGCCCAGGCCAAGAAGCGCTCGGCTGCGGCGCCCGAGGGCTGGGGCCCGGCAGGCTTCGAGGCACGGCTGGCGCAGGCCTGGTCAGCCTTCATGCAGAAGGTGACGGCGCCCGGCAATCCCTGGCTCGTGGTTCGCACGGACCGGGGTGCGCTTGCGGTGACTGCCGCCTACCAGAAGTTGCTGGCGGGGCGCTGCGATCCGCGCGAGGGCTTGATGCTGGCGCTGTAGAGCGTGTAGGGCTCGCAGGACGTCAAGGCCGGATGCCCTTGGGCAGCTCGGCCTTGGTGAGCAGACCGCGAAGCTCGATGAGCTTGGCGCGCAGGCGGCGATGGTTGGCGGGGCCGGTGCGCAGCAGTATCTTCTGGCCGGCAGCCAGGGACTGCAGGTCCTCGTCGGCAAAGGCGTAGCGCGTCCAGGGCCGCTCGGACGGGTACGGTCCCTTGACCTCGACCAATTCGACGTTCAGCGGCTGCTCCCGGACCGGTGTGGACAGCAGCAGGTCGATGACGGCGATGAGGCGGTCGTTGAAGTAGTCCTTGGGGTAGCCGAGTTCCACGTAAGCCTGCTGGAACAGCGGGTACAAGGCGGCATAAAGCTGGACCGCCTGGCGGCTGTCGACTGTCTCGATGAACTGGATGAGGGTGCCGTAGCGCAGGCCGTTGTCCGGGTTGATGACCTCGCCTTCCGGGCGGCGCATGGTGCTAAAGCGCCCCGGCGTCGGATGCACGGGCCACATGCTGGGCGCGGCGTGATCGCGGCCGAGGTTGTCGATGGTGGCCACGACGCGGCGCGCGAAACTGTCCATGAGCAGGAACTGCTGCACCTTTTTGCGGCCCAGCAGCGTGTTGAATTCCTCGAGCAGTCGTGGATCGGACTGGCCCAGCGCCGGCAGGGGCTTACGCACGGGGGTGGGCGCCTCCACCACCTCCACCGGATGACGGATGACTGGCGCCGCTGGCTCTGCAACACTGACTGGCGCAGCCACCACGCTGGGCTGAACCACGGGCTGCGCCTGCGGCACGGGCACGGGCGGCGCGGGTTCACCCGGCTGCGACCAGAAGAACCAGGCGCCACCGGCCAGCGCAAGCAGGAGCAGCCCCACCAGCGCCAGGCGCGTGCGGCTCAAGGATGGCGGCGAGGAACTCATCAGGGGCCGATGCTAGCACCGACCCACAACAAACGGAGTATTTTGCTCAGGGTGGCAGGCGCGGGCGGGAGGTCCGCAGCCCGGTGCTTTTGACTTACCATCGCCATCGCAACCGTATCCCGCAAAACTGACGATGGAGGTTCCCATGGCCAAGGGCGATCAACGCAGCAACAAGATGGTGAAAAAGCCAAAGAAAGACACCAGCCCCCCAAAGACGACCGGCTCGGACCGCCCCGTGGCGCCCACCACGGTCATCATCCCGCGCGGCAAGGACAAGAACAAGTAAGCCAGTCCCGCGCGACACTCGCCTTTCCCGGTCGCTCAGGCCTGGGGATGGACGACCTTGGTGTAGGGATGGGGCTCGCCCTCGACCCACCAGTTGGCCCAGTAGCGAGCAGCCCCGCCCGGCGCGTCGGGCTGCAGGGTCAGGAAGTTGCGGGCACCGATCATGCGGTGCGACGTGGTGGGGAACTCGTGCATCGCGCCCGTAATACCTCGATCGATGGACTCGACATGCGTCCCCACGTGCTCCAGAAAGAACAGCGCTGCGGCCGGCGGCGCCGGGTGCACGATGGCGCTGCTGGTGAGCTGGTTGATCGAGAGTACCGCAGCGCCACGCCCAGACTCGATCACGCCCAGCGCCGCCACATGCACGTCGCCGGAGAGCAGCGTCACGCGCACGCCACTGGCGCCGGCCTGCAGCAGGCGGTGGATGAGACGCAGCCTCTCGGCCTTGTGCGGCGGGCTGGTCCAGTGATCGCGCAGATCGTCCTCCAGCTCCTGCTGGCCCGGCAGCACACCAAGCAGCTTCTCCAGCAGCTCGAAGCTGGGGTGCACCACGGGAATGCTGCTCATGACGAAAAGATGCTTCATGCCACCCGCAGCCTCTTGCTGCGTGAGCCACTGGTAGACGGCGCCCCAGCTGCGCGGGCTGAGCACCTGCTCGGGCAGCAGGACCTCGCCCTGCGGACCCGAGGCCAGCGCGCGCGGACGGCGCTCGCTGCGCATGTCCAGCGCGAGCACACCCAGGGAACCCACGCGCCACGCGCTGTTGTGATGGTCCTGGCCCGGCAGGGTGCCAGGTGCCGGACCGTGGAGGGCCTGGCGCTGGAACAGCGCAAAGGCGGCACGCGCCACCTCGAAGATGCCCTGGTAGACCGGGCACTGGTGTTGCTCCATTGGGTAGGAACCCCAGCCGTCCATGATGTCGTGGTCGTCCCACATCATCACGGCGGGTACGCTGGCCAGCACCGTCGCCACCTCGGGCTGGGACCAGCGCTCCAGGTAGATGCGGGCGAAGTAGGCCTCAACCTTGCGACGCAGGGCCGGGCTGAACGGGGTCTTGAGCCGGCGCGACCAGGGCAGCGCCGTCCAGGCCTTGAGTTCGGGGATCACCTCCCACATGGCGTCGCTGTAGACCTGGTCGCCCCCGAGCAAGAGGAGGTGCAGGGGCCCGTAGGTCTGCTGGTCCACGCGGTCCTGTCCCGCGTGCAGGCGCGCCAGGCGCGACCACAGGGCATTGGGCTGGGAGACCTTCTTCATGAGCTTGGGATCGGAATAGCCGTTGCACGACCCATAGGCCATCGCCGGCATCGCGTCGCGCGCAGGCACATGAAAGCTGTGGGACTCGTCGGCGATGCGATAGCTCAGCTGCTGCGCTGCGCCGGTCTGCGGCACGGACCATTCGAAGCGCCAGGCCGTGCACGCGCTGCCGGGCACCGGCGCCTGCGTCACGGCTGCGGCCAGCCCGGCCAGCTCGCAATGCGGTGCGGCGTCGGCGCTGTCCTGGACCCATAGCGCACTTAGGCGCCATTGGCCGGCTTCGCAGCCGAGAAATTGCAGGATGGGTCCGAGTCGTTTCATGGCAGCCTCCTTTGGGGTATCAGGGTTTCCTGGGGATGGTGCAGCCTGGCGAGCCTGTGCAAGGTCTCAGTGACGGATGCGCAAGGCCGCGAGCAGACGCGACAGCATTTTGTAGGCGGCAATCGTGGCCACCAGATCGAGCTGGGCCTGGGCGCCGAAGTTCTGGCGCACCTGCTCGTAAAGCGTTCGGGCAGCTCGATATCGCGGGTCATGGCATCGGTCCGGGCGAGGGCTACGCGTTCTGTGGTGTCCAGCCGTGCTCCGCAAGCCAGGGGCACGGCACACAGCGCGTCGATCTGCTGCGGGCTCACGCCGGCGGCCTGCGCGTGAGGTACGTGGGCCTCGAACTCGTAGCCGGCGCGGTTGAGCACGGCCACACGCAAGATCACCATCTCACGCAGGGCAGCAGTCAGGCTGCTGCGATTGCGCACAGCCGAGAGCAACTGCTCCCAGCCCCCGGCGATGGGCGGGCTGTTGAGCAGCACCCGGTACAGCGACGAGATGCGGCCGCGAGCGGCCTGGATCTGCGCCTCCAGGTCGACCCGTTCGGGCCGGCTGCCGGGGTGGACGGGAGCAATACGCATGGTGTGGGCACCTGGATCACGGGAATGGCCCCGCGCATGCCCGCGAGCATAGCGGGTTGTTGGCGCGGGACGCGTCGGGCGAACGCCGCCACCCAGGGAACGTCTGAACAAGTCGCGCCGTGCGCGGACTTGCTCAAATCAATAGAATGCTGCGACTTTTCCGATGTCCCCATGAAAACTGAAGATACGCCCCGCATCTACATCGGCAGCAGCGCCGCCTTTGGCGAGCAGTTCGACGCCTGGAGCGACCGCCCGCTGCTGCAATCCATGGAGGAAGGCGGCTTGAAATGGCCCAGCTCCTGCCGCGCGGGCAATTGCCGCACCTGTATCGGCAAGCTTCTCAGCGGCACCGTGCGCTACGAAATGGAATGGCCGGGACTGCTGCCCGAAGAGAAAGAAGAGGGCTATGTGCTGCCCTGCGTGGCCCGCCCCTGCTCGGACGTGGTCCTCAGTGAGGGCTACTGAGGGCGCAGCGCTCAGGCAAAGACGTTGAGCCGGGTGCCTAGCGCGCCCGAGGTGGCCAGCGGTTGAGGGCCAGGCGCCGGCTGCAAGAGCGATTGCACGCTGGCCTGCTGCACCTCCATGGCCTTGCGCAGCACAAGAATCTGCACGCTCTGCGCGAGTTGCGCGGATTGCAGCGGGCCGGAGATGGCCATGATCTGGTTGCTGACGCCGTCCATGAGAGAGGGATGTTTCCTATTACTGTTATCGGCGGTTTTCCCGCGAGCTTGAGGACTCAGGCGTCGAGCCGTCCCCTGAGCAGTTCGGGCAGGCGCTCGGCCCCCATGCGAAAGCCACAGGCCTGCGCGTGGCCGCCGCCGCCCATGCTCTCGGCCAGCGGAATGCAGTCGTAGCCTCTCTGGGAGCGCAGGCCCACCTTGACCACGCCGCCCTTGTTGGCACTCCACAGCAGCGCAAAGGTCCCGCTCTTTTTGGAAAGCATCTCGCCGACAAGGCTATGGAACACGCCGGGCGCGTTGGCCATCAGGCCCTGCTGACGGTTAAAGAGAACAGGCTCGGCGTTGGCGGCGATGTCCTCGGCGAGCTTGCAAAACTTCTCGTCCATGGCCAGGCCGCGCGCCATGAAGGCAGCGAGCTGCTCGGAGCTGAAACTGGCGACCTCGGCCCAGCGCTCGAAGTCCATGGGCTCCATGTCCAGAGCGGCCAGAAAGCCCGCGCTCTCGGGAAACTGCCAGTTCCACAGGTCGCGGTCCTCGATGTAGCGCACCAGGTCAGGCAAGGCCCGTTCGGCCTGGAAGAAGTCCCAGGCCAGGCGGGCGCCGGACTTGTGCATGTCAAAGTGCACCACACCGCAACGGCAGGCAAAGCCGGTGAGCTTTTCGGCTGCGCTCTTGTGGTGATCGAGCATGACAAGCTTTGCCGATTGCTGCTCGATCTCACGCATCAGCTCGGGCGGGAAAGAGAAATCGAGGATGTAGACGGCGCGCCCGGCCAGTGGCGGAAGATCGGCCACGGACTTGACATCCCCATGGTCACAGGCACGGAACTCGGCCTGCCCCTCGTAGTAGAGCCAGGCCGCCAGCGCGGCGCCAAAGCCGTCGGGGCAGCGTGCGTGGTAGATAACCAGCGGACGCGGGTCGTGACGTTCAGGATGGACCAGCAATTGCTGGGGCAGCAGAGTTTTCATCGGGTGCTCTTCCTGGAACGGATGGGCGCCTTGGGCGTGGCGCCGCCTCTTGCAGCGGGCCGGGCGCGGATATGCCCTTCGCGCGCCAAAGCCTCCCTGCGCAGCTGCCGCTCGGCATCGAGCTTCTTGCCCTCCAATAGCCAGCGGGCGTATTCCTCGGGGGTCTCCAGCGTGATACGGCCCAGCGCCCCGCTGCGGAAATCGTGGATGAGCAGCTCAGCCGTCTTGCGCAAGTTCACCCGGTTGCCCGCGATCAGGGCGCCGCGGCTGCGGCCGATGGCCTCGAGCAGTGCTTCGCCGGGCAGGGCATCACAGTCCTTGAGCCCGTAGCGGGCGGCCAAGAGCCGGGGGTAAGCAAGCTGGAGGTAGTCAAGCAGCGCCAGCGCCACTTCCTCTTCGTCAAAGGCATTGCGACCCACGGCGCCACTGGCAGCGAGGTTGTAGCCGCTTTGCGCCACGATGATGCGCGGCCAGAGCATGCCCGGCGTATCGAAGAGATAAAAGGCGTCGTCGAGCACGATGCGCTGCTCGTTACGCGTCACGCCCGCTTCGTCGGCGGCCTTGGCTGCGCTCTTGCCGACGAGGCGGTTGATCAGCGTGGACTTGCCTACATTGGGAATGCCGCAGATCATCACGCGCAGCGGTCGCGCCAGGCTGTCACCACGGGTGGGCGCAAGCTCGCGGCACGGAGCGATGAGGCGGCGCGCGGCGTGGCCGTCGGTCGTGTCCAGCGCAATGGCCCGCGTGCCTTCACGCGCGTTGTAGTGCGCCAGCCAGAGGGCGGTACGTGCAGGATCCGCCAGGTCCTGCTTGTTCAAGACCTTGAGGCTCGGGCGCTTGCTGGTCAGTGCCGCCAGCAAGGGGTTGGCACTCGACCCCGGAAGGCGTGCGTCAACCATCTCGATGACCACATCAATGTGTTTGATGCGCTCCTCGATCGCCTTCTTGGTCAGGTGCATGTGACCCGGGAACCACTGGACGGACATGACTGCTCTTGTTGTTGGGGATGGGGGATTGTCGCTGAGACTTCTTTTCTGCTTGGCTTTACTGCTGGCGTGGCTTTGCCGGGGTCTCGCCCCGGCGGGCGAGTCAGCTTTCTTGTCTCGCCAAGAAAGGTGACCCAAAGAAGGCGAGCCGGGTACGTCGTCCCTCCGCTACGCTACGGGCACGCTACGTTGCTCGGCAGCGGCGGGAAGCGCAGAAACTCGCCCTGCGGGCTCAAACATCTGCGCTTTTTGTTCCACCGCCTCCTGCACTACTCGCCTCCGCACCAGGCACGGGGAAGGGGTACCGAGAAACCGATGCCCAGTCACGCAGTGCCTGAGGTGTTCGCAATTTGTTGGTGGACCAGTCTTGCGCTACATTGACCAAAGTTCTTCATATAAGACACTCGCTTAGCTTGCAGCCAAGGAGGCTCCGGAATGACTGTCCGTCTATGTTGTTTCTCACCTTTGCGGTTCACATCGAGCTAGGGCATCGTGAATAGACAGCTTCCCGCTCCCGTCGATCAGGTGCCAGAGCTTGTGCGCCGCCTGTACTCCATCGTGGCTGAGTTTGAGGCCCTCTTCGAGGGCCGTAAGTTCACGCCGGACGGTCATCTTGTCGGCAGCATTGGGGAAGTACTTGCCGCACATCGCTACGACCTTTCTCTCTACCGTGCTTCCTCAGAAGCACACGACGCTGTCGCCAGAGATGGACGAAAAGTCGAAATTAAGGCCACGCAGGGAGGCTCGGTTGCTTTGAGGTCAGAGCCAGAGCATTTGCTGGTTCTGAATTTGAACAAAGAAGGCCATGCGACCGAGGTCTTCAATGGCCCAGGCGCACTCGTCTGGTCAAGCTGCGGCGCAATGCAAAAAAATGGTCAACGCCCTGTGTCTCTCTCAAAGTTACGAAAACTCATGACTCAAGTACCTGAGGGTGCCCGACTGCCTCTGCGGTCGGCTCAGCTCGAAGTTTGACTTTCAGGGCAGTCGTTCCCGTTCTACCCACACACCAAGGGCACGCGATGTCGTGCCCTTGTCCTATCTGCATCGGTTTCCGGTCTTCCCCACCCTTCTGGCTGTGCCGAGAAGCGCAGCGGCGGGCGGATAAGAGACGCGCATGTTTGAGCCCGCAGGGCGAGTTTGCGCGGCTCCCGCCTGGCGCGAGCATCGCAGGTTGCCCCGGCGCAGCCGGGGCCACAGACAGCAGGGTCGCCTTCTTTGGGTCACCTTTCTTGGCAAGACAAGAAAGGTGACTCGCCCGCCGGGGCGAGACCCGGCAAAGCGACAACAGAAAAAACTCAAAGCGAAGAAAGCTACCTCGCCCCCGCCCTGAACCACTGCGCGATCAGGGCACGCTCTTCTTCGGTGATCCCCGTCGCGTTGTTCATGGGCATGGCCCGTGTCACCACCGCCTGCTGGTAGACCTGCTGCGCGTGCCGCTGCAGTTCGGCAGCACTGTCGAGCCGTACGCCCTTGGACTGCAGGGCCTCGCCATGGCACATGACGCAGCGCTGCGCCATCACCGCCTGCACTCGCTCAAGACTGACGTCCTGCACGGCCACGGCGGCAGGTGCCGGCGCCGGCCGCAGCCAGACGATGAGCCCCAGCAATACCACCACCCCTGCAGCGGCATAGGGCCAGGGATGGGCATTGCGCCCGAGCTTGTGGCCGTGACGCAGCACGAAGAACTGCCGGATGGCCGCGCCGGCGAACATGATCGCAATTAGGAACACCCAGTTGTACTCGGAGCTGTAGGCGAAGCTGTAGTGATTGCTCAGCATGGCAAACACCACCGGCAGCGTGAAATAGGTGTTGTGCACGCTGCGCTGCTTGCCGCGCACGCCGTGGATGGTGTCCACCGGCTCGCCGGCCTTGAGGGCTGCCACCACCTTGCGCTGGCCCGGAATGATCCACATGGCGACGTTGGCGCTCATGGCCGTGGCGAGCATGGCGCCCACGAGCAGGAAGGCCGCGCGCCCGGCGAAGAGGTGGCAGGCCAGCCAGGCGGCCAGCACCACCAGCAGGGCCACGGCCATGCCCACCCGGGCGTCACCCTTCTCGCCCCGGCCCAGCGTGCGGCAGGCCAGGTCGTAGAGCACCCAGAACACGACCAAGAAGGCCAGTGCCGTCGTCACGGCCGCCCAGGGCGCCCAGTCGATGACGCGCGGGTCGATCAGGTAGACCGATGGACTCCAGAGATAGGAGACCAGGAAGAGTGCAAAGCCGCTGAGCCAGGTGCTGTAGCTCTCCCAGTAGAACCAGTGCAGATGCGGCGGCAGCGTAGGCGGCGACACCGCGTACTTCACCGGGTGATAGAAGCCGCCACCGTGCACAGCCCACAGCTCGCCGGTGGCGCCCTCCTTGCGCAACTTCTCATCCTCAGGGGGCGTGAGGCTGCTGTCGAGGAAGACGAAATAGAAGGAGGACCCGATCCAGGCGATCGCCACGATCACGTGCAGCCAGCGCAGCAGGAGGTTGGCCCAGTCAAGCAGATAGGTTTCCATGGTGACTCGATAGTTAGGGCAAGGCGTGGTCAGGGCAAGGCTTGAAATACGCGGACCCGTGCAAGAATCAGGCTCACCACTGCGGGGCGCTGTGAGCCTCTGGGGTCGCGCCCTGACGATGCCTGGGACAGACACCGTCCGCGCCGCTGCGACCGGGATGGAATCGGATCGGTTCGAGGCTGGCTCAGCTCCCCCGGTAGGTGGAGTAGCTCCAGGGGCTGACCAGCAGGGGCACGTGGTAGTGCTCCTCGGGCCGCGCGACGCCGAAGTCCAGGTTCACCTGGTCCAGGAAGGCTGGCTCGGGCAAGGTCACGCCTTTCGAGCGGAAATAGTCTTTCACGTCGAAGCTCAGGCGGTAGCTGCCGGCCTTGAGGCTGCTGTGATCGTAGAGCAGGCCTTCGGGATTGCGGCCGTTGCCGTCGAGCGTGAAGCGCCGCACCAGGGCGGGCTGGCCACCGGTGAGGGTGTAGAGAGCCACCTGCATGCCGGCGGCAGGGCAGCCATGCATGGTGTCGAGTACGTGGGTGCTGAGTCCCATGGTCTGCCTTCTCCATTGATAACAGGTGCAGGCCCGGGCCTGCACGCGGAATTGCCGAGGCGTGGACCTGACGGCGACCGTCACGGTCCACCAAAAGTGTATACAGTTTTTTCAAATCCGGCTATCATTCTTTGCATGGAATCCTCCAGCACCCGCCAGATTGTCGAGTCGCTCACGCGCGCGATCGTCGAGCACCGGCTTCATCCGGGCACAAAGCTGGCCGAGCAGAAGCTGGCCGATCACTTCGGTGTCTCGCGCACGCTGGTGCGCCAGGCCCTCTTCCAACTGGCGCAGAACCGCCTGATCCGCCTGGAGCCAGCGCGCGGCGCCTTCGTCGCCACGCCTTCGGTGGACGAGGCGCGGCAGGTCTTTGAGGTGCGGCGCATGCTGGAGCTGGAGATGGTGCGCACCCTGGTGCGCCAGGCCACGCCCGCCAAGATCAAGGCCTTGCGCGCGCATGTGGCCGAGGAAAAAAAGGCCGTGGCCAACAACGACGTGCCTGGCCGCAACGAACTGCTGGGCGACTTCCATGTGCGCATGGCCGAGCTCACAGGTAACCAGGTGCTGGCCGAGCTGCTGGAAGAACTCATCTCGCGCTGCGCCCTCATCACCCTGGTCTACCAGTCCAAGAGCGCGGCCGAGCATTCCAACGAGGAGCACGTGGAGCTGGTCAAGGCCGTGGCCGCCAAGGATGAAGCCCTGGCCGTGCGCCTGATGGACGAACACCTTCAGCACGTGATGGCCAACCTCACCTTCGACCGTCAGCCACCCACCAGCGACATCGCACTGGCACTGGCCTGAGCGCGCCATCACCTCATGATCTACGACAGCACCGCCCCCTACCCGCGCGATCTTGTCGGCTACGGCCGCAATCCACCCCACGCGCGCTGGCCCGGCGGCGCGCGCATCGCCGTGCAGTTCGTGCTGAACTACGAAGAGGGCGGTGAGAACTGCGTGCTGCACGGCGACGCAGCCTCTGAGACCTTTCTCTCCGAGATGTTCAACCCCGCAGCCTTCCCCGCACGGCACATCAGCATGGAGGGCATCTACGAGTACGGCTCTCGCCAGGGTGTCTGGCGCCTGCTGCGGGAGTTCGAGCAGCGTGGCCTGCCGCTGACCGTCTTCGCTGTGGCCACCGCCCTGCAGCGCCACCCCGATGTGTGCGCCGCCTTCACCGAGCTGGGCCACGAGATCGCCTGCCACGGCCTCAAGTGGATCCACTACCAGAATCTGGACGAAGCCATCGAGCGCGCCCACATGGCCGAGGCCATGGAGATCATCACGAGGCTGACGGGGGAGCGGCCCCTGGGCTGGTACACGGGGCGCGACAGTCCCAACACCCGTCGTCTGGTGGCGGACCATGGCGGCTTTGCGTACGACAGCGATTACTACGGCGACGACCTGCCCTTCTGGATGAAGGTGCGCAGGAGTGACGGCAGCGACACGCACCAGCTCATCGTGCCCTACACGCTGGACGTCAACGATATGCGCTTTTCCCTGCCCCAGGGTTACTCGCACGCCGACCCCTTCTACCAGTACATGAAGGATAGCTTCGACGTGCTCTATGCCGAAGGCGACCCGGCTGGCCTGGACCGTCCCAAGATGTTGAGCGTCGGCATGCACTGCCGGCTGCTGGGCCGCCCGGGCCGCATCACGGCACTGCACCGCTTCCTGGATTACATCCTGGGCCACCCCGGCGTCTGGGTCGCGCGGCGCGTGGACATAGCGCGGCACTGGCAAGCCGCCCATCCGTGCCCGGTGGCCTGAATCGCCCTGAAAGAAGCCCTCATGCCCATCACGCTGGACCAACTCAACGCCGCTTCGCCCTCCGAGGCCCTGCAGATGCTCGACGGCCTGTACGAGCACTCGTCCTGGATCGCCGAGCGCGCGCTCGCCCAGCGCCCCTTCGCCTCGCTGGCACAGCTCAAGCACACCATGACCCGCGTGCTCGACGCGGCCGGACGCGAGGCGCAGATCGGCCTGATCCGCGCTCACCCCGAGCTGGCCGGCAAGGCCATGGTGAGCAAAACCCTCACGGCCGAGTCGACCAACGAGCAGACCAAGGCCGGGCTCACCCAGTGCACGCCCCAGGAGTTCGCCCGCATCCAGCAGCTCAACGCTGACTACAACGCCAAGTTCGGCTGGCCGTTCATTCTGGCCGTACGCGGCCCGCGCGGTACGGGTCTGCACAAGGCGAAGATCATCGCAGCCTTCGAGCGCCGGCTGCACGGCCACCCGGACTTCGAGCTGCAGGAGTGCCTGCGCAACATCCACCGCATCGCCGAGATCCGCCTCAACGACAAGTTCGGCTTCGAGCCGCTGGACGGCCAGCGCGTCTGGGACTGGCAGGAAGCGCTGGCGCAGCACAGCGAGCCGGGCTACGCCGAAAACGGCCAGCTCACCGTCACCTACCTGACCGATGCGCACCGCGCCTGCGCGCGCGAGATCAGCGATGGCATGCGTGCCTGCGGGTTTGACGAGGTGGCCATCGACGCCGTGGGCAATGTGGTGGGCCGCTACCATCCCGCGATACCCGGCGCGCGCTACTTGATGACGGGCAGCCACTACGACACGGTGCGCAATGGCGGTAGGTACGACGGACGCCTGGGTATCTTCGTACCCATGGCCTGCGTGCAGAAGCTCCATGCCGACGGCCGGCGCCTGCCTGTCGGTATCGAGGTGATTGCTTTTGCCGAAGAGGAAGGCCAGCGCTACAAGGCCACCTTCCTCGCTTCCAGCGCCCTCACCGGTCACTTCAAGCCGGACTGGCTGGACCAGAAAGATGCCGAAGGCGTCACGATGCGCACCGCCATGCAGCAGGCTGGCCTGCGCGTCGAGGAAATTCCCGGCCTGCAGCGCGACCCGGCGCACTACCTGGGCTTCGTGGAGGTGCACATCGAGCAGGGCCCGGTGCTCAACGAACTCAATTTGCCGCTGGGCATCGTCACCAGCATTAACGGCAGCGTGCGCTATGTGGGCGAGGTGCTGGGCATGGCCAGCCACGCGGGCACCACGCCCATGGACCGCCGCCGCGACGCGGCTGCGGCCGTTGCCGAGCTCATCCTTTATGCCGAAGAGCGCGCTGCGCAGGATGGTGATTCGGTGGCGACGGTAGGCATGCTGCAGGTGCCCAACGGCTCTATCAACGTGGTGCCCGGCGCCTGCCGCTTCAGCCTCGACCTGCGCGCGCCCACCAACGCGCAGCGCGATGCACTCGCACGCGACGTGCTGGACCGGCTGCAGGAGATCTGCACCCGCCGCGGCGTGCGCCACACTCTGGAAGAGACCATGCGTGCCGCCGCTGCGCCCAGCACCGCCGCCTGGCAGGCCCGCTGGGAGCGCGCTTGCACGGCCCTGGGCGTGCCGCTGTACCGCATGCCCAGTGGGGCCGGCCATGACGCCATGAAACTGCACGAGATCCTGCCGCAGGCCATGCTCTTCGTACGCGGTGAGAACAGCGGTATCAGCCACAACCCCTTGGAGTCGAGCACCGCCGACGACATGGACCTGGCCGTCAAGGCCTTTGACCACCTGCTGCTGCAGCTTGCGACTGAATCCCTCTGAAGTTCACCATGACCACACCGTATCAACAGCTTGACGCCTGGATCGACGCCCACTTTGACGAGGAAGTGAAGTTCCTGCAGGAACTCATCCGCGTGCCCACTGACACGCCGCCGGGAAACAACGCGCCCCATGCCGAGCGCACGGCCGAGCTGCTTGCCGGCATGGGTCTGAAGGCGGAGAAACACGCCGTACCCGAGGGCGCCGTCAAGGCCGCCGGCCTGCAGACCATCACCAACCTCATCCTGCGTCGACGCTATGCCGAAGGCGGCAAGACGGTTGCACTCAATGCGCATGGCGACGTGGTACCGCCCGGTGAGGGCTGGACGCACGACCCTTACGGCGGCGAGATCAAGGACGGCAGGATCTACGGGCGCGCGGCTGCGGTAAGCAAGTGTGATATCGCAAGCTTCACTTACGCGATCCGGGCGCTTGAAGCACTGGGCGCGCCGCTCAAGGGCGGTGTGGAGCTGCACGTCACCTACGACGAGGAATTTGGCGGCGAGGTCGGTCCGGGCTGGCTGCTCGACCAGGGCCTGACCAAGCCAGACCTGATGATCGCAGCGGGCTTCAGCTACCAGGTGGTCGTCGCGCACAACGGCTGCCTGCAGCTGGAGGTGACCGTGCATGGCGACATGTCTCACGCGGCCATCCCCGACAGCGGTACCGACGCCCTGCAGGGCGCCACGCACATCCTCAATGCGCTCTACCAGCTCAACGCCGACTACCTCAAGGTCCGCTCCAGCGTCGAGGGTATCACTCACCCCTACCTCAACGTGGGCCTGATCCAGGGTGGTACCAACACCAACGTGATCCCGGGCAAGGTGGTGCTCAAACTCGACCGCCGCATGATCCCCGAAGAGGATCCGGCCGAGGTCGAAGCCAGCCTGCGCCGCACCATCGAGCAGGCGGCCGCCAGCTTCAACCCGCCGCGTGGTGGCAAGGCCATCCGCGTCGAGGTCAAGCGCCTGCTGCTGTGCCGCGCCATGAAGCCGCTGCCGGGCAATGCGCCGCTGGTGCAGGCCATCCAGAAACACGGGCAGGAAGTGTTCGGACAAGCCATTGCGGCCCTGGGCACGCCGCTCTACACCGACGTTCGGCTGTACGTGGAACGCGGCATCCCTGGCGTGATCTACGGTGCCGGCCCCCGCACCGTGCGCGAATCCAACGCCAAGCGCGCGGATGAGCACCTCGTGCTCGACGACCTGCGTCGCGCCACCAAGGTAATCGCCCGAACCCTGCTGGACCTGCTCAGCACAGCCTGAGTCCGCACACCGTCGCAAGCCAGCCCCCGCGTACACGACAGTCGGCCCAAGGGTAAACCCTAGGCGTTATCGTGATTTTTGTACACATGATTTGTATACCGTTTAGTATCCAATTTGTCAGCTGCATACCAACCAGGAGACTGCCATGACCACTGCCGTCCATCCCGTCGACGAGCGCCTGCCCAACGGCAGGCTCACCGCACTGGGACTTCAACATGTGCTGGTGATGTACGCCGGCGCCGTGGCCGTGCCGCTGATCGTAGGACGCGCGCTCAAGCTCAGCCCCGAGCAGGTCACGATGCTGATCCAGGCGGACTTGTTCTGCTGTGGCCTGGTGACGCTGATCCAGGCGTTCGGCGTGACCCAATGGTTCGGCATACGCCTGCCCGTAATGATGGGCGTGACCTTCGCTGCCGTGGCGCCTATGGTGGCCATGGCCAACGCCAAGCCCGGTGTCGAGGGGGCGGGCCTGATCTTCGGGGCCATCATCGGCGCAGGGGTGATATCCATCCTCCTGGCACCCGTGGTCAGTCGCCTGTTGCGCTTCTTCCCGCCCGTGGTCACCGGCACAATCATCGCCGTCATCGGCATCAGCCTGATGCGCGTGGGCATCAACTGGATCTTCGGGGTCCCGGCCGGCCCGACGGCACCACAAATCGTCAACCCCGAGCACGCCCAGTGGCTTGCCACCGTCAAGAGCATGGCCGGCGCCGCAGTCGCGCCCGGCGCCACCGCCAGCGCACCGACCACGGTTCCGGCGATTCCCCAGGGTCTGGCCTTGGTCGGCACCGTTCCCAACCCGAAGTACGCGCAACTGTCGCACATCGCCATCGCCGCCATCTCGCTGGCGTCCATCCTGGTGATCGCCAGGTTTGCCCGCGGCTTCATCGCCAACATCTCCGTGTTGCTCGGCATCGTGATCGCCGCAGTCATCGCAACAGCCATGGGCCTGATGAGCTTCGAGAAGGTGTCCAAGGCCAACTGGGTCGACTTCGTGCTGCCGTTTGAGATCGCTACGCCAGTATTCGACCCGATCCTGATTGTGACAATGACCCTGGTCATGATCGTCGTCATGATCGAGTCCACCGGCATGTTCCTGGCACTGTCCGACATCACGGGCAAGAAGATCGACCAGAAGCAGCTCTCAGCCGGACTTCGGGTCGATGGTCTCGGCACACTGATCGGCGGTATCTTCAACACCTTCCCTTACACCAGCTTCTCGCAGAACGTCGGTCTGGTTGGTGTTACGGGCGTGAAGAGCCGCTACGTCTGCGTGGCGGCCGGCGTCCTTCTCGTGCTGCTGGGCATGCTGCCGAAAATGGCGGCTCTCGTGGAGTCGCTGCCCACCTTCGTTCTGGGTGGCGCGGGCCTGGTCATGTTCGGCATGGTCGCCGCCACGGGTATCCGGATCTTGGCGTCAGTGGACTACAAGGGCAACCGCAACAACCTCTTCATCGTCGCCGTGTCGATCGGCATCGGCATGATTCCGCTGATCGCACCACGGTACCTGCAGTGGATGCCCCACGACATCCATCCGCTGATCGAGTCCGGCATCCTGCTGGCGTCTATCAGTGCGGTGCTGCTCAACCTGTTCTTCAACGGCGCCGGTGGCGATGCGCGCGAGGCCGTGGAAGCGGCAAAGGCCGCAGACGCTCACTAAGCGTCCGTTGCATTCCAAGTTCTCCCGACCCGGGAGACTCTTGCTGCGGCAGCGACCACCCCACCCCGGCTGAGGCTATCGCCCATGCAGGTCAAGCGTGTCGAATCCCTGCCGTCGTTTTGAAACGTCAGTGCGAACGCAGCCGGTTGCCCCCGAGTACAGTCTGATCCAGGCCGAAAGGGTCAGCCCTGTAGATCTGAACAAATCCCGCGCCCACTCAGTAGAGCCAAAGCCCCCACAGCAAGCACCAGCAAGGCCAACAAAAAAATGAAGGTATAGAGGATGACGCCTGCGGGCCTGGGCTGATGGCTCGGCGCCAGTATTGCAGGCCGGGTCAGCAGCACGGGCATGGTGGTCTCGTTGTCCATACGTCGTCTTTTTTCTAGGCAAGAGCACGCGGGTCTTGCGCCCGCTGACCGGTGTTCTATGATGGCCGCCTGATGAAGAATGCACAGCTGCCCACCCGCGCCCTGCTGCTGATGGCCGCTCTCGCGCTGGGCGGCTGTGCGTCGCTGAACGAGGCCACCATGCGCTCGCTGGCCACCCCCGTGCCGGCCCTGGCCGTGGTTGGCGACAGAGTACTCACCGGTGAAGCCCTGCTCTACACTGACCGCCGCGCCACCCTGCAACTCAGCAGCGGCGGCGAGCCCGCGCTCAACTGCATGGGTGCCGTGCGCTACACCGCCAGTACCGGTGGCACCGTCCAGCTGAGCTGCAGCGACGGAACGCAGGCGCGCATGAATTTTCTTGCCCTGACCGAGACCAGCGGCCACGGCAGCGGCCGCACCAGCACGCAAAGCGTGAGCTTCACCTACGGACTGGACCCGGCGCCCGCCCGCGCCTGGCTCACGGCCCCGGCCGGCAAGCGCCTGGTGGTGAGCGGCAGTAGCCTGCGCGTGGAATAAAATCGGCAAAGGGGGCCTCCATTGTAGGAGGCACCCCTGCCACACCACCCGGCATGCGGGTCCGCACCGGGCGGTTCGAGAGTTTGAGGTCAGGACAGTCTTGGTACCCCCAGCCGGTCAAAGTACGCAATGGTGAGTGT
>JADCGR010000021.1 GCA_020248905.1 Curvibacter sp. | reverse complement strand
GTAGTCGATGTAGTAGGCGTGTTCCCAAACGTCAACGGTAAGCAAGGCCTTGTCGGCTGTGGTCAGCGGGGTCCCCGCCGCGCCGGTGTTGACGATGTCCACCGAGCCATCAGCCTTCTTGACCAGCCAGGTCCAGCCGGAGCCGAAGTTGCCCACCGCCGACTTCACGAAGGCCTCGCGGAAAGCTGCGTAGCTGCCCCACTTGGCGTTGATGGCTGCGGCCAGCGCTCCGGAAGGCTCACCCCCACCGATGGGCTTCATGCAGTTCCAGAAGAAAGTGTGGTTCCAGATCTGGGCTGAGTTGTTGTAGATGCCACCGCTGGACTTCTTGACGATGGACTCCAGGTCCATGCTCTCAAACTCGGTGCCCTTCTGCAGGTTGTTCAGGTTCACCACATAGGCGTTGTGGTGCTTACCATGGTGGAACTCCAGCGTTTCCTTGGAGTAGTGAGGCGCGAGGGCGTCGATGGCGTAAGGCAGGGGCGGCAGGGTGTGTTCCATGGTGGGTTCCTCGGTGGTCGTTGTGAAAGTCAGGCGCGATTGTAGGAACTAATTCCCGCAGCCGTTTGACACCGTGAGATCAACCTTGCCGTCGGCAAGGGTGGCCTGCAGAGCTTGCCCGGCATGGGTCTGGTCGGCGCGCGTCACGGCGCGCCCGTGCAGATCGCTTAGCCATGCGTAGCCACGCTGCAAGACCAGCCGGGGATCAAGCAGTTGCAGTCGCAGGGAGACACGTTCAAGGCGCTGAGCCTGAACTTCGAGGCCGCGCGACCCCGCACGAGGCAATGCCGACTCAAACGTCGTCAAATCGCGCAGCAGGCGAGCGTGGACCTGCGTCACCGCATGGCGCAGGCGCTGCGCGCGAGTGGACAGTTCCAGTCGCTGGCGGGCCAGCCTCGCGGACGGCCGACCCAGCCGGCTGACAGCAAGGTCCAGCTGCTGGTGGCACCGGTCCAGCCGGGCGGATACCCCGTCCTGCAAGCGCCCGTGCAAAAGTTCGAGAGCACCCATCCACACCGCGCGAGGCTCGGCCACCAATTCTGCGGCAGCGGTAGGTGTCGGCGCACGCAGATCTGCGACAAAGTCGACGATGGTGAAATCGGTTTCATGCCCCACACCGCTGACTAGGGGCACGGGGCTTTGAAAGACAGCCCGTGCGAGCACCTCGTCGTTGAAGGCCCAGAGGTCCTCAAGCGAGCCCCCGCCGCGGACCAGCAGGATCACGTCCAGCCGCCCCCGCTGTGCCAGCCCATAAAGTTGCTGCAATGCGGCGACGATGGCCGCCGGGGCGCTGCTACCCTGCACGGGGGCCGGCGCGATAAGAACCGGGATGTTCGGGACACGCCGCTGCAGCGTTGTGACCACATCGTGCAGAGCCGCCGCGCCCAGAGACGTCACGACCCCGATCGCGCGCGGCATCAGGGGCGGCTTACGCTTGCGGGCCGGATCGAACAGACCCTCGGCCTCCAGCCGGCCCTTCAGACGCAGGAACTGCTCGAACCATGCGCCCTGGCCGGCGCGCGTCATGGACTCAACGATCAGCTGCAGGTCTCCCCTCGCCTCGTAAATCCCTAGCCGCCCCCGCAGCTCCACCAGTTCACCATCACCGGGACTGAAGTCGAGCAGGCTCGCAGCGCGACGGAACATGGCGCAGCGCAGCTGAGCTGCTTCGTCCCTCAAGGTGAAGTAACAGTGCCCACTGGCGGCCCGGCTGAAGCCCGAAATCTCGCCGCGGACCGCAACCGGATTGAAACGCGTGTCCAGCGCATCAGCAATGGCGCGGCACAGCGCACCAACCTGCCAGATGCGTAGCGTCGCGACGGGAGTCAGAAGCTCAGGCATCAGGTTTCATGAGGCTTGCGCCGCTATCGCGGTGGCAAACTACTCCACAGCGATCGACCGTGGTCCACACCTTGCTTAGACCGTGCAGGAATGCTGATCGCTCCGTGGAAGCCATTGATTTCATTGGGTATTTCTCTGCCTTTTCTGTCATCATGTTGCCGCAAACACGCATGGATACGCGCTTCGCGCCATCTGGACAACAGTTTTACACAAAGTTATCCACACAATCTGTGAGTGATGGGGAAGTTCTGGGGCATATAGCCGGTAACACGCGCCGTTCGCAGCGCCCGTGGCGTCAAGAGGCGGTCGGTGATAATCGTCACGTATACCGTCGTGGAGGAGTCCCTTGCTTTCCATCATACAAGCTGCCGGCTGGCCGATCTGGCCCCTGATTGCATGCTCCGTCCTTGCGCTAGCCCTGATCATCGAGCGCTTCATCAGCCTTAAGACATCCAAGGTCGCGCCTCCCGAACTGTTGGACGAGGTGCTCAACGCCTCGCGCGAGGAGCTGCCAAAACCCGAAGTCATTGAGCAGCTGGCAACCAGCTCGGCCCTGGGTGAGGTGCTGGCCAGTGGCTTGCGTGCCCGGCAGTCCAGGCCCGACAGCAGCGACGAGGAAGTGCGCAATGCGATGGAAAGCGCGGGTCGAGTGGTGAGCCATCGCCTTGAGCGCTACCTTACCGCACTGGCGACCATTGCCTCGGTGGCGCCCCTGCTCGGCCTGTTCGGCACCATCGTGGGCATGATCGAGATCTTCGGCTCGCAGACGCCGGGCGGCAGCGGCGTCGGAAACCCGGGCCAGCTAGCGCAGGGAATCTCCATCGCGCTTTACAACACGGCCTTTGGCCTGATCGTTGCGATCCCTTCGCTCATCTTCTGGCGCTATTTCCGCGCCCGCGTCGACGGCTACCTGCTGTCGCTGGAACTGGCGGGCGAGCGCCTGCTGCAACACCTGGGCACGCTGCGGCGCACCGAGTCATGAGACTTCATTTGCGCCGTCCGGCGCGCGAGGAGCCGGAGATCAACCTGATCGCCTTCATTGATGTGCTGTTGGTGATCCTCATCTTCCTGATGCTTACCACCACCTACAGTAAGTTCACCGAAATGCAGCTGCGCCTGCCGGTGGCAGATGCCGACGCGCAGCGGGACTACCCCAAGGAAGTCATCGTCGCCGTCGGCAGCGATGGCAACTACAGCGTCAACCGCACGCCCGTCGAAGGCCACAGCGTGGAAGCCGTGGTCGCGGCGCTGCTCCAGTCGGCCAAGGGGGGCAAAGACACCGTGGTGATCATCAGCGCCGACGCCAGCGCGCGGCACCAATCTGTGGTAACGGTCATGGAAGCCGCGCGTCGCGCCGGCCTGACCCAGATCACTTTCGCCACGCAGTCCTCGGCCCGGGCCGGCGCGCGCTAGCAACACGCCATGCAGAGCTTCGGCCAGCCCGCCTGGCAACGCCTGCTGCTTGACAGCTGGCAGCGGCGCGACCCGCTATCCTGGGCCCTGTGGCCGTTCTCCCTCGTCATCGGAGCTTTGGTACGCCTTCGTCAAGGACTCTATCTAAGCGGGGTGCTGAGACGGAAGCACACGCCGGTACCCCTTGTCGTCGTTGGTAACGTGGTCGCCGGCGGTGCAGGCAAAACGCCAGTTGTCATGGCCCTGGTGCGTTACCTGCAGGAGCGTGGCATGCGCCCCGGCGTGATTTCACGAGGCTACGGCCGCCGCAGCCGGGATTGCCGCGCAGTCCTCGATGACAGCCTGGTGCAGGACGTCGGCGATGAGCCAGCACTGATCCGTCGGCGTACCGGCGTGCCGGTCTTCGTGGCACGCCGACGCATCGAAGCCGCATGCGCCCTACTCCGGGCACACCCGGAGGTGGATATCCTGGTCAGCGACGACGGACTGCAACACCTGCCGCTGGCCCGGGACCTGGAAATCTGCGTCTTCGACGATCGAGGTGTCGGCAACGGGTTCCTGATCCCCGCCGGCCCTCTGCGCGAGCCCTGGCCGCGCCATGTCGACCTCGTGCTGCACACTGGCCGCCGGCCGGCCTTCGCTGGCTACAACTCCCTGCGGGCCTTGGCGCGCCACGCTGTGCGGGCCGATGGTAGCCGCGTCAAGCTCGACAGCCTTGCAGAAGAAGGCCGTCCGCTGCTGGCCGTAGCCGCAACAGCGCGGCCCCAGGCCTTCTTCGACATGCTGCAGGCCCTCGGACTGCCGATCTCCCTCACCGTAGCCCGGCGCGACCACGATGACTACGCCGGCTGGCAACGGCCGCGCGACCGCGACTACACCCTGCTCTGCACGGAGAAAGACGCCCTGAAGCTATGGCGTCAGCACCCTGACGCACTCGCTGTGCCTCTGGAGTTCGAACCGGAGCCCGCCTTTTACGCTGCCTTCGACCGCCTGCTCGATGATGCACGCCAGGCGCGGCTATCATCGGCCTATGGACACCCGCCTGCTTGAACTCTTGGTCTGCCCGGTGACCAAAGGTCCGTTGGATTACAACCGTGAAAAAAACGAACTGGTCTCGCGCAGCGCGCGCCTAGCCTATCCGGTCCGGGACGGCATTCCGGTGCTGCTCGAAGACGAGGCCCGCGTCCTGAGCGATCAGGAACTCGGCCTGTGAGCTACACGGTCCTGATCCCCGCGAGGCTCGCCTCCAGCCGCCTGCCCAACAAGCCGCTGGCCGATATCGCCGGTCTTCCCATGGTAGTGCGCGTTGCCCACCGGGTCGCGCAGGGACTGCCTGCCGGATCCCGCATCGTAGTCGCGGCAGACGATGCATCCATCCTCCAGGCCTGCGCACGGCACGGTGTGCAAGCGCTGCTGACCCGCGTGGACCACCCCAGCGGCAGCGACCGGCTGGCAGAAGCCTGTGAGCTGCTGAAGCTGCCGGCCGACGCCATCGTCGTCAATGTGCAGGGCGACGAGCCGCTGATCGATCCCAGCCTCGTGTCTGCCGTCGCCACGCTCCTGCATCAACGTCCCGAAGCCAGCATGAGCACTGCCGCCCATCCGCTGCACGAAGTGGCAGACTTCGTCAACCCAAATGTGGTCAAGGTCGTCGTCGACGCACGCAGCCTCGCGCTCTACTTCAGCCGCGCTCCCATCGCCTGGTGGCGTGATGGCTATGCGCACGGCGTCACCACGCTGGCGCAGCCCGCGCCGCTGCGTCACATCGGCATCTACGCCTACCGGGCAGGTTTTCTGCGCCAGTTCCCCACGCTGGCCCAGGCACCCATCGAAGTCTGCGAAGAGCTCGAACAGTTGCGCGCGATGTGGCATGGCCACCGTATCGCCGTGCACCTGAGTCAGCAGGCCCCGGGTGCCGGCGTGGACACGCCCGAGGACCTCGAGCGCGTGCGCAGGCTGTTTCAGGCCTAGCAACAGGCGTAGCGAGCCTAGCGCGCTGTAAGGTTGCGGCCGGTTTCGGCGTGCTATCCTTGCTTTGACGGGGCGGCACTGCACCGGCGCGCTGCGTGTGCAGCCGACCATCCGACTAGATCCGAGGAACTCCATGAGACTGATCCTGTTGGGCGCTCCTGGCGCCGGCAAGGGCACGCAAGCGGCCTTCATCTGCAAGAAATTCGGTATCCCGCAGATCTCGACCGGCGACATGCTGCGGGCCGCGGTCAAGGCGGGCACGCCGCTAGGCCTGCAAGCCAAGGCGGTGATGGAGTCTGGCGGCCTGGTCAGTGATGATCTGATCATCAACTTGGTCAAGGAGCGTATTGCGCAGCCAGATTGCGTACCGGGTTTTCTGTTCGACGGCTTCCCGCGCACCATTCCCCAGGCCGACGCCATGAAGGCGGCCGGCGTGAAGCTGGACTACGTTCTGGAAATCGACGTTCCCTTCGAGGCCATCATCGAGCGCATGAGCGGGCGACGCTCGCACCCCGCATCGGGCCGTACCTATCACATCAAGTTCAACCCGCCCAAGGTGGAGGGCACGGACGACCTCACCGGCGAGCCGCTGGTGCAGCGCGACGATGACAAGGAAGAAACCGTGAAGAAACGCCTTGATGTCTACAGTGCGCAGACGCGCCCGCTTGTGAATTACTACAGCAACTGGGCCAAGAGCGACGCCTCCACCGCTCCGAAGTACCGCGCGATCAGCGGCCTGGGGCAGGTTGAGGAGATCACCGCAAGAGCCCTGGCGGCGCTCACCGCCTGACGCCGCGCAAGCCAACTCCCACAGCCACCGGGCCGCGCAAGCGGCCCAAGATCACGCACACGCTGCCGTTAGAACAGCTCGATGCCGCCGTCCCGCACCTCGATCTGCAGCAGCCCCTGCTGTACAAGGTCCTCGTGGCTGCGGGCCCGGTTGCGGCGGTGTCGTTTAGCGTAGTGAATCGCTCGGCCCGCACGAATGCACACCCCGTACGGCGCATCGCCGGCTCCGATGGCCGTCAGCTCCACGCTCACCGTGATACGCGCCACCTGCGGAAAGCGGTACTGCTACATGCTAAGGCGCAAGCGCTCGGCCGTCTGCAGCGCGACGGCTGAATCCGGGCAACGCAGGAGCACGACAATCTCCTCGCCGCCAAAGCGATAGACGTCGTCATAGCCGCAGAACGTGGTCTTGAGGATGCGGGCGATGAGGATCACTAGCTCGTCGCCTATCTGGTGTTCTACGGGTCACTCACCTGCTTGAGGTGGTCGACCTCCAGCATCGCCAGCCAGAAACGCTCGCTCGACTGCAGGAGGCGCTGCGGCGGCGGACCCTCAGGTCCGTCCGGTGGGCCCCGGCGCTCGGCTCGCGGCACCTTCTCGCGCAGGGACTTGTAAAGTTCTGCTCAAAGGACTTGCGGTTAAGCAGACGGGTGAGCGCGTCACGCTCGTTGTAAGTGAACATGGCATACATATTGCGTAGACCCTCAGCACGCGCTCGATGCATTCCAGCGAGTGGGCATCTAGTCGGGCGGTCGAACCGATTTCGAGTGCGCTCGCCTCCTCAGGCTCGGCACCGGCAAACAGAGGCAACTCCGTCAGGCAGCCGGGCGTGTTGCCGGCACCTTGCGCGACGACGGGCAGGCCCGCCTCCAGGGAACGTCCGCGCGGACTCGCCGCGCTGACCAAAGGCAGCCGCCGGAAATCGACTTGCATTGCGTCGTGCAGTTCCGGCGCGCCACCCTGCTCGATACCGACCACCGGCAGCCAGCGCTGCTCATACCCGTCCCTTAGCAGCAGATGGATGCCGACCCGCGTGGGCCGCAGCAGTTCGACCAGGGCAAGCACCAACGCCTTGTTCAGAGACTCATGGTCCCGTTGGTCGCTCAGGGTGGCAACAAGGTCGCTGAGCTGGAACCTGGCGCTTGCGAGGGACAGAGTTGCATTGTGACGGACGTTGCCGACCGCGCCAGGCCGCCCGTTTGCACGCCGCTACCTCTGCCTCAAGCCGGAGCAGATCGCAGGCCGTAGACGCGTGTGTCTACGAAAAGGTACTCAGCACGCAGGATGGCAGCGCCCATTTCTCCCCGGAAGGTGAAGCCCAGGACGCCTACCTCATCACCCACCTTCAGCGGAGAGACGTTCCATGCATGCATGCGCGAAAGAGGTGCCAGCTCGATCTCCCAGCGTCGATCCTGGCGCTGCGGCAGCTGCGCCCGGGTGAGCAGCGCCTTGCCGTCCACGGGCGCGGTTTGCGCGGGCACACTGCGCTGCGCCAGATCTGCAGGCAAAGTGAGCTGCGCAGGCAATTCCAACACGATCTCGGCGTGCGGATTCTGCCAACGTACGCCCTGCACACGGCCGTGCAGGTAGAGGGGCCGATCCTGATCAAAACTGCTCCAGCCATGGTGTGCCTGTGCGAGCGGTAACACTCCGGGCAGCAGGACCAGGCTGATGGCAGTACGTCGATGCATGGTGTTCTCCTTGCGGTTCAAAGATAAGCAATCCAGCGGCCGCAGGTCAGCACGCCGAGCCAGAGCAGCGTGGACACCAGCAACTGCGCGCGGGCTAGGGTGTCAAGACGCTGCAGCGAGCCCCGGCCGTGGAACCAGCCGGCATTGCACGCCGCCAGCGATAGAAGCAGCATTTTGAGGGTGAAGGCCCGGTTGGCCAAGAGTTCCGAAGGCTGCGTTGAGAACATCAGCAGACCCGATACCGCGGCAAGGCCGAAACCCGCCATGGCCACCATCAGGCTCAGCCGGGCCAACGGCGCCAACGGCAGGACGGCACCCCAACCGAAGGCGCGCAGTTCCAGCAACACCAGATTGCCAAGCAGCAGCGCTACGCCCAGCAGGTGCAGCACCTCGAGGACCGGATAGGCCCAGACACTCGCTTGCAGGCTCGCAAACACCTCAGCGCTCCAGGAGTTCCAGCATCAGCGCGAGCCGCGCCTTGACGGGACTGAGCGCAAGGACCGGGAACTCCTCGTCCGGGCGTGGCTGCAGCCAGCCGTCGGCACAGCGTGTCGTACGCACCACCCGGACACCCTGGGCCTGCGCCCGGCGAGCGGCGGCTTCAAGCGCGTGGTGCAGCGTTCCGCCGCCGGTGCCTGCCAGCACCAGCCCACGCACGTGCTCTGCCCCCAGCCGGGTCGCGGTCCCCCGGTCGACGATCGCGTCCACCGCCGCAGCGCTTGCCGCCGCATGGCTCAAAACGATTTCGACCCGAGGCAACCGCGCGGCCGCCAGCAGGGCGTCCAGGCTGCCTGCGGGTTCGGGCTTCGGACAATCACGCAACCAATGCACATGACCGTCCAGGACCCGAGCAATATCACCTGCTTCCCCTGCTCCGAAGGCGTCGAGCCGGGAACTGTGGACCTTCTGCACGTCCTGGGCACCCAGGACGCGCCCCGCACAAACCACCAACACGCCTCGCGCCTGCGGATCCGCCGCTACGATCAAAGCATCTGCCAGGTTGCGCGGGCCATCCGCGTCGACGGCATCAGCCGGCCGCATGGCGCAGGTCAATACAACGGGTTTGGTCGGGGCCAGCATGGCCTGCAGCAGCCAGGCTGTCTCCTCTAGGGTATCGGTCCCGTGGGTGACGAGCAGCGCCCGGACATCGGTCTGATCCAGCCACGAGCGTGCGGCCGCTAGCAGCGCCTGCCAGACCGGCAGGTCCATGTCCTTGCTGTCGATCTGGGCGACCTGCACAACCGAGAGGGTCATGCCTGTCGGAACGGGCACCCCCCCCATCAGGTCGGCGACGTCCTTCTGCGCCGAGCGATAGCACCCGGGCGCGGCCCCCTGCGCCAGACCGGCGATGGTGCCTCCCGTCCCCAGAACCACAATTTTTTTTTGCTGCAAGGCTTGCATTTGACTAAGAACTGGTTAAAAATACAGATACTGGATATCAAAACAGTTGGTTCCCGTTCCGCCCAAAGGAGTCACTACGATGGATCTTCCGCAGTACCCGATCAAGCTCACGGCCCGCCAGCAACAGATTCTGGACCTGATCCAGAGCGCGATTGCCCGCACGGGCGCGCCGCCCACGCGCGCCGAGATTGCCGCTGAACTCGGCTTCAAGTCCGCGAACGCGGCCGAAGAACACCTGCAGGCCCTGGCCCGCAAAGGCGTGATCGAGCTGGTCAGCGGCACGTCGCGCGGCATCCGGCTGCAAGGTGATGTGCTGCGTTCCATCAATGAATCGCGGATCAAACAGTTCTCGCTCCCCATGCCAGACCTGGCCCAGCTCGCCCTGCCGCTGGTCGGACGCGTCGCGGCCGGCTCACCCATTCTCGCGCAACAGCATGTCGACCAGACCTATTACGTGGAGAGCTCCCTGTTCCAGCGCAAGCCCGACTACCTGCTCAAGGTACGCGGCATGTCCATGCGGGACGCCGGCATCATGGACGGCGACCTGCTGGCAGTGCAGTCCACCAAGGACGCCAAGAACGGGCAGATCGTCGTGGCACGGCTGGGCGACGAAGTGACCGTCAAGCGTTTCCGGCGCAACAAGCACCTGATCGAGTTGCTGCCAGAAAATCCCGACTACCAGGTCATCGTGGTCGAGCCGGGCGAGCCGTTCGAGATTGAAGGGCTGGCAGTGGGGTTGATCCGGAACACCATGCTCATGTAAGCGACCCACGGGTCTGAAAGGTTGTCAATGAATACCGCCTGGTCTGTTGGCTACGTTCTCTGGTCTCCACTGCACAAGCTGCTGCGCACGCTGTCGCCCGTCACCCCACCCCGCGCCACGCGGCCCGGGCAACATGTCTTGCCTCGCGCTGCTAGTGGCGCGCCGGCGCTCGCGACGCAGCCGGTCGCGCGCCCGCTTCGCGTGGTCCGTGTGATCGAAGCGGGCCAACAGCGCTCGCAGGTGGGCCGTATGGTGATCTCCGGCCGCATGGCAGACGTTTGCGCCGAGCTGGACCGCCTCGCCGCCTGCGAGGGCGTTCGCCCCTGAAAGGCCCGTTCGGGGCCCGCCGCACCCGAGCGCCGATCCACTAGGGTTAGTCCTTAGCGAAGGGCTCGAGGGCAGAATAGCGGCATGAACATCGTGATCCTGGACGACTATCAGGACGTCGTCCGAAAACTGCAATGTGCCGACAAACTGGCCGGACAGTCACTCAAGGTCTACACCAACACCGTCAAGGGACTGGGCCAGCTCTCGGTGCGCCTGCGCGACGCCGAAGTGCTGGTCCTGATCAGAGAGCGCACACACATCACGCGCCAGTTGATCGACAAGCTGCCGCGGCTCAAGCTCATCGCACAGACGGGCCGTATCGGCAAGCACATCGACATTGACGCCTGCACCGAACGCGGGATCGTGGTGTCGGAAGGCACTGGCTCCCCCGTGGCACCAGCGGAACTCACCTGGGCGCTCATCATGGCCGCCATGCGCCGCCTGCCGCAGTACATCGGCAACCTCAAGCACGGCGCCTGGCAGCAGTCCGGACTGAAGTCTGCGGCGATGCCAACGAACTTCGGCCTGGGCAGTGTGCTGCGGGGCAAGACGCTGGGTATCTGGGGCTACGGCAAGATAGGCCAACTCGTGGCCAGCTACGGCAAGGCCTTTGGCATGCGCGTGCTGGTGTGGGGCCGAGAAGCCTCACGAGAAAAGGCGGCGCAGGACGGTCTCGAGAACGCCGTCAGCCGCGAGGACTTCTTCGCGCAAAGTGATGTCTTGACCCTGCACCTGCGGCTGAACGACGCAACCCGCGGCATCGTCACCCCCGCAGACCTGGCACTGATGAAACCCACCGCGCTCCTGGTCAACACCTCGCGCGCCGAGCTCATCGAGGCCGACGCCCTGATCCCTGCACTGAACCATGGCCGTCCGGGCATGGCTGCCATTGACGTTTTCGAGTCCGAGCCCATCCTGCAAGGCCACGCCCTTCTGCGGCTCGAAAACTGCATCTGCACACCGCACATCGGCTATGTCGAGCAGGAAAGCTACGAAACCTACTTTGGCACCGCCTTTGACAACGTGGTGGGCTTCATCAAGGGCGAGCCTCGCAATATCGTCAACCCCGAAGCCTTGCAAGTCGCACGCTAAGGCGCCCTCTTGTCCTGCGGCTCAGCCTGCCTTGGCGCTGCGCCTGGAAAGCATCAGCTCAGTACTGGTCTTGCGGTCCGCGTTGACTCTGTGCACATGAGGCCGCTCCGCCATGGTCTTGAGATAGTCCTTGACGGGCAAGTCCGACAACAGATCCTCGCCATAGATGATCCTGGTAGCGCTGCTCACCAGCGGCAGATGGGCCACCGCCGCGCAGTCGGCCAGCGTGAAAACGTTTCCCGCCACGAAGGGCGAAAACTTGGTGAGTTTCGCAAAGCCGTTCACACCCTTGTCCAGCAGCTTGCGGGTGCGCTCCTTGAGCCCGTCACCCACCTTGCCGCCGAAGAACGCCTCGGCATAAAGCTCACGCGCCACCAGCTCCAGGTGAAGTTCCATGTAGAGAATGAGTTCGCGCACCTTCGCAGCAGCCAGGGGATCGGCAGGAAGCAGGCGGTTCTGGGGATAGGCCGCCTCGATGTACTCGGCACAGGCGCTTGATTCCGAGATGGGGCCGGAACCGGTGTCCAGGAAAGGCACCTTGCCCATGGGCGAGCGCTCGACCAGCAGGGGGTGCGTGTTGCCGGTCCAGACCAATTCTTCCACAAAGGGCACGCCTTTTTCCAGCAGCTGCAGCTTGACCTTGTTGTAGTAATTGCTGGCCGCGAAGCCGCAAAGCCTGAGTGTCATGTCCATTCCTAGTTGTCATATTGCAGGTAGCGCCAGTCTGACAGAGGCTTGCGGCTCCGGCAGTCCGGCAGGTGACTCGGCGCCTTCGGCGCCTTCAGGGCCGACACGATAATTCCGCGCATGCAAGCTCTCTACGCAAACATCGCCGTGGTCGGCACGGGCGCCATGGGCTGCGGCATTGCCCAGATCGCCGCCCAGGCCGGCAGCACCGTGACCCTTTACGACCAGCAGCCGAGCGCCATCGCCGCCGCGCAGCAGTCCATCGTCGAGCAATGGGACCGGTAGGTCGAGAAAGGTCGGCTAGATGCGGTGGCCGCTGCGGCGAACAAGGCGCGGCTGCGCTCAGCCAGCAGCCTGCAGGACCTGAAATCCTGCGATCTGGTCGTCGAGGCCATCGTCGAAAAGCTGGAGATCAAGGCCGCGCTTTTTGTCGAGCTCGAAGGCATCGTGGGTCTCGATGCCGTGCTCGCCAGCAACACATCCTCGCTGTCGATCACGGCCATCGCCGCGAGGCTGCGTCGCCCGCAGCGTGTGGCGGGCTTCCACTTTTTCAATCCGGTGCCGCTGATGAAGATGGTGGAAGTCGTCGCCGGACTCAAGACCGATCCAGCGGTGTGCGCTGCCCTCTCGGACTACGCGCGCCAGCTGGGGCACACCCCCGTGCTGGCGCAGGACACGCCGGGCTTCATCGTCAACCACGCGGGTCGCGGCTACAGCACGGAAGCCCTACGTATCGTCGGCGAAGGTGTGGCGGATTTTGCCACCATCGACCGCATCCTGCGTGACCAAGCGGGCTTCAAGCTCGGTCCTTTCGAGCTGATGGACATCACGGCGCTCGACGTCTCGCACCCGGTCATGGAGTCGGTCTACCACCAGTACTCCGAGGAACCGCGCTACCGGCCCAGCCTGATCACTGCGCAGCGCTTGGTTGGCGGTGTGCTGGGCCGTAAGACAGGCGAGGGTTTCTACCGCTACTCTAATGGCAAGGCGGATGTCGCGGCTGAGCCACCCGCGCCCTCGGTGGCAGAGCTGCCGCCCGTGTGGGTCTCGAGCCGCGCCACGCGCCGTGCCGAGATCTACCAGTTGCTCAAGGACCTTGGCGCGAAGATCGAAACCGGCCGGAGCCCCTCGCCCCAGGCACTGACCCTGGTGGCGCCGCTGGGCTTCGACGTCAGCACGGTCGCCGTCGTCGAACGCCTGGATCCGGCACGAACCGTGGGCATCGACCTGCTGATCGAGGACGCCGCCACCCAGCGTCGCGTCCTGGCCACCAATCCGGCCACGCGAACGGACATGCACGAGGCCGCCCACGCGCTGTTCGCGCGCGACGGCAAGGCGGTGAGCGTGATCCGTGACAGCGGGGGCTTCGTGACCCAGCGCGTCGTGGCTACCATCGTCAACACCGCCTGTGACATCTGCCAGCAACGTATCTGCTCCCCCGCTGACCTGGAGACCGCAGTCACAATGGGCCTGGGCTATCCCCTGGGTCCGCTGGCCATGGGCAATCGCTACGGACCGGCCAACGTGCTGGAGGTGCTGTTCAATCTGCAGACCGTCTACGGCGACCCGCGCTATCGGCCCAGCCCCTGGCTGCGCCGGCGCGGCGCGATCGGCCTGTCGCTGCTACACGAGGAAGACTGACTCATGCGACACTGCTTCGCCGCAGACCACCTGCTGCGGCAATGAACGTCGCGCGACGCGAAGAGGATTTTCTTGAATGAGCGCACAGCTACTGAGCACCAGCAAGGGCCGCACCATGGTGCTGACCCTGTCCAACCCCGGCCTTCGCAATGCGCTGGGCCCCGGCATGTATGCCGCCGGCATCGAGGCCCTGAGCGTGGCCGAAAGCAACCCCGAGGTGCGCAGCGTCATCCTCACTGGCGAGGGGGCGATGTTCTGCGCCGGTGGCGATCTCAACCGCCTGCAGGCGAATCGCGAGCAGCCCCCCGAGGTGCAGGCGCAGAGCATCGAGCAGCTGCATGGGTGGATCGAAGCGATCCGCACCTTCCCCAAACCGGTGATTGCCGCGGTGGAGGGAGCAGCCGCAGGAGCGGGCTTCTCGCTCGCGCTGGCCTGCGACTTCATCGTGGCGGCCCAGGACGCGGTGTTTGTGATGGCCTACAGCAACGTAGGTCTTTCGCCGGACGGCGGCGCGAGCTGGAGCCTCGCCCGCGCCCTGCCCCGCCCCCTGGTCAACGAAGTGCTAATGACAGGCGAACGCCTGCCTGCCACGCGGCTGCAGGCACTGGGTCTGGTCCATCGCGTCAGCGACCCGGGCCGGGCCTTGCAAGACGCCCTGGCGCTCGCCAAGCGCCTCAACGCCAGGGCACCGAACGTGCTGGCCAGCATCAAGGAACTTGTCAACGAGGCGCCCCAGGCCACGCTGAGCCAGCAACTGTCCCTGGAACGAGAGCACTTCGTGCGTAACCTGCACCACCCCAACGCTGGCATCGGCATCAGCGCTTTCCTGGCGAAGCGACAGCCCGTCTACGAATAGGTCTGGCCTGCCCAATTCACGCCAGACGCGCAGGTGACAACCCTGTGGCGCGCCGCGGGTCCCGCGCGCGACAATCGCCCTGAGTTCAGTCACGCAGCGGACAGCCCATGGATGATCCCATTCTTACCATTGAGGAACGCACGGCCATCAACGCCGGGCGCTGGTTTTCCACCCTGTCTCCCTCACTGCGACACGACATCCTTCGATGCGCCTACGTCAAACGCCACAAGGATGGCGACCTGCTCGCCGCACGCGGCGATCCGCCCGACGAGTGGCTCGCCTGCGCCAGGGGCGCAGTGCGCGTGAGTTCGACCTCGATCTCCGGCAAGCAGGTGACACTGACCTATGTGGAGCCGGGGGTATGGTTCGGCGATGTGGCCATCTTCGACGGCGACCGGCGCACCCACGATGCCTATGCGCATGGAGAAACCACCACGCTGTGCGTCGCGAAGGCGGATTTCAAGAAAATCCTGGCGACCCACGTCGAGCTCTACGAGGCCCTGCTGCGGCTGCATGCGCGGCGCATCCGTCAGTTGTACGGCCTCGTGGAAGACCTCAACACCTTGCCCCTGCGCGCCCGCCTTGCCAAGCAGTTGCTGCACCTGCTGCGCAGCTACGGCGTGTCCTCGCTGAGCGACAGCCGCGAGATGCGCATCGGCCTGCAGCTGGCACAGGAGGAACTGGCTCAGTTGCTCGGCGCCTCGCGCCAGCGCGTGAACCAGGAGCTCAAGGCCATGGAACGCGAAGAGGTCATCCGCATCGAGCCAGGCGGACTGGTGGTGCGCGACCGCGAGGCACTGATGCGCATTGTTGAATCCGATCACTGACACCCCTGCGTCCCGCAGCCAGACCATGAGCGACCTCGACCAGCAGTATGTCGGCACGCGCCCAGTGCCGGCCTCCCACGCCCTGGATGTGCCAGCCCTGCAGGCCTGGCTGGCCAACAACCTGGATGGCTTTGCCGGCCCGCTGGGCGTGGAGGCCTTCAAGGGCGGCCAGTCCAACCCGACCTACAAGCTCATCACGTCCGCGCGCAACTATGTGATGCGCGCCAAGCCCGGCCCTGTCGCCAAGCTGCTGCCCTCAGCCCACGCCATTGAGCGCGAGTACGCCGTCATGCGCGGGCTGCACGGTACGGGCGTGCCAGTGCCGCAGATGCATGTGCTCTGCGAAGACGAGTCCGTGATCGGGCGCGCTTTCTACATCATGCAGTACATGGAGGGCCGAGTGCTGTGGGACCAGTCACTACCGGGCCTCGATACGGGCAGCCGGCGTGCGATCTACCTGGAGATGAATCGCGTCATCGCCGCCCTGCACACCGTGGACTACAGGGCACGCGGCCTGGCTGACTACGGCAAACCTGGCGCCTACGTGGAGCGCCAGATCAGCCGCTGGGGCAAACAGTACCGTGCGTCCGCAGACGGAGCCGGAGAACTCACACAACCCATTCCCGAGATGGAGCGGCTGCTCGACTGGCTCCCCGCCCACTTACCAGCCAGCGCCCGCGACGAGAACCTGGTCAGCATCGTGCATGGCGACTACCGCCTTGACAACCTGATGTTCCATACGAGCGAGCCGCACGTGATCGGCGTGCTCGACTGGGAGCTCTCCACACTTGGCCATCCGCTGGCCGATTTCGCCTACCACTGCATGGCCTGGCACATCCCACCCGGCGCCTTCCGCGGCATCGGCGGGCTTGATCTGGCGGCGCTCGGCATCCCGCTGGAGGACGAGTACATCGCCCTCTACTGCCAGCGCACCGGGCTGACAACGCCTGACGCGCTGAAGGCCGACTGGAACTTCTACATGGCCTACAACCTGTTTCGCATCGCTGCCATCCTGCAGGGTATCGCCAAGCGGGTTGAGAACGGCACCGCTTCCAGCGCTCAGGCGCAGAAATCGGCCGCCGGTGCGCGCCCGATGGCAGCGATGGCCTGGCGCTTCGCCCAGAGGGCCTGACCTCATTACCACCCAGGAGATCCGCATGGACTTCGACTACTCCCCCCGCACCAAGGACTTCCAGGCTCGCCTGATCAGGTTCATGGACGAGCACATCTACCCGAACGAGTACGCTTTCCATGCAGAGATCGAAGCCAATACCGCCGCCGGCAAGCGCTGGACGCCGCTGCAGCTGGTTGAGCGACTCAAAATTAAGGCGCAGGAGCTGGGTCTCTGGAACCTCTTCCTGCCGCGAGACAGCGCCGAGATCGCAGGCGTCAAGGGCGCCGGGCTGACCAACCAGGAGTACGCACCGCTGGCCGAGATCATGGGCCGCGTGCACTGGGCGCCCGAGGTCTTTAACTGCTCGGCACCAGACACCGGCAATATGGAGACCATCGCTCGCTACGGCAGCGCCGAGCAACGCACGCAGTGGCTGCAGCCGCTGCTGGCCGGCAAGATCCGGTCGGCCTTTGCCATGACCGAGCCCGATGTCGCATCGAGTGACGCAACCAACATCGCCACCCGTATCGAACGCCAGGGCAACGACTACGTGATCAACGGCCGCAAATGGTGGACCTCGGGCGCCGGTGATCCGCGCTGCGCGATCTACATCCTCATGGGCAAGACCGATCCCGAGGCGCCGCGCCACTCTCAGCAAAGCATGATCCTGGTGCCCGCCAACACACCGGGGGTAAAGGTCCTGCGGCCACTTTCCGTGCTCGGCTACGACGATGCCCCGCACGGCCATATGGAAGTGGAATTCAAGAACGTGCGAGTGCCGGCCAGCAACATCCTGCTTGGCGAAGGCCGCGGCTTCGAGATCGCGCAGGGCCGCCTCGGGCCGGGGCGCATCCACCACTGTATGCGCCTGATCGGCCAAGCGGAGCGCGCTCTGGAGTACATGTGCAGGCGTGCCTCGGAGCGCGTGGCTTTTGGCAAGCCCGTCGCGGCCCAGACGGTCACGCAGGAGCGCATTGCCGAGGCTCGTTGCAAGATCGACATGGCGCGCCTGCTCACCCTCAAGGCGGCCTGGATGATGGACGTGGCCGGCAACAAGGTCGCCAAGACCGAGATCGCCATGATCAAGGTCGTCGCCCCCGGCATGGCGTGCCAGGTGATCGACTGGGCCATGCAGGTGCATGGCGGTGGCGGCATGTGCCAGGACTTCCCGCTGGCCTATGCCTACGCCAATGCGCGCACCCTACGATTCGCAGACGGTCCGGACGAGGTGCACCGCAACGCGATTGCCAAGTTGGAGTTGGGCAAGTACGGGCTGACGACCAAACCCGTGGAGATGCCCGTCACGCGCGGATCCTGATGGAGAGGGCTGGACGTTGAGCGCTGGGCGCAGAACGCAGGGTGTGATCGTCCCCGCACGCCTAATGCTCAACGAACCATGATTGACGTCTATTCCCGGGCCACGCCCAACGGCCGTAAGGTCCACATCAGGCTCAAGGCCTTGTTTGACAGCATTGCGTTGCGGCCAGCCGTGCAGAGTGGCATACAGTTTCTGGCCGACCAGCGCAAACTGCTCATGGATGACAGGGCACGCGAGATGATCGTCGACGCCACGCAATACCAGTGCCGCTGAAGCAGCGTAAGCGGCTGGTCACCCCACCTTGATTCCCCCAGCTAATCCAGCACGATTGCTGTCCATCAAAACTAGGTGGACAGCAAATGAACGAGCATCTCAAAACCCGTCGCCGGCATAGCACCGAGTTCAAGTCACAGGTCGTG
>JADCGR010000020.1 GCA_020248905.1 Curvibacter sp. | reverse complement strand
TTCATCGGCTCGCGATTACGCTCCACGCTTCCTTCCCACGCTCGGTCACCCTCACGCAGTTGCGCTTCGCTTTGCTCACTGTGACCAGTTCGCAGCGGGACTTGCACCCGCAAGAGTGCGCCCATGCTGGGCGCACAAAAAAAACGCCCCGCTGAGCGGGGCGTTTGTGACCAAGCGGCGAGCGCTTACAGGCGCTGCTGCTGCATGAAGTCGTCGAAGGTCGCTTCCGAGAAACGGAACCACAGGTTCGAGTCGCGGCGGAAGGCCATATAGTCGTCGTGGATCTTCTTGAAGGCCGGGTTCTTGGCGTTGATGTCGGCGTAGACCTCCTGCGAGGCCTTGAAGGCGGCTTCCATGACGTCCTTGGGGAAGCGGAACAGCTTGGTGCCGGAGGCCACCATGCGCTTGATGGCGGCAGGGTTGCGGGCATCGTAGCGAGCCTGCATTTCGGTGGCAGCGTGCGAGGCAGCGGCCTCCACGATAGCCTTGTACTCGGGTGAGAGCTCGTTGAACGCTGCGTTGTTGATCCAGAACTCCAGACCGGCGCCACCTTCCCAGAAACCGGGGTAGGCGTAGTTCGGAGCCACCTTGGCCAGACCGAGCTTCTCGTCGTCATACGGACCGACCCACTCGGCTGCGTCGATGGTGCCCTTTTCGAGCGCCTGGTAGATCTCGCCGCCGGGAATCATCTGAGGAACCACACCGATACGCTCCATCACACGACCACCAAAGCCCCCGATGCGCATCTTCTGGCCCTTGAGGTCGGCCAGGCTCTTGATTTCCTTGCGCCAGAAGCCGCCCATCTGGGCACCGGTGTTGCCACCGATGAAGTTGACAATGTTGTAGCCGGCGTAGAACTCGCGCAGCAGCTTCATGCCGTTGCCTTCCATCACCCAGCCGTTGGTCTGGCGGGAGTTCAGGCCAAAGGGGACAGCGGTGCCGAAGGCGAAGGCTTCGTTCTTACCCACGAAGTAGTACGGGGCCGTGTGGCACATCTCGACGGTGCGGTTACGCACGGCGTCATCGACGCCGAAGGCTGGCACGATTTCGCCGGGGGCAGCCACGCTGATCTGGAACTTGCCGCCAGACATCGCACCGACCTGCTTGGCGAAGATTTCGGCAGCGCCGTAGATGGTGTCCAAAGCCTTGGGGAAGCTCGAGGCCAGACGCCAGCGGATGGTGGCCTGAGCGTGCACGGCCGGTGCAACACCGGCGGCCAGAACACCGGCGATACCAGCGTGTTTGATGAGGGAACGACGATCCATGCAAAGTCTCCTGTTGAAAAAAAAAGGTGGGCCGATTCTAAGGCCCCTGCACGTCGTTACCGGCATAGGGAGTAACCCCTGTAAGGACTTCTGCGGTTCGTCGTGTGCGAGCTGCCCGAGGCCCGCGTCTTGATCTGAACGGCGCACCCACGAGGTGCAGGGACCGTCTCTGCAGCTACATTCAGTACGCTGGTTTGTTCCGGGCGCATCCGGCAAACCCTCCGGCACGCCCGGGGGCAGAGCCTATGCCGCGCAGCTTTTCCGATGACATGCCGACGGGGTGACCCCGGTCCACTGACGCCGGGTCGCGACCCCGCAAGCAAACAACCGGGTATCCGATGGCCACCGTCGCTCTTGCAGAACTTGCTGGTAGCACCAGCCTGTTCGAGCGGCTGGGTGACGACATCGCCCGCAGTATCGGGACTCAGTGGGTCGGCACGCTGAGCAAGATCTTCGGGCGCCAACACGGCCAGCTGGTCAAGGTGCTGGGTGATGGCCTCTTCGTCGTGTTCCAGGAAGAGGGCGATGCACCCACGGCCTGCATCAGGGCACAGAACCACCCGCACGAGCAGCAGATCTGACCGGGCGGCACGGGCCCAGCCTTGCAGTGAGAGATTGGCGTGGGAACCTGTCTTAGGAAGTAGCCGCCGAGTGCGAGGTCCGCCTCCGTACCGAGGCCCGCTACACGTATCGCATCGATTCCGATCTGGCACGCCGCTGCATCAAGCGCCTGCTGCGCCCCGAAGGCGCCCAGGGCCGCTCGCGCTCCGGGACGGGAGCGGGCACACAGGTGCGACTGCCCCGGGTATCCACCGATGAGCCGACTGTGAAGATCGCCTCGCTCAACGCAGCGGCCCCCGCAGACAACCTCACCGGGAACGACGGGGACGGTGAACGCACCCGGCTGTCGCCGGGCAACGGCCCCGAAATGCTGGCAACAGCAGCCGAGCCCGCCACGTCAACGCGGGCTGTCGCCGGCGAAAGTAGTGGCGCTTCGGCGCAGGCTGCGCTGCGCGGGCGTCTTCAGCCCACAACCTTGAGCGCAGGGCGGCCCTGGGCGCACAGCGCCGGATAGCGCCGCTCGATGGCGGACTGGATGCCCGCTGCGTCCAGCCCCTGCAGTGACAGCAGCTTGCCCGGATCACCGTGCTCGATGAAGGCATCGGGCAGGCCCAGTTGCAGGACGGGACGGGCCACATCCGCGGACTGCAAGGCTTCCAGCACCGCGCTGCCCGCACCGCCCATGATGGCACCCTCCTCCACGGTCACCAGCGCCTCGTGGCGCGCAGCCACCTGCAAGAGCAGTTCCGTGTCGAGCGGCTTGGCCCAGCGCATATTGACGACCGTGGCGCCGAGCTTCTCGGCCGCCGCAAGCGCGGGGTAAAGCAGCGTGCCGAAGGCAAGGATGGCGATCCCCGCGCCCTCGCGCCGGATCTCGCCCCTGCCGTAAGGCAAACCGTCCAGTCCCGCAGCGGTGGCCACGCCCACCCCCGCCCCGCGCGGGTAACGCACGGCCACGGGATGGTTCTGCGCGAAGGCGGTGCTCAGCAGCTGGCGGCATTCGCGCTCGTCGGCCGGGCAGGCCACCCCCAGGTTGGGTATGCAGCGCAGGTAGGCGATGTCGTAATTGCCCGCATGCGTGGCGCCATCGGCGCCCACCAAGCCCGCGCGGTCGAGCGCGAACACCACAGGGAGGTTCTGTAGCGCCACGTCGTGGATGAGCTGGTCGTAGCCACGCTGCAGGAAAGTCGAGTAGATCGCAACGACCGGCTTGAGGCCCTCGCAGGCCAGGCCAGCCGCGAAGGTCACGGCGTGCTGCTCGGCAATGCCGACGTCGTAATAGCGGTCCGCGAAGCGCTGGTGGAACTCGACCATGCCCGAGCCCTCGCGCATGGCGGGGGTAATGCCTACCAGGCGCTCGTCGTTCGCCGCCATGTCGCACAGCCACTGGCCGAAGACCTGGGTGAAGGTCTGCTTGGCGGGCGCCGTGGGCTTGACCAGGCCCACGGCCGGGTCGAACTTGCCCGGGCCATGGTAGGCCACGGGATCGGCCTCGGCCAGCTTGTAGCCCTGGCCTTTTCTCGTGACCACGTGCAGGAACTGTGGGCCCTTGAGCTGCTTGAGGTTCTCCAGCGTGGGAATCAGGGAATCGAGGTCATGGCCGTCGATGGGACCGATGTAGTTGAAGCCGAACTTCTCAAAAAGGGTCGCCGGCACGACCATGCCCTTGGCATGCTCCTCGATCCGCTTGGCCAGCTCGAACAGCGGCGGCGCACCCTTGAGCACTTGCTTGCCCACGTTCTTGGCTGCGGCGTAGAACTGCCCGCTCATGAGCTGCGCGAGGTAGCGATTGAGCGCGCCCACCGGTGGACTGATGGACATGTCGTTGTCGTTGAGGATAACCAGTAGCTTGCAGTCTTCCACACCCCCATGGTTGAGCGCCTCGAAAGCCATGCCTGCGGTCATGGCGCCGTCGCCGATCACGGCAATCGCGTGGCGGTCCTCGCCCTTCTGGCGCGCGCCCAGCGCCATACCCAGCGCGGCGGAGATAGATGTGCTGCTGTGCGCGGTACCAAAGGCGTCGTAGGGGCTCTCGCTGCGCACGGGAAAGCCGCTGATACCGCCGAGTTGGCGCAGCGTATGCATGCGATCACGCCGCCCCGTCAGGATCTTGTGCGGATAGGTCTGGTGGCCTACATCCCACACCAGCCGGTCGTGCGGGGTGTTGTAGACATAGTGCAGCGCCACCGTGAGCTCCACGGTCCCCAGGTTGGAGCTCAGGTGTCCCCCGGTGCGCGAGACGCTGTCCAGCACATAGGCCCGCAATTCATCGGCCAGGGCGCGCAGCTGCGGGCGGGGCAGACGGCGCAGGTCGGCCGGGTCGTTGATGGTCTGCAGCAGGGGATACGTTGCGGATGTCATGCGTACTCAGCTTTTTCGATGGACGACCATGTTGGCCAGGCCCCGCAAGGCCCGTGTGTCGGGCAGGCCGCTGGCGTCCAGGGCGTGAAGGGCCTGGCCATGGAGATCCTGCGTGTAGGCGCGCGAGCGCTCCAGACCCAGCAGGGAGACATAGGTGGGCTTGTCGTTGTCGGCGTCCTTGCCCGCAGTCTTGCCCAGTGTGGCCGAGTCGGCGGTCACGTCCAGCACATCGTCCACTACCTGGAAAGCCAGACCGATCGCGGCGCCGTAGACACCCAGCGCTTCATGGGCCTGCGCGCTGGCCTCGCCACAGGCAGCACCCATGAGCACACTGCCCTGCAGCAGGGCGCCGGTCTTGAGGCGGTGCATCTGCCGCAGGTGCTCCTCGTCGAGCTTCAGGCCCACACTGGCCAGGTCGATGGCCTGGCCTCCCGCCATGCCGGCACTGCCGGCAGCGTGCGCCAGCAGCCGGCACAGGCGGGCCTGCACGGCCTCGGGAACATCGTCATTAGCCGGCGTCAGCAGCTCGAAGGCCAGGGCCTGCAAGGCGTCACCCGCCAGCAAGGCACCGGCCTCGCCGTATTTGACATGCACCGTGGGCTTGCCGCGGCGCAGCACGTCGTTGTCCATGCAGGGCATGTCGTCGTGCACCAGGGAATACGCGTGGATCAGCTCGACGGCGCAGGCCGCCCGCAGCGCCGCCTGGGCCTGGCCACGCACGGCCTCGGCCGCCGCCAACACCAGCAAGGGGCGCAGGCGCTTGCCACCGTCAAGGACGGCATAACGCATGGCCTCGCCCAGGCCGGCGGGCGCATCGCGCCCCACCCAGGCCTGCAGGGCACGCTCAACGCGCGCCAGGCGCTCGTCCATCCAGGGGCGCAAGTCCAGCGCCGGCAGCGCAGCGGCAGGGGCCGTCGTCACTCCGGCGACCATGTCTTGAGTACTCCTTCGTCCAGCACCTTGATCTGGCCTTCTACAGCCTGCAGCTTGTCGCGGCAGAACTTCAGCAGTTCGGCTCCGCGCTGGTAGCCGGCCAGCAGCTGGTCCAGCGGTAACTCGCCGGCCTCAAGGCGGGTCACCAGCTGTTCAAGCTCCTGGACCGCCGCCTCGTAAGTGGCAGGCGTGCCGGCGGCGTGAGAAGGGTGGGCCTTGGGCATGGGAATTTCAGTTCACGAAAAAGATATTTTAGGGGCGCCGGCCCCGCGCGGCCCCGGCACGGAGCCCGCGCGGCACAAAAAACCGCTGCGGCCGGTGGGCCGGTCATACCCCCGGGGTACAATCCCGGGCTCTTTCAGGCCGCGGCCCGTTTCGCGGCACGTTCGTCATGCGCCTGTGGGCGTACCTCCCTGTGGGGAGTCTTTAGGTCAGGTCACCCATGTCTGATTTAAGTCTTCAACTGCAGCAGGCGCACAGCCAACTACCAGTTTCGAGCTATTTCGACGAGGCGCTGTTCCAGCGCGAGATGGCGCTCATCTTCCAGAGAGGCCCGCGCTACGTCGGTCATGCGGCCAGCGTCCCTGATGAGGGCGATTACCACGCCCTCCCCCAGGAAAAAGGCGGCCGGGCCCTGGTGCGCACCGCCGAGGGCGTGCAGTTGGTGTCTAACGTCTGCCGTCATCGTCAGGCCATCATGCTGCAAGGGCGCGGCTCATTGCAGACAACGGCACCTGGCAGCGCTGGCGGCAACATCGTCTGCCCGCTGCATCGCTGGACCTATTCGCCACAAGGCCATCTGCTGGGCGCGCCGCATTTTTCCCAGGACCCCTGCCTGAACCTGAATAACTACAAGCTTCGGGAATGGAACGGCCTGCTCTTCGAGGACAACGGCCGCGACATTGCCGCCGACCTCGCCGGCATGGGCCCACGCGCCGAACTGGACTTCAGCGGCTTCACGCTGGACCGCGTGGAACTGCACGAATGCAACTACAACTGGAAAACCTTCATCGAGGTCTATCTGGAGGACTACCACGTGGGCCCCTTCCATCCGGGCCTGGGGCAGTTCGTAAGCTGCGAAGATCTGCGCTGGGAATTCCAGACGCATTACTCGGTGCAGACAGTGGGTGTCTCGCAGGCCTTCGAGCGGCCGGGCTCCCCGGTCTACCAGCGCTGGCACGACGCCCTGCTGAAGTACCGCCAGGGCAAAAAGCCCGAGCGTGGCGCCATCTGGCTCACCTACTACCCGCACATCATGGTCGAGTGGTACCCGCATGTGCTGACCGTATCGACGCTGCACCCGATCAGCCCCGACAAGACCATGAACATGGTGGAGTTCTACTACCCACAGGAGATCACCGCCTTCGAGCGCGAGTTCGTCGAGGCCCAGCAGGCCGCCTATATGGAAACCTGCATCGAGGACGACGAGATCGCCGAGCGCATGGACGCCGGCCGCAAGGCGCTGCTGGCGCGCGGGGACAACGAGGTGGGGCCGTACCAGAGTCCGATGGAAGACGGGATGCAACATTTTCATGAGTGGTACCGGCGGCAGATGTCGCTCTGACTTTTCTCTTTCGCCTCGTCTTTCGATGCTTTACCCTGACGGGGCGCCCCTCTTCCCCCCCAATCATCCCCCCGCCCTTCTTTACCCCCCGCCGGGGGTAAAGAAGGGAGCTTTCATTTGGCTGCTTCGCGCCGGCTACGCTTCTACAACGCGAGCTGTTGCGACTGCTCCTTCTCTCCCCGATTGGCGAACCTACGGTCGTAGGGAACCCCCACGGTCCGACGCCCCACCGCTGGCGGCTGCGCCGGCCAGTCACGAGACAGACAGCCAACTCGGCCGACGCTCATCTTGCGGCGCTCACGGCAGGCCGCACAGCGGCTGCCGTCGGAGGCACGCTGCCGCGCAGCCATTGACTATGACCGTCGGCCAAAAATCTCCGCGTCCAAACGACGGTGGCAACGCCTCGTGCCGTAGAAGCGTGGCCGGAGTCCAGCAGCAAAATCAAGGCTCCCTTCTCTACCCCGGCGGGGGTACTGAGCAACGGCCTTGCCGTTGCGTACCCATCAGGGGCGAATCGGCCCGCACGCGCGACCGCGCGTGCTCAGGGCGGGGGGATGAGTGGGGGGCAGACCAAGCCCCGCATGGGAAAAGCGACCGCCAGACAGGGCAGCTCCCGGCAAAGGGAAAAGGAAAACACTGAATGCAAGCCCTCTGGATGGTCCTTGGTGCCTTCTTCTTCGCCACGATGAGCGTGGCCGTCAAGTACGCGTCGGCATCGTTCAACACTGCCGAGCTCGTGCTCTACCGCGGGGTGATCAGCTTGGCGCTGCTGGCCGTGGCACTGCGTGTGCACGGCACCTCGCTGCGCACACCGGTGCCACTCATGCATGTCTGGCGCAGCCTGGTGGGTGGCTTTTCCCTGGGCGCCTGGTTTTACGCCATCGCGCACCTGCCGCTGGCCACCTCGATGACGCTGAACTACATGAGCGGCATCTGGGTGGCGGCCTTCATCACGGGCGGCGCCCTGCTTTACGGTAAGCAGGCGCGCAACGGGCCGCTGCTGCTCACCGTGCTGCTGGGCTTTGCGGGCGTGGTGCTCACGCTGCGCCCCACGATCGACCAGAACCAGCTGTTCGCAGGGCTGATCGGCCTGATCGGTGGCATGAGCGCGGCCCTGGCCTATCTGCAGGTCACGGCGCTCAGCCTCGCGGGTGAGCCCGTGGAACGCACGGTGTTCTACTTCGCGGCAGGCACTGCGGTGGCGGGCGTGCTGGGCATCGCCTTCACCGGCTTCACCCCGCTCGAGAAGGTGAGCTTGCAGGCGGCCAGCTGGCTCGTGCCCATCGGGGTGCTGGCCACGCTGGGCCAGTGGTGCATGACGCGGGCCTACAGCCGCGGCCACACCCTGGTGGTGGCCAGCCTGCAGTACTCGGGCATCGTCTTTGCGTCGCTCTACAGCCTCCTGCTGTTTGGCGACCAGATCCCGCTCTATGGCTGGCTGGGCATCGCCCTCATTGTGGCCAGCGGCGTCGCGGCCACTTTCCTGCGCGAACGCGCCATCCCCGATACTCCTGCCGAAGAACACTGAGAGGTTTGCCATGTACACCACCCTGATCAGCGCCGAGCAACTCAAACATCTTGTGCATGACCACAAGCCCCTGATGATCTTCGACTGCAGCTTCGAGCTCATGAAGCCGGCCGAGGGCGACGCGCAGTACGAACGCGTGCACATCGCGGGAGCGGTGCGCGCCCACCTGGACCGACACCTCAGCGCCACGAGCAGGGAGCAGGCCGTCAACGGCGGCCGCCATCCGCTGCCACGGCCCGATGTTTTTGCGGCGTGGCTGGCAAGTGTGGGCTTTCGTGCGCACATGCAGGCCGTGGTCTACGACCGCCAGGGTGCCAATTACTGTGGCCGCCTGTGGTGGATGCTCAAGTGGATCGGCCACGAAAACGTGGCGGTGCTCGATGGCGGGCTGGCGGCGTGGGAGGCGGTCAACGGCCCGGTAGCCACGGGGCCAGACCAGCCGCGCGTGCCGTCCAACTTCCGCGCGAGCGAGCCGCGCGCTGTGCTCGCCACCACCGACGACCTGATGAAGCACCTTGAGCTGCCCGACCAGACCCTGATTGACGCCCGCGCCCCGGCGCGCTACCGCGGCGAAGTCGAGCCGCTGGACCCGGTGGCTGGGCATATCCCGGGCGCGCTCAACCGACCCTTCGCAGAGAACCTCGGACCCGACGGCAAATTCAAGGCCCCCACACAGCTGAGGGCCGAATTCTTGGCACTGCTGGGCGATCGCCTGCCCTCCTCCGTAGTGCACCACTGCGGCAGCGGCGTGAGCGCCTTGCCCAATCTGCTCGCCATGGAAATCGCGGGGCTGGGCCGCAGCGCGCTTTACGCCGGTAGCTGGAGCGAGTGGTGCGCCAGCCCAGACCGACCGGTGGCGCGCGGCTGATCATGCGGGGCGCGTCACCACGTCGGAGCGCCGGGCACGACAAAAATGCCCAGCAGATCGACCTTGCACGAGGCCTACACATCCCGCAGCCGGTGTGGGGGCTCCACGCTCGGCAATCGCCCACGGGGCCCTCAAGGACTACAGTCCCGCCATGAATCCGACCACCCTCCAGATCGTCGGCGCCGGCATCTTCGCGATCGCCGTCCTGCATACCTTCTCGACCAAGATCTTTGAACATCTGGCCCACACCCAGCCACGCCATGCGGGGCTGTGGCATCTACTGGGCGAGGTGGAAGTGGTGTTCGGCTTCTGGGCCATGGTGCTTGTGGTCTTCATGTTCTTGCTGGTCGGCAAGCAGGACACCACGGCCTACATCGACAGCCGCAATTACACCGAGCCCATGTTCGTTTTCGTAATCATGGTCATCGCTGGCACCCGTGCCATCCTGCAATTCTCGGGCTCGCTGGTGCGCTTTGTGGCCAGACGCGTGCCCTTGCCGCGCGGCATGGCCATGTACTTCCTGGTGCTGGCCCTTGTGCCCCTGCTGGGCTCATTCATCACTGAGCCGGCCGCCATGACCCTGGCGGCGCTCATGCTGCGCGACACCCTGTTCGCCCAGCCGATTTCGCGAGCGCTCAAGTACACGACGGTGGGGGTACTGTTCGTGAACATCTCGATCGGCGGGACGCTCACGCCCTTCGCGGCGCCCCCGGTTCTGATGGTGGCCGCCACCTGGAACTGGGACCTGTGGTTCATGCTGAGCAACTTCGGCTGGAAGTCCGCCATCGCCGTTGTCATCAATGCGGGGGTCGCCACGCTGATCTTCCGCAAGGAGCTGGACCACATGGCACGGCAGCCCGAGGGTCAGACCTCGACCGTGCCGTGGACCGTCACCCTGGTGCACCTGCTTTTCCTGCTTGGTGTCGTGATCTTCGCGCACCACCCGGCGGTCTTCATGGGCCTCTTCCTGTTCTTCATGGGCTACGCTACCGCGTATGCCCGCCACCAGGACCGGCTGATCCTGCGCGAAGGCCTGCTGGTGGCCTTCTTCCTCGCAGGCCTCGTGGTGCTGGGTGGCCAGCAGCAGTGGTGGCTGCAGCCCGTGCTCATGGGCATGAGCAGCACCACGGTGTTCTTCGGTGCCACGGCGCTCACGGCCATCACGGACAACGCCGCCCTGACCTATCTGGGCTCGCTGGTGCCGGGGCTCAGCGACGAATTCAAGATCGCCCTGGTGGCCGGCGCCGTGACCGGCGGCGGCCTGACGGTGATTGCCAACGCGCCCAACCCGGCTGGCGTGGCCATCCTTCGCGGCAGGTTCGAGGACAACACCGTAAATCCGCTGGGTCTACTAATCGCCGCGCTGCCGCCAACCCTTGTGGCGGCACTGGCATTCCGGGTGCTGTGATCAGACCCGGGCGCACGTGCTGCGCTGAAACAGCCTGAACTCAGCGCCCGAGCCGGTCTGCGCCCTGGACGTCCACCTGGCGTGATTCCACGTCGATGACGTCGGCGCGCTCCGCCTTGCCACCCGCACCCGGGTAAAAGCGCTGCCAGCGCGAACGCTGCAGGATGGTGAACACCATGGGCTGCACTGGTCGGCCCGTAAGCCGGGCCCGGAGCGCGCGCACGGCCCACCAGGCCAGCAGCAGCAGGGCTGCCGCCAACAAGCTGAGCACAAAGACCAGGCCCATGAGCATGAGCGCGGCGCGCAGGAGTAAAGCAAAGAGTGCCTTGAGCATTTTTTCGAGGTTCATCGCAGCCACGTGGGTCTGAAACGGGCGCTTGCAAGAGGGCCGCAGATCTCTTTACGCAGCGGATGCCGCCAGCATCAGCCCGAGCGCGCGTCCCACGACCAGTTGCAGACCCTGCTGCTTCGCAAAAATGGCCGCCGCCTCGGAGACCGGCGCCAGGCAGAGGTAGATGCCGCGTGCGCCCTCACGCTCGCAGGCGGCCTGCAGCGCCTTGAGTGTTTCCACCCCATGGTTCACAGCCTTCCAGCGCCGGCAGCTCAAGAGGCTGCACTGACCCGCGCGCTCGATGCGCAGGTCGGCCGCTTCGCCGTTCACGCGCGTGACCTTGTAGCCCTGCCGCACATAGGCCGCCTCCACGGCGCCTGCAAAGTCGCGCCAGTTCATGGCCCCGGCCCGATCCAGCGCCGCATCAATGCTGGCAGCGCTGGGTGCACGCAGCTGGCGCCAGGCGGCGATGGCCGCAATGACCAGAAAGGGGAATGTGCCGAGCGTCACCACCAGCGCGTATTCCTGCGGCAGCAGTGCGAAGGCGACCACGGACATCATCACGGCGATCAGCAGGCTGATCCACCACGGAGAACGCAGCAGCACAGCAAAGAGCGAGCGCTCGTTGAGCTTGAACTTCATGGTTGCCTCGCGTCAGTGGGAATGGGCCAGGCGCGCCACCAGCATCACCAGGCCAATGCCCACGAGCAGCCAGGCAATCTGCGCGCAGGTTTCGCGCAGGCTCAGGCGCCGCTGCAGCTGCGGGATTAGGTCAGCCAGCGCGACATAAATGAAGCTGCTGGCCGCGACCACGAGGAAAAAGGTCAGGTAGTCGCGCAGCAGGTCAATGAGCCAGTAGCCGACCAGCCCCCCCAACGCGGTGATGGCACCAGCCAGCGAGACCTTGAGCAAAGCCGCCTTGCGCGTGCCGCTGACCCCGCGCAGCACGGCGAGGTCGCCCATGTGATGCGGCACCTCGTGAGCCAGAACCGCCAGCGCCGCGATGAGGCCCAGATTCAGATCGGCCATGAAGGCCGAGGCGATCAGGATGCCGTCACCAAAGCAGTGCACGCTGTCGCCCACCAGCACGGCCCAGCCGCCGGAAGCCTGCCGGTGCTGATGGCCTGGATGGCTGTGATGATCGTGCACGTGGTCGTGCGCGTGGTCGTGCGGATGATCGTGCGGCTCGGGCTCACCCCGGGGCGGGGGATGATGGTGCTCATGGCCGTGGTGCCAGAGCTCGGCCTTGTCGAGCAGAAAGAAAAAGATCACGCCGACGAGCAGGGTCAGGAAGAGTTCGTGCGCGCCGAACTCGCTCTCGAAAGCTTCGGGTAGCAGGTGCAGGAAGGCCGTGCCCAGCAGCGCACCAGCGGCCAGGCTGAGCATGTGCTGGGTGTAGCGCGCCAGCACGCCAAAGCTCAGCGCAGCGGCCAGCCACACGCTACCGATGCCGGCGGCCAGCGTGCCGAGCAGGATCGCAACAAGAGTCATGCGCTCGATTCTCTCAGAGCTGTCAAGCTGCTGAAAAAGGCCGCAGCCATGAAAAAGGCCGCCCGCAGGCGGCCCGGCACGATTCAGGCGCTCAGACGCCGTGCTTTCTGAACCAATCCAGACAGCGCTTCCAGCCGTCTTCGGCGGCCTCCTTGCGGTAGCTCGCGCGGTAGTCGGCATGGAAGGCATGCGGGGCGTCCTTGTAGACGACGAACTGCGAGGCCTTGGAACTGGCGTTGCCGGCGGCCAGCGCGGCCTTCATCTTCTCCACCCCGTCCAGCGGGATGCCGGTGTCAGCCTCGCCGTAAAGACCCAGCACCGGCGCGTTGAGCTGACCCGCGATGTCGATGGGGTTCTTGGGCGTGAGCTCGCTCTGTGCGCCGACCACGCGGCCGTACCAGGCCACCCCCGCCTTGATGGCCTTGCTGTGCGCGGTGTAGAGCCAGGTCTGGCGCCCGCCCCAACAAAATCCCGTCACCCCCACGCGCTGCAGGTCGCCGCCATTGGCGCCGGCCCAGGCCAGCGTCGCGTCCAGATCGCCGGCGACCTGGGCATCGGGCACCCTGGAGATCACCTCGGCGATGAGTTTGGCCATCTCGCCGTAGCTCTGCGCGTCGCCCTGGCGCACGAAGAGCTCGGGCGCGATGGCCAGATAGCCCTCGCGCGCGAAGCGGTGCGTGATGTCGGCAATGTATTCATGCACGCCAAAGATCTCGGACAGCACCAGCACGACGGGCAGGTTGCTGCGGCCCGCAGGCATGGAACGATAGGCCGGCATCCTGAAGCCCTTGACGTCGATGGTCACCTCGCCCACGGTCAGGCCCGAGGTCGGCGTCTTGATGGCCGTTTGCGCGGCGATGGGCAGGACCGAGGCGGCAAAGCCTGCGCCGAGTGCACTCTTGAGCGCGGCGCGGCGCGTGGCACCTGACTCATGGCCCTGGCCGGGCAGCAGGGCCTTGAATTCTTCTTCCAGGTCACGGTTAAGCATGCGGAACTCCTCGTCTTTGTGGGGTGAAGGCGAAGTCTAGGGCCTCAGACCTGCGCTGCAGCGATCAGGTCGAGTTCGACCGTGGCGTTCTTTGGCAGCTGGTACACGCCCACCGAGGTGCGGGTATGCACACCGGCCGGGCCAAGCACCTGTTGCAGCAAGGCCGAGGCCGCATCCGCCACCTCGCTGTGCTGCGTGAAATCGGGTGCGCACTGCACATAGACCGTGAGCCTGAGGATCTGGCGTACGTCTTCCAGGCCGCCCAGCTCGCGCTGCAGCAGGGCCAGCGCACGCAGGGTACAGATCTGCGCGGCCCGCTGTGCCTGCTGCAGGCTTACGCCGGCTCCGGCGCGGCCGGTGACCACCACGGTGCTGCCGATGCGTGGCACCTGGCCACTGAGGTAGAGATGGCGCCCGTCGCGCAGCACGGGGGCATAGTTGCCACCGACCAGAATCTCGTCGTTCAGCGGATAGCCCTGCGCATCCGCCGCCTGCCGAAACAGTTCATCGCGCGACATGGCCGGCTCAGCGATAGAAGGCTTCGACCTTGCCCTTGAGCTTGATCATCAGCGGATTGCCCTTGCGGTCCACCGTCTTGCCCGCAGGCACCTTGACCCAGCCTTCGCTGACGCAGTATTCCTCGACATCGTGGCGGTCCCTGCCATTGAAGCGGATACCCACGTCGTGTTCGAAGATGGCCGCCACATGATGCGGGCTCCTGGGGTCGATACAGAGGCGGTCGGGCAGCTCGGGACGCTGCGATGCGCTGGCTTGGGTGATGTCGTTCATGGGAGCGTATTGTCCGTTAAGCGGGGGCCAGCTCGCACTGGCGCAGGGCCGCGGCAGCAAGGTCCAGCGAGCGCAAACGCAACTCCGGGTCGTGGACGTCGCAGACCAGGACAAATTCATCGGCCTGCGTGGCCTCGGCCAGCTGCTCGAAACCGGCACGCACGGTCTGCGGCGAGCCGATCACCGCCACGGCCAGAAAGTCCGCAATGGCCGCGCGCTGCTGCACCGGCAGGCTGGCCATGTAGTTCTCGCTTGGCCGCGGCAGCAGGCCGCGGCGGCCGGTCAGGATGCCCAGCACGCGCTGGTACGTGCTGCTGGCCAGGTACTCGGCCTCCTCGTCGCTGGGCGCGGCAATCACGGGCACGCCGATGGCCACATAAGGCCGCGCCAGCGTGGCCGAGGGCCGGAAGCGCTCGCGGTAGATCTGCAGCGCCTGCAAGAGATAGCGCGGCGCGAAGTGCGAGGCAAACGCGTAGGGCAGTCCCAGTTCGGCGGCGAGCTGCGCGGAAAACAGGCTGGAGCCCAGCAGCCAGATGGGCACGTTCGTGCCGGCCCCGGGCGTGGCCACCAGGCGCTGGCCGGGCTGGGCCGGGGCCAGCAGGCGCTGCAGCTCCTGCACCTCGCGCGGAAAGTCCTCTTCGGTCTCCAAGCGGTCGCGGCGCAGCGCGCGCATGGTCAGCGCATCGGTGCCGGGCGCGCGGCCCAGGCCCAGGTCGATGCGGCCCGGGTACAGCTCGGCCAGCGTGCCAAAAGCCTCGGCCACCACCAGCGGCGCATGGTTGGGCAGCATGACGCCGCCCGACCCCACGCGAATGCGCGAGGTGCCGCCCGCGATGTGCCCGACCAGCACGGCGGTGGCTGAACTCGCCACCCCGGCCATGTTGTGATGCTCGGCCAGCCAGTAGCGCGTAAAGCCCAGGCTCTCGGCATGCTGGGCCGTGCGCAGGGCGATGCGCAGCGCGTCAGCCACCGTGCCGCCTTCGCGCACGGCCACCAGATCGAGCATGGACAGGGCGATGTCTTGCAGTGCTTTCATGGAAGAGGTTTGTCGTAGGCGAGGGTGAGGTCCGAGCCGGCAACGCGGTGTTCAGCCGCGCGGTGTCGAGCGGTAGCGCTCGTGCAGGATGCGCACGCGCTGCACGTAGACCTGGGTCTCGGCATAGGGCGGCACGCCGGCATAGCGCTGCACCGTATTGGGTCCGGCGTTGTAGGCCGCCGTGGCCAGGGTGATGTCGTTGCGGAAGCGCAGCAGCATCTGCGCAAGATAGCGCGCGCCGCCGTGGATGTTCTCGCGCGGATGGCGCGGGTTCGCCACGCCCAGCTCGCGCGCGGTGGCCGGCATGAGCTGCATCAGCCCGATAGCGCCCTTGGGCGAGCGTGCATGGACATTGAAGCCCGATTCGGCATGGATCACGGCGCGCACCAGTGCGGGATCGACGTTGTACAGCCGCGCGGCCTGCTCGATCTCGCTGGCAAACGCGTCATGGAAAAGACGCGTGGCCTTCCAGTTGATGGGCGACTTGGGATTGCACGCATAGCAGCCGTAGTGCATCACCACATAGTTGTCGTGCGCGGGCGGCCGGTCGGAAAACGAGGTGGTGCCCTCGCTGGACAGGTAGCGATAGACCTTGGGACTGGGCTTGGGCAGGTCCTGGGCCGGCGTTCCAGGTGTGACCAGGGCCGGCTCCGCCGCACGCGGGGCATTGGCCCACGCCAGCGGCCATGCCATGCACAGGCAAGCGAGCGCCAGTTGCAATCCCTGCAAGACCTGAATCCGACGAAGCACCATAAGAGCCGTGAACCTGAAGTTGACGGCCTGTATTGTCCCGCCAAACGGCGGCCTGTACCAGCCGGACAGCGCCGGGATTGCACCCTTGATCGTTGTTTCGGCCCCTGTGCGGCCGCCATGCCAAGCGCTCGTGGGGTCATCCGGGCTCCCCTTTTGCTTATCGCCTCCCCCCTTCCTCCGGCCCTAGGCCCAGCCCCATGCCCGACCGTCTGCTCACCCTCGCCAACCACCCCTGGACTGCCCCGGTGGTACGCGCCCTGGGCCTGCCCCAGCCCCGCCGCCTGCCGCGCAGGACCGAACCGTATGTGGCTCTGGAACTGGCGGACCGCGCGGCACGGCTGATAATGCCACCGGGAAACGACGGCGCCGATCTGCGACTGGCCCTGAGCCAGAGCGGCGCCCGCATGGACTGATCGGGCACGCCCGATCTCATGCAGGCCGACCTCCGCGAGGCGGCCACGCCCGAGGCCCCGCGCTCCGTGTACCTTGCGCTGCAGCGTCTTGTGACGCGGCAAGCCGCCGGCGCACACGGCGCTCGTCACAGGCGCGGCGGGAGGTATCGGCGCGGCCACGGTACGCCGCCTCGCGGCCGAGGGAACGCATGTGTCTGCGTGGACGTGCCGGCGGCCGAGGTGGCCCTGCGGAGTATCGCGAGTGAACTCAATGGCACCGCGCTGCCCCTGGACATCACGGCGGCAGACAGCCCGTCTCGCATCGTCGACGCCGCGCAAGCGCGCGGCGGCCTGGACGTGCTGGTACACAACGCCGGTATCACGCGCGACCGCACCCTGGGCCGGATGTCCGAGGCCGAATGGGACAGCGTGCTGGCTGTGAACCTGCAGTCAGTCCTGGCCATCGACGCGGCGCTCGACGCCGCAGCGGCCTTGCGAGCGGGTGCACGCGACGTCTGCCTTGCCTCGATCAGCGGCGTTGCTGGCAACGCGGGCCAGACCAACAACGCCGCCAGCAAGGCGGGCCTGATCGGCTACGTACGCGCCCGCTCCATGGCGATGCATGCCTCGGGCGGCACCGCAAACGCCGTGGCCCCGGGTTTCATCGAAACCGCAATGACCAAGAAAATGCCGCTGCTGACGCGCGAAGCCGGCCGCCGCCTCAACGCCCTGCAGCAAGGCGGCCTGCCCGAGGACGTGGCCGAAGCCATCGCCTTCCTGGCGCGCCCCGATGCCGGTGTCGTCAATGGCCAGGTGCTGAGGGTGTGCGGGCAGTCGCTTTTGGGGACGTGAGCGAGGGTCTTTTACTGCTAGGGAAGGTCTGAACAAGTCCCGCCATGCGCGTTCGAGTCAAAAACGGGATGATTTGACCGCCCGCATCGCGCGTCGTGTGCCCGTAGGCACACGCAAGCGATTGGGTGGACAAAGGGTCCGTCGGCGCATCCGGCCGGATGTGCCCGCCGGTCCGGCCCTATTGGCCCGCAAACGCCACCGCGTTTGCTCTGGGCCGAACCCCTTCGGGGGCGTGGTTTTGCGGGCCAAGCACGGCCGCTCGGCCGTGCCGGCCCATAAGGCGCATCGCGAACGCATCCGCCTAGCGGATGCGTGACGCTGCGTTGCAAAACCAGGCAAGCCATCCAGGCTTACATTGGGTTTTGCGCCTTGCGGTTCATCCCGCAAAATCCACGCCGCGCGCGGCGCGACTTGTTCAGACCTTACCTAGCTGACATTAACGGCTGCAAAATTGAATTCATCAAATCAGCCTCTGTCTGGCGCATCTCATCAGCCAGCCGGTACATCTCTTCGAGAGTGACTGGCGTCAACTTTTCCAGCCTCTCATAGCGCTCAATAAACAGCTTTCCTACCGCAGGAAGGCCGTTCTGAATTGTCCAAACCTGATGAACATAAACAGCTCGGCGTTTGAATATTTCATTAATCTTTGAACCAATTCGGTCCGCATCTGGCTTTAGCTCCGGCGACTTCGATTCAACCAACGCCTTCAGAGTTTCTACCAAATCATTGACGCGCACTTTCCCCGTAAATGCTCGTCCGGTGGTGCTATCCAAGTTGGCGACATACCAGATAACCGTCCTAATCAAGACTTCAATGCTGGAGGACCCAACGACGATTTGCCCAATGGCCTCTTGGTAAGCTTTCGGAGGCCAAGTCCAGTTCCGTACAGTCGACGGCCCTCTCAAAGCATCTAGAACCAACTGATCAACCGGCTCAGAAGCTGCGATCGCTCTGGCCTCCTCTTGGGTGATTGCAACCATATCGTCCTGGATAAACGCGTCCTGCGACCCATCGGACTCAAACGCATGAACCTGCCATTTTTCTGGAACGAGTCTTTTGTAGTATTTCTAGTCGTCCTCCGTTAGATGAGCAAAAAAACTCGCCTCGCTGAGGTGATACCGGAAGAGTCAATGCGCCTGCTCCCAGTTCGGGCCCACGCCCACCTCGGCCAGCAGCGGCACCTTGAGCCGGGCCACGCCCGCCATGATGCGGGGAACCTCGCGGCGCAGCCAGTCCACCTCGGCCTCGGGCACTTCAAACACCAGTTCGTCGTGCACCTGCATGATCATCTTCGTCTTGCGGCCTTCGGTGTCCAGCACGCGCCGCACCTCGTTCATGCTCATCTTGATGAGGTCGGCTGCGGTGCCCTGCATCGGCGCATTGATGGCGGCGCGCTCGGCACCGCTGCGGCGCGGTCCGTTGGGTGAGTTGATTTCGGGCAGGTAGAGGCGCCGTCCGAAGACGGTCTCCACATAGCCCTTGGCCTTGGCCTGCTGGCGGGTGCCGTCCATGTAGCGCTTCACGCCCGGGTAACGGTCAAAGTAGCGCTCGATATAGTTTTTGGCGGCCGTGTTGTCGATGCCGAGGCTCTTGGCCAGGCCGAAGGCGCTCATGCCGTAGATGAGGCCGAAGTTGATGACCTTGGCGTAGCGGCGCTGCTCGCTGCTCACGGCGCTGGTGGGCACGCCAAAGACCTCGGCTGCCGTGGCGCGGTGCACGTCCATGCCGTCATGGAAGGCCAGCAGCAGCGCGGCGTCGCCGCTGATGTGGGCCATGATACGCAGCTCGATCTGCGAGTAGTCGGCGCTTGCAATCACATGACCCGGCGCGGCGATGAAGGCCTCGCGCACGCGACGGCCCTCGGGCGTGCGGATGGGAATGTTCTGCAGATTGGGGTCGTTGCTTGACAAACGCCCCGTCACGGCCACAGCCTGGGCGTAATGCGTGTGGACACGGCCCGTGCGCGGCAGCGCCAGCTGCGCGAGCTTGTCGGTGTAGGTGCCCTTGAGCTTGGCGAGACCCCGGTGTTCCAGGATCTTGGCCGGCAGGGGGAAGTCTTCAGCCAGCTTCTCCAGTACTTCTTCGTCGGTGCTGGGCGCGCCGGTGGCGGTTTTTTTCACCACTGGCAGGCCGAGCTTGACAAAGAAGATCTCGCCGATCTGCTTGGGCGAGCCCAGGTTGAAAGGCTGGCCCGCGAGTTCATAGGCCTCGGTCTCCAGCTGCAGCATGCGCTGGCCGAGCTCGTGGCTCTGGTGGCTCAGCGTAGGCGCGTCGATCAGCACGCCGTTGCGCTCGATCCGGTAGAGCGACTCAGAGCTCGCGATCTCCAGCTCGTAGATGAACTTGAGTTTGTCGTCCGCCTGCAGGCGGGGCCAGAGAGTGCGGTGCACGTCCAGCGTCTGGTCCGAGTCTTCACACGAATACTCGGCCGCACGCGCAATGTCCACCTGACTGAAAGGAATCTGCTTGGCCCCCTTGCCGCAGAGGTCTTCGTAGCTGATGCCTGTACGGCCGAGATGACGTTCCGCGAGGCTGGCCAGACCATGCGGCTTGTGCACCTCCAGCACATAGCTCTGCAGCATGGTGTCGTGCACATAGCCCTGCACTTCGATGCCGTGGTTGGCAAACACGTGGCGGTCGTACTTGATGTGCTGGCCCAGCTTTTGCGCGGCCGGGTTCTCCAGCCAGGGTTTCATCTTCGCGAGCACCTCGTCGCGCGGCAGCTGCGCGGGCGCGCCCGGGTAGTCGTGCATGAGCGGGATATAGGCCGCCTCGCCCGGGGTCACACTGAAGGAGATGCCCACGATCTCGGCCACCATCTCGTCGATCGACGTGGTCTCGGTGTCGATGGCCACGAGCGCGGCGGCCTGCAGCTTCGCCATCCAGGCGTCGAAAGCGGCCCAGTCCAGCACGGTCTCGTACTTCACCGCGCTGATGGGCGACACCGGCGGCGCGGGCTCGTCGAAAAGACCAGGGTCGGCGGCAGGCCGGGGTGCGGGCGCCGCGTCGCCGCCCAGCGCGCGGGCCAGACTCTTGAAACCATATTTCTCGTAGAAGAGCCTCAGGGCTTCGTTATCGGGTTCGCCCACGCGCACCGCGTCCAGGGCCGGCAGGCCGGGCACCCAGCCGTTGAGGTCGCAGTCGGTCTTGATGGTCAGCAGCTGGCGGCCGGTGGGCAGCCAGTCCAGCGCCTTGCGCAAGTTGTCCCCGGCCACGCCCTTGATGGCGGCGGCGTTGGCCACGATGTTGTGCAGCGAGCCGTATTCCTGCAGCCACTTGGCAGCCGTCTTGGGCCCCACCTTTTCCACACCGGGCACGTTGTCCACCGCGTCGCCCACCAGGGTCTGGTAGTCGATCATGAGCTCGGGCAGCACGCCGAACTCCGCCTCCACGCCAGCCACGTCGCGGCGCCGGCCGTTCATGGTGTCCACGATGGTGATGTGGTCGTTGACGAGCTGGGCCAGGTCCTTGTCGCCACTGCTGATGATGACTTCCACGCCCTGCCCTGCCGCCGCCCGCGCGAGCGTGCCGATCACGTCGTCCGCCTCCACGCCCGGCACATCGAGCACCTTCCAGCCCATGAGGCGCACCACCTCGCGGATGGGCGCGATCTGCGCGCGCAGGTCGTCGGGCATGGGCGCACGCTGAGCCTTGTACTCGGGATAGATCTCGTCACGGAAGGTCGGGCCTTTGGCGTCAAACACGCAGGCGGCGTAATCGGCGCGCACGTCCTTGCGCAAGCTCTGTAGCATATTGATCATGCCGCGGATGGCCCCCGTCGGGCTGCTGGCCGCATCGCCGGGTACGGCGCGCAGGTCCGGCATGGCATGAAAGGCGCGGTACAGGTAGCTGGAGCCATCGACCAGCAGCAGGGTTTTCTTGTCGCTCATGGGCAGGTTCCTGATTCAGCCGCCGATTGTGCCTGTGCACCGGATGCGCCAGCCTCGGCCTCTACAATCTGCGCATGCGCGTCACCGCCCTCTCTCGCTGCCTGCTGCTTGTGCCGGGCCTGCTGTCAACCGCACTTGCACTGGCCCAGCCGGCGTCGTCAGCGCGGCCCGAGGCAGCGCAGGCCACTGAACAGAAGATCGAGCGCATCCGCCACGAGGACGCCGGTACGCGCATCGACGAGCTGCGCGTGGGCGGGCAGACGCAATCCATCACCGTCACGCCCAAGGGCAAGGCGCCCGCCTACGAGGTAGCGCCCGAGAGCAACAACCGCAATCCCGCAGCCAGCGACGGCCAGGGCGAGGGCCGCGCACGCTGGAACATCTTTAAATACTGAAGGCAACACGACCCCATGGCCGTCTTTACCGAAGTCTCGTCCGAAGAAGCCGGCGCCCTGTTGTCGCAACTGGCCCTGGGCAGGCTGCTGGAGCTGCGCGGCATCCATGGCGGCATCGAAAACACCAATTACTTCGCCACCACCGAGCGCGACGGCGCGCAGCATGAGTACGTGCTCACGCTGTTCGAGCGCCTGAGCTTCGAGCAGCTGCCCTTTTACCTGCACCTCATGAAGCACCTGGCGGCGCGCGGCATCCCCGTGCCCGACCCGGCCGCCAACCGCGATGGTGACATCCTGCACACCGTGTGCGGCAAGCCGGCGGCCGTGGTCAACCGCCTGCGCGGCCAAAGCGAGCTGGCCCCGGGCCCCTCTCACTGCGCGGCTGTGGGCGAGATGCTGGCAAGAATGCACCTGGCCGGGTTGGACTACGAGCGGCGTCAGCCCAATCTGCGTGGCCTGCCATGGTGGAACGACACCGTCCACAAGGTGCTGCCGCATCTGGACGTGGCCCAGGCCACCCTGCTGCGCAGCGAACTGGCCTACCAGAACCATGTGGCCGAGTCCGCCGCCTACAAGGCCCTGCCCCGCGGCCCCATCCATGCCGATCTTTTCCGCGACAACGTGATGTTCGAGGGCGATAGGCTCACCGGCTTCTTCGACTTCTACTTCGCGGGCGTGGACAGCTTTGTTTTTGACCTGGCTGTCTGCCTCAACGACTGGTGCATAGCCCTGCCCACGGGCGAGGCCGACGTGGAGCGCAGCGCCGCCTTTGTGCAGGCCTATGCCGCTGTACGCCCGCTGACGGCGGCCGAGCGCCAGTTGCTGCCCGCGATTCTGCGCGCCGGGGCCCTGCGCTTCTGGATCTCGCGCCTGTGGGACTTTTACCTGCCGCGCGAGGCCAGCCTGCTCAAGCCCCACGATCCCACGCACTTCGAGCGTGTGCTGTGGCAGCGCGTGCAGCATCCGCTGCGCGCGGTTGATCTGCTGGAGGCGGTGGCCGAATGAGCATGCGTCTGAACATCGTGCCCGCGCGCACCGGCATTGCGTGGTTCCGCGCAGGCCTGCGCACCTTCTGGCAACAGCCGCTGGCCATGGCTGGCCTCTTCTTCATGTTCATCGCGTTGGTTGCGGTGGCCAGCATCATCCCCGTGGCGGGCAGCCTGCTGGCCCTGGCCCTGCTGCCTGCGGCCACGCTGGGCCTGATGGCGGCGACGCGCGAGGCGGCCCAGGGGCGCTTTCCCATGCCCTCGGTGCTGGTCAGCGGCCTGCGCGCGGGGCCGCAGCGGCGGCGCGCCATGCTCGTGTTGGGCGTGGCTTATGCCGTGGGCTTCCTGCTGGTGCTGGCTGCCTCCACGCTGGCCGATGGCGGCGAGTTTGCGCGCCTGTACCTGGTGGGTGGTGAACTCACGCCCGAGATCATGATGTCCGACGGCTTCCGCAGCGCGATGCTGCTCTCCATGGTCCTGTACCTGCCGTTTTCCATGCTCTTCTGGCATGCGCCCGGGCTGGTGCACTGGTACGGCATCAGCCCCGGCAAGAGCCTGTTCTTCAGCATGGTCGCGTGCCTGCGCAACTTCTGGGCCATGACGCTGTACCTGCTGGCCTGGGCTGGCCTGTTCTTTGGTGCGGCAATGCTGATCATGGTGCTCACCATCAGCCTGGGCGTGCCGGGCCTCATCAATACGCTGATGTTCCCCACCGCCATGCTGCTGGCGGCGATGTTCTTCAGCTCCATCTGGTTCACCTTCCGCGACAGTTTTGTGGAGGCCGAGGTCTCGCGCGAGCAGGACACCATGATGCCGGACGCATGAGCCCGGCACCCACACACCCCACCCCCTGACGCCCCGGGGCGTCACCCCCACAAGGAACCGCCATGGGCGCGCAATGGAAAGCAAAAGGCAAGGCCCAGGGCGCGGACGCCAAGGGCAAGCTGTTTGGCTAGCTGGCCAAGGAAATCATGGTGGCCGCGCGCGGCGGCGCCGACCCGGCCCTGAACTCCCGCCTGCGCCTGGCCGTGGAACAGGCCCGCAAGGCCTCCATGCCCAAGGACACGCTGAAGCGCGCCATCAAAAAGGGCGCGGACCTTCACGGGCAAAGCGGTGAATTCTTGAACACGTGATGTGCGAAGGCTTTGCCCCGTACCGCGTGCCCGTGATGGTGGAATGCCTCACACACAAAATTCCGGACAGGCTCTTGGTGGATGAAGATCAACGCTTAGGCTATCGGCTTAAGGCCCGTCTTGACTAGATGTCAGCCCTTGTCGGAACGCTTTGACTTTTCAATAGCACCACTGATCTGCTCCAGTCCGTCCCGGGCCCGCTTCTCCTCCTCGGCATCGAGGAAGCGGGTACGCTGGAAGTACGCTCTGACCATGGGCGGGCTAATCAGGCGCGCGGCCACGCCCTCGCGGACCCAGCGCACATCGTTTTCATCCAGGCGCGCGAGCTTGGATACGGCCGCGTCGTCCGGGTGCAGAAACCAGACCACCAGCCCATCGTGCGCCACCTTGTGCATGCGCGACTCCCAGCCCTCGGGCAAGGTGGGCAGGTCGGGTGATACGCTATCCAGATAGAAGCCGTGCTCCCGGTGGAAGGGACTGTTTTCACCGAGCTGGTCCTGCAAATCAAAGATGCGAGGCGGATCGTGGCGGGTGTAGGCATCCACGTCGATGGACATGGACATCCCCTCGGGTATCCGGGTGTGCGCCTCCAGGCCCAGGATGGACAGGCTGCCGATGACCACGTACTCCGAGTGCCCGATGGCGGCCCGCGCCGCCGCAAGCAGCTGGAGCAGGGAGGCCAGCCTCATGCGGGGAGCACGAAGGGCGAGTTCTGGCGCATGGGTTTGGCCCAGGGATCATCGGTGCTGGTCATGGTCTTGGCGAGCTCTGCAACAGGCAGGCTCAACCAGGCGCGCCAGCCCGCAATGTAGTCGGGGCTGCACAGCTGCTCGGCCTGCCAGCGCGCCACCATGCGCCGGGCCTGGTCGATCATGGCCTTGCGCTCCTGGGCCGATGATGTGAGCAGGGCCAGCGCGATGCGGCGATGCTTGTCTTCGCGGGCCTGGTCGCGCTGCAACTGGGCTGCGCGGGCGGCAACGCGGGGGTCTGGCAAGGCCGCGCTCTGGTCCAGCCAATCGGCCGGCACCATGGCGGCCACCACCTTGCCGTGGCGGACGATGTGCACAGGCCCGCGCGCGGCGTGTGCCAGGAGTTCGCCGAAATTCTGTTTGGCGTCAGAGGCCGAGAAGGATTTCATTCAGGCTATTTTAGACAAAACACAAATTTTGTCCAAAACGAGGCCTGCGAAAGGCAGACCCTCAACTCACCGGCGTGAGCTTGGCCACCGACAGCGCCAACCACTTGGTCCCATGCCGCGGGAAGCTGATCTGCGCACGCGCATCATCGCCCGAACCTTCCAGCGTGAGCACCTTGCCTTCGCCGAACTTGTTGTGGAAGACCTGCATGCCCACCCTGAGGCCGGTGGCCGCTTCCTGTGCCTGCTGGACGACCTGGGTGTCCGATGCACGGGTGGCACCGGCGTCACGCCCATAAGCTCCCGGGTATCCCCCTGAGTAACCGCTGGTCGATCCACCCTGCCAGCCGGGGCCCCAGCTCTCGCGCTGGCGGTTGTAGCCTGCGGCGGGCGGGGCAAAGCCGCTGCCGAAGCCCTGGTTCTTGGGCGTGATCCACTTCAGCGTCGCTTCGGGCAGTTCGTCGAAGAAGCGGCTGCGCATGTTGTCACGCGGCCTTCCGTGCAGCATGCGGGTCTGCGAGTGACTGAGGTAGAGGCGCTGGCGCGCACGTGTGATGGCCACGTACATCAGGCGGCGCTCTTCCTCCAGACCGTCGAAATCGCTCATGGAGTTCTCGTGCGGGAAGAGCCCCTCTTCCAGGCCCGTGATGAAGACCACGTCGAACTCAAGGCCCTTGCTGGCGTGCACGGTCATCAACTGCACGGCCTCCTGGCCTTCCTGCGCCTGGTTGTCGCCGGCTTCGAGCGCGGCGTGTGTGAGAAAGGCTGCCAAGGGCGACATCACTTCGCCGCTCTCGAAGTCCGGCGAGCCGGTCTCGCTGTTACCCCCCCATCCCATCCCTTCCCCCGAGGGGAAGGGCGAGCCCGCCTCGTCGGCGGGCGCGGGCGCACTGGCGCCCGGTTGCTTTTCGCGCAGCGCTTCAGCATCGCGGCCGAAGCCTTCGAGGCTCACGAAGCTCTCGGCAGCGGTCACCAGTTCTTCCAGGTTCTCGATACGGTCGGCGCCTTCGCGCTCGGCCTGGTAGTGCTCGATGAGGCCACTGTGCTGCAGCACCAGTTCGATGATCTCGCGCAGGGTCAGGCCCTGGGTCTGCTCGCGCAACACGTCGATCTTGGCCACAAAGGCGCCGATGTTCGCGCCGGCCTTGCCACTGAGCGCACCCACTGCGTTGTGCAATGAGGTGTTGGCCGTACGCGCCGCGTCCTGCAACTGCTCGATGCTGCGCGCACCGATGCCACGTGGCGGGAAGTTCACCACGCGCAGGAAGCTGGTGTCGTCGGCGGGGTTCTCCAGCAAACGCAGGTAGGCCAGGGCGTGCTTGATCTCGGCGCGCTCAAAAAACCGCAGGCCACCGTAGACGCGGTAGGGAATGCTGGCGTTGAACAGCGCGGTCTCGATCACGCGGCTCTGCGCATTGCTGCGGTAGAGCACGGCAATCTCCCGCTGGCTCGTGCCCTCGCGGATGAGCTGCTTCATCTCGTCGATCATCCACTGCGCCTCGGCAAAGTCGCTCACAGCTTCATACACCCGCACGGGCTCGCCTGCGCCCTGGTCGGTGCGCAGGTTCTTGCCCAGGCGGTGCTTGTTGTGGCTGATGAGTGCGTTGGCCGTGTCCAGGATGTTGCTGTGGCTGCGGTAGTTCTGCTCCAGCTTGATCTGGTGCTGCACCGAAAACTCACGCACAAAGTCGGCCATATTGCCCACGCGCGCGCCGCGGAAGGCGTAAATGCTCTGGTCGTCGTCGCCCACCGCGAAGACGGCGCCCATGGCTCGGTCGGCGCGCGGGTAACCTGCTGCGTCGCAGCCGGCCAGCAACTTGATCCAGGCGTACTGCAATTTGTTGGTGTCCTGGAACTCGTCAATCAGGATATGGCGGAAGCGCCGCTGGTAGTGCTCGCGCACGGGCTCGTTGTCGCGCAGCAGTTCGTAGCTGCGCAGGAGCAGTTCGCCAAAGTCCACCACGCCTTCGCGCATGCACTGGTCTTCGTAGAGCTGGTAGATCTCGACCTTCTTGCGCGTGTCGGGGTCGCCTGCCGGGACCATATTGGGGCGCAGTCCCTCTTCCTTGCAGCCCGCGATGAACCAGGCCAGCTGCTTGGGTGGAAAACGCTCCTCATCCACATGGAACTGCTTGCACAGGCGCTTGATGGCGGACAGCTGGTCCTGCGTGTCCAGGATCTGGAACGTGGCGGGCAGGTTGACCGTGCGGTGGTGTGCGCGCAGCAGGCGGTTGCACAGACCATGGAAGGTGCCGATCCACATGCCGCGCACATTGACGGGCAGCATGGACTGCAAGCGCGTCATCATCTCGCGCGCGGCCTTGTTGGTGAAGGTCACGGCCAACACGCCGCCGGGCGAAACCTGGCCGGTCTGCAGCAACCAGGCGATGCGCGTGGTGAGCACGCGCGTTTTGCCCGATCCGGCACCGGCGAGGATGAGCGCAGGCTCGGGCGGCAGGGCCACGGCGGCACGCTGCTCGGCATTCAGGCTGGCCAGCAAGGGGGAATCGGCAGGTGCGGGAAACAGGCCCGGAGAGCCCGAGGGCGGCAGATGCGTGGACATGCCGCCATTGTAGAAAGTGGCCCGGATCAGCCCAGCGGCATGCGGGAGGAGTTACGGAAGCTGGTTGCGGCGCGGTCGTGCAGGTCGCTGAGCTCTTCGAGCAGCTCGGCTTGCCGGTTCATAAGGTTCAGGAAGGCCTGGTTGGACGGCTCGGCGCAGCGAAAGCGCGCCAGCTCCAGCAGCCGCTCGCTGAGGCGGCCCATCTCGATATGGATGGCGTGGCTGGCCAGAAGGTACTCTTCGGGTCGCATGGGTATGTTTTCTCGCTCTTGGTCTTGTGCCTGCAAGGGCTATGCGGCGTGCGCGCGCCCTTCCCTACGTGTGTCGAGTGTAGGTTGCGCTCTGCGCACAAACCACGAAAGCAGGAGAAAAAGAGACGCGATGTTGCGCGCCCGCCGCAGCGTACGCAGCGGCGCGTGGCCACCGCAGGCCAGCGCGGTCTTGGTCGTGCCTAGGCTGTCGCCGGCGCGTCAGGGTTTGCCAAAAGCCAGCCGGATCGCCAGCTGATGCAGATGCTCCCAGGGCGCGGTGAGGTCCTCGAGCACGCTGAAGTGATTGCGGCCCGGGATGGTTTCGCACACCGGGACGACCTGCTTGCCCCAGGCCTGGCGGATAAGCTTGTTGTGACGGATGAACTCCGCGCTTTCCTCGCCGCCGGCCACGGTGTAGAGCACGCCCTGCCTCGGCGCAGGCAGCAGGGCCGGGCTGGCCAGGGCCACATCCTCCGGGGTGAGGCGCAGGCTGTCCTTGAGAAAGGGCACGTGCCGGATGGGCTCCAGGTCGTACAGGCCCGAGATCGACAGGGCACTCTTGACGAGATCAGGCGGCAGATCGGCGCCGACCTCGCCCCAGCAGCAGTTGAGCAGCATGGCCGCCAGATGGCCCCCGGCCGAATGCCCCACCACACAGATGCGCGCAGGGTCGCCCCCGTAGCGCCGCGCATGGCGGTGGATCCAGGCCAGCGCCTGCACCATCTGCAGCGTGATCTGCGGGATGGTCACCGCGGGGCACAGCGCGTAATTGGGAATGAAGACACAAGCCCCCGGGTTCTTGAAGGCCGGCGCGATGAAGGAGTGGTCGGACTTGTCCAGCGAGCGCCAGTAGCCACCATGGATGAAAACCACCACCGGGGAGTCCGGGCGGCTGGCGGGGAAAACGTCGAGGGTTTCCTGGGGGCCTTCGCCATAGGGAACGTCCACCTCGCAGGGGTGGGCCTCGCGTGCGTCCTGCGAAGCCTCGGCCCAGCGCGCGAAATGCGTCGCATGCGCGGGCACCAGTGCCCGGTTGTTGTACATGCGGTCCAGCCAGGCCGGGTCGTGTTTTTTCATGGGCGGTCTCCGGATGAATGACAATCTGCCTATCCTTGTGGCAGCCGGCTATCTTGTCATATCCCGCAAGGCAACGGAGATCACCCCATGAATATCACCCTGCTGGGGACCGGCCTCATGGGCTATCCCATGGCCCGCCGCCTTTGCGAGGCCGGTCACAGCGTCCGCGTGTGGAATCGCACCCGCGCCAAGGCCGAGGGACTGGCCGCCCATGGCGCGAGCGTGCACGACACCGCCACGGGTGCCGTGCAGGGCGCAGAGTGCGTGATCACCATGCTGGAGCACGGCGGCGTGGTGGAGCAGGTGCTGTTTGAGATGGGCGTGGCCGGGGCCATGAAGCCAGGCACCGTGCTGATCGACATGTCGTCCATCAAGCCGGCCGAGGCGCGCGCCCATGCCGAGCGTCTGGGCAGCATGGGCATCATGCACCTGGACGCGCCGGTATCGGGCGGGACGCTGGGTGCTGAGGCCGGAACGCTGGCCATCATGGTGGGCGGCAAGGCCACCACCTTTGAGCGCGCCAGGGCGGTCTTTGCGCCGCTGGGCCGCGCCACCCTGGTAGGCGCAAGCGGCAGTGGCCAGCTGGCCAAGCTGGCCAACCAGATGATCGTGGGCATCACCATCGGTGCCGTGGCCGAGGCCCTGCTGCTGTGCGAAAAAGGTGGTGCCGACCCGGCCAAGGTGAAGGAAGCGATCAGCGGCGGCTTTGCGGACAGCCGCATCCTCCAGGTGCATGGCCAGCGCATTGTGGAGCGCGACTTCAAGGCGCGCGCCACGCTGGCCGTGCAGCTCAAGGACATGCGCAACGCGCTGGACACCGCGGCGGGCCTGGACTGCACCACGCCCATCACCGGCCTGCTGGAGCAGCTCTACGCCTCGGCGGTGGACCACGGCCTGCAGGGCCTGGACCAGGCCGGGCTGTGGATGGAGCTGGCGCGGCGCAATGGCATGAAGTGAGAGGCCCGGGGTCAGCCGCCTGAGCGAACAGCTGGGTGGCCGCGCGCCGGTTTGAGCCGCTACTGCACCAGCATGTCCGATCCATTGCGGATGCGGAACATGGTGTCGATGGGTACCGTCCAGACCAAGCCGTCACCATACTGGCCCGTGGTGCAGGTCTTGATGATGATGTTGCGGATCTCTTCGACCATCTCATCATCTGCCAGCACCGAGACCATGATCTTGGGCGTGTAGTCGGTCAGCTCTTCCTTGACGGTGCGCTTGCCGATGGCGGCCGGCGCGGTGAAGCCTTCTGCCTTGAGCAGCGTCAAGCCCGGGAAGTTGGGAATCGCGCGCAAGGCCTCGCGCAGCATGGGCAGCCGGTTGGGCCGCACGATGGCTCTGATTTCTTTCATGTCGCTGGTACTCCTAGGCGCAGTCAGGCTTCAACTTCTTTTTCCTCGAACCACCGGTAAAGCACGGGCACGAGCAGCAGGGTCAGGCTGGTGGACGAGAACAGCCCGCCGATCACCACCACCGCCAATGGGCGCGTCACCTCCGACCCCGGGCCCGTGGAAAACAGCATGGGAATCAGGGCCAGCAGCGCGACCATGGCCGTCATCATGACAGGCCGGAAGCGGTGCGTACAGCCTTCGATGATGGCCTCGTCGGTGGACAGCCCCGACTCCCGCTGCTGACGGATGAAGCTCACCAGCACCACGCCGTTGAGCACGGCAATGCCCCACAGGTTGATGAAACCCACCGCAGCCGGCACGCTGAGGTACTCGCCGCTGATGGCGAGCCCGACCAGGCCACCAATAGCCGCCAGCGGCAGCACCGTGATAACCAGCGCGGCGTAGCGCACCGAGCTGAAGAGCATGAACAGCAGGAAGAAGATGGCCGCAATCGTGATCGGGATGATGATGGCCAGCGTGCCGATGGCGCGCTCCATGTTCTCGAATTGGCCGCCCCAGGAAAGGTAGTAGCCCGAGGGCATGGGCACACTGCGGCCGATGCGCGACTGTGCTTCGGCCACGAAGCCGCCGAGGTCGCGACCCTGCACGTTGACGCCCACGACGAGCCGGCGCTTGCCGCCGTCGCGGCTGATCTGGGCGGGGCCATCGGCCAGCGAGATCTCGGCGACATCGCGCAGCGGCACGATGGCCCCCGTGGGTGCGCGCAGCACCAGGTTGCCGATGGATTCCACGTTGGATCGGAATTGGGCCGGCAGACGCACCACGGTGTCAAAACGGCGCTCGCCCTCGAACACCTGGGTCGCCACGCGGCCCTGCACGGCAATCTCGATGAGGGCGTTGACGTCCTCCACGTTGATCCCGTAGCGCGCGATGGCGGCGCGGTCGATCTTGATCGTCAGATACTCCTGGCCGCTAACGCGCTCCACCCGCAGGTCGGTGGCGCCCTGGGTGGCCATAAGCGCGCCGGCTACGGCATCGCCCAGCTTGCGCAGCTGTTCCAGGTCGTCACCGAAGATCTTCACGGCCACCTGCGAGCGCACGCCCGAAACCATTTCGTCCACGCGCGCCGCAATCGGCTGGCTGATCGCAATCTCCACGCCCGGCAGGAACTTGATCTTCTCGCGGATCTCGTTGGCGATATCCTCCTGCGTGTAGCCGTCGCGCCATTCGTCGCGGGGCTTGAGCATCACGATGGGATCGGACTCGTGTGGCTGACCGGGATCGGCGGCCGACTCGCCACGACCCAGGCGCGAGACCACGGTCAGCACTTCAGGCACGGTCTTGATCGCCCTCATGGCCTGGTTCTCGAGCTTGATCGACTCATCAATCGAGATCTTGGGCACGCGCACGATCACTGGCGTGATCGAGCCTTCCTGCATGGTCGGGATGAACGCTGTGCCGAGAAAAGGCACCAGCGCAAAGCTGCCCGCCATGGCCAGCACTGCACCGGCCAGCACCGTCTTGGGCTGGGCGAGGGCCCAGTGCAGCATGCGCAGGTAGGGCGTCTTCATCTTGCGCAGCAACCAGGTGTCGTGCTCGGCGCCCCCCTTGAGGATGTAGCTGCACAGCACAGGGCTGAGCGTGAAGCTCAGCACCAGAGAGATGGTGAGCGCGATCGCGATGGTGAGCGCCAGCGGTGCGAACATCTTGCCCTCCATGCCCTGCAGGCTCAGCAGGGGCAAGAACACGAGGATGATGATGCCCACGCCATAAAGAACGGGCTTGCCGACCTCGCTGGCAGCCTCAAGGATCACGCGCGCCTTGGACTTGCCAGCATTGGCCGCATCGCCCAGACGCGCAAAGGCGTTTTCCACCACCACCACGGCGCCGTCGACCATGAGGCCGATGGCAATGGCCAGACCGCCCAGGGACATGAGGTTGGCGCTCAGGCCGATGCGGTTCATCACCAGGAAGGTCAAGAGAGGCGTGAGGACCAGCGTGGCCACCACGATGATGCTGGAGCGCACGTCACCCAGGAAGACGAAGAGGATGATGACGACGAGGATGATGCCCTCGGCCAGCACTTTGGCCACCGTCTTCATGGCCGTATTCACCAGATCGGAGCGGTCGTAGAAAGGCACGATCTGCAGGCCTTCGGGCAGCATCTGCTTGTCGTTGATCTCCTTTACGCGGGCCTTGATGCGCGTGACCACCTCACGCGCGTTGCCGCCGCGGATCATTTGCACGATGCCGGCCACGGCCTCGGTCTCGCCGTCCTTGATGATGGCGCCCTGGCGCACCTCGGAGCCGAACTCCACGCTGGCTACGTCCTTCACGTAGACCGGCGTGCCCTGGAACTGCTTGAGCGCGATGTTGCGCACATCATCAAGGGAGGCGATCAGGCCCACGCCGCGGATCAGGTACTGTTCGGCCAACGCGGGCAGTACTCCGCCGGACGAATTGGCGTTGTTGCGCGCCACCGCCTCGTAGACCTCCTTCACGCTCAGGCCGTAATAACGCAGGCGATCGGGATTGACCTTGACCTGGTACTGGCGCGCGTAGCCGCCCTGGCTGTTGATGTCGGCCACTCCTTGGATGGAGCGCAGCATCGGACGCACCACCCAGTCCTGCACCTCGCGGCGGCTGCGCAGCTCTTCCTCGCTCAGGGGCTTGAGGCGGCCGTTCGCGTCGCGGTCACCGGCGCGCTCCAGCGTGTACTGGTAGACCTCACCCAGACCGGTCGACACTGGGCCGAGCACGGGCGTGACACCTGCAGGCATGCGTTGCGTGACTTCCACCAGCCGCTCCAGCACCAGCTGGCGGGCAAAGTAGACATTGGTCTTGTCGGTGAACACCAGCGTGATCAGCGACAGGCCGTTGCGGTTGAGCGAACGCATCTCGACAAGGCCGGGCAGTCCGGTCATGGCGATCTCGATGGGGACGGTGATGAAGCGCTCCACCTCGGTGGGCGGACGACCCGGGGCTTCCGTGGCCACCTGGACCTGAACGTTGGTGACGTCCGGGAACGCGTCCACCGAAAGACGCTTCACCGCAAACCCTCCGGCGACCAGCAGCACGACGCTGATGACCGCCACCAGGATGCGCTCCTGCAGTGACCAGCGTATCAGGGCAGCAATCATTTCTTGGCTCCGGCGTTGGCATCAGGCGCGCCGGTCAGCAGGCGCTGGGCACGCTCATTGTTGAGATGAAAGCCGCCTTCGCTGACGATCACGTCACCGACCTTCAGGCCCTTGAGCACGGGGCGCTTCTGGTTCACGAGCGGTGCAAGCTCCACCGGCACGAGCCGGAACACATTAGGCTCGACCTGCACGAAGACATGGTCGCGATCGTCTTCGCGCACCACAGCCGTACCCGGCACCACGGGCATGCTCTTGGGCGCCGCCGCGATACGCAGATTGGCAAGCATCTGCGGCTTGAGCTCGCGCTTGCTGTTGTCGAGCTCGGTGCGGATGGCCACGGTACGGGTCTCGGGCTGGATGGTGTCGCTGACGAAGACCACGCGGCCGTTGAGCTTGCGGTCGATGGCCGGAACCTCGATCTCGACTGTCTGGCCGCGTTTGACCGAGCGGGCCGCCTGTTCGGGCAGGGCGCCCACGACCCAGACGCGGCTCAGGTCCGCGACCGTGAAGAGTTCGTCGCCTGGCTGCACCACCTGGCCCTGGCTGACCTTGCGGTCGATGACCACGCCACCGAGGCGCGCGACGACACCGGCCTCGGAATGAATGCTGCCACTGCTGCGCAGGCGCTCGATGGCCTCTGTCGGCAGACCGAGCAGGCGCAGTTGGTCCAGCGCGGCGCGCACCTCGGCCTGGGCAATCGAAAGCTCGGACTCACGGCGCTGCAGCTCGGCCGAGCCGATGACGTCGGCCTGGATCAACTGACGCGCCCGCTCCACGGCCCGCTGGGCAAGGGCCTGGTTGGACTGGGCGCGGAGATAGGACAGCTGGGCGGTCGTGAGCTCCGGGCTACTGACCTGGGCAAGTACCTGGCCCGGGCGCACGCCATCACCGAGCTCGGCCAGCACCTGGGTGACGCGACCTGTGACGGTGGCACCGATGCGGGTGAGCAGGCGCTCGTTGGCCTCGATACGGCCCGGATGCTCCTGGATCAGGGCCACATCGGCCAGCTCGACGGCCTGGGTCTTGTAGTTGGCAGCCTGCTCGGGTGCGATCTGCACGAGCGTGGGATCGACGGGACGCGCGGGAGCGGCCGCCTTGTCGTTTGTGGCGTCGCCGCAGGCGCTGAGGGCCAGTGCGAGGCTGACCAGGGTGGCCACGCGCAGCGACGGACGCAGGGTAGGGATGGCGTTCATGGGTGATCCTTCAATTCATCTTGGTTCGTCGGCGTAGCGGCCGGTCAGCAGTTCGAGCTCGATGCGCGCAGCCTGCACGGCGAAACGGGCGTCGAGCAGGTCAGAGCGCACCGACTGCAGCACGCGCTGAGCGTCCAGCACGTCCAGAATGCCCCGCTCGCCGAAGCGGTAGGCCGCCTGCGCCACGCGCAGGGCGGCCTCGGCCTCGCGCATCACGCCCTGGGCCAGGGCCTCGACGCGCAGCCGCGCCATCTCCAGCGAGGTCCAGGCCTGCAGGATCTGCTGCTCCAGCTCGGCCTGACGCCCTTCCAGCCGGATGCGGGCGCGTTCGGCCTCCTTACTGGCCTCTTCGATCCGCCCGCGCTTCTGGTCGAACAGCGGAACTTGCACTTGCACGCCGATCATGTTCTGGCGCACGTCGGGCGCCGCCATTTGCGAATAGCGCAGGTCCAGACCGGGCCAGCGGCTGGAGCGCGCGCTATCGAGCTGACGACGCGCCCTCTCGAGTTCGCTTTCCAGGACCTTGAGCTCGGGATTCTTCAGACGTGCAAGCTCCTGCATCTCAGGAAGTTCGCCAAAAGACACTTCGCCATCGAGCTGCCCGCGAAGGGACCACGTCGCCGGCAACTGCCCGGCGGCCAACCGATTGAGCGCCAGTAGGGCCTGCTCGGCCAGCAAGCTGGCGTTGCGCTGGCGCTGGCGAGCGTTGATGACCTCGGCATCGGCCTTGATGATTTCGTAGCGCGCTGCCTCACCGCTTTCGACCCGCACGCGCACACGCTCCCGTACCTGCTCCAGCAGGGTCACGTCAGCGGTCAGCGCCCGCGATTCCTCGACCCTCAGGAAGTATTCATAAGCACGCAGCTGCACCTGGGAAACGAGCTGGGCGCGCACCAGTGCGACGTTGTGCTCGCTGCCCGCTTCGGCCGCGCGCGCCGCGTCGATACGCGCGCCGCGCAGCGAGGGGTTCTCGATGAACTGCGAGACCGTCCAGTTCTGCACGTCACCGGGCACAGCAGAGACCACGCGCGCATCGTTGCGGCCCTGGCTGTACTCGATGCGCGGGTTCAGCAGGGCTCCGGCGATGGTCACACCGGCAGCCGCCTGTTCGCGGGCACGGCGCGCGCCGAGCAGGCCTGGGTTGCTTTGCAGGATGAGCTCAATCAGCGTGGGCACGGTGTAGATCAGACCGTCCCGCGCGGGATCGACGGTTTCAACCGCGTTGGGCGCAGGTATATGGCCCGTTTGGGCCGAGGCGCTGACGGCAAGCGCCAGCAGCACGATGCCCGGCAGCAGTCGCCACGATTTCTTGTTCTTCATGGATTTCCTCGAAATACACACACAGTGCGGGCTCGCCCGTCACCCGACAGGAAGCAGACTCGAAACCAGAATACCAGCCTCAGAGGCCGGGCTAACAGCCTCAGAGGCCGGGCGCTGGCGGGCGCAGCAGGGGTGCGCAATCGGTCTGTGAGGCGGCCAGCAGGGCCGCAGGGCGCGGCGCGCGGCCTGCCGCAAGGTCTGCCAGCAGGCCGTGGCCAGGGGCTGCGCATCCTTGTCGGCGATCTCCTTGAGTACCTGATCGATGGCCAAGCTCTTGGAGGGAGCGGGTTTGCGACATGCCAAAGCCAGGTCCTGCACTTCGTTCAAGGCTGCGGGGTCATCGATCGACTCGACCAGCAGCAGGGACGCCCACTCGCGGTCCGGCATCGCCGCCGGGACGGCATGTGCAAGGTTCCAGGCGCCAACCAGGACCATCAACATCACAAGCGCCAGCGCACGCGAAGTGAGCAAGCGCAGTAGAGCAGCAGCGGTACGCAAGGGCGTGGGCTCGGTCATGGTGGGGCTGGATGTGATCGCTTGATAGGCAGACCTGAATTAGGCCAGATCAGTGTTTTCCCTAGGTCAAGCGGGGACACCGCTTCGGCTTTTACACGCCGAGGTAGCGATGCCAGAGCCCTGGGTCCGCCCCCAGTTGCGCCGAGGTCCCTGCCCACACCACGCGCCCGCGTTCGATGATGGTGTGCTGGTCGGCCAGGCGGATGAGGCGCTGCACGTACTTGTCAATCACCAGAATGCTCTGCCCCTGCGCGCGCAGCTGATCGAGACAGAGCCAAATTTGCTCGCGGATCAGCGGGGCCAGGCCCTCGGTCGCTTCGTCCAGGATCAGCAACTCGGGATTGGTCATCAGCGCACGACCGATAGACAGCATCTGCTGTTCTCCCCCCGAAAGCTGGTTGCCCATATTGCGCCGGCGCGCCGCGAGGGCGGGGAACAGGGCGTAGACCCTCTCAAGCGTCCAGGGATCTGTCCGGCGGCGCCGGTTGGCGGCGAACGCGCGCAGGTTTTCCTCCGCCGTCAGATTGGGAAATATCTGTCGACCTTCGGGTACCAGGGCCAGCCCCATGCGCGCGATGCGGTCCGGGCTTAGGCCATCAATGCGCTCGCCCAGAAAGCGCACCGTGCCCCCGCGCGGGGGCGTGAGGCCCAGAATGGAACGCACCGTCGTGCTCTTGCCCATGCCGTTGCGGCCCAGCAGGGTCGCCACGCCACCCACTGGCACGCTCAAAGTCATGCCGAACAGCACCTGGCTCGCGCCGTAGGCAGTCTGCAGCTCCTGCACTTCCAGCAGCATGGCGCTCATGCCCACCCCCGGCGGCGGCTTGCGCGATGCTCCAGCACCAGCACCACAAGCGTGGCCAGCAGCACGAGGCCGCCATGCCACTCATGCGCCGTGCGTGCCTCGCGCAGCGTCTGCGCGTAGGCGGTGCGGAACTCCTCGCAGACGCGGTGCACGGGGCCACAGTGCAGCTCCCAGGTGCGAAAGCGCGCATCCCCCTGAACCCAGCGCACCAGGGTGCCCAGCACGTAGCCCATACAAGCGGGCAGGCTGTCCCATTCTCCGTCGGGAAGGGGCATATGTGTCGACCCCAGCAGGGCCGAGGAGGCGGGGAACTCCATGCTGCGCTCGCTGCCGTCGGGCAGCCGCGCCTGCAGGTGGGTCGCGCGCTTGCGCGCTCGCAGCACCTCGACCGAGCGCTGGGTCAGTGCGCCGGGCTGCAGGGCGGGGTTCATGCGGTCCACCAGCAGCAGCCAGCCCACGTGTAGCTGCAGCAGCAGGCCCACCCCGAGCGTCCAGAGGCGGTAGTGGCGCCAGGGGCGGGGCAGAACTGCGCTTGCGGCCTGCATCAGGCGGCCTCCCCGATCTCGTCGCCCAGATAGGCGCGCCGGACCTCGGCGTCGCTGCGGATGACCGAGGGCGTGCCGCTGGCGATGATGCGCCCCGCGACCAGCACCGAGATGGTGTCGGCCAGGCGGAAGACGGCGTCCATGTCGTGCTCCACCAGCAGCAGCGTGCACTCGCCGCGCAGGCTCTGCAGCAGGGCCACCATGCGCTCGGATTCCTCGGGGCCCATGCCCGCCATGGGCTCGTCCAGCAGCAGCAGGCGCGCCCCCGTGGCCAGCGCGATGCCCACCTCCAGTTGGCGCTGCTCGCCGTGCGACAGCACACCAGCCGTCTGTTCGGCGCGCGCCTCCAGTCCCACGCGCCGCAACAGCGCCAGCGCCTGCGCATGGCGCTGCGCCTCGGCGCGCGCAGGCCGCCAGAAGCGCAGGCTCGAGCCGGTGCGCGCCTGCAGGGCCAGGGCCACGTTGTCCAGCACGCTCAGCCGCGCGAAGATGCTGGTGATTTGGTATGACCGCGCCAGCCCGCGGTGCACCCGCTCGTGCATGGAGAGCGCAGTGATGTCTTCCCCCTCCAGCAGCAGGGCCCCGGCATCGGCCGCCAGGGCCCCCGAGAGCTGCTGGATCAGGGTGGTCTTGCCCGCGCCGTTGGGGCCGATCAGGGCGTGGATCTCGCCGGCACGCACCTGCAGGGCTACCCCGTCGGTCGCCACCAGGCCGCCGTAGCGCTTGACCAGACCTTGCACCTGCAGCAGCACCATCAGCTGCGCTCCTTGCGCTGCCACAAGCTCATGAGCCCGTTGGGCGCGGCCAGCACCACGCACAGCAACGCCACGCCCAGCACGAACTGCCAGTAGATGGTGTAGTGGCTGAGAACCTCTTCGAGTAGCAGGAAGACCACGGCACCGATCACACCGCCCCACAGGTGACCGACCCCGCCCAGGATCACCATGACCATGAGCACGCCGGACTGGCTCCACTGCATCATGGACGGGCTGACAAAGTTGCCCAGGCTGGCCAGCAGCGCCCCGGCCAGGCCCGCCAGTGCGCCGGCCATGACGAAGGCCGTGAGCCGATGACCGTAGACGGCAAAGCCCACGGCCTCCATGCGCTGCTCGTTCTCGCGCATGGCCTGCAGGGCATGGCCGAAACGTGCATTGAGCAGACGCCAGACGAACACAAAGGCCAGGGTCGATACCCCAAGGGTGGTCCAGTAGAACGTAGCGGCGTGACCCAGATCGGGCCCGAAGCCCAGAGTGGCGCGTGCAGAGAGCGTGAGCCCGTCGTCGCCGCCCCAGGCCTTGGCCGAGACCGCCAGGTAATAGAGCATCTGCGCGAAGGCCAGCGTGATCATGATGAAGTAGACGCCGCGCGTGCGCAGGCTGATGGCACCGATGACGGCCGCGAACAGCGCCGCCACCCCCATGGCCGCAGGCCACAGCAGCCACACCGTGTGCACGCCTGACTGCAGCAGGATGCCTGCCGTGTAGGCGCCGACGCCGACGAAGGCAGCGTGCCCGAAGCTCACCAGCCCGCCGAAGCCCAGGATGAGGTTCAGGCTCGTCGCCGCCAGCGCAAAGATAAGGATGCGCGCGGCCAGGCTGAGGTAGAAGTCGCCGCCAGCATAGGGGGTGATGAATGGCAGGGCGAGCAGCAGCCCGAACAGGGACAGCGCCCCGTGCCAGCCCAGGGCGTGGTCCAGCAGGCTGGGCGCCGGCCGCGGCGACTGCGCTGCCTCAGCCATGGGCCGGGAACAGGCCGCGCGGCCGGAAATAGAGCACGGCCGCCATGAGCACGTAGATGAGGATGGAGGCCACGGCCGGGCCGGCGTTGTCGGCGGCGGCCGGCCCGAGCACGGCGCCGAAGACCATGGGGATGAGCGTGCGGCCCGCCGTGTCCACCACACCCACGAGCAGTGCGCCCAGCAGCGCGCCACGCACCGAGCCGATGCCGCCAATCACGATGACGACAAAGGCGAGGATCAGGATGCTCTCGCCCATGCCCACCTGCACCGACAGCAGCGGGCCGAGCATGCCGCCGGCCACCGCGCACAGCGCCGCGCCCAGGCCAAACAGCGCCGTGAAAAGGGCCCGTACCGGCACGCCCATGGCCAGGGCCATCTCGCGGTTGGAAGCGCCGGCGCGCAGCTGCATACCCACGCGCGTGCGCGTGATCAGCCCCCAAAGCCCGAGAGCCACCAGCAGACCCACAGCGATGATGAGCAGGCGGTAGGCGGGGTAGTAGAAACCGGGCAGCAGTTCCAGCGGGCCGGCCAGCACTTCGGGCGCGCTCAGCAGCACGGGCTGCGAACCCCAGAGGAAACGCACCGCCTCGTTGCACATGAGCAGGATGGCAAAGGTGCCCAGCACCTGCGACAGGTGGTCGCGCGTGTAGAGCCGGCGCAGGATGGTGAGTTCCAGCAGCACACCGAACAGGGCTGCGCCCGCGATTCCGGTGCCCAGCCCCAGCCAGAAGGAGCCGCTGGCCAGACTGGCCGCCGCCACCAGATACGCACCCACCATGTAGAGCGAGCCATGGGCCAGGTTGATCATGTCCATGATGCCGAAGACCAGCGTCAGGCCAGCAGCCAGCAGGAAGAGCATGAGCCCGAACTGAAGGCCGTTGAGGGCCAGCTCAAGCAAAAGGATGGCGGTCATCGCGTTTTGGGCTCTGTGGCACGGCACGGCCCGCTCGCACCGAGCTTGGCCTGCCCTGAGCCCGCCGAGGGGTCGGAGCCAGCATGCGCCGGCATTTGACGATGGCCGTTCGGCAGAGTCAACGCAAACGGCTTGCGATCAAAGCGCGGGCATCTTGCACTGGGCCGCGTAGGCATCCCCGTGGTTCTTGAACACGGTGCCGATGGTGCGATTGGTCACGCGGCCCTTGCTGTCCTGGGTGATAACGCGCAGGTAATAGTCCTGGATCGGGAACTGGTTGCTGTTGAACCTGAAGTTGCCGCGCACCGAGTCGAACTTGGCGGCCTTGAGCGACTTGTGCACGGCGGCCTTGTCCTCGATCTTGCCCTTGGTGTCGCGCACAGCGGCGCCGATCAGCTGCGCCGCATCGAAACCCTGCGAGGCGTAGATGGTGGGCAGGCGGCCGTATTCCTTCTCGAAGGCCGCCACAAACTTCTTGTTGGCCGCGTTGTCCAGATCGTGCGCCCACTGCGAGGCGTTGAACATGCCCAGCATAGGGTTGCCCACGGCGCGGATCACGTCCTCGTCGGCCGAGAAGCCGGGGCCAAATAGCATCATGTCCTTGGACAGGCCGGCGCCAACGAACTGCTTGATGAAGTTGATACCCAGCCCCCCGGGCAGGAAGATGTAGACCGCATCGGGCTTTGCTGCGCGCAGCTTGGTCAGCTCGGTGCCATAGTCCAGCAGGTTCAGCGGGGTATAGCTTTCGGAGACGATCTCACCGCCCGTGTAGAAGCGCTTGAAACCGGCCAGGGCGTCCTTGCCCGCGGGGTAGTTGGGGGCAATCAGCGCCACGCGCTTGAAGCCCTTGTCTGCAACGGTCTTGCCCACGGCCTCGTGCTGGTTGTCGTTCTGCCAGGAGGCAGCGAAGAAATAGGGATTGCACTGCTCACCCGCGTACTGCGAGGGACCGGCGTTGGCGCTGATGTAGAAGGTCTTGGATGCAAAGGTGGGCGCGCCCGCAGCCAGCATGACGTTGGAAAAGACGATGCCGGTCATGAAATCGACCTTGTCGCGCTTGACCAGGCGGTCGGCGGTCTGTCGGCCCACGTCGGGGCTGGCCTGGTCGTCGGCGACGATGACCTCGGCCGGCAGGCCCCCGAGCTTGCCACCATTGAGCTTGACCGCCAGCTGGAAGCCGTCGCGGATGTCGATGCCCAGCCCGGCGCCGGGGCCCGACAGGGTGGACAGCAGGCCGATCTTGACGTTGTCAGCCGCGAGGGCCGGTAGAGAAATCAAGGCCGTGAGGGCGGCGGCAGCCGCCACGCACCGGGTGCGGCGCAGCAGGGCAAGGGACTTGGCAGCGTTCATGGTCTTTCCTGGGGTGGGTGGTGACGTTTTGGGTGTCGCGCCAGAATCATAGCGTCGCAACCCATCGGGAGCTTTGATGACCCTCACCCGCCGCCAACTCTTGCTGGCCCTGCCCCCTGCTGCCCTGCTGAGCACGGGCTGCGCCGGGATGTCAGCGCTCCCCCCTTTGCAGATCCGGCCCGCGCCTGCGCCCACGGAGCCCACGACGATGCGCGCACCCGCGCTGGGTCAGCGCTGGACCTACCACAAGTACAACGGCTACAACGGCGCCCGGCTCGCCACCGAAACCGACGAGGTCGTGGCCTTGCAGCCGAATGTGCGCGTGCGCCGCAGCGGTGACGCCCCCGGCGCCGCGCCCCAGGAAGAGATCCACGAAAGCTGGGGCACTCAATCGCTCACCCTGCGTACCTGGGATCACGCCCTGCGCCCCATGCCTGCCCTGCCCCTGTGGCCGCAGGACCTGCGCCCGGGCGCACGCAGCGCCCACTCGGGCCACTACTTCGTGGACGACGATTCCTACCGTTACTGGATCAGTCAGCACACCACGGTCGGCGGCTGGGAGACCGTCACGCTCCAGGGCAGCGAGCGCCGCGCACTGCGCGTTGAGCACCTGATCCGCCTGCAGCACCCGGATTTCAACCGCGTCGATACCGTGCGGCGCGACACGCTCTGGCTCGCGCCCGAGACGGGCCGATGGATTGCGCGGGAAGTCAGCGGGGAGTTCCGGCGCCCCACCGGACGCTCGGTCAGCGTGGAGCGCGAGGACTGGTTCCGCTGGGAGTTGGTGGACTGGCGCTGAAGCCGCGGCGCGGTCAGGACGGGGCGCCCGGCCCCATCACCACCGCGAACAGCCCGCGGATTTTTTTCCGCGTCGATGTTGCGCGTGATGGAAACGAGGCAAATGCTGCGGTCCTCGCTGCGCCAGCGGTCTAGCCTGACCGGCGGGTAGGACACAAGGCCCACGCCCTGGACCACCACCGCCTGCCCCTGGACGTTCACGTGCCCTTCACCCGCGGTGGGTCCTGCCCGCGCAGCGAAATGAGCAGTTCCATGGCCGCAGAGTACGCCGCCCAGGCAAAGAGCGTGTCAAAGCACAACAAGACGGTGCGCACCGAGGGGCGGTGACGACCGGGCAGTCGCTCGCCGAGATAAGCGGTTTAACCAAGGGTCCAACCGAGTTCACCGAGAAAGCGCAAGTTGTCATCGCTGGCAGGCTCGCTCTGCAGCCCCAGGGCGCGCAGCTCGCGCGGATGCAGCTCGCGCGGATGCAGCTCGCCCTGAGTGCAGCGCTGGATATCGGCGCGCGGATTGAGGGCAGCGATCTCGGCCATGAGCGCCTACGCGCTTTCGGCCGAGGCCAGATCCCCCATGGTGATGAAAACCGCGTCGGCCAGGGCAGTCTGCTGCTGGCTCTCGCGCTGCTGCGCCAGCTGGACAAGCGCGTTGACGGCATCCGCCAGGGTGCCCACCCCGTCGAGCCGGTACTGGGCGCCCACCATGGTGTCACTGGCGCGGGTCTGGATGACGGGCCCCGGGTCGGCCAGGCCCGTGGTCTCGATGATGACGCGGTCGAAGTCGGGGATGACGCCCGCACGTCGGTCGCGAAACAGTTCGCGCAAGGTGTCCTGAAGGTCGGTGCGCACGCTGAAGCACACGCAGCCTGCCATCACCTTCATCACGCCCGTTCAAGAGATCAATTGGCATCGCCCGCCATGAGCGCTGCGCGGGCCTTATCATGCAAGACATACACGCTATTGACTGGAGCGCGCCATGCCCGCCACCTTCAACGTCGAATGCAGGTTAAGCGCCCGCAACCAGACCACGGCGCCGGAAACCGCGCGTCTCAGCCTGCGACGTTTCTGTTGTTTCTTAATTCTGGTCGTTTCGAACTTACTAAGCTTTGCGAAAGTATTGTCATCTCGCGTACTGACAGGTGGGATGGCGGAAGAACGAAGCCACCAGGTTGGGGAGTTTCTGCAATCTGCGCAGCGCCCCCAGGACCCGTTGCTTCAGCTGTGCCTTGGTTTGCG
>JADCGR010000002.1 GCA_020248905.1 Curvibacter sp. | reverse complement strand
TTCATCGGCTCGCGATTACGCTCCACGCTTCCTTCCCACGCTCGGTCACCCTCACGCAGTTGCGCTTCGCTTTGCTCACTGTGACCAGTTCGCAGCGGGACTTGCACCCGCAAGAGTGCGCCCATGCTGGGCGCACAAGAACAAAACCCGCCGGCTTGCAGCGGGCGGGTTTTGTCCAGGACGCGAAGAGATCAGCGTACAGGGCGCGGTGATCGCTTGCCGCCATCGCGGCCTGCAAACGGTTTGTCGGTGCCCGCGTGCGCGGGCTTGTGACCGTAAGCGGGCTTGGCCGCATGAGCTGGCTTGCCGCCGAAGCGCGGCTTGCCTTCGGCTCGATCCAGGCGCGGCGCGAACTCGCGACCGCCCCCTGCGTAGCCACCCTCCTGGCGCGGACCCTTGCCGTAATCGCCGGCATCGGCCGGGCGTGCGGCGCGCGGGTTGCGGTTGCCAAAGCCGCGGGCCTGGCCAAAGTAGCTCTCACGGTTGCCGCCGAACTCCGCACCGCAGCTGTTGCGCTGGGCAAAACCGCTGCGGTCACCGCCACCGTTACCGAACTTTCGGTCACGCGAGTAATCGCGCTCGCCGCCACGACTGTTGCGGCCGCCAAAGTTGGAACGCTCGGAGCGGCCATCAGGAAAGCGCTGCTTGGGCTCCATGCCCGGGATGACCTCGGCCTTGAAAGGCTGCTTGCTGTAGGCCTCGATGTCGAAGATCTTGCGGCGGTCGCGGAACTCGGCAAACGTGACGGCAAGGCCGTCACGGCCCGCGCGGCCCGTGCGGCCGATACGGTGCGTGTAGTCCTCGGCCTTCATGGGTAGGCCGAAGTTGAAGACATGGGTGATGGTGGGCACGTCGATGCCGCGCGCGGCCACGTCAGTCGCCACGAGGATCTGAACCTGACCCTGGCGCAAGGCCATGAGGCGGCGATTGCGCAGGCCCTGGCTTAGCGCACCGTGCAGGGCCACGGCGCTAAAGCCGTCCTGCTGCAAGGCGTTGGCCAGGCCGTCGCACTCCACCTGGGTGCTGGCGAAGACGATGGCCTGGTCGATACCCGCATCCCTCAGCCAGTGGTCGAGCAACTGGCGCTTGTGCTGGGCGTTGTCGGCCCAGAACAGCACCTGCTTGATGTTGGCGTGCTTCTCCTGCGGGGAGTCGACCTGCACCTTCTTCACGCCGGAGCCGCCATCGTGCATGACGCGCATGGCCAGCTGCTGGATGCGCGGCGCAAAGGTGGCGCTGAACATCATGGTCTGGCGACGCTGGCTGGTGAGCTGGTTGATCTCGGCCAGGTCGTCGGAGAAGCCCAGGTCCAGCATACGGTCGGCCTCGTCAACGACGAGGAACTGCACCTGGTCCAGCTTGATCTGCATGGAGCGCTGAAGGTCCAGCAAGCGGCCCGGCGTAGCCACGACGAGGTTGGCATTTTGAAGCTTCGCGATCTGGATCTGGTAGGGCATGCCGCCCACCACATTGGCAATACGCAGGCCGCGGCAATGCTGGACGAGCTCGATGGCGTCGTGCGCCACCTGTTGCGCGAGTTCACGCGTGGGACAAAGCACCAGGGCGCCGGGTACAGCAGCCTTAAAGTTGCGCGGGTTGGTCGGGTCCTTGCGCTTGGCACGCTTCGGGGGGGCCTCGCCCCTGGCGGCGGCTTGCGCACAGGCCCGCTCGTGATCGGCGCGCTCCCTGGCCTCGGCTTCGGTCTGCTGTCGGATCAGGGTATGCAGCACGGGCAACAGGAAAGCCGCCGTCTTGCCACTGCCGGTCTGGCTCGAGACCATAAGGTCGTTGTAGCCGTGGTGCTCCGGGTCATCGTTGGGCAGAGCCAGCGGGATGGCGCGCTGCTGCACGGCCGTGGGCTGGGTGTAGCCCAGATCGGCCACGGACCGTACGAGCTCGTCAGCCAGACCCAGTTCGACAAAGCCGTTGGGCACGGCTTCATAGGCCTCGGTCGCCACAGCGGCGTCATTGGAAAGAGAGGTTGCGACGGGCGCAGATTCGCCCGTCACTTCAAAAGCGTCGGTCATGGATAGCTCACATGCGAACACCGCAGGGACTGCGGGTGCTTCGCTGATGGTTAAAAGACATCAACCATCAAACGTAGCCTGCACCGGCTGGGCCGGCACCGGGGACGATTCACGAACCGCCGGGGTTCACTGTCCGGTGTATGAAGGGAGATGCACGAAAAACGCCACCACTCGGGTGGCCAGATCGAATTATGCCACGGATCAGGGTTTCCACCCAATCGCGTACTCAGGGCAAATTTTCAGTCCAGCCTGAGGAAATGCTCGCGGTAGTGCGCCAGTTCCTCGATGGACTCGTGCACGTCGGCCAGGGCCGTGTGCTTCTGCGCCTTCTTGAACCCACTGTAAACCTCAGGTTTCCATCGGCGCGCGAGCTCCTTGAAGGTGCTCACGTCGACGTTGCGGTAATGGAAGAACGCCTCCAGCTTCGGCATGTATTTCACAAGGAAACGCCGGTCCTGGCCAATGCTGTTGCCGCACATCGGGGACGCAGCCTTGGGCACGTACTTGGACAGGAAGGCAATGAGCTCGGCCTCGGCCTGGGCTTCGGTCGTACCAGATGCCTTGACCTTATCGATCAGGCCGCTCTTGCCGTGGGTGCCCTTGTTCCACGTATCCATGGCGTTGAGAATGGCCTCATCCTGGTGGATCACCAGCACCGGGCCTTCGACGCGTGGAGTGAGATCGGGGCCAGTCACGATGACGGCAATCTCGATGATGCGTTCCTTCTCCGGGTCCAGCCCGGTCATCTCGCAGTCCAGCCAGACGAGGTTGAGATCTGATTTCTTAAGTGGGGTTGCGTTCTCGCTCATGGTGTCGATTGTCGCCGATGGCCTACACTCGCCCTCCATGAATGCCCCCGCCGACGCCTTCAACCCGAGCCTGACGCTTACCCTCGTCTTCGCCACCGTCCTGCTGCTGGGCCTGCTGACGAAGTTCTGGCTCGCGACGCGCCAGGCGCGCCACGTGGCGCAGCACCGCGCCAGCGTGCCCGCGCCCTTTGCGGGAACGATCAGCCTGGCCGCCCACCAGAAGGCGGCGGACTACACCATGGCCAAGGTGCGCTTCGGCCTGCTGGAAACAGCCGTGGGGGCCGCCGTGCTACTGGGCTGGACGCTGCTGGGTGGTCTGGATGCCCTGAACCAGACCTTGCTGGGCTGGCTCGGCGGCGGCATGTGGCAGCAGATCGCACTGATCGCGGGCTTTGTGCTGATCGGTGGCCTCATCGAGCTGCCGCTCTCGCTGTACCAGACCTTCGTGATCGAGCAGCGCTTCGGTTTCAACAAGATGACCTTGCGGCTGTGGCTGGGCGACCTGCTGCGGTCGACGCTGCTAGGCGGGGCCATTGGTCTGCCTATCGTCGCTCTCATCCTCTGGCTCATGGGTGCGGCCGGCGGTCTCTGGTGGCTCTGGGCCTGGGGCGTGTGGATGGGCTTCAACCTGCTGCTGCTGCTGATCTACCCAACCTTCATTGCCCCGCTCTTCAACAAGTTCCAGCCGCTGGAGGACGAGTCGCTCAAGGCCCGCGTCACCGCGCTCACGCAGCGCTGCGGCTTTTCCGCCAAGGGCCTTTACGTGATGGACGGCAGCCGCCGCAGCGCACATGCCAATGCCTACTTCACGGGTTTCGGTGCTGCCAAGCGCGTAGTGTTCTTCGATACCCTGCTCAGCAAGCTTTCGCCCGGCGAGGTCGATGCCGTGCTGGCCCACGAGCTGGGCCACTTCAAGCACAAGCACATTCGCAAGCGCATCGTGATGATGTTTGCCTTCAGCCTCGCTGGCTTCGCGCTGTTGGGATGGCTGGCCCAGCAGCTCTGGTTCTACAGCGGTTTGGGCGTCACACCCAGCCTGCAGCTGCTGGTGCCCGCCCTGGGCTCGAGCGAGGCGATGCCTAATGATGCGCTGGCCCTGCTGCTGTTCCTGCTGGCGATTCCCGTGTTCAGCTTCTTCATCACCCCCCTGCTTTCACACTCTTCGCGCCAGCACGAGTTCGAGGCGGACGCCTTTGCGGCCCAGCAGGCCGACCGCAAGGACCTTGGCAGCGCTCTTCTCAAGCTCTACGAAGACAATGCGGCGACGCTGACCCCCGACCCGCTCTACGTCGCGTTCTACTACTCGCATCCCCCGGCGAGCCAGCGACTGGCACGCCTGGGCATGGCATGAGCGACCCCACGCCGCGAGGCGGCGCTTGAGCAGAACGGCGGAACTGGAGCGCGGCCTGGTGGTGGGGAGCCACGGCCGCCACGTGGTGGTGGAGACGCCAGAGGGCCGGCAACTGATCTGCCACCCACGCGGCAAGAATAATCAGGCGGTAGTAGGTGACCGAGTGCTGTGGCTGCCCAGCGGTGACGAAGGCAGCGTTGAGCAGATCGAGCCACGGCGCAACCTCTTCTACCGGCAGGATGAGGTACGGACCAAGAGCTTTGCCGCCAATGTGGACCAGGTATTGATCCTGATTGCTGCCGAGCCCGAGTTTTCCGAGAGCCAGCTGGCGCGTGCGCTCGTTGCTGCCGAGGCAGAGCAGATACTGCCAGTGATCGTGCTCAACAAAAGCGATCTGGCCGAGGCGCACGCCCGTGCCTGGGCGCGGCTGGCACCGTACCAGCGCATGGGCTACACCGTGCTGCCTCTAAATCTCAAGGCCCCTGGCCTCGCACCGGAGCTTACGGCGCTGCAGGCTCAACTGCGGGGCCGCGCCACCCTGGTGCTTGGGCCCTCGGGCGCCGGCAAAAGCACGCTGATCAACCGCGTGGTGCCTGGCGCACAGGCACAGACCGGCGAAATCTCGACGGCGCTGAACTCGGGCAAGCACACCACCACAAGCACCCGCTGGTACTGGATCGACAGCACACGACAGACGGCGCTGATCGACTCGCCGGGTTTCCAGGAATTCGGCCTCCGGCACATCGCAGCAGCGCAGCTGGCCACCCTCATGCCTGACCTTCGCGCCCAGGCAGGTTCTTGCCGCTTCTATAACTGCAGCCACCTGCACGAGCCGGACTGCGGCGTGATAGCGGCGGTGGATACGGCAGACGAAGGCGACGGGATCAGTCCCTCACGCTACCGAATCTATAGCGAGCTGCATGCCGAACTGTCGCAGGCGCCACGCTACTGAGCGCGGCTCAACCAATGAGCCGCGCAACCGTAAGCAGCGCGAGCAGCAACATCCACAGCACGACCGAGCGCCAAACCAGACCCACTAGGCTGCGCAGATGCGCCAGCTGTGGCTCGTGCCGGGACGAGGCGGCGGGCATCTGGTCCTGCGCATCGCCCTGGGCCATGGTTGTGGTGCCCAGACGCACATTGATGGCCCCGGCCGTGGCGGCGACGACCAGGCCATCGTTGCCCTGCGGGCCATCGCTGTCGGGCAAGGCCTCGTAGCGCCGCCAGTTGTCCACCGCATCCTCAAAGCTGCCCACGACGGCGAAGGCCAGCGCCGTCACCCGGGCCGGCAACCAGTCCACCCAGTGCCAGGCGCGCGCGGCGGCCGCACATGCGGCGTCGCTCACCCCCGTGGACTGACGACGCGCGATGTGCGGCCAGTAGCGTGTGACAAACTCGGCGAGGCGGTAGAGCACGGCACCGGCCGGTCCCAGGCCCAGTACGGCCAGAACGATGAACCAGCTCAACACGCCGAATACATGGCGGTGCGCCGCCAGCACGGAGAACTCGAGTACATGACGGTTGATCTCGCGTGACGGCAGCTCGCTGGCGTCGATCTGGCGCCACTCGGCCAGGAGGCGGCGGGCCTCGGCCTCGTCGCCGGCCTCCAGCGCGTCGCGAATGGCGGTGAAATGGTGGCTGAACTGGCGAAACCCGAGGGCCACGTAGAGCACGCCCACGTTCCAGAGCATGGCCAGCGGCCAGCCCACGAGTTCGCAGAGCAGCCAGTAAACCAGCAGGGCAACGAAGGCGGGCGCCAGCACGGCGACGGACCAGGCCAGCCAGCCATGGGCGGCCTTTCCAGCATCAAGCCTGCGCACCACCCAGCGCAACCAGCTGCGCATGCCTGCATGGGCCGCATTGCCGCGGGCCAGGGGGCGCGCCTGCTCGATCAGCAGAGCCAGCAAGATCGAGAAGAAGCTCATGCGGCGATCATAGCGAGCGCTGCCTGACGCGCGACTTGCAGCGCCAGTTCAAGCGGCAACGAAACGATAAAAATTACGCAGCATCCCCGCAGTAGCGCCCCAGATATAGCGCTCATTGGAGCCGTCCTGCCATGGCATAGAGAACCACTCGCGTCGCACACCCTCAAAATCGTAGGCATGACGACGGTGGTGGGCCGGATTAAGGAGGAAGGACAGCGGCACCTCAAAGACATCAGCCACCTCGCCGTGATTGAGGCTGAGGCTGAAGCCTGGCCACACCCAGGCAACGACGGGCGTGATCACGAAAGCAGTGCCCGTGGTGTAGACCGGCAGGGTGCCCAGCACCTGGACAAACTCGCGCGCCAGGCCAATCTCCTCTTGGGCCTCGCGCAGGGCCGCCTCGACCACGCCGTCGTCGGCCTCGTCTACCTTGCCGCCAGGGAAGGCGATCTGGCCCGCATGGTGGGCCAAGTGGCTGGTGCGCTGGGTAAGAAGCAAGGTAGGCTCTGGCCGCGCCACGAGTGGCACGAGCACGGCCGCTTGCGCAGGCTGGCGCAGCACGAAGCGTGGCTCAGCCCTGACCTCTGGCTGCCAGTCCGGCGGCGCGGCGAAGCGGTGCTGAAGGAACTCGACGTGCACCCGTTCCGCTGGCACGGCCGGCAGATGGCTGTCCACCGCGATCACGGGCACGGCGCGCGGATCGAAGTTGGGCAGTTTGGACAGCGGGGTGATGCGGTCAGCGGAGGTCATCGCGCGGGGATGAAAAAGCCGCCCGGGCGAAAGCGAGGGCGGCTTGGTGGCGAAAGGCAGACCGGGATTACTCTGCGGCCTTGCTGACCAGCTTTTCCTTGATACGGGCCGACTTGCCGCTGCGGTCACGCAGGTAGTACAGCTTCGCGCGGCGCACGTCGCCGCGGCGCTTGACCTCGATGCTGGCGATCAGGGGGCTGTAGGTCTGGAAGGTACGCTCCACACCTTCGCCGCTGGAAATCTTGCGCACGGTGAAACCGCTGTTGAGGCCGCGGTTGCGCTTGGCGATCACCACGCCTTCGTAGGCCTGCACTCGCTTGCGGCTGCCTTCGACCACGTTCACGTTCACAATGACGGTATCACCGGGCGCGAATTCGGGGATGTTCTTGCCCAGCCGGGCAATTTCCTCTTGTTCAAGGGTCTGGATCAGGTTCATGTTTACCTCTCAAGGATCTTGTCCGCGCACTGGGTTTGGCAGTTAACCCGAACGCCAGCCCACCATGGGCTGGCAGCCGGCCAGAGGATCCGAAAGCCATTATAGCAGGAAGAACGAATTTCAGGCCCCGGGGCGGGTCTGTGCGGACAGCCAGGTCTCGTCGTCGCGGTCCAGCCGTCCGGCGGCGCGGGCGCGCGCGATGAGGTCCGGGCGCAGTCGGGCCGTGAGGGCAAGACGCTGCTCACGTCGCCAGCGCTCAATCTGCCCATGGTGGCCAGATAGCAGCACAGTCGGGACCCCCTGCCCTTCCCAACTCTCAGGCCGGGTGTAGTGCGGGCAATCGAGCAGTCCGTCCATCGCCGGGTTGAAACTGTCGAGGGCATGGCTCTGGGAATCGCCCAACACGCCGGGCTGCAGGCGCGCCACGGCATCCAGCAAAGCCATGGCCGCAATCTCGCCACCGGAGAGCACGAAATCGCCCAGGCTGATCTGTTCGTCCACGTGGGCATCAATGAAACGCTGGTCCAGTCCTTCGTAACGGCCACAGACCAGCACGGCGCCCGTTCCTGCCGCCCACCGTGCGACCTCGGCATGGTCCAGTGGGCGACCCAGAGGGGAGAAAAGGACCACCGGCGCACGATCCGCCCGCTGGGCCTGTGCGGCCTGCAGGCAGCGCGTCAGAGGCTCGGCCATCATGACCATACCCGGGCCGCCTCCAAAAGGCCGGTCGTCCACGCGGCGGTAATTACCCTCGGCATGGTCACGCGGGTTGTGCAGGTGCACCTGGACCTGGCTGGACTCGTAGGCACGGCGAGTGATGCCACTGGTGAGCAGCGGCGAGAACAGTTCAGGAAAGAGTGTGAGAACGTCGAAACGCATGGACAGCCGACGATGTCAGTAGTCAGGCTGCCAGTCCACCGTGATCCGCCGTCCCGGCAGATCCACGGCATCGACATATGCCGAGACGAAGGGAATCATGCGCTCGGCTGGCTTGCCCAGGTGGTCGTAGGTCACCACCAGTACGGTCTGAGGGCCGGTGGACATGAGCTCACTGACGGTGCCCAGCGCCTCACCTTCACGATTGACAACCGCGAGTCCGATCAGATCGATCCAGTAGTACTCGTCCGGCTCAAGCGTCGGGAAGCTGGAGCGGGCCACGAAGATGCGGGCGCCCCGCAAAGCCTCTGCAGTATGGCGGTCGGGCACGTCGTGCGCGCTGGCGACCACCGAATCTGAATGGTCGCGGGCTTCCTTGATAGACAGCTGCACGGTGCCGATAAAGGTCTTTGCACCCTTCTCGGCAGGTTGCAAAAACCAACGCTTGGAACAAAATAGCGCCTGTGGGGAGGCGCTGTAGGGCAAGACCTTGAACCAGCCCTTGATGCCCCAGGCATCAAGGATGCGCCCGACTTCGATGGCGTCCGCCGGCAATTCGGCGGCTTCGAGGGCGAGCGACATGGAAAGGGTCTTAGGCCGCCTTCTTGGCAGACTGCTTGATCAGGCGCTCGACCGTGGGCGAGGCCTGGGCACCCACGCCGAGCCAGTAGGTGAGGCGGTCCTGGGCAATACGGATGCTCTCCTCGTTTGCGGTTGCGATCGGGTTGTAGAAGCCGATGCGCTCGATGAAGCTGCCGTCACGACGATTGCGCTTGTCGGTCACGACGATGTTGAAGAAGGGGCGAGCCTTGGCGCCGCCGCGGGAGAGTCGAATCACGACCATGGTTTGTCCTTTGGGTGGATCAGCGGACGCGCCCCGTATAAATTAGATACGAACGGGACGCAGCCACACGATGTTTCTTCCAGTGTTTGAGACACGCGACTGGCCACCCGGCCAGCGACACACCGAAAAGCCCGAAAGTGTAGCATTTTCCATTTAGATGCTCCTATGCCGATCCTGCGCCTCAGCCGCGACGCTGACGCCCCGGCCATCGCCGCCATTTATGCGCACCACGTGCTCCACGGCATGGGTACCCTCGAAATCGACCCGCCCTCGGCCGCTGATATGGGGGCACGCCTCGCCGAGGTGCTGGGCTGCGATCTGCCCTGGCTGGTGCTGGAGGCGCATGACCAGCTGCTGGGCTATGCCTGCTGCAACTGGTTCAAGCCGCGCCAGGCCTACCGCTATTCTGCCGAGGACTCCATCTACCTCGCAGCCGTTCATGGGGGCCGGGGCCTCGGGGTGCCCGCTGCTGGCCGCGCTTGTGGCTCAGGCGCAGGACACGGGTGTGCGCAAGCTGATCGCGATGATCGGCGATTCGGCCATCGCCGCCTCCATCGGCCTGCATCGACGCCTCGGTTTCGAGCCAGTGGGCACGATCCGTTCCTGCGGCCGGAAGTTCGACCGCTGGCTGGGCATTGTCCCGATGGAAAAAGCACAGGGCAACGGCGACCGGACCGCACCGGCGGCACAATAGGCGCATGCACAAGAACAAGACCCTTTCCGCCTGGCTGGCATTTCTGGGTGGCCCGCTGGGCCTGCACCGCTTCTACCTCCATGGGCTGGGTGACACGGTCGGCTGGCTGCTGCCCATCCCCACGGCCATGGGGCTCTACGGCATCGAACGCGTACTCCAGTACGGCGTGGACGACGGCTGGAGCTGGGTGCTGATCCCGCTTCTGGGTTTCACCTGGGCGGGCTGCGCCCTGACCGCCATCGTCTACGGCCTGAGCACGCCGGAGAAGTGGAACGGCCGTCACAACCCCGGGGGGCCGGCGGATGCGCATTCGGGCCACACGGGTTGGCTCACCATCGGTGCCGTCACCTGTGCGCTGCTGGTCGGCGCCACAGTGCTGATGTCCAGCATCGCCTTCAGCTTTCAACGCTATTTCGAATACCAGATTGAAGAGGCAAGCAAGATCAGCCAGTGATACCCCTCGAACTGGCGTTGCAAGGCAGGGGCCAGGTCAGAACACCACCAGGCTCAGCCAGTAAGCCACAACCGCCACGAGAGCGCTGGCGGGGATGGTTAAGACCCAGGCCCAGACGATTGTGCCGGCCAGGCCCCAACGCACCGCACTGGCGCGCTGCGCCGAACCTACCCCAACAATCGCTCCCGTGATGGTGTGCGTGGTGGAGACGGGGATGCCCAGGCCCGTCGCAAGGAACAGCGTCATGGCCCCGCCGGTCTCAGCACAGAAGCCTCCCACCGGCTTGAGCTTGGTGATACGCTGCCCCATGGTCTTGACGATGCGCCAGCCCCCGAACAGTGTCCCCAGTCCGATGGCCAGGTAGCAGGCCAGGACCACCCACGTGGGCGGGGCCTGATCCGTGCTGGCCATGTAGCCCGTGGCAATCAGAAGCATCCAGATGATGCCGATGGTCTTCTGCGCGTCGTTGCCGCCATGCCCCAGGCTGTAGGCCCCAGCGGACAAAAGCTGCAGGTGGCGGAACCAGCCGTCGACCCGCGAGGGCGTGGTGCGGCGGAACAGCCAGGCCACCAGCAACATCATCAGCGAACCCAGCAGAAAGCCCAGCAGCGGCGACACGAAGATGAAAGCCAACGTCTTGAGGATGCCTGGCGCCAACAATGCGTCCGGGCCTGCCTTGGCGATCACGGCACCGCCGATTCCACCGATCAGCGCATGCGACGAACTGCTCGGGATGCCGTAGTACCAGGTGATGAAGTTCCAGCTGATCGCGCCAAGCAGGGCGCCGAAAACGACGTGAGTATCGACCACCCCGGGCTCCACGATCCCCTTGCCGACGGTCGTCGCCACGCTGAGATGAAAGACGAAGATGGCCACAAAGTTGAAGAAGGCCGCGAACAGCACAGCCTGACCGGGGCGCAACACCCCGGTGGAGACGACGGTGGCAATCGAGTTGGCCGCATCGTGAAAGCCGTTCATGAAGTCGAACGCCAGCGCCAGCAGCACGAGCATCACAATCACCCAAAGGGCCGTCTGCGGCAGGGTCTCCATACCTCGGCTGGTGTCAGGCGTTTTCGAGGATGATGCCCTCGATCAGGTTGGCGACATCCTCGCATTTGTCGGTGACGGTCTCGAGCAGCTCATAGATGGCCTTGAGCTTGATCACCTCGCGGACATCGGGCTCCTCGCGGAACAGCTTGCTCATGGCTTTGCGCATCACCCGATCGGCATCGGATTCGAGCCGGTCGATCTCCTCGCAGGTCTTGAGCGCGCCCTCGGAGGTGCTGGCGTCTCCGATGGTCCGCAGCAGGTAGATGGCGTCCTTGACGCGCTCGCAGCATTTCACGCTGATTTCGGTCAGACGCACGATTTCCTGGGTCATGTGGCGCACATCATAAAGGGCCATGGTCTCGGCCGAATCCTGCAGCAGGTCCGCAACGTCGTCCATAGTGTTGATCAGCGCATGGATCTGTTCCCGATCAATGGGTGTGATGAATGTCTTGTGCAAGGTCCGGTTAACCTCATGGGTGATGCGGTCTGCAGCCCGCTCGGCGCTATCGACCTCGCGGTTGTACCTCTCGCGCAACTCAGGATCACCGTAATGCGCCACCAGTTGAGAGAAGGCGTGTGCGGCCTCAACAATGTGATCCGCGTGCTGGTTGAACAGGTTGAAGAAATGGCCGTCACGCGGCATCAGCTTTCCAAACAGCATGCGGTGTCCCTGTCAGATCAAGATGGTTGATGGGCAACGCTCACAGTGTATCTGCGTAGCGAAAGTTGCTTTCAAGCGCTGCGGAAGATGAAGTACACCGCGCCAACCAGGCACAGCCCGGCCCAGAAGTAGTCCAGCTTGAAGGGCTCCTTCAGGTACCACAGCGCAAAGGGAACGAAGACGCTGAGGGTGATGACCTCCTGCATGATCTTGAGCTGCGCCACTGAGAAACTGGCCTGCTAGTAGCCGATGCGGTTGGCAGGCACCTGCAAGAGATATTCGAAAAGGGCGATCCCCCAGCTGGCGAGGGCGGCCAAGTACCAGGGCGACGTCGCCAGATTCTTGAGGTGGCCGTACTAGGCGAAGGTCATGAAGATGTTGCTGCCGATCAGGAGCAACACGGTCTGCACCGTAAAGGGAAGGGCCTGGAGTGTGTTCATGCGCCTGAATATGACCACGGAAATCGGCAAAGGGGGCCTCCATTGTAGGAGGCACCCCTGCCACACCACCCGGCATGCGGGTCCGCACCGGGCGGTTCGAGAGTTTGAGGTCAGGACAGTCTTGGTACCCCCAGCCGGTCAAAGTACGCAATGGTG
>JADCGR010000019.1 GCA_020248905.1 Curvibacter sp. | reverse complement strand
GGAATGAGCGGTTCTACCCTGGCCCAAAACTCATCCGACACCTCCCACGACTCGACACGCGCTTTGCCCATCGGCGCCTCCGAACGCCGCGCAAGATGCGGCTCGGGGCGCTAGTTTACTATTTACGGATAAGTTCTTAAATTTGGGATCAGGGTGTGGTTTTGGAGGATGGATGCGAGGCTGGTCCGGACCGGCCCCCGATCAAACCAGTTCTCAGTGAGATCGGTTCTCTCGATTGCGCATCCATTGCGCCGCCCGCGCCAGCAGACCGGGCATGGACTTGGTGAAGAGGCGCGAGACCATGGACGCGATGTAGTAGCCACCGGCGAACATGAGCACGCCGACGAACAGGGCTTCGTACCACTCGGGGTTCTGGTTCATATGGACTATGTCCCACGCGCCGATCAGGCCGACGGCGATGGTGATGACATCAAGGAGCTTGAACCGGTAGTCCTCGTCGGCGATGACGTTGGAGCCGAGGATCAGCGCGCGGTCGGCGTGTAATCGAGGTTGCTGTTGTCGTAATTTTCTTCTGACTGGGCCATGAGAGCTCCACTGGTCAGCAATGTATGACGCACTAATCAATAAGGATCGAAAAAAACACCAAACACTGTAAAACATACAGTGCTTCGCCGAAGCATCAGCAACGCCTGCCTGTCCGCCGATGTTTCATACGCCGTGGATCGGCGAAGAGGCCCCGCGCGTACATTGGCCAGCCCGCAATCCTTATGTATTTGTGACCCGGTAGATAAGCGACGCTCACCGAACTGCGGTCAAGTACTCGTTTCGCTGTTCCAGCAGCGAACGGCCGTCGATGTACTGCGCAAGCAGCTCGATGTCACGGGCGGTCACTCCATGTTGAGCGAAGTGCTCTTTCCAGCCGGCCACGCACTTGCAGACTTCCTTCACGATACCGATGGCCTGGTCGCGCTTCAGCCCGAATGCAGCCACTTCGGAAAGCGCGTTCGCCAAGGACGCCTGCGAGTCGTGCTTGCCCACCCGCATCTGCTGGTAGCCCAACCCTTGGACTGACGGAACAATGTCGTAGGCCGGCGAGAGACGGTAATAGCCATCCTGGCCCCGGATCACGGCATGGTTCTTGTGGTGATCGTCCGTGTTGTCGATCAAGATGTTGAACACCATGCGGCGGAACAGCTGCTCCTGGTCTTGGCGGAACTGATCCGGATGCCCGATTCGGCGCAACAGCTGCGCCAGCTCCGGGTACCCCTCTACTTGGCCGGCCGCCCGAAGGGCAGTAAAGGCGGTAATCACATGCTGGCGCGCGCCGCCCTCTCGATCGAAGCGCGCGATGGCCACAGCATGTCCCTTGGAAAGCGGCAGCGCATTTGTTTGGGCCGACTCGATGCCGCAACCAGCCCCCAACTTCATGGTGGCGTGTTCGATAAGCTCGGTGTCGATGTCCTCGCCTTCTGAGAACTTGACGACCCATTGCTGCTGGCCGTTCCTGATCAGCGACTTGGGGCGCGCTCCGCCAAAGGACGGGCCTGGTCGAACCAGTCGGGTCATTTCCTCGTTGAGCTTCTCGCCCGCGAGGATCTTCGCGATGGCCTGTTCCATCTCGGGCAAGGAGTCGAAGGATGAAATGGCCCCGCCCCCGCTAGGCTCATACGCATCGGGCCGCAGGCTGACGCCCAGCGCCCCGAAACGGTCGTCGCCGGCGAAGTACAGGTACTCCAGAATCGACAGACGCGCCGGCCGATAGATTTGCCGAATGACCCGCTCGCCCCAGCGGTCCGGTCGGGCATCTTCCAAGGCACCAGCGGCGCTATCGTTTTCCTTGGGCGTGTAGAGGCCGCTGGCCAGAGGAAGATCCTCGCTGAGAGCGAACCCGTTCTTGATCCATTCGGGATCGTATTCAAGGGCGACCTTGCGGTTACCCCCGGCGAGCAGGATCGTGCCGACGCGCCGCGGCTGCGCCTCGCCGAACCACCAGAGCGACATTTCATCCTGGGGTTGGTAGGCTTCAGACATGTTGTGCCTTGCGCTTGCGCGACACCTTGGCTATTTCCTGGTCGAGCGCACGCATGTCCTTGCTTGGTGCAGCTAAATCCTTGAGGCCGTCCTCCAGGCCGATCAGCCACAAGGCGGTGGCATAAACTCCGATAGCGACCTTCGGATCGCCGCTCTCCATGCGGGTCAGGGTCGGAACCGACACATCCAAGCGTTGAGCCCATGCACGAAGCGACTCCTTGCGCCTCTTGCGCGCAAAGGAAAGCTGCTCACCAAGCTGCTCTAGCGCAACTGAGGCCGAAGACGGCAGGCTGGAAAGGGCGGAAGATGATCTTGACACAACATAAGAATACACAAAATGTAATTATTGTGCAACTATATTTTATTAAATGACAGTATTGGTTGGCTAACCTACATCGACCTCTTCTCTGGGTGCGGTGGATTTTCCCTTGGTTTCGAGTGGGCCGGTCTCAAGTGCCATGCGGCAATCGACTTCAATGCAAAGGCCATTGAAACCTTCAAGGCCAATCATCCCGAAGTTCCCTACGCACTGGCCAAAGATCTCACAAAGTATTCTCCCAAAGAGCTTGACAAGCTGCTCAGTTCGCAGCGTGTCGATCTCATCGTTGGGTCCAATGGCGACCTGCGTCAGCAATCGCTGCAACGCGGTCCTTCATGGGCTAGGCGGACCGGTAGCACCGGGTCATTCCCAGACCTTCGCGGCCAGTGCAGCCGATACCTACGATAGACACCTACCACCGCAAGCGCAAAGACTAGTGATAGACACTCCCGCGCGCTTCCGCTATCTTGTTCGCCATGCCCCGCGCCCCGCGGCCACAGGCCAAGCCCACCCCCGCTACTGATCCGCCCCGGCACGCTGCGCCCGAGCAGGCCCATCCCTACTGGAGCCAGAGCGCCCAGGCCCTGCTGCACGCGCTGGGTGCGCAGGTGAGCGGGCTGTCGTCGCGGCAGGCGGCGGGGCGCGGGCGCCGCTTTGGCCCCAACACCGTGCAAGACCAGGAGGAGGCGAGCGCCTGGCGCCTGCTGCGGCGTCAGCTGTCCAGCCCGCTGGTGCTGATTTTGCTCACGGGCGCGGCCATTTCGCTGGGCCTGCAGGAGTGGACCGAGGCGTTGATCATCCTGGCCGTGGTCTTGGGCAGCGTGCTGCTGGGCACGGCGCAGGAGTACCGCGCCTCCACCGCGGTGGCTGCGCTGCGCCAGCGCCTGGCGCTCAACACCCGCGTCTGGCGTGATGGCAGCCTGCAGACCCAGCCCGCCAGCGGCCTGGTGCCGGGCGACATCATCGAACTTTCGGCTGGCAATCTGGTGCCGGCCGATGGCGTGATCCTGGCGGCCACCGACTTCCTGGTGACGGAGGCCAGCCTTACGGGTGAGCCCTTCCCGGTGGAGAAGCAGCCCGGAACCGTGCCTGCCGACACAGCCTTGGGCGGGCGGCGCAACTGCGTGTTCCTGGGCACCTCGGTGCGCAGCGGCACGGCCCGCGTGCTGGTGGTGGAGACGGGGCGGCGCACGGCTTTCGGCGCGGTGGCGGCCAGCCTGCGCGGGCGCGAGGGCGAGACCGAATTCAGCTGCGGCCTGCGCCACTTCGGTTACCTGCTGCTGCGCGTGATGCTGCTCACCGTGGTGTTCGTGCTGGTGGTCAACCAGCTGCTGGATAGGCCGGTGATCGAGTCGCTGCTGTTTGCCGTGGCACTGGCCGTAGGCCTGTCGCCCGAGCTGCTGCCGGCCATCGTGAGCGTGACGCTCTCGCACGGGGCTCGGGCCATGGCGCAGCGCGGCGTGATCGTGCGCCGGCTCGAGGCCATCGAGAACCTGGGAAGCATGGACATCCTCTGTACCGACAAGACGGGCACGCTGACGGCCGGCGTGGTGGAGCTCAGCGAGGCGGTGGATGCGGCCGGTGTTTCCTCGCCCGCTGTGCTGGAGCTGGCATTCCTGAATGCCGCGCTGGAGACCGGCATCGAGAACCCGCTGGATGCGGCCATTGTGGCGGCGGGCCATGCGGCGGGGCTGCCTGAGCCGGCGCAACGCAAGATCGACGAGATTCCCTACGACTTCATCCGCAAGCGCCTGACCATCGTGGTCGAGCAGGGCGCGGCTCCCGGTGACGTGCCGCAACACCTGATCGTCACCAAGGGCGCCGTGGCCAGCGTGCTGGCGATCTGCACCACTGTGCAGCAGGGCGGCGCCGAGCTGCCGCTGGATGCAGCGCGTTTGGCGCAGCTGGATGCGTTCTGCAGCGCCAAAGGCAGCGAGGGGTTTCGGGTGCTGGCCGTGGCCACCCGGCGCGTGGCGCCGCAGGCGGACTACGGGCACGCCGACGAGCAGGGTTTGGTGCTGGTCGGCTTCCTGCTGTTTTTCGACCCACCCAAGCCGCAGGTGGTGCAGACGCTGCAGGACCTGGCGGCGCTGGGCATCACCGTGAAGGTGGTGACGGGCGACAGCCGCCATGTGGCGGCCCATGTGGGCCGGGCCATCGGGCTGGACGTGCAGGCCATGCTGACGGGCGAAGAGATCGCGGCACTGAATGACGAGGCGCTGTGGCAGCGTGCCGAGCACACGGCGCTGTTTGTGGAGGTGGACCCGCAGCAGAAGGAGCGCATCGTGCGCGCGCTGCAGCACCGCGGCCATGCGGTGGGTTACCTGGGCGACGGCATCAACGATGCGCCGGCCCTGCATGCGGCGGACGTGGGCATTTCGGTGGACAGCGCGGTGGACGTGGCGCGCGAGTCGGCCGACATCGTGCTGCTGCGGCCGGACCTGGATGTGCTGCGCGCCGGGGTGGAGGAGGGGCGGCGCACTTTTGCCAACACGCTCAAATACATCCGCATCACCACCAGCGCCAACTTCGGCAACATGATGAGCATGGCCGTGGTGACGCCCGTGCTGCCCTTTCTGCCGCTGGCGGCCAAGCAGATTCTGCTGAACAACTTCATGTCGGACCTGCCCTCCGTGTCGGTGTCCACGGACCAGGTGGACCGCGAGCACATCGAGACGGCGCAGCGCTGGAACGTGGCCGAGGTGCAGCGCTTCATGATCGTGTTTGGCCTGCTCAGCTCGGTGTTCGACCTGCTCACCTTCGGCCTGCTGCTGTGGGTTTTCGGGGCGGACGAATCCACTTTCCGCACGACCTGGTTCCTGGTCTCGCTGCTCACCGAGCTGGTGGTGGTGCTGGTGCTGCGCACGGCCCGGCCCGCCTGGCGCAGCGTGCCCAGCCCCGTGCTCTTGTGGACCACCGTGGCCGTGGCGCTGCTGGCGTGTAGCCTGCCCTGGATAGCCCCGGTGGCCGGCCTGTTCGGGCTGGTGCCACTGCCCTGGACGCTGATGGCCAGCGCGCTGCTGATCGTGCTGGCCTACATGCTGAGCACGGAGGCGGTCAAGCGCTGGTTCTACGCCCGGGCCTGATCAGCCACGCGCCAGTTTCTTCACGCGCTCCCCGTCCTTGAGCGAGCTGGGCGGAAAGAGGATGACTTCGGTGCCGGGCGCTAGTTCGCCCTTGACCATGGCTTCGCTGCCGTTGCGCGAGATGATTTCCACCTCGTGCAGGCGGGCGCGGCCGCCTTCCACGGCGTAGAGCGCGGCGCGCGCGCCGGAGGGGAAGAGGGCGCTGACCGGCACCTTGAGCGCATCGCCCACGGTCTGCACGACGATGCGCACGTCGGTCTTGTAGCCGTCGCCCAGGGCACTCCATTGTTCGGGCGGCGAGAGGATGTCCAGCACCACGTTAACGCGCTGCTCCTCGACGCCCAGGGCCGAGACCTTGGTGTAGGCGGCCGGCTCCACCAAGCGCACGCGGGCCTGCAGCAGCGGCTGGCCGCCCCAGTTGGCCAGCGTGGCCGTCGTGCCGGGTTTCACCTGGGCGGCGTCTTCGGTCAGCAGGTCCACCACCACCTCCAGGTCGGCCGGGTCGCCCAGCTCCAGCAGCGGGCTGCCAGCCTGCACCAGGCCTTCGCTCTGCTGGTTGATCTTGAGCACCTTGCCGGCGATGGGCGACTTGATGGCCCAGCTGCGTTGGGCAGTGCCGCCGGCGCTGAAGGTGCGGATTGCGATGCGGGCCTGTTCCAGCTCATGCTTGCTGGCGTGTTCTTCCAGCTGCGCGCTGTCCAGCTCTTTCTGGCGCAGGCGCACGGTGAGGCGGCCAGTTTCGTTTTGCGTGGGCGAGACGAAACCCTGTTGCGCCAGCGTCTCGCTGCGTTTCAAGTCGGCCACGGCCTGGTCAAGCGCGGCCTTGGCGCGTTCCACATTGGTGCCGGCGCGGCGCACGGCGGCTTCCATGGCGCCGATGCGTTCGTCCTGCTCGCGGCGGGTGCGCTCGTCCAGCAGGCCGGGCATGATGGGCCACAGCGTGGCCAGCACGGCGTCGCGTGCCACGGCATCCCCCTGCTTGAGGGTGAGGCGCTGCACGCGGCCGGTCAGCGGGGTAGACACCACGTAGCGCTCGCGCAGGCGGGTCTTGCCGTCTTCCTGCACGGCGCGCTCGAACGTGCCGCGGGCTACCGTGCCCAACTCCACTTCGGTGGCCTGGGGCCAGAAGGCCCAGACCAGCAGCAGCACGGCCAGCAGCAGCACGGCCAGCAGCAGGCCGCCGCCGGTCCACAGTTGCTTCTTCGATATCGTCATCGTCTTGCCTTTCTTCCCTATTCTCTTGTTTTCAGCACACCCACCAGGTCCAGCGTGTCGATACGCTGGCGCACGATCAGCGCGCTGGCCACCCCGGCGGCCACCACGGTGATGGCGGCGTAGGCGTAGGTGGGCGGCTGGATGATCAGCGGGAAAAAGAATTCGTCGGTCTTTATGAGCTGCACGATGCCCGCGGCCAGCCAGTAGCCGGCCACCAGGCCCAGCGGGATGGCGATCAGAATCTCCAGCGCCAGTTCGCCCAGCAGGAAGGCCGAGACCTCGCCGCGCGTGAAACCCAGCACGCGCAGGCTGGCCAGTTCCCAGGCGCGTTCGGCCAGCGCAATGCGCGCGTGGTTGTAGACCACGCCCACGGCGATGATGCTGGCGAACACCGTGAGGATGGCGCTGAACACCAGCACGTTGCGCGCGGTGATCTCCTCGATGTTGCGCAGCATGACGGACTTGCTAAAGGCTGCGGCTACGCGCGGCAGATTCTTGAGCCGCTCGAGCAACTCGGGCTCATGCCCGGGCTCGACCAGCAGGGAGGCGACGTTGATCAGGTCGCCTTCCTGCAGCAGGCGGTTGAGGCTGCGGCGTTCGATATAGGCGCCCATGCCCATCATTTCCTTGACGGTGCCTGCGACGGGCAGCTCCAGGACCTGGCGCCGGCCTTCGAGCAGTTCCACGCGCACCGTCTGGCCGGGTTTGATCTTCAGGCGTTCGGCCAGGCGGTCGGTGAGCAGCAGGCCGTCTTGCGGCGGGACGAAGTTGCGGTGGTCGATGTCGACGATGCGCTGCAGCTCGGGCTGTTCGCTGCGGCCCTGCACGCTGCCGCGCCAGTCGCGCTGGCCATGTACCAAGCGCACGCTGACGCTGCGTGTGCCTTCCACGGCCGTGACGTGCGGCAGGCGCGCCATCTCGTGCGTGATGCTGGCCGGCGCCGCTTCCACCAGGCTGATGATGACGTCGCCGCGAAGCACCAGGCGGAACTGGGTGTGCAGCAGCAGCTCGATGGTGTCGCGCCAGAAGGTTCCGCTAATGACAATGGCCATGGAGGCGGCGATGCCGGCGATGGTGAGTGCCGTGCGCAGCGGCCGGCGCTGCATGGTCCGCAGCACCATGCGGGCGGCTGGCGAAAACCAGTCGCGCAGGCCCCAGGCCTCGATGAAGCTGGGGCGAAAGCGCCCGGGGGACGGCGGGCGCATGGCCTCGGCCGGGGCCAGGCGCACGGTGGTGGCGATGGCGTGCCAGGTGGCACCCAGGGCGGCCAGCAGGGTGATGCCGGCGGCGGCCAGCACGAGCACGGGGCGAACCCGGTAGCGCAGCTCGGGGAAGCGGAACACGTCGGCGTATAGCCCGGCGAACCAGTGGCCCAGCCAGGCGCCGACGGCCGCGCCGATCAGGGTGCCCAGGGTCACGATGAGCATGACGAGCTTGATGTAGTGCAGGCCGATGGCCCAGTTGTCATAGCCCAGGGCCTTGAGCGCAGCGATCTGCTCGCGCTGGGTGGCGATCTGGCGGCTCAGCACCACGTTGAGCAGAAAGGCCGCCACGGCCAGGAAGATGCTGGGCAGCACAGTGCCCAAGACGCGCTGCTCCTTGATCTCGGAGCTGAGCATACGGTGCGACATTTGTTCGTCGCGGCCATAGGACTTGACGCCCCCATAGGGCGCGAGCAGGCGGTCCAGCCCGGCTATGACACGGCCCTCACCAGCGCCCGGCGCCAGGCGCACAGCCACCTGGTTGAAGGCGCCTTCCATGTTGTAGGCGGCGGCGAGGGCCTGGCGGTCCAGCCAGAAGACGCCAAAGCCGCGCAGGTCGGGTGCGCCGCCCATGCCTGCAAAGATGTATTCGGGCGAAAGCGCAATGCCCACGATCTGTAGGTCTTCCTTCTTGCCGTTTACCAGGGCATGGATGCGGTCACCGGTCTTGAGCTTGCGGGCGATGGCAAAGCCTTCGGAGACCAATATCTCCAGTGTATGGTCGCGCCGCGCGGTGACCATGCGGCCTTCGCGCAGGTGGATGCGGTTGAGCTCGGGGGGGCGCTGCGGGTCGATGCCGATCAGGCGGCCGATGATGGGGTCGGACACATTGGGGATGTCGACCTGCACGATCTCGGTCAGCGAGGTCTCCACATGCGCGGCGCCGGGCAGGGCGGCGAGCTGACTTTCCAGCGCCAGCGGCGCGCGCTTGAGCGTGGCGAACACATCGGCAAAACGCGATTCCGTGTAGTAGACCTCGCGCGACCAGGACAGCGCGTCGTAGGCGCTGTAGCTGGCCATGAAGCCGGCCACGCCGCTGGCCACCACCAGGGCGATGGTGAGCGCCTGGCTCCACATGAGTCGCAGGTCGCGCAGCAGCTTGCGGTTCAGGGCTTTCATTACCAGGACAGCTCCGAGGGGCTAATCTTGTTAGTGTTGACGTCCACGCTCTGGATGCGCCCGCCGCCCAGGTGCAGCACGCGGTCGGCCATGCCGGCAATGGCGGCGTTGTGCGTGATGACGATGGCTGTGGTGCCCAGCTCCCGGTTGATGCGCTCGATGACTTCCAGCACCAGCTTGCCGGTGACGTAGTCCAGCGCGCCGGTGGGCTCGTCGCACAGCAGCACCTCGGGGCGCTTGACGATGGCGCGCGCAATGGCCACGCGCTGCTGCTCGCCCCCCGAGAGCTGCGAGGGAAAGTGGTCCAGGCGCTCCTCCAGGCCCACCAGGCGCAGCGCCTCGGCCGCCGGCATGGGGTCGTGCGCAATGTCGGTGACGAGCTCGACGTTCTCGCGTACGGTCAGGCTGGGAATGAGGTTGTAGAACTGGAAAACGAAGCCCACGTGCTCGCGCCGGTAGCGTGTGAGCTCGGCGTCGCTCGCGCCGACGAGCTCGTGGTCGGCAAAACGCGCGCTGCCGCTGCTGGGGCGGTCCAACCCGCCCAGGATGTTGAGCAGGGTGGACTTGCCGCTGCCCGAAGGGCCGAGCAGCACGATGAATTCGCCACGGCGGATGTCCAAGTCCACGGCCTCCAAGGCGCGCACCTGGACTTCGCCCATCTGGTAGATCTTGCCCAGATCGCGGGCCTGGAAGACGATGTCGGGCTCGCCCATGCCGGGGTCCTCAGGGGGCAGGTGTGCCGCGACCAGGTCCGCGCCGTTTGGTTGCGCAGGGTTTGAGGGTCGGGCTTCCCTTGTTGGGTGTTGTCGTTGTCCCCTGGCGGACGGATTGCACAAACTGCATGGTCTTCAACTTGTTTATGAGCGATTTGGTGATCGCGCGGACGATAAAATTTGTATCGGATCTGCAATTTCAGGGCGGCAGGCCCGACCAAGTTTCCATGAAATCCAATGATTTTGAACTGATCGATGTCAACGACTTGCGGATTGGGCTCTATATCGAGCTTGATCTGGGTTGGATGGCACATCCTTTCCCCACGGGAAGCTTCAAGATCACTTCCAGCCAGCAGATCGACTCCATCCGCAGCTTGGGCCTGCGTCAGGTCCGTTACGTCCCCTCCAAAAGTGATCCTGCGGGTGAGGCTTTGCCCAGTCGTTCGGCGCTGAGCGATGCCGAGCAGACCCATGCCCTAGCGCATGACGGTGAACAGCGCCGCAAGCGGGCCGCTTTGATCGAGGCCCAGCAGAAGAGCCTCAGGGCGTGCGAGCAGAAGTTCGGCCAGGCGCAGCAGCAGTTCCTTCGCGTGCAGGACGAGGTGCTGGACCACCCCGTCAAGATGCGCGACGAATGCCAGGCCCTGGTGTCCACCTATGTGCAGCGGATGTCCTGTGATGGTGAGTCCGCTATTCGCCTGCTATCCGAAGGCGTGGGCGAGCGCGCGGCGATGCATCCGGTCAACGTGACGGTCATGTGTCTGCTGCTGGGTAATGCCATGCAACTGCCCACGCAGGACCTCGCCGATCTGGGTATGGCGGCCTTCCTGCATGACGTGGGCAAGCTGCAATTGCCGCAGCGCGTGCGCTGGTTCGAGGAGGGCCTGTCGGCCGAGGATTTCCTGCAGTACCAGAACCACGTGGCCAAGAGCGCGGCCATCGGCAAGCGCATGGAGTTGTCCGACGGGGCGTTGCGCGCTATTGCCCAGCATCACGAGATGATGGACGGCAGCGGCTTTCCGCTGCACCTACCGGGGCCCGAGCTCGGCATGACATCGCGCATCCTCGCCCTGGTGAACCGCTACGATAACCTGTGCAATCCGCAGCGGGTCGCCACCGCGCTGACGCCGCACGAGGCCCTGTCTCTTCTGTTTTCCCACCACAAGGCGCGTTTCGACAATCTGGTCCTCAGCGCCTTCATCCGCATGATGGGGGTGTATCCGCCAGGCTCTGTGGTGCAGCTCATCGACGGGCGCTACGCGCTCGTGGTCTCGGTCAATTCGGTTCGGCCACTCAAGCCGCGCGTGATCGTGCATGAGCCCAGCGTTCCCAAGCACGAGGCGCTCATCCTGGACCTGGAGAGCCAGCCCAATATCGGCATACGCCGCAGCCTTAAGCCCTCGAACCTGCCCGCCGATGCCCTGGATTACCTGGGCCCGCGCCAGCGCATCGCCTATTACTTTGAGCCGCCGGCGCAGGAGCCGGGCGAGGACACCTGAAAGTCGGCATGCGCCGAGACGAAAAAGCCAGGGTACGCCCTGGTTTTTCTGTGCTCGTTGCGGGCTGCTCTGCAGGCTCAGATCACCTTGGCAGCCCGCAATTCATCGAGCTGGGCCCGGCTGTAACCGAACTGGCTGAGAACCTCTTGCGTGTGCTCGCCGAGCAGAGGGGAACGCGTCACCTCGGTCGGGCTGTCCGAAAGCTTGATCGGATTGCCCACGGTGAGGTACTTACCCCGCACGGGATGATCGACCTCCACCACGGTGCCCGTCGCCCGCAGGGACGCGTCCTCGGCGATCTCCTTCATCGACAAGATGGGACCGCAGGGGATATCGAACTCGTTGAGGATGTCCATGGCCTCGAACTTGGTCTTGGTTTTGGTCCATTCCTCAATGCGCGCGAAGATCATCTTCTGGTGGGGCAGGCGGGCCTGTGGCGTGGCGAAATGAGGGTTGGTGATCCAGTCTTCCTCGCCGATCACCTTGCAGATCGCCGGCCACACCGCCGCCTGGGTGATGAAGTAGATGTAAGCATTGGGGTCCTTCTGCCACCCCTTGCACTTGAGCACAGCACCGGGCTGCCCGCCACCCGACGCGTTACCCGCGCGCGGTACGGCCTCGCCGAACTCGATCTCGGGGTACTGCGGGTACTCCTTGAGCTCGCCGGTGCGCTCCAGCCGCTGCTGGTCGCGCAGCTTCACGCGGCACAGGTTGAGCACGGCGTCCTGCATGGCGGCCAGAACCCTCTGGCCGCGACCGGTCTTCTCACGCTGGTACAGCGCCGTAACGATGCCCAGGGCCAGATGCAGACCGGTGCCGCTGTCGCCAATCTGCGCGCCCGTGACCATGGGCACGCCGTCCGGGTCTCCCGTGGTGGATGCGGCACCGCCCGTGCACTGGGCCACGTTTTCGTAGACCTTGCAGTCGACATAGGGGCCGGGGCCGAAGCCCTTGACGGAGGCGAGGATGATGCGGGGGTTGATCTCCTGGATCTTCTCCCAGGGAAAACCCATGCGATCGAGTGCGCCTGGCGCGAAGTTCTCGACCATGACATCGCATTCCTTGATCAGCCTTACCAGCACTTCTTTGCCCTTGGGGTCCTTGGTGTTGAGCGTGATCGAGCGCTTGTTGTGATTGAGCATGGTGAAGTAAAGGCTGTCGGCGCCTTCGATGTCACGCAGCTGCGCGCGCGTGGCATCGCCTTCGCCGGCCTTCTCCACCTTGATCACGTCCGCGCCGAACCAGGCCAGCAGCTGGGTGCAGGTGGGGCCCGACTGCACGTGGGTGAAGTCGAGAATGCGGACTCCTTCGAGTGCCTTGGTCATGGATGAACTCCTGTGATGCTAAAAGATAAGCAAATCTTATGAATAGTAAGACCAAGTCTTCTATATGACTTGAGCATTATAGGGCTGCATCCGCCTCAAACATCGCCTCAAACCACCGTCGTTTCTGATGCGCACCGGGTACCGGAATGATAGGTATCAAAACAAACGTGCTTGGGGGCTTTCGCAAGCACGGGGACGCGCAGCCAGAAAAAACGGCGCCCGCAGGCGCCGTTTCAGGAGCAGCGCCCGGGACGCGCGTGATCAGACCGCCTTGCCGGCGTGCATGGCCGCGATCTGTTCCTTGCTGTAGCCCAGCTCAGCCAGCACCTCGTCGGTGTGCTGACCCAGCAGCGGAGAGGCAGTGACTTCGGGCTTGAGGTCGGAGAACTTGATCGGGCTGCCCACGGTGAAGTAGCTGCCGCGCACGGGGTGGGGTACTTCCACGATGGAGCCGCTCTTGCGCAGGGACTCGTCAACCAGCAGTTCCTTCATGGACAGCACCGGCGCGCACGGAATGTCGTGCTTGCGGAAGATGTCCACGGCCTCGAACTTGGTCTTGTCCTTGATGAAGTCCTCGATGGTGGCGAAGATCTTCTCGATGTGCGGCTGGCGGGCCTTGGCGGTAGTGTAGGCCGGGTCGGTCTTCCATTCGGGCTTGCCCAGCGCGTCGCAGATCGGCTCCCAGGCGTGGCCCTGGATGGTGAAGTAGATGTAGGCGTTGGGATCGGTCTCCCAGCCCTTGCACTTCAGGATCCAGCCGGGCTGACCGCCGCCGCCAGCGTTGCCGCCACGGGGGGTTACCCTGTCCTTGAAGTACTCCATCTCGTGCGGATACTGGGGATACTCTTCCAGGTAGCCGACTTTCTCCAGGCGCTGCTGGTCGCGCATCTTTACGCGGCAAAGGTTGAGCACGGCGTCCTGCATGGACACGGCCACCTTCTGGCCCTTGCCGGTCTGCTGGCGGCCGATGATGGCCGTCAGGATGCCGATGGCCAAGTGCATGCCGGTGTTGGAGTCACCCAGCGCGGCTGCGGAGATGGTGGGCGCAGAATTCTCGCCCTTCCACCAGCCGGTGGTCGAGGCGGCACCGCCGGCGCACTGTGCGACGTTCTCGTAGACCTTGAGGTCTTCGTAGTGATGGCCTTCGCTGAAGCCCTTGACGGACGCCAGGATCATGCCGGGGTTGAGCTTCTGGATGTACTCCCAGGTGAAGCCCATGCGGTCTAGCGCGCCAGGGCCGAAGTTCTCGACCATGACGTCGGACTTCTTGATCAGCTTTTCAAGCACTTCCTTGCCTTCCTTGGTCTTGGTGTCCAGGGTCAGGGAGCGCTTGTTGCTGTTGAGCATGGTGAAGTACAGCGCGTCGGCATCGGGCACGTCGCGCAGCTGGCTGCGGGTGACGTCGCCGGCACCCGGACGCTCGACCTTGATCACGTCCGCGCCGAACCAAGCCAGCAGCTGGGTGCAGGCAGGACCAGCCTGCACATGCGTGAAGTCGATGATCTTGATGCCCTGTAGGGGTTTGTTTCCAGACATGGTTTTCTCCTTGGTGATACGAGTCTTGTGGACTTACTTCTTGATGGCAGCTGCCGGGTTGAGGCTGGTGATACGGCCGCTTTCCGTGCCGGCCGTCTCGTCGATGATGGCGTTGATCAGCGTGGGCCTGCCAGACTTGAGGGCCTCTTCGATGCCCTTGCGCAGCTCGGCCGAGGTGTGGGCGTAGACGCCCACACCGCCGAACGCTTCCATGAGCTTCTCGTAGCGTGCGTCCTTGACGAACACGGTCGGGGCCACGTCGGCGCCGCCCGTGGGGTTCTTGTCGGTGCCGCGGTAAACGCCGTTGTTGTTGAAGATCACCACGCACACCGGCAGCTTGTAGCGTGCGATGGTCTCCACTTCCATGCCCGAGAAGCCAAAGGCGCTGTCGCCACAGACGGCGATGACGCGTTGATTGCTCTCCACAGCAGCGGCCACGGCGAAGCCCATGCCGATACCCATCACGCCCCAGGTGCCCACGTCCAGGCGCTTGCGCGGCTTGTACATATCGACGATGGAGCGGGTGAAGTCCAGCGCGTTGGCACCTTCATTGACCAGCAGCGTGTCGGGATGCGCCTTGAAGATGTCGCGCACGACATTGAGCGCGCTTTGGAAGTTCATCGGCTGCGGATCCTTGGCCAGGGTCTCTGCCATCTTGGCGATGTTCTTGGTCTTCTTGTCGTCGATCGCACCGGTCCATTCGGCCGAGGGCTTGGCCCAGTTGCTGCCGATACCCGCCAGCAGCGCCGCGACGCTGGAGCCGATGTCACCCGCGATGGGCGCATCGATGCGCACGTTACTGTCGAACTCGGTGGAGGCGATGTCGATCTGGATGAACTTCTGGCCACCCCAGTCCTTGTGGTCCTTGCCGCCCCAGGTCTTGCCCTTGCCGTGCGAGAGCAGCCAGTTCAGGCGCGCGCCGATGAGCAGCACCACGTCGGCCTCAGGCAGTACGAAGGAGCGTGCTGCGGCGGCCGACTGCGGGTGCGTGTCGGGCAGGATGCCCTTGGCCATGGACATGGGCAGGTAAGGAATGCCGGTCTTCTCGACCAGGGCCTGGATGTCGGCGTCGGCCTGCGCGTAGGCGGCGCCCTTGCCCAGCAGGATCAGCGGCTTCTTGGCGTTCTTGAGCAGGTCCAGCGCGCGCTGAATCGACTCAGGAGCGGGGATCTGGCGCGGGGCCGGATCGACGACCTTGATGAGCGAATTCCTGCCGGCCCGCGCGTCCATGGTCTGCGAGAACAGCTTGGCCGGCAGGTCGAGGTAGACACCGCCCGGTCGGCCTGAAACGGCAGCACGGATGGCGCGCGCAATGCCCACGCCGATGTCCTCGGCGTGCAGCACGCGGAAGGCGGCCTTGCACAGCGGTTTGGCGATGGCCAGCTGGTCCATTTCTTCGTAGTCGCCCTGGGACAGGTCGACAATCTCGCGCTCGGACGAGCCCGAGATCAGGATCATGGGCCAGCAGTTCGTCGTGGCATTGGCCAGCGCCACCAGGGCGTTGAGGAAGCCGGGGGCGGACACTGTCAGGCACACGCCGGGCACGCCCTTGGCTCCGTTGAGGAAACCGGCGATGGCCGCAGCGTTGCCCGCGTTCGCCTCGTGGCGGAAGGAGATCACGCGCATGCCCTCGGCTTGCATGATGCGGGTGAGGTCGGTGATGGGGATGCCCGGAAGGCCGTAGATGTTGGTAATGCCGTTGAGCTTAAGAGCATCGATGACAAGGTGGAAGCCGTCGGTCAGTTCTCTGGATTGAGCGTCGTTGGACATATGGAAGTCTCTCTCGGTTGGACGTCTGTGGAAGTCGGTGAGCCGACGGTGCAGGCAAGATTTTTACGCGGTCGTGGCGAGGCACTCAACTGCGACGCCGCGTTATGATAAAAACCCTTCGCATTTCGGCCATTGACCCCGGTCAATTTTCGGAACAAATCAACCGGCTTTTCCACTGGCCGGCCCCGCTAGCTGATTTCGGCGCGTTTACCCCCTGGTCCATGACAAGCATTGGCAACCATCCGGAAAAGAACATCATCCGGGTTCAACTGCGCCAGAACAACGTGCTCAAGGGCATGTCGGCGTCCTCGTTCGAAGAGCTCGAACGCAACCTGACGGTGGTGGATTGCGGCAAGGGGGATTTCCTGCTGAACCAGGGCGTGCACGAGATGGAGCAGTACTTCATCCTCGACGGCATCCTCAAGCGCGTGGTCGCCAATCCGCAGGGCAAGGAGATGATCCTGCGCTTTGCCGCCGAGCGCGACATAGAGACCAGCTACGCCGCATGGACCTTGAAGACGCCCACGCCCTACAGCATCGTGTCGGTGACCAAGGCTCGCGTGGCCATGCTGCCCATGCCTGAGTGGATCGCCTTTCTTGAGCGGCATCCAGACGAAAAAGGCCTCTTCGAACGCTGCGTGATGGGGCTCATGAGCGAGATCATGGCCCACACCATCACCTTGCACCTGCTGGATGCGCCGGGTCGCGTGCACCGGTTCATGCGCAAGCAGGCAGACCTTTTCGACCGCATCCCGAAGAAGGAGCTCGCGGCCTACCTGAACCTGTCCGCAGAGACGCTGAGCCGGCTCAAGCAGCGTGGCAAGATTTGAGGAGCAGGTTAGGGGCGTCGTACCGACGGCGGGGTCGGCACGACTCAACAACGGTCAGCGGCGATGGGTCGGGAAACGACGGGCGTCGGAGAAGGCTTTGAGCTGGCTTTCGACCGACGTTACGCCGGCCACTCCCTGGGCCACGCGCAGCGCGGCGGATTTCTCTTCGTCGTCGGCGACGATGCCGCGCAGGGTGATCCTGCCGTCATTGCATTCGATCGTGATGTCCACGGCCTGCGTTTGCGCGTGGGTGCTCAGGGCGACGCGCACCCGTGCGCTCAACGCCATGCACTGCAGCAGCTTCCTTGACTGCGTGGTCTCGGCGAATTCGGGGCGCTTCAGCAGGTTCTTAATCTGCTCCACGCAGCTCTCCACACTCAAGCGCTCGGTGTTGAGTACCATGTCGAACAGCACCGGGTCGCCCCACTGAACGCCGAACTGGTCGTGCATGCGGGCGGCGTTAGCCTGGTCGCTGCGCTCGATCTCGGCGCGGGCCAACTCGCGGTCGTCGGTGTCCAACTGCTCCATTAGCCAGTCGACCCGCTTCTCCAGAGGTCGCATGATGCGGATACAGGGAACGTGGGGCACGGCGCGCAGCAGTTGGGTGGCACCCCAGCCGCGGATCACGATATTGCCGCGCGCCGCAGCGTCCAGCACCTCCTCGGCGGTGTATAGAGCCATCGCGTGCTTGTCGGCGCGCAGGCCCTCAATCAGCCCCGCTTTGCCGCTGCGCAGTCGATTGATCAGGCTGCGGGAGACATGCATCTTGTCGGCCAGGCGGGCCGCCATCTCGTGCTCGAGCGTCTGCAGGCCGAGGTCTGCCGCGAGCCTCTCCGCGATGTCCTGGGCCAGCGAGCCCATCCCCTGGGTCAGTGCGATAACGGGCATTTTCGGTTCCTCCTTTAGTGCGTCAGTCCACTCCGCGCTGCTCGGCGAACTCGTCCTTCTTGGGCGGCTTGATAAGGGCGAGCAGCCGGGATATAAGCGGCCAGAAGAGCAGGGTCAGGGCTAGCGCGGTGATGGAGCCCACCAGCCAGTTCGAGAACATGATGGACACCTCACCCTGCGAGACCAGCATGGCCTGACGGAAGGAGTCTTCGGCCTTGTCGCCCAGGACCAGGGCCAGCACTAGCGGTGCGATCGGGTAGTCGAGCTTCTTGAACACATAGCCGACGATGCCGAACAGCAGCATGAACCAGATGTCGAGCATGGCGTTGTGGACGGTGTAGGCACCGATTGCGCAGATCACGATGATCACCGGGGCGATGATCGAGAAGGGGATGCGCAGGATCGAGGCGAACAGCGGTACCGTGGTCAGCACGACCAGCAGACCCACCAGGTTGCCCAGGTACATGGAGGCAATCAGGCCCCAGACGAAGTCCTTCTGTTCGACGAAGAGCAGCGGGCCGGGTTGCAGACCCCAGATCAGCAGGCCACCCAGCAGCACGGCAGCGGTGGGCGAGCCGGGGATGCCCAGGGCCAGCATGGGCAGCAGCGCGGCGGTGCCGGCAGCGTGGGCGGCCGTCTCGGGCGCCACAATGCCTTCGACCTGACCGGTGCCGAACTTCGGGCCGTCCTTGGACACCTTCTTGGCGATGCCGTACGCCATGAAGGAGGCCGGAGTGGCGCCACCGGGGGTGATGCCCATCCAGATGCCGATCACCGAGCTGCGCAGAGACGTGGCCCAGTACGCGGGCAGCTTCTTCCAGGTCTGCAGCACGACCTTGGGATCAATCTTGGCGCTTTTGCCATTGAAGGCCAGACCTTCTTCCATGGACAGCAGGATCTCGCCGATGCCAAAGAGGCCGATCACGGCAATTAGGAAGTCGAAGCCGCGCATCAGCTCATAGAAGCCGAAGGTCAGGCGCAGCTGGCCGGTGACCGTGTCCATGCCCACGGACGCCAGTGCGAAGCCGATGGCCATGGAGGCCAGGATCTTGAAGGGCGAGCCCTTGCCCATACCCACGAAACTGCAGAAGGTCAGCAGGTAAACAGAGAAGAACTCGGGCGGGCCGAACTTCAGCGCGAACTTGGCGACCAGCGGGGCCATGAAGGTGATCATCACCACGGCCAGGAAGGCGCCAACGAAGGAGGAGGTGAAAGCGCTGGTCAGCGCCTCGCCCGCGTGGCCCTTCTGGGCCAGCGGGTAGCCGTCAAACGTTGTGGCGACCGACCAGGGTTCGCCCGGGATGTTGAACAGGATAGAGGTGATGGCACCACCGAACAGCGCGCCCCAGTAGATGCACGACAGCATGATGATGGCCGAGGTTGGGTTCATGCTGAAGGTCAGGGGCAGCAGGATGGCCACGCCATTGGCGCCGCCCAGGCCGGGCAGCACGCCGATGAGCACGCCCAGTACGATGCCGACCACCATGAGCAGGAAGTTCATCGGGGTCGTGACGGTCGCGAACCCCTGGAACAGTGCGTTGATTTCTTCCATCTTCTAGTCTCCGTTAGTCCGCGCGCCGGCTCAGTAGCCCAGGAAGCCGAGCGGGTCCAGGCTGCCCTTGTGCAGGGGGACCTTGAACCAGACCTCGAACAACATGAAGAAAAGAGTGTTGACCGCAAGTCCGATGATGACGCTCTTGATCCAGCTGTACTTGCCCAGGATGATCATGAAGAGGGAGATGTAGATTGCGGAGGCTACGTAGATGCCGACGAACTGGATCGCGCCGACATACACGGCGGCGGGAACCAGGACCGACAGCACTCGGCCAAAGGATTCGCGGTCAACGAAGACTTCGGTGTTCTTACCCTTGCCGGCAAGCGACTGGTACAGGACGCCAACGCCCGAGATCACGATGATCAGCCCGATGTAGAACGGAAAGTAGCCGGCGCCCGGGCCATCGGTGGTCCACTCCGAACCCAGCTTGCTGCTGCCATAGAGCACCACTGCACCCAGGATGATGACCAGGACTGCGACGGCCGCGTCAACGATGTTCGTGGCGACGCCGGTGCGTGCGCCTTCGTGTGATTCCATGTTCGGTTCCATGAGGAAATAGGGCTGTTAAGGTAAATCCGAGCTGCACGAAGACCGGGGCGGCGCCAGAGTCCACTGGCGGCCGTCCCATCGCGCATTGTTCTGAACTTCGGGAAAGCCGGACCCGGCGGCCGCGGGTTCCGGAGGTCTGCTTGTTTTACTTGGCCAGGAAGCCCGCTTCCTTCATGAGGTCGCGGTGCAGATTTTCGGCCGCAGTCAGCCACTTGGTGAACTCGGCGCCGCTCATGTTCGTCTGGTTGAAGGCACCGTTTTCCATGGCTTCCTTCCACTCGGGCGTCGCGCGGACCTTGTTCATCAGGTCCACGTAGAACTTGAGCTGCTCGGCGCTGATGCCGGGGGCTGCAAAAATGCCGCGTAGCATCACATAGTCGGTGGACACGCCGGCTTCCTTGCAGGTCGCGATGTCGTTCCACGACTGGGTGTCCGTCACCTTGGCCTTGTAGGGCATGCGGGTGTCGTCAAATACGCACAGCGGACGCAGCTTGCCAGCACGCCACTGCGCAACGGCTTCGATCGGGTTGTTCACGGTGGAATCCACATGGCCACCAACGAGCTGCACCGCGACGGCGCCACCGCCCTGGAAGGGCACGTAGATGAATTTGGTGCCGGTGGCCTTCTCAATGCCTACCGTCAGGATCTGGTCTTCCTGCTTGGAGCCCGTACCGCCCATCTTGAACTTGTTCGGGCCCGCAGCCTTCACGGCGTCCAGGTACTCCTTGGCAGTCTTGTAGGGCTTATCAGCGTTGACCCACAGCACGAACTGGTCAAGCGCCATCATGGAAACGGGCGTCATGTCCTTCCAGTTGAAGGGCACGCCGGTGGCCAGCGGGGTGGTGAAAAGATTTGAGAGGGTGATGATGATCTTGTGCGGATCGCCCTTGGCTTCCTTGACGGACATGAAACCCTCCGCACCGGCGCCGCCTGACTTGTTGGTGACAACGAGTGTCTGCTTCATCAGGTTGTTTTTGACGATGATGCCCTGGATCAGGCGGGCCATCTGGTCGGCGCCGCCGCCGGTGCCGGCGGGCACCACGAACTCGACCGGCTTGGTCGGTTCCCAGGCGTGGGCCGGGGCACTGAGACCGAGGCCGGCCGCAGCGATCACTGCGACGGCGGCTGCCACCACCTTGGTTTTCAGTTCGTCTTGAAAGCTTTTCATCTCGTCGTCTCCTGTATAAAAATCGTCTGTCGATAGGACCTGCTCTTACGCAGCCCCGGCCAATACCCAACGCTTGTCGATACCGGGGAACTGTGAAATTTTCTCGCGATTCCGCTCTTGATTGCGGTCAACTTTTCAGATTTTTTCGCGGGGCCTAGGGTTTCCACGAGTGGGACTATTGCGTACGCCCCGCGTCACCGCCGTCGAGTACTTCGCCCGTTTGGACGCGCTGCGTCCGCCCAGCATATGCCCCATGGTAATTCCACAGCAGCTTATGGAACATTCATTTCGGCTGGCGTATGCATCACCCCGCTCTTATGTCTCGCAGAAGCAGCAGCCCAGGAGGCGCGAGGAAGGAATCGCCCGCACGAAAAGAGCTGCAAAAGCGCTGAAAACGGCAGCATTCAGCGGCCCGTTTAGGGCCAATTCCGCCCTCAGGCCCTAGGCCCTGGAGCCGGCTGGGCATACCGCTTGAAGGCCCTGCGCGCGCGCGAAGTCTGCGGCGGCCATTTTCTTGCCGCCCTCGGGCTTGAGGCGCAGCACCTCGATCGTGCCACCCTGCGCGTTGATGAAGAGCGACTGCTCCGTAATCTGCACCACCTCACCCGGCTTGCCGCGTACCGCGCCAAATGTGCGCACCGGATGCTTGCGGCAGTCAAACAGCGAAACCCTGATCGGGCCGCTCGGGCCGCCAAGCTCGCACCATGCGCCCGGCGCAGGGTTGCACGCGCGAATCAGGTCATAAACCTGGTCCACGTGGTTGGCCCAGTTGATCTTGGATTCCCCGGCGCGGAACCAGCCCTCGTAGCTGGCCTGGCTTTCGTCCTGCGCTGTTTGCGTGTGGCGTCCCGCAAGCACGAGGTCCGCCGCCTCCAGCATGGCCGCCACGCCCAGCGGGAAGAGCTGGTTGAAGTAGACGTCACCCAGCGTGTCATCGGGACCGATGGCGCACTTCTTCTGCAGGATCACGGGCCCTTCGTCCAGTCCATCCGTAGGGCGGAAGATCGAAAGCCCGGTCTCGCGGTCGCCGCGCGCAATGGGCCAGTTGATCGAGGACGGGCCCCGGTACCTGGGCAGCAGCGAGGGGTGGTATTGGATGGTGCCGTGCTTCGGGATATTGACGAAGCTCTGGGGCGCGAACTGCAGCACATAGGCCATGATGCCCAGATCAGCGTCCAGCGCACGCAGCGCCTGCTCGGCTTCGGGGCTCTTGAGGCTATGGAACTGGAAGACCTTGAGGCCGGCGGCTTGCGCTGCCGCACCCAGGGCATCGGGCTTCTCGTCGGGCTTTTCCGGCTTGCAGAACACGCCGGCCACCTCGTCGCCGCGGGCGAGAAAGGCTTCAAGCACGGCCTTGCCGAAATCCTGCTGACCAATGATGGCGATGCGCATGTGCTGGGACCCCTCAGACAGTTGGTGTGGTGCGGATGCTTGCCGGCATCGATTATCGACTGCCGGCCCTCAACGTATCCAGGCCTTGCGGTCAGCGCAGCGCGAAGTAGGCCGCGAGCAGGTAAAGCACCACCCCGAAGGCGCGCTTGAGGGGGCGGATGTCCATTCGGTGGGCCGTGCGTGCGCCCAGCGGTGCCGTCAGGGTGCTGGTTGTGGCGATCACCAGCAGCCCGGGAAGGTAAAGGTAGCCGAAGGCACCTGGCGGCATGTTCGCCAGGCCACGGCCGGCCCAGATATAGCCCAGAGTGCCGGCCAGCGCGATCGGAAAGCCAAGCGCCGCCGATGTGGCCACCGCGTGGTGGATCTTCACATTGCACCAGGTCATGAAGGGTACCGACACAAAGGCGCCGCCCGCGCCCACGACCGAGGACAGCAGGCCAATCACGTTGCCCATGCCGAACATGCCGGCGGCCTCGGGCAGGGTGCGGCTGGGCTTGGGCTTGCGGTCCAGGATCATCTGGGTGGCTGAGTAGGCGATAAAGAGCGAGAACACCCAGCCCAGGACACGCGTAGGCAGCGCGGCGGCGATCTGGGCGCCTACGATGGCGCCCACCAGGATGCCCGGCGCCAGAACCCGCGCCACCGGCCAAAGCACAGCGCCGTGTTTGTGATGGGCCCGCACGGAGGACAGCGACGTGAAGCAGATCGTGGCCAGCGAGGTGGCGACGGCCATCTTGACCACGTGCTCAGGCGGGAAGCTCTTGCCCTCGAGGATGATGGTCATGAAGGGAACCATGATCATGCCGCCGCCGATGCCCAGCAGGCCTGCCAGAAAGCCGGCGCAGATGCCCATCAGGGCCAACTCGGCAATCAGCAGGGGTTCGAGAAGCATCGGGGAAATGTAGGCGTCTGCAATGGTCCACCGGGCCGTCATCCTGAACCGGGGGTTCAGGTGGGCGAGGTCAGCGTTGGCCTTGGGTTCATCTGACGCGAGACGATCACGCTAGCCAGGCGATGTTCCAAGCCCGGGCTCAATGAGCATTGGTTCAAGGAAATATAAAGCCCGGTGGCATTGCAGACGGGATCATTGTAGTGCGCACGATCCACAAGGGGGTCTGTCTTGGTCAAGAACGCCTTGGAGCCGGCTCGGCCGGGCCACTGGCGTTGCCCCTTGTGGCGGTGGCGTCGCGGCACGCAGTGCTCGCAGCCTGGGGTGGGTCAAATGAGGCGGCCATCCTCGCCCAGCGCCGCGTCGAGGCGCTGGATCAAGGCGCCCAAGACAGCGTCGGCCTCGGCGGTGCCGCCGCCAGAGGCTGCGGCCACACTGGCGCGCGCCGGTGGCGTGTCGCGCTCTTCGATGTCAAAAGCCAGGTTCAGCGCGGCCAGCACAGCGATGCGGTCACGTGCCTTGATCTTGCCCGCGTCGCGGATCTTGCACATGGCGGTGTCCACGCGTTCCACCGCCTCCAGCAGGCGCGCTTCGCCGCCCTCGGGGGCGCCGAGCACGTAGCTCTGGCCCATGATCTTCACTTCAAGCTGCTTCATGCGGCGTGCTTGTTTGGCTCGGCGTCCGTGGGCTCGGAGATGCGCTCAAGCAGGGCGTCTACCCGGGTGCGGGCGGCGGCAAGCCGCTGCTTGAGCTGGTCACGTTCGGCCGTCAGTTCGTCAATCTGGTCGGTCAGCAACTCGTTGGTCCGTTGCAACTCTCCGTAGCGCACCAGCAGGCGCTCGACGCGTTCTACCAGCAAATCGATGGGAGGCAGGTTAGACATAACTGATGCAATTTTAGGGCTTACGCAAGATTTCGAAAGTAAAATCTCCCGCGTTGGTGCTCGCGGTGTGGTTCGCATGCCGCAGTTCAACGGGAAGCAGGAAGGCCAGCCGATCCTCGGCCAGCCCAACCTGCGCTGCCCCCGCAACGGTAAGTGGACGTGCCACCCAAGGCGCCGCTTCCATCAATGTGCCACTGGCTGCGTGAATCAAGCTGCCGGGAAGGCGATGGAGGTCGTTTCCACCAGCCCGGATACCGGCCAACAAGGTGGTGGTGCGCCTGCGCACGACCGTGACGTCCATGCCCTGGCGGGGAAGCCGGGGAGGGCTCCGTGATCCTTTGTTCCACATGAAAACCCGTTTTCGACCGGCGCCTGTCGCCATCCTGTCCTGTCTGGGCGTCCTGCCCCTGCAGTCGCCGGCCCAATCCTTTGCCGTGCTTAACGAAACTGTCGTCAGCGCGGCGCGCGTCGAGCAGCCCCTAGCCGATGTGCTGCCCTCGCTCACGCTGATCACCCGTACCGACATCGAGCGCACGCAGGCCCCCTCGCTGGCAGACCTGCTGCAGGGCGAGGCCGGCTTCGAGTTCGGGCGAAATGGCGGCCCGGGCAACGTGACCTCCTTTTTCCTGCGGGGCGCGGCCAGCACAAACCTGGTTGTGCTGATTGACGGCGTGCGCACGCAGGTCGACGGCTTTGGCAACCTCACGGCCATCGACATTCCGCTGTCGCAGATCGACCGCATCGAACTGCTGCGCGGCAACGCCAGCGCGCTCTACGGCGAGGCGGCCGTGGGCGGCGTGATCCAGATCTTCACCCGGCCCGCCAGGGAGAGGCCAGGCGCGCACGGTTCCGCCACCGTCGGCAGTCGTGGCACCCGCGGCGTGACGGCTGGCTATTCCGGCCGCGCCGATGACCTGAGTCTGCGGCTTGATGTCGGCACCGAGCACACGGACGGCTTTTCAGCCATGAATCCCGCGCAGAACGGCCGAGTCAACCCGGACCGCGATCCGGTGGATCGCCACTATTTCTCAGGCAGGCTGGTCAAGAAGGTGTCGTCCGACCTGGATCTGGGCCTTTACACCAGCGTGGTGCGGACCGATGTGAACTTCGACAACGGCTCCAGCCCGGCGGTGGCCACGGATGTCCAGCGCCTGAGCCGTGAGACCGCGCTGGTCAACGTGTACGCGCAGGGACGACTTTCGCCAGACTGGCGCAGCCGTCTGGACCTCAGCCGCGGGGTGCTGAGCACGCGGGACTTTCTCAACGGCCAGCCCAACGTGGGCTCCTTCTCTGCGGGTCGCCTCGCTGGCGACCAGAACGCCCTGCGCTGGTCCAACACCCTGGCCCAAGGCAACCACCGCGTGATTAACTTCGGCCTGGAACTCAACGACGAGTTCTACACCTCCGACGCCACCAGCTCGGGCTATCGCACGCGCCGCCAGATGACGGGCTACTTCGCGGGCATGAACCAGACGGTGGGGGCGCTCTCGCTACAGGGCAATCTGCGCGTCGACAGCGTGGACGTCAACAAGTTTGGGACCACGGCGGTGCGCAGCTGGGACCAGCCCTCGGGCCTGCTCGGGCTGGGCTGGAAACTCAGCCCAAGCTGGCGCCTGAGCGGCAGCGTCTCCAGCGGCTTTCGCGCACCCAGCGCCGGCGATCTGTCGAACAACGTCGACCTCAAGCCCGAAACCCACCGCAGCGGCGAAGCCGGTGTGAGCTGGGCCAGCGGCGCCGACAGCCTGCGCCTGGTCGCCTTCCAGACGCGTACCGACGACGCCATCTACTATCAGAATGTTTCTCCTTTCACGCCCATCAACATCGGCAAGGTGCGCAATCGCGGTCTTGAACTCAGCGGCCGTGTGCAATGGCTGGGCAACAGCCTGCGCTACAGCCTCGTGAGCCAGGACCCCTGGAACGAAACCGACGGCACGCGGCTGGCCCGCCGCGCGCGCGACTACGGCTCGCTCGACCTGACGCGCGTGCTGGGCGCCACCACCGTAGGCGGGCGGCTGTATGTTTCAGGGGACCGGTTTGACAGCGGCGCGATCGACAAGACCCTGGGCGGATACACCACGCTGGCGTTGTACGCGACGCACGCCCTCGCGCGGGAGTGGACCCTGCGCGCGAGGGCCGAGAACGTCTTTGACCGCAACTACCAGCTGGCCAACGGCTACAACACGCCGCCGGCGGGCGTCTGGGTCACACTCGCGTACCAGCAACCCTGAGGACGCCATCGCCATGCAGGATCACGGCCCACAACGCATCGTCTGCCTCACCGAAGAAACGACGGAGTGGCTGTACCTTCTGGGCGAGGAGCGGCGCATCGTGGGCGTGTCCGGTTACACAGTGCGCCCGCCGCGTGCGCGGCAGGAGAAGCCGCGCGTCAGCGCCTTCCTCAGCGCGAAGATCGACAAGATCCTCGCGCTTGAGCCTGACGCCGTGTTTGGCTTTTCCGACCTTCAGGCCGACATTGCCAGTGCGCTGATCCGCCACGGCATCCAGGTCACGGTGTTCAACCAGCGCAGTGTGGACCAGATCTTCGACATGCTCTGGCAGGTGGCCGCTCTGGTTGGCCAGGCCGATCAGGCAGAGCAGCGCATAGCCGCCATGCGCGCGCGGCACGCTGAACTGCGCGCTGCGGCGGCGGCTTTGCCGCGCCAGCCTCGCGTCTACTTCGAGGAATGGGACGAGCCAGCCATCAGCGCCATCCGCTGGGTGTCCGAGCTCGTGGGCATCGCAGGCGGTGAGGACATCTTTCCCGAGCTGGCCCGCCAGCCTCTGGGCAAGGACCGTATCGTCGCCGACCCGCTGGAGATCGTAAGGCGCGCGCCCGATCTCATCGTCGGCTCCTGGTGCGGCAAGAAGTTCCGCCCCGAGCGCGTCGCAGCCCGTCCTGGATGGCAGGACGTGCCGGCGGTGCGTGACGGCGCCCTGCATGAGATCAAGTCCGCAGACATCCTGCAACCCGGCCCCGCCGCGCTCACCGATGGTGTTGAGCATCTGCACCGGCTTATCATGGCCTGGGGTGCGCGCCATGCGTGAGAGGCTGCGTCGTCTGCTGGTGGCCTGCGCGCTGCTGTCACTCGCGGCCTGCTTGCCCGCCGTGCAAATCACGGACGACCGCGGCGTCCTGGTCAGTCTGCCCCGTGCGCCGCAACGCATCGTGAGCCTGTTTCCATCACTCACCGAGACGGTGTGCCAGCTCGGTGCTTGCGCGCGCCTGGTGGGCGTCGACCGCCATTCCAACCATCCTGCCGAGGTGCAGACGCTGCCGCGCGTGGGCGGCGGCCTGGACCCAAGCATCGAAGCCATCGTCGCCCTGCGGCCCGAGCTGGTGCTCATGGCCACCTCGGCCCGAGGTGCGGAGCGACTGGAGGCGCTGGGCATCCGCGTCGCGGCCTTGCAGCCGGGCAGCCACGCCGATGTGCGCCGCATGATCGAGCGCATCGGCGTGCTGCTCGATGCGCCCGCGCCGGGAGTTCAGGCCGTCTGGACCGGCATTGAAGCCGAGCTGGACCAGGCAGCGCGTTCGGTGCCGCCGCGCGCACGTGGCCTGCGCGTGTATTTCGAGATCAACAGCGCGCCCTACGCAGCGGGCGAGGCCTCGTTCATCGGCGAGACGCTCGCGCGGCTGGGTGCGCGCAACATCGTCCCCGCGAGCCTCGGGCCGTATCCGCGCCTCAACCCTGAGTTCGTGGTGCGCGCCGATCCTGACCTCATCCTCGTTGGCGACGGCCCCCTCGCCGAACTGCGGCAGCGCCCGGGCTGGGCTGGCCTGCGCGCGCTTCGGGAGCAGCGCGTCTGCGCCCTCACGGCCGCGCAGTCCGACATCGTGGTGCGCTCCGGTCCCCGCCTGGCCGAGGGCGCGCGCATCCTCGCACACTGCCTGCGGGAAACAGGAGTTCCTCGATGAACGCGATGGCCAGCACAGCCCGCCGCAGTCGCTGGCTCGCGCTGTGGCTGCTGCTCGCCAGCAGCTGCCTGCTCGCGCTGGGTGCCAGCGTGGGTAGCGCCGGGCTCGATGGCCTGCTCCTGTCTTGCGATCAGGTGTCGCGCCAGATCGTCTTCGAGATCCGCCTGCCGCGCAGCCTGGGTGCCTGGCTGGCCGGTGCCCTGCTGGGCCTGGCCGGGGCCGTGGCGCAGGGCCTGTTCCGTAATCCGCTGGCCGATCCCTACCTGCTTGGCAGCGCCTCCGGGTCCTCTCTTGGCGTCGCGCTGGCCCTGCTGCTGGCGGGCCTGGCGCCGGCCGGTGCGGGCCCTGCGCCCTGGCTGCTGCAACTGGGCCTGACCGGATCGGCTTTTGTCGGCGCTTCGCTCGCGGTGCTGCTCACGCTGGCGCTGGCGCGTGGTGTGCAGCACACCCTGCGCCTGCTGCTCGCCGGTGTAGTGGTGGGTGTGGTGCTGGGCGCGCTCGGTTCGCTGGTCATGATGCTCAGCCCCCAGCTCATGCAGACGCTGCAGGCCTTCATCCTGGGCTCCACGGGCTTCGTGGGCTGGGCCGCCTGCGCACAGATGCTGGCCGTGCTGCTGCTGTGCCTGCTGTTGGCGGGGCTGGGCAGCCGTGTCCTCGACGGCCTGGCGCTGGGGGAAGCGACCGCCCGCAGCCTGGGCCTGCCGGTGGCAGCCATGCGCGTGCTGCTCGTGCTGGTGCTGGCGCTGGCCACGTCGAGCGCGGTGGCGCACACCGGGCTGATCGGCTTTGTCGGGCTGGCCGCGCCACACCTCGCGCGCAGCGCCCGGCCGGGCTTGCATGGGCGCCTGCTGCTTCTTTCGGCACTGGTCGGAGGCGTGCTGCTCGCGGCGGCCGATCTGCTTGCCCGCGGGCTGCTGGCGCCCCAGGAGCTGCCTGTGGGCGTGATCACCGCTGTGCTGGGCGGCAGCTATCTGCTTTGGCGCATGCAGCGCCCCGGCGCGGGGAGGATGTCGTGAGCGCGCAGGCCATCGCCCTGCAGGCGCGTGGCTTGCGCGTGCGCCTCGACGAGGCCGAGGTACTGCATGGCATCAACCTGCAGCTTCGCGCAGCTCGCTGGACCAGCATCGTCGGGCCCAATGGCGCGGGCAAGTCCACCCTGCTCAAGAGCCTGGCGCAGCTCCTTGCGCATGAAGGTACTGTACATCTGCTGGGAGAGGATCTGGCGTACATGGATCGGCGAGCGCGTGCCCGCCGCCTGGCGTGGGTGGGGCAGGGTGAGCTGCCCGGCGACGACCTTAACGTTTACGATGTGGTGCTGCTGGGCCGCCTGCCGCACCGTGCCTGGCTGGCGCCACCCTCGGCCGCCGATCTGGCCGCTGTGGAGCAGGCGCTGCGGGCCAGCCAGGCATGGGACTGGCGCGAGCGCAGCCTGAGCCAGCTTTCCGGTGGCGAGCGCCAGCGCGTGCTGCTTGCGCGCGCGCTGGCCGTGCAAGCCGAGGTGCTGCTCATGGACGAGCCGCTGGCCAACCTCGATCCACCGCATCAGGCCGACTGGCTGCAGCTCGTGCGCGATCTTGTGGCCCGGGGGCGCACCGTAGTGACCGTGCTGCACGAACTCACGTTTGCACTGCAGGCCGACGAACTGGTGGTCATGGCAGCGGGCAGCGTGCGACACCAGGGCGCCTGTGCTGATACAGCTACGCACCGCGCGCTGGAGAACGTCTTCGAGCAGCGAATTGCCATCCACACCCTGAACGGGTGCCACGTTGCGCTGCCCCGCACATGAGTGCGCGCGCCGTCATGGTCCTGGGCACCAGCAGCGGTGCGGGCAAGAGCTGGCTGGCCACGGCGCTGTGCCGCCATTACGCGCGGCAGGGTCTCAGGGTGGCGCCTTTCAAGGCGCAGAACATGAGCAACAACGCGCGGGTGATCGCAACCCCATCGTGGGCAGCGGACAGTCTCGCCGCCGGGCCGTCCCAAGGCGAAATATGGCCCCCTCGGGGGGCAGAGAGCCACACGCAATGGGCGAAGGTGGGGGCTGAGATCGGCTCGGCCCAGTACTTCCAGGCCCTGGCGGCGCGCGCCGTGCCTGAGGTGCGCATGAACCCCCTGCTGCTCAAGCCCGAGCGCGACACGCACAGCCAGGTCGTGCTGCTGGGCCAGGTACATGAGGAATTCACGCGCATGGACTGGCGCAGCCGCAGCGAGCAAGTTTGGCCCGTGGTGTCTGAGGCTCTCGACGAACTGATGACGGAGAACGACATCGTCGTGATCGAAGGCGCGGGCTCGCCGGCCGAGATCAACCTCATGGACTGCGACATCGCCAACCTGCGCGTGGCCCGCCATGCGCAGGCGCGCTGCCTGCTCGTGACGGACATCGACCGTGGCGGCGCCTTCGCGCATCTCTACGGCACCTGGGCGCTGCTGCCCGAGGCTGACCGCGCGCTGCTCCATGGCTTTGTGTTCAACAAGTTCCGCGGCGATGCGGCCCTGCTGGCACCCGGCCCCCAGCAGCTGCAGGAGCGCACGGGCGTACCCGTAGTGGCTACGCTACCGATGTGGCGCAACCACGGACTGCCGGAGGAAGACGGCATGTTCGATGAGCGGCAGACCGCGGGTGGCGAGGTTCACACACGCATCGCCCTGCTGGCGTATCCGCGCATCAGCAATCTGGACGAATTCCAGCCGCTCAAAAACGTACCGGGCGTGAGCCTGCGCTGGGTGCGCAGCCCGGCCGACCTGGAAGGGGCCGACTGGATCATCCTGCCCGGCTCCAAGCACACCAGCGGTGACCTGGCCTGGCTGCGCGCCCAGGGTCTGGACCGCGCCATTGCCGCGCATGCCTCGCAGGGTAAAGCGGTGCTGGGTGTCTGCGGCGGCCTGCAGATGCTGGGTGAGGCACTACTGGACCCGCACGGCATTGACGGCAATGCGCCGGGCCTGGGCCTGCTACCGCTGGTCACGACTTTTGCGCCGGCCAAGACGGTGCAGCGTACGCGCGCCAGCTTCTCGCCCGTGCATGGCCCCTGGGGCGCGCTCTCGCAGCTTGCCGTGCAGGGCTACGAAATCCACCACGGCAAGACCGTCCAGCATCCGGCCATGGCGGCGCGCGGCGACGTAGTGCGTGAGGTTCTGCCTGGCCTGGCCTGGCAGAACGCCGCCGGCAATGTCTTGGGTGTCTACCTGCACGGCCTGTTCGAGGACCCTGCCGTGCTGCACGCACTGTTCGGCGCGCAGGTGTCCACGCTGGAATCGGTGTTCGACGGTCTGGCCGACTTTGTCGAGCGGCACTTTGAGCCGGGCGTGCTTGCGTCGCTCAGCGCACCCTGAGCGAGCCTCAGCCAGGCGTTTTGTCGCGAAAGCTGCAGTACTTGGCCACGCTGCACTGCCCGCATAGCGGCTTGCGCGCCTGGCACACATAGCGGCCATGCAGGATCAGCCAGTGATGCGCGTCCACAAGGTACTCCCGGGGCACACGCCTGAGCAGCTTCATCTCCACCTCGTAGGGCGTCTTGCCCGGCGCCAGGCCCGTGCGGTTACCGAGGCGGAAGATGTGCGAATCCACGGCCATGGTGGCCTCGCCAAACGCGCTGTTGAGCACCACATTGGCCGTCTTGCGGCCCACGCCGGGCAGGGCTTCGAGCGCCTCGCGGTTGCGCGGCACCTGCCCGCCATGCCGTTGCACCAGAATGCGGCAGGTTTCCATGAGGTGGCGCGCCTTGCTGCGGTACAGGCCGATGGTCTTGATGTAGTCCTCCAGCCCGGCTAGCCCCAGATCCAGGATTTTTTGCGGCGTGTTGGCCACCGGGAAGAGCCGGCGCGTCGCCTTGTTCACGCCCACGTCCGTGGCCTGGGCCGAAAGCAGCACGGCCGTGAGCAATTCGAAGACCGAGGTGTACTCCAGCTCGGTAACGGGGTGCGGATTGGCCGCTTTGAGCGTGGCAAAGAAGGAGCGGATGGCGGAGGGCGTCATGTCATGCGGGCGTTTCGCCAGGCTCAACGCGAATGGTGCCGGTCAGAGCGTGGATATGTCGATGAAGCGCTCGCGCTCGGGCAGCTTGCGGCGCATCCAGTCCAGGTTGAGGTCGAGCCCGGCAATGACGTCCTGCGGCAGCGCGTCCACGATATCCGGGTCGCTGAACGCCATGTCGGCCAGGCGGCTGGCCAGGTGCAGCACGCCGCCGAGTTGCGACAGCGGCTGTGTGGCAAGCGGCGCAGAGGCACTGTTGAGCCCTCGCACGATGGCCGCCGGGAAGTTCCAGCGATGCGCCAGCTCCGCAGTGACCTGGGTCTCGGTGAAGCCCAGCAGCTTTTGCTCGCGGGCCCAGCGGTCCCCGGGGATCGTGGGCTGACGCTCCAGCTCGGCCAGCACCTCGGGCCGAACCTGCACGATGATGAGCTCGCCCAGGCGCAACATCATGCCCGCCAGCCACGCCTGCCCCGCATCCAGGCCGATGCCGCCGGCCAGCCACTGCGAATAACCCGCGCAGGCCATGGAGCTGCGCCAGAACTCGCCCCGGTCTAGCCCGGGCACCACGGGAAACGCCACGTTCATGCAGGCCGTCAGTGCCAGCGTGCGCACCTGCGACAGGCCCACCATGGCAATGGCGGCGTCCAGCGTGCCGACCTCGCGGCGCAGGCCCATGGCGGCGCTGTTGGCCGCGCGCAGCACCTTGGCGGTGAGGACCGGATCCTTGGCAATCAGGTCGCGTACTTCGATGATGGAGACTTCCTCGTCGTGCAGGGTGCGTATCAACGCGTGCGCGACCTCGGGCATGACCGGCAGCTTGACGGACTGGAAAAACGCGGACAGGTCGGACATGGGTGGCCTCGCTAATTGGGTTTCCTTGGCGCCGATCCGGGCCAGCCCTTGGGACCAGGCTAGGACCCGTTTCGGCTAGCTGGGCTATTGAGTGTCTCGCTCCCGAGGGCGCCCGGCAAGGGCAGAAATCGTTCGTTGCGCATTGTCCACCATCGCCTGCTCGCGCCGACGGATTCATGGGATGATCCGCCAACGCCACGTTCGCCCCCTTGCTCCCGCCATGCCAGCCCGCGTTCCCCTGCGCCCCTTTTCCCTGCGCCTCCTGCCCCTTGGCCTGCTCCTGTTGCTGGCGGCGTGCCAGACGCCGCCGCCCGCAAGCCCTGTGCCGCCGGTGGCCGGCCCGGCTGTGCCTGCCGCACCCGCTGTGGCCACCCCCAAGGGCCCCGCAGCCGTCCAGGCGCCTGTTTCGCCCGCGCCCGCAGCGGTGCCCGAGCCCGTGCCGGCCCCGCAGCAGTGGAGCGGCCGCCCGCGCATGCTGGTGCTGCTCGTAATCGACGGCCTGCCGCAGCGCCAGGTGCTGGCCTACCGCGAGCAATTGGGGCCCGATGGCCTGGCGCGCTTCCTCAATCGCGGCGCCTGGTATGCCGACGCGCACTATGGCCATGCCTTCACCGTCACGGGCGCCGGCCACGCCACCGTGCTCACCGGCGCCTACCCGCACCGGCACGGCATCGTCGCCAACGATTGGCGCGACGCCCTCACGGGCCAGCCCGAGTACTGCACCGGCGATACCACGGCGCAGTACATTGGCCACAAGACCCAGCCGCTGGACGGCACCAGCCCAAAGAACCTGAAGGTCGAGACCGTGGGCGATGTGCTTCGCACGCTGGATGCGCGCGCCAAGGTCATCGGCATCTCGGGCAAGGACCGCGGCGCCATCCTGCCTGCCGGCCACAAGGGCACGGCCTATATGTACATGGCCGAAAGCGGCTTCTTCGCCAGCAGCACGTACTACATGCCGCAGCACCCGACCTGGGTGGACGCCTTCAATGCCGGCAAGCCAGCCGACCGCTGGTTCAAGAAATTCTGGTCGCCGCTGTTGCCGCAAGAGGCCTACGCAAAATCCCTGCCCGACCGTCAGCCTTGGTACGGCCAGAAGGCTGCGGCCCTGCCCATGATGATGGGCGCGCCCGCCGACGAGGCCCCAGGCCCGGCCTACTACAGCCAGTTGCTGCGCAGCCCCTTTGGCGACCAGCTCACACTGGACTTCGCGCGCGCGGCCATCGCTGGCGAGGGCCTGGGCCGCGACGAGGTGCCTGACATCCTGAGCATCAGCCTCTCTGGGCACGACTACATCAACCACCGCTACAGCGCCGAGTCGCGCTTCTCGCACGATCACCTCTTGCAGCTCGACCGCATGCTGCAGGAGTTCTTCCGACACCTGGACCGCACCGTCGGCCGCGACCAGTACGTGGCGCTGCTCACGGCCGACCACGGTTTCATGCCCGCGCCCGAGTTCACCGCCCAGCAGGGCCTGCGCTCGGGCCGCATCGTCGGCTCGCAGCTGCTCACGCGCGTCAACAACGCGCTGGAAGAAGAGTTCGGCGCCGGCCGCTGGGTCAGCTTTTCCGGCTCGGCGCTGCTGCTCAACAAGCAGCTCATGGCGCACAACCGCATCGATCCGGACGAACTGGCCGAGTCCGTGCGCGCCGTGCTGATGGAAGAGTCGGGCATCGCCGCCGCCTACACCCGGCGCGAGCTGGTCGAAGGCAGCCGCATCGATGGCGCCTTTTTCACCGCCGTGCGCCGCAGCTGGCACGAGGAAGTTTCGGGCGACGTGCAGTACATCCTCAAGCCCTACTGGATGTTCCAGTCCAGCACCAGCATCGCCACCCACGGCTCACCCTATCCCTACGATACCCACGTGCCCATCATGGCCTGGGGGCCGCGCTGGGTGAAGCCGGGCAAGGTGGAAGACCGCGTCGAGGTGGTGGACATCGCGCCCACCGTCTCGCAGTGGCTGGGCGTGGCCGCGCCCTCGGCATCCGAGGGCCGGCTGCTGCCGCCGTCGAAGTAAGGCGAGGGCGGGGCAGGGTCGGGCGCGGCGGGGCGTCATGGCCGTGCCATGGTGGAGAATGGCGTTTTCTCCCTCACAGACGCGCCCGCTCATGCAATTCGCCGAACGCCTCAACAACGTCGAAACCTCCGCCATCCGCGAGCTCTTCAAGCTGCTGGGCAAGCCCGGCATCATCTCCTTTGCAGGCGGCTTCCCCGACAGTGCCATGTTTGATGTGGACGGCATCCGTGAAGCGGCCAACCAGGCCCTGGCCCAGGAGCCCGGCGCGGCCCTGCAGTACGGCGCCACCGAGGGCTACAACCCCCTGCGCGAGCAGATCGCCGCCTTCATGGGCAGCAAAGGCGTGCAGGTCGCCCCGGATGGCCTCATCGTCACTACCGGCAGCCAGCAGGCCCTGGACCTGATCGGCAAGACCCTGGTAGACCCGGGCGCCAAGGTGATTGTGGAGGCGCCCACCTTTCTGGCCACCATCCAGTGCTTTCGCCTATACGGCGCCAATGTGATGGGCGCGCCCATCGACGCTCACGGCGTGCAGGTGGACAAGCTCGAAGCGCTGATGGCCGAGCACAAGCCGCGCTTCGTCTACCTCATCCCCACCTTCGGCAACCCCAGCGGCGCCACCCTGAGCCTGGAGCGAAGACTGCGCATCCTGAATCTGGCCGTGCAGACCCAGACCGTGGTGATCGAGGACGATCCCTATGGCGACCTGTACTTTGGCGAGGCACCTCCGCCCAGCCTGATGGCCCTCACGGCCCAGGTACCCGGCAGCCGCGACTGGCTGGTGCACTGCGGATCTTTAAGCAAGGTGCTGAGCCCCGGCCTGCGTGTGGGCTGGATGATCGCGCCGCCCGCGCTGCTGGCCCGCGCCACCATGTGCAAGCAGTTCAGCGACGCCCACACCAGCACCTTTGCCCAGGCCACGGCGGCGCAATACCTCAAGGCCGCACGCATGCCCGCCACCCTGGCCCGCGTGCGCGAGGTCTACGCCAGCCGCGCGAAGACCATGGGCGAATGTTTGAAGAAAGAACTGGGCGACGCCATGGCATTTACCCAGCCCGGCGGCGGCCTGTTCTTCTGGGCCCGGCTCACGGGCGCGGGTGGCAAGACCCGGGATGGCAATGAACTGGCCAAACGCGCCATTGAGCAGGGCGTGGCCTTTGTGCCGGGGGCGCCGTTCTTTGCCACCCACCCCGATCTCTCATCGCTGCGTCTGAGCTTTGCGACGGTGGGGGAGGACAAGATTCGCGAGGGGGTGGGGAGGTTGGGAAAGGCGGTTTGATCTTGCGAAGAATCCCCTACGCACCGGACGTATGATGGACTCGAAAGAAAAGAAAGTCATCATCATTGCAGGCCCCAATGGCGCTGGTAAAACGACGTTTGCGCGTGAGTTTCTTCCAAATGAAGCCGCTTGCCCAGTGTTTGTAAATGCCGATTTGATTGCGGCGGGTTTGGCGCCCTTTGCGCCGGAAACTGCGGCTACGCAAGCGGGGCGCTTGATGCTGGCCGAGCTGGAACGGCATGCCCGCGCGGGAACCAGCTTTGCCTTTGAGACCACGCTTTCGGGCCGCGCCTATTTGCGCCACATCCGGCAGTGGCAGCAGGCGGGGTATCGGGTGGAGTTGATCTTTCTGCAACTCAATAACGCCGACGAGGCCGTGGCACGGGTGCAGCAAAGAGTGCGACAAGGCGGGCATGATATTCCCGAAGCCGTGATTCGTCGCCGGTTTGCTGCCGGCCTGAAGAACTTTCATCAGTACTACGTATCGGCCGTCGATGCCTGGGCCCTGTACAACAACGCCGGTGTAACACCGGTACTCATTGACTGGAGCGAGCTATGAACAAAAAAGCCATCCAGCAAGCGAATAACGCGGACCTGCGTGGCTCGTGGCAGGCATTGCAGCGAGCGGCACAACGCGCTCGCGAGGTGGCAGCATCAACGGGAACCGAGTTGATCGTCAGCCGTGATGGGGTGATTGCACGTCTCAAGCCTTCAGTGTCTGCGAAGCTCACGCAACTGCAGGAACCCGCAGGTCCCTATGGGAACGAGCCATGACCGTAGTCTCACTCAGAAGAGATCCACAACAACCTTGGCAGCGTGGCAGGCCTACCGCAAGGCCCGCCACCCTGGCCCGCGTGCGCGAGGTCTACGCCAGCCGCGCGAAAACCATGGGCGAATGTTTGAAGAAAGAACTGGGCGACGCCATCGAATTCACCCAGCCCGGCGGCGGCCTGTTCTTCTGGGCCCGGCTCACGGGCGCAGGCGGCAAGATCAAGGATGGCAATGAACTGGCCAAACGCGCCATCGAGCAGGGCGTGGCCTTTGTGCCGGGGGCGCCGTTCTTCGCCACGAATCCCGATCTCTCATCCCTGCGCCTGAGTTTTGCGACGTTGGGGGAGGAGAAGATACGCGAGGGGGTGGAGAGAATGGGGAAGGCGGTTTGACGGAGGCTTTTGCCGCCGCCAAGGATTGATGATGCGAGACCGAAATATCCTGCTACTTTCGATCGTGCTGTTGTTGACGGCCTGCTCCGACCGGACAGAACAGACAGCGCAGGTTTCACCAAGTCAGAACGTACCGCAGGTCAAGCCAGAGAGTGGAATACAGAAGGCGGCGCAATCAGCGGGGCAGATTCTCGAGGCCTTCAGAAACGACTTGAAGGCTTGCCAAGGGGTGGTCCGGTACCGGTCAGATCCACCCGCTAAAACTCAGGTCAATCCTCAGGAGCCCGAACGCATTCTGGATATTGTCCCGTATGCTGGAACTCCAGAGGTCACCTATATTAAGGCGAATGGAGACTACGTTTATGTGTCCCTCTCTTTCCATCCCGATCCATTTACCGTTTCGATATTCAAGGAAACCGATCCATTCTACTGTGGGGTCACCGCGCGTCGGCTGGACGATATTGAAAAGCTAGGCGCTTCGGATGAAGGGTGGGAAATCTGGGCGTATTTCTTGAATCTGGCGATTGATCATCTTGAACCCCTGATGGATATCGGACCAGGTGGAGATTCGATACTTTGGGGCTGGGCCCAACAGAAATTCGAGCGCGCAGAGGAGCTTTATGCGCAGACGCAGCGAGAAAAGCTTTTTGCGATTGCTCAACGGGCAGCCAGCAAGATTGAGGCCTCCCGTGCCGAAGGCTATGAAACTCTGGCTCAACTCTACAAAGCAGAAGCGCAGACCAATGCGGCCTTGACTTCCAAATCGGAAATTGATGAAGCATTCAAGGAACGTAATGAGTTCATCAAAGGCCTGGTAACGAGGTTGGAAAAACGCCAGCAATGATCTACATCACTGCGACATTGCCCTCAGCCCTGCCAGATCCATTATCTCCATCCCCCCCCGCTGCACCCGCAAAACCCCCTGCGCCTCCAGTCCCTTGAGGATCTCGTTCGTCGTCTGCCGTGACACGCCGATCATCAGAGCCAGCTCCTGCTGGGTCACGGCCAACACGCGCCGTGTGCCGCTCTTGCCGCCCTGTGCCCCATAACCCTCGGCCATGGCCACCAGGCGCCGGGCCAGGCGCAGCGGGGCGCTGAGCACGGTCTGTTCCTCCATCGTTTGAAACGCCAGGCGCAGCTTGTCGGCCATGAGTACGGCCAGGTCTCGCCAGTGCTGCGGGTGTTCGTGCAGCCAGGCCCGCAGCTCGGCCTGGGGCACTTGCAGCAGGGTGCTGGGCTCGGCGGCGTGGGCGTGGTGGGTTCGGGTGGCGCCGTCGAAGACGGTGATCTCGCCAAACCACTGTGGCGGCGGCAGCACCACCAGCAGTGCTTCGCGCGCGTCGTCGCCGCGGCCGCTCTGGCCCGAGATGCGGATGGAGCCCGACACCACGGCATACAGCCCGCAGGGTGGGCTGTCGCGCAAAAACAGCACTTCGCCGCTGGCCAGCTGGCGCACGCGGGCCATGCGCAACAGGGCCTGCGCAAAGTCTGAGGGCAGCTGGGCAAACCAGCGGCCGGTGTCGAGCACCGGCAGGTAGTGTTGCGCTTCATGCATGGGGTTTATCCGGGGGTGCAGGCTTGTGTCGGGTACCTGACAGACTGTGCGCGAGGGTAGGGCCATGATCGCCTCCTGTCAATGTGCAAGACCGGAGCGCACCATGAAGACCCTGGCCGACCATCTCACGCAGTACGCGGCCTATCACCTGGACAGGCGCAACGTGGCCACGCATTTCGTGGGCATCCCCATGATCGTGCTGGCCGTGACCACGCTGCTCTCGCGCCCCGCGTGGGACGTGGGCGGCGTGTTGCTTACGCCGGCGCTCGTCGTTGCCGCGCTTTCTTCCGTGTTCTACCTGCGGCTGGACCTGCGCTTCGGCCTGGCCATGGTGGCGCAGATGGGCCTGAGCCTTTGGATCAGCCAGTGGATTGCGGCGCAGAGCACGGCCGTGTGGCTGGGCTGGGGCATCGGCCTCTTTGTGGTGGGCTGGATCATCCAGTTCATCGGCCATTACTACGAGGGCCGCAAGCCTGCCTTTGTGGACGACCTCGTGGGCCTGCTCGTGGGGCCGCTGTTCCTCACGGCCGAGGTGGCGTTTGCACTGAAAATGCGGCAAGACGTACACGCCGAGATCCAGCGCCGGCTGGGTGAGGGCGCGCATGGCGCGCGCCGCGTGGCCACAGCCTGAGCCGCCACCCGAACAAAGAAAGTCCGCGTCGTCGTTGGGACGTGCACAAGCGCCAAATCAAAAGGCCCTCGCAAGAGGGCCTTTTGCTTGCAGCGGACGGGTCCGCAGGCGATCAGCCGCCCTTTTTGGAGCGCTTGCCCGGGTTCTTCTTGCTGCGGGTGGCGACGCCACGCTCCAGGCTCACGCGCTGGCCGCGGCCGGGGCTGGGCAGGCTGGCGCCGTTGGGGGCCTTGGGACGGGGGGTGGCCTTGCGGTCGGCTTCGGTAACGATCTTGTTGCCCATCTGGGGCTCCTTCTGACGGAAAAAGAAGTGGCAATGGTAGCGCATGCCGCAGCGGCGGGCCGCTTAGCGCAGATGACAGCCCCACGCCGGGCGGAGCCCCTATGATGACTGCCACTTCATGCACACCGAGCGCACCATGACGACTGCCACCCCAAGCCAGCCCGGCCTGTCACTGTACCCGCACCTGCTGGCCCCGCTGGACCTGGGCTTCACGCAGATCAAGAACCGCGTGCTCATGGGCTCCATGCACACCGGCCTGGAAGACGGGCGCGACCTGAGCAAGCTCGCGGCGTATTTCCGCGAGCGCGCCGTGGGCGGCGTGGGCCTCATGGTCACGGGCGGCTTTGCGCCCAATATCGCGGGCTGGGCCAAGCCTTTTGCGGGCACGCTGGCCACTTCCGGCGCGGCGCGGCGGCACGAGGTGGTGACGCAGGCCGTGCACGCCGCTGGCGGCAAGATTGCGCTGCAGATCCTGCACACCGGGCGCTATGCCTATCACCCGCTGGCGGTGGCGCCCTCGGCCATCAAGTCGCCCATCTCGCCGTTCAAGCCTTTTGAGTTGTCGGCGCGCGGCGTGGAGCGGCAGATCCGCGCTTTCGTCAACTGCGCGGTCAAGGCGCGCGAGGCGGGTTACGACGGCGTGGAGATCATGGGCAGCGAGGGCTATTTCATCAACCAGTTCCTCGCCAAGCACACCAATCACCGCGACGACGCCTGGGGCGGCGACTACAGCCAGCGCATGCGATTGCCGCTGGAGATCGTGCAACGCACGCGCGAGGCCGTGGGGCCAGACTTCATCCTCATCTACCGGCTTTCGATGATCGACCTCGTGCCCGGCGGCAGCGCCTGGGACGAGGTGGTCACGCTGGGCAAAGCCGTGGCGCAGGGCGGCGCGAGCATCATCAACACAGGCATTGGCTGGCACGAGGCGCGCGTGCCCACCATTGCCACCAGTGTGCCGCGCGCGGCGTTTGCCTGGGTGACGCAGAAGATGAAGGCCGAGTTCAAGGCCGCGGGCCTCAGCACGCCGCTGGTCACATCGAACCGCATCAACACGCCCGAGGTGGCCGAGCAGCTGCTGGCCGAGGGCAGCGCCGACATGGTGTCCATGGCGCGCCCGTTGCTGGCGGATGCCGAGTTCGTGAACAAGGCCGCGCAGGGCCGCTCCGACGAGATCAACACCTGCATTGCGTGCAACCAGGCCTGCTTGGACCACATCTTCGTGAACAAGCTCACGAGCTGCCTGGTGAACCCGCGCGCCTGCCACGAGACCGAGCTGGTCTACCGGCCCATCTCTGAGCTGAAGGTGCAGCGCAAACGCATGGCCGTGGTGGGCGCCGGCCCGGCCGGGCTGACGGCGGCGACCATCGCCGCCGAGCGCGGGCACGAGGTGCATCTGTTTGATGCAGCCCCCGAGATTGGCGGCCAGCTCAATATGGCCAAGGTCATCCCGGGCAAGGAAGAGTTCCACGAGATGCTGCGTTACCTCAAGCGCCGCGTGGAGACCACGGGCGTGCAGCTGCACTTGAACACCGCCGTGAATGCAGCGGACCTGCAGGGCTACGACGAGGTCATCGTGGCCACAGGCGTGAGCCCGCGCGATCCCCGCATCGAAGGCCAGGACCATCCGCAGGTGTTGAGCTACATCGATGTGCTTCGCCGCAAAAAACCGGTGGGCGGGAAGGTGGCCATCATCGGCGCGGGGGGCATAGGCTTTGACGTGGCCGAGTACCTTGTGCACGAAGGCCACTCGACCACGCTGGACCTGCCGGCCTGGCAGGCCGAGTGGGGTGTGACCGATCCGGCCGCCGCGCCCGGCGGCCTGCGACCCGAGGGGCCACAGCCTACACCGCCTGCGCGCGAGGTGACGCTGCTGCAGCGCAAGCAGGGCAAGCTGGGTGACGGACTGGGCAAGACCACGGGCTGGATCCACCGTGCCGCCCTGAAGATGAAGCGCGTGAAGATGGTCGGCGGCGTGAACTACGAGCGCATCGGTGCGTTCACCGACGGCACAAACCCCGCATGGGGGCTGCTGGTCAGCTATGGCGACAAGCGCGAGAACCCCACGTGGATCGCCTGCGACAACGTGGTGCTGTGCGCGGGCCAGCTGCCACTGCGCACGCTGGCCGACGAGCTGTTGGCGATGGGGCGCAAGCCGCACCTGATAGGCGGCGCATTGGAGGCCGGGGAGCTGGACGCCAAGCGCGCTATCGACCAGGCGGCAAGGCTGGCCGCGCGGCTCTGAGCGGCGGACTCAGTCGGTCGAGGGCCAGTCGCTGAAGGGGAAGGGCAGGTCCTCGCGGGCGAAGCTCACGAAGTCGGTGATATGGCGCAGATAGACGCCCAGGCCTCGGCCGAAGTGCTGCAGCCGCTCATTGGGGCCGTCGCTGATCGCCGCAAAGACCAGTTGCACCAGGGCCAAGGCACCCAGGATGGTGACGGCGATATGAAAGGCCAGGCCCATGAGCAGCATGAGCAGCACACGGACCCAGAGGCTGCGTTTTTCGGGGGTGGGGGTGACTTCGCTCATGCGGATTCCTGACACAGGGTTTCAGGGCGAACGGTGCAGTCGCGGTGCGGCCAGCAGGGCCATGTTTTCCTCGATGGCAATGTCCACGTCGCGCCAGCGGCCCCCGAGCCCGGCTTTTTCCATGGCCCCCTGCAGCACGCGCAGGTCTTTCACGCTGGGCGCGACCTTGATCTGGCCGATGGCCGCAGCCGTGTTGCCGGTCTTGATGACGGCCAGCACCTTGGCCGGCCATACGCTCTGTTTTGCCATGTCGATGAGCTGGGGTGTCCAGGCTCTGCACTGTACACAAGTTAAGCTCGGTGCCATGACAAGCGCCTACACCGTCAAGCTTTACGACGCCGAGGGCGTGAGCGAAGAGCAGCAGCGCGCGGCACAGAAGCGCTTTCGGCAGGTGCTGGAAGACACGCTGGGCGATGCGGCGCTGGTGCTGCCGGTCTACCAGGCTTATCAGCGCATCGCTGCCGCCTACGGCGACCCGCCGAGTCTGGAGGCGCTAACAGACGCTGAGCGTGCGATTGCCGAGCAGTGGCAGACCGCCGAGAGCGCGGCGATTGCTGCCGTCTATGGACCGCTGCGCGGCATGGGTGACGGCTTTTACGAACTGCGGCCGGCGGAGCCAGAGGCTTGAGCTCTGCCGTGCCGCGGCGTGTGCTGCCGCTGATCGTGTTCTCGCAGTTCGCGGGAACCTCGCTTTGGTTTGCCACCAATGCTGTGATGCCGGACCTTCAGCACGCCTGGGGCCTGCCGGCAACAGCCGTGGGTACGCTGACCTCCGCCGTGCAAATGGGTTTCGTAGCCGGCACGCTGGCATTTGCGCTGCTCATGGTGGCCGACCGGTTCTCTCCCTCGCGGGTCTTCATGGCCTGTGCGCCGGTTGGGGCGCTGGCCAATGCGGCCACGCTCTGGGCGGGCGGCAGCTTCAGCCTCTTGCTGGGCCTGCGTTTCGTTGTGGGCTTTCTGCTGGCCGGCATCTATCCCGTGGGCATGAAGCTCGCGGCGAGCTGGTACCGGCAGGGCCTGGGTGCGGCCATGGGAGTGCTGATTGGGGCGCTCATCCTGGGCACGGCGCTGCCGCACGGTCTGCGGGCGCTGGCGGGTGATGGCGGCAGTAGCGTTCTGCCCTCGTGGAAGAGCGTGTTGCTGGGCGTGTCGCTGCTGGCGGCGGCGGGCGGTGTGCTTACGGGGCTGGGGGTGCCCGATAGCCCCTGGCTGCAGCGCGGCGCGCGCGTCACGCCGGCGGCGCTGCGTTTGATCTGGCACGACCGCAAGCTGCGCGCATCGGTCTTCGGCTACTGCGGCCACATGTGGGAGATCTACACCTTCTTCGTGCTGGTGCCCCTGATCGTGGGCATGCGCTGGACCGGCCTGGCGCAAAGCGCGGCGTCCTTCTTCATCATCGGCGCAGGTTTCATCGGCTGCGTGGCCGGCGGGCTGCTGGTGCGGCGCTGGGGCAGTGCGAATGTGGCGCAGCGGCAGCTGGCCACCAGCGGCTTGTGCTGCTTGCTCGCGCCGCTGATGCTGCAGGCGCCCGATGCGCTCTTCCTGGCCTGGCTGCTGCTCTGGGGCCTGACCGTGGCGGGCGATTCGCCGCAGTTCTCTACGCTCACGGCGCAGAACGCCCCGCCAGCGGTGGTAGGCAGCGTGCTGACCTTTGTGAACTGCATTGGCTTTGCGATCTCGGTGCTGAGCATCGAGATCTTCGTCGCGGCGCTGCCGCGTGTGCCCCTGGCCGTACTGCTGCCACTACTGGGGCTGGGGCCGCTGCTGGGCCTGTGGATGTTCAGGCCCCTGAGCCGCTGACCTTAGCGGATGCCCGCTTCCTGAGCCAGACCCAGCGCGTGAAAGACGCGGATCGCGGCCCAGGCGTCGTTGGCCGCATAGACCAGTTGCGCCTCGCTGAGCCGGGGCGCGGCCCAGTTGGAGGTGGTGGCCTTCTTGGACTTGATGAAGCGGCGCTGGAACAGAACCGCGACGGCGGCCTTGACGCCCATTTCCTTGCGATAGCCGCGCTCGCGCAAGACGGTGTTGAGCTCCAGCACGCCTTCGGGTTCGCGGCCGAGCTTGCTAGTGATGCGCTTGCGGTCATCGCGCAGGCCGAAGCCGGCCTTGACCACCTGCGGCAGGGCCAGCAGCTCGGCCACGGGCCCTCGACTGCCCAGGTCGTGCAGCTGGAAGATGTACGCCTGTTCGGGCGTGGCGAGTTGCACGATGTGCGGCCCGTCCGAGACCTCACCAACGCGGAATGTGGGGCGTGATTCGGTGTCGAAACCGAGGTGCCTTGCCCCGGCCAGCTCGCCGCAGGCGACCTGGGCCTCGCGCGGCGTGGCGATCAGGCGGATGCGGTCAAGCCCGAGCCGCTCGAAGGGCTCCAGCGCCTGGATGGCATCGTGGTCAGGGGTTCTGTCGGGGGGGCGCATGGAGGCTGCCTTTACAGCCGCCAGTATGCGGCAGGTTTACCATGTCGGCCTTGCCGGAACAACGCAGAGACAGAGATGCCCGATTCGTCCCGCACTCGCGGACTCGTTTACTCCACCGAAGGCGGGCGCATGTGTCCCCTTTGCCGCCAGCCTCTCACGGCCTGTTCCTGCAAGAGCCAGGCCGCCGCGCGGGTGCTGGGCGACGGCAAGGTGCGCGTCATGCGCGAGACCTCGGGTCGCGGGGGGAAAGCCGTGACCGTGGTGCGCGGCCTACTGCTTGACGAGGCGGCGCTGCAGGCCCTGGGCAAGCAGCTCAAGGCAGCCTGCGGCAGCGGCGGCACCGTCAAGGAGGGTGCGATTGAGGTGCAGGGCGACCACGTGGACAAGGTGATGGGCCTGTTGCAGGCCCGTGGCTTTGCGGCCAGGCGCGCGGGCGGCTGACTCAGGTTCTCTTTTTCGTTACCGCCGCTTTGCCCGGAAAGTGCGTCTGCCGGTGTTCACGCGGCCGGTAGAGCTGGGCCTGCTGCTCATAGCCGAGCTTGCTCCTGAGCACCTGGTTGCATTGCTCAACGATGGCTTCGAGCGTCTTGCAACCGCCGCTGGCACGCAGCTGCTGCACGAGCATGAAGGTCAGCGCGCCATAGGGCACGGAGCCGTGGGTGTATTCGTAGGCGTACTGGTCCTCGCGGCAGGCGGCCAGGATGACCGGGTTGTAGGGCCCGTGGTGGCCAAGCCGGCGGCTGGCGGCCTGGAAGACCGACGGTGTTTCGCTCCAGCGGCTCACGGCGCGGCCAAGTTTCTGGGTCGCGCCATCGCCCAGATAGCGCAAGACCTGCTCGTTACTGGCCTTTCCCAGGCGCCCGCGCAGGTCCAGGTCCTTGCGCGGGAACCACATGCCCTTGGCCGCGTCCCATTCGATGCTGCGGTGACGCACGTCGTCCGGCGGGTTGATGCCGCGCACGGCGACACCGCCAGCGCGCGCAATGCCGCCGGAGTGACAGCAGTCAAGGATGATGGAAAAGCGGGCTTCGTAGGGCAGGTTGGCGTAATAGCCGGCAAGACGGTCGTCCGAGATGCCGGTGCTGCCACTCCAGTCGAAGTCGTGCGTGACGAGGACTTCGTCCTTGTGATCGGGCTCGCCGTCAGCGTCGTAGGCGGCCACCTGGGCGCCATGACCTGAGTAGAAGAGCACGCGTTCGTCGCTGGCGCGCACGTCCTCCAGCAGCCATTGCAGACGATCGTCCACGGCGCGCGTGGTGGCCCGCGCGTCGAGCACGATTCGGATTTCCTCGGGCCGGTAGCCGCGCTCTTGCAGCATGGCGCTCATGTGGAAGACGTCGTTGACGCAGCCACTGAGCCGGTTCTCGGGCTCGGGGTAGTCGTTGATGCCCACCAGCAGCGCTCGCCGCGCGCGCGGGCTGCGCCGCTGCACTGCGGGTGCCTTGAACCATGCGGCCGACACCGCAGGGCCCGGTTTCACGGCGGCCCCGCGCGCCGCTGGCTGCGCCAGGCCCGCCCAGACATTGGAAACCGTGACTTCATGCGCCAGGTACCTCTCGGAGCTGTGGTCCAGTGGGCCGAATTCATCGAACCAGGTGTCGAGCTGGGTGAAGGGCGCCTCGGGGAAATCGAGCTCGCTGGTCAGCACATCGTCTTCGGCGTTGTAGAGGTGGTACCAGTGACGCAGGGTTTGCAGTGGGCGCAGGTAGCCGCCAAAGGTGTCAGCCAGCGCCGGGTGTCCGATCTGTGAGCCCAGGGTAACGAAGAGCCGGCCGCGCGCGAGCGCCGCGTCGCTGGCCAGGGTGTCGTAGGCAATGAGCGAGCCCAGGCTGTGGGCGCAGATCAGGTGCGGATCTGCGTGGCGTACAACCCGCGCCAGGTCCTGGCGCAGCTGTTCGCGCAGCGCGGGCAGGGTCGTCCACTTGGCGACCATGCCGACGGTGTTGTCGATCAGCGTGCCAAGCCCCCGCGCGGCGCCGCGCTCCAGCGTTCGCTGGTGGGCGAGGTAGCTGCTCAAGAGGCGTTTGACGGCGGCGCCGTAGACGGCGGCATCGGCATCGATGGCCTGAAAGCGCGCGTTGTAGCGCAGCTCGTGGAATTCGAGTGCCTGCCCGGCGGCGCCAGCGCGGGCGACGGCGCTGCGGATGGTCTGCTGCCACTCGGCGAACCAGGGACCGTTCTCGTCCTTGTTGATGCCGTGGATGCACAGGATACGGATGGCCATGATGTCTCCCTGTTTGCCGGATGGGTGCCCCTTTATAGACAGAAACAAGGCTTCTGTCTTCCCCTGATTCAGGGACCCGGGGATAATTACGGCCTCACCCCGCGTTGACAACATGGCCGTCTTTGTCGAATCCGCCACCGTCACCCACGGCATCCAGCTGGCCGTGGCTCCCGTGTTCCTGCTGACCGCAGTGTCGGGCATGATCGGCGCCGTCGCCGGCCGGCTCTCGCGCATCATCGACCGCGGCCGCGTGCTGGAGGAAAAGCTGCGCGTGAACTCCGAGCCCGAGCTCGGGCCGCAGTGGCAGCAGGAGCTGCACATGCTGCGCCAGCGCGGCGTGCTGGCCAACGGCACCATCGGCCTGCTCACGCTGTGCGCCTTCATGATCGGCCTGACCATCCTGATTCTTTTCCTTGGCGAGACGACGGCGCTGCGCGTGGACCGGCTGGCAATCTACGCCTTCCTGGCCGGTGTGAGCTGCTTCATGGCGGCACTGTGCTGCTTTTTTGCGGAGACCCTGCTCGCCACGCGCGTGCTCAAGTTCGGACGAGCCCGGCGCTGAGTCAACGGTCTCCACAGGAAAAGCAGCGACCCGCAGGTCGCTGCTTTTTTATGGGCACGAGGTATTCAGCGCTTGAGCAGGTTCCTGAGCTTGTCGCCGGATGACTCCTTGAGCTTGTCCTTCAAGGCCTCTTTTTTCGCGTCGAGCATCTGCTGCGCTTCCTGCTTGCGCTGACCGGCGATGGCGGCGACATCGATCTTCCACTTCACATCGCTGTAAGGGCCACTCAGGCGCACCGGGATGGTGAGGCCGCGCAGCTGTTCCAGCTCGGGGCCGCCCTGGCCCTGCAGTGTGGGCACGACGGTGGCCTTGACCGTGTAGTCGAGGCGGCCCTCCGCCAGGTAGACCGTGCCGGCCCCGCCCAGACGCAGCAGCGGGGTCTTGGCTGAGAGGTCATCGTTGCGGGCCACGCCGTCGGTGATTTTCAGGCTTGCGCTGAACTCGCTGAAGTCCGTCTTTTGCTGTGCACCCGCCGTGCCCTCCTGGCCACCGCCGCCGAGCTTGGCCTTGGCATTGCGCATCGCGCCGGCAATGTCCACCCCGTTGATCGCGCCGTCACCGAGCTGCACGCCGACTGTGCCATTGAGCCTCTTCTTCAACTGGCTCACGGTGCTGCCGCCGGTTGTGAGGTCCAGCGCGACGTTGCCGCGCCCCTCCAGGGGCCTTCGGTCGAGCAGGTCCTTCATCAGCGGGCCGATCTGGATGCCGCGCAGGTCCAGCCGCGCGCCCAGACGCTGGCCTGCATTGGCATCGGCCAGCAGCCTGCCGTTGAAGCCGCCGCCGTACAGCGAGGCCGTCACCGGGTTCAACTCGGCCAGACCGTTCTGGGCCTTCAACTGCAGGCGCAGGCCCGTGGTCTTGAGGTTCATGACCTTGAGTGTGGCCACCTTGAGCGTGCCGCGCAGGTCCATGCCCCGCAGGGCGGCCAGGCTGATATTGGGTTCGGCGCGCGCAGGGACCGGGCCGGCGCTTGCGGCCGCGCTGGTCGTGGGCTTGGGCAGGTAGCGGTCCAGATCCAGAACGCCAAGCGCCAGATCGAAGCTAGTGGCAGGCCGTGCGAAATTCTGCACGCCTGCCTTGAGCGCCAGCGTGGTGCTGTCCAGCGTGCCGCCAAGCGTGAGTTGTGCGGCCTCGCGCACCAGGTCCACGCTGGCCTGGCCCTGAGCCTTGAGGTTCAGCTTTTCGCCAGCCGGACCAGGCGCCGACAGATCCAGCGCAAGGCCCTGGCCTTCGATCTTGTCGGCTGAAGCCTGCACGCTGGCCAGGCCCAGCGTGAACTGCAGATCCTGCAGGCCTGCGGCTTTACCACCCAGGCTTAAATCCAGCTGGTCAAGCTTCAAGGCTCGCTGGGCCAATGCCGGGGTGTAGTTCACGCGCAGGGCGAGCTTGAGCGCCAGCGCCGGTTGTTGGCCCGCGATATCGGCGCTGAGCGAAAGCGCGGCCTTTTGTCCGTCTCGGATGGCACCGGTGTTCAGGCTCAGCTGCGAAACGGCCAGGCTCTGTCCGCTGGCCGCGTCGCTGTAGGACACGCGCGCATTGCTCATGGTGATGCCAGCCATATCGATCTGCGGCAGCGCGGCGGGCGGGCTGTTGTCAGCTGACGCTGGGGGCTTGTCGGTCGCGGGACTCCGGGCCAGGAGATCGTCAAAGTTGTAGCGGCCGTCGCGTTCGCGGCGAACTTTCAGCTCCAGGCCATCGACCAGCACACGCTCGACGCGGATATTGCGCGCGAGCAAGGGCAGCAGGGCCACTGAGACTCGCAACTGCTCGGCGGCAGCGAAGACCTGCTCGCTGCGTGGCTCCGACAGCGAGACTCGTCCCAGCTCGGCGCCAACGCGCGGGAAGAAAGTCAGCCGGATGTCTCCGGGGATGGTGAGGGTACGCGCGGTCTGGTCCTTCACAAGCTGGATCAGGCGTGGCTTGTGTTCGTTGGGATCGAAGGTGGCAGCGATGTAAGCCACGATGGCCAGCACCAGAGCCAGCAGGCCACCCAGTGCGAGCAGCAGGTACTTGAAGGCTTGTTTCATAGCAGTTTCCGTGAGGGGCGCCGTTGAGGATAACGCAGCGGCAGCGGGCAGCGTTCGGGAACCTTTATCAAAGCCGGCCGTCGCGGGCCAGGCGTTGCGCCATAGCGCTCAGCGCCTCGTAGGCCGAGCCGGCCGGGGCATCGTGCGCGGCCACAGCCTGTCCCTGTCGCTGCACCAGGTCCGTGTCGCCGCGTGCCGCCGGGCCCGTCAGAGCCCCGGCTGGTCCCAGCGCCAGCAGGTTGTCGACGGCGTTGCGCAGCAGCTGCGCGCGCAGCTTGGGCAGCAGCTCGTCTGGCAGGCCGCTGTGTTGCCACAGCGATTCAGCCTGGGCCTGCAGCACGGGCAGGAAGTTGGTCGCGAAGACAGCCGCTGCGTGGTACAGCAGCTTGTCTTCGCAAGCCAGGGTGAAGCAGCGCGCACCGATGGCGGAGTACAGCCGCTGCAGCTCGCGCAGTGCTTCGGGGTTTCCCTCTAGCGCACAGGCCGAGCCCGCGAACTGTTCGCGCGCGCGCTCGGGCGTGGCAAAGCTCAGCAGGCTGTGCGCGCTCGCGGTGCGCCATCCTGCCGCCTGCAGCGGCGCGAGCTCGGCCGCAGAGAGGGCACCGCTGGCATGCCAGACCGTTGCGGGGGGCAGGCCCAGTCGCGCGAGCTGTGCGGCGCTGGCTGCGATCTGGCCGTCGGGCACGGCCAGCAGCCAGAGGTCGGCCGGGCGCAGGTCGCCCGGCTCGACCACAGCGCGGCCCCCGCCCATGAAGTCCACCGCAGCGCGGGATGTGGCGCTGCGCGTTGTCAACACGTCCTGCAGCTGCAGCAGGCCGCTGCGATGCCAGAGATTGCCCAGGGTCCGCGCAACCCGGCCGCCGCCAATGAGATTGAGCTTGGTCAAGTGACGCATGGTCAGAAAATCCAAAACCGGGGCACCCGTGGAACAGGCTTGGCCTGACCGATGGGTGCGCCCCCCTCAGGGATGGGAGACGCGCAGCGTCTCGGGGGGTGCTTCATACCAGGCCGACCCAGCCCAGGATGGCGCCCGCGCCAAGCAGCCAAAGCAGGTGGAGGCGGGTGCGCCAGACGATCACGGCGCTGACCAGCGTCAGCAACCATAGCGGCCAGGCCTGCGCCACGCTATCGTGGCCGGTAGCCAGAATCCACCCGGTGGCGATGAGAAGGGCGATGACGATCGGTGCCATGCCCTGCTTGAAGGCGCGCACCGCGCGCAGCTCGCGATTCTCGTGGCCCCAGCGGGCTGCGAAGTAGGTCAGCAGGGAGCTGGGCAACATGATGCCCAGCATCGTGACGCACACGCCCAGCAGGGCCCAACCCAGCCCGCCGGCATTGAGACCGACGTTCCAACCGATCAACGCCACAAAGAGGATGTTGGGGCCGGGCGCGGCCTGGGCAATGGCAATGGAAGCCGTGAATTGGGTATCGGTCAGCCAGCCCTGGCGGTCCACCAGATAGCGGTGCATGTCCGGCGCGGTGGTGATGGCGCCGCCCACAGCCAGCAGCGAAAGCGAGGCGAAATGGCCAAACAGCTGGAGCCACTGTGCCCAGCCGAAGTCAAGCACAGGATTCATGGTGCCAGCCTCCGGTAAGCCAGCACGCAGGCCACGCCGCCCAGGCCCAGCAGCACCAGCGCCAGCGGCCAGCGTAGCAGGGCGATGCCCGCAAAGCTCAGGGCCCCCAGTACCGTGCAGGCCGGTAGACCGAGTGTGTTGTTGCCGAGGGCCGGAAAGAGCTTGAGACCCACGGCAATGATGAGACCGGCAGCGACAGCGCCCATGCCACGCAGGGCGCCCGCCACCCCCGGGTGGCTGGAGAACTGCGCATAAACCAGCGCGATACACAGGAGCACCAGGAGCGGGATAGTCACCATGCCTGCCAGGGCCGCAAGGGCGCCGCGCACCCCGAAGTAGCGGCTGCCCAGGATGATGGACAAATTGATGATGTTCGGCCCGGGCATGATCTGCGCCACGGCCCATTCCTCCACGAAGTCCTCGTTGCTCATCCAGCGCCGACGCTCGACCAGTTCGCGCTGGGCAATGGCCAGTACGCCGCCGAACCCCTGCAAGGCCAGCAGGGTGAAGGCAATGAAGAGATCGGAGGGTGACTTCGGTCGGGCGAGTGGCGCGGCGTCGGCGGAAGAATCCATGGTTCGATTATGGCGCTGGCTACTCGAGGACCCGCTACGTGTTGCCCACAATCTCTCAGTGCGACGTTGCGAGTGATACCACTGCACCCTCAGTTGCGCGCGTAACTTAGCTGGAACCCGGTGACGCCGTCGAAGCGTGCAATCTCGTGGGAGAGGTCAGAGATGGGCACCATCTTCTGGCGGTTACGTGCAACGGCCACGAAGGCCCATTGCAGCACGCCGTCTTTACTTTCTATCGCGATCGTGCCGGAGGCGATCTCATAGCCCCGCTCAGACGCCATGTGGCGCAGGGCTGCCTCGCTGGGCGCGAAGCCCGTCTTGAAGCTGAGCTTAATGGTCACGGCCTGACGGGAAGGCAGCCAGGCCTCCAGTCGAGAGATCCACATCATCGAAAGGGCCGAAAGACCAGCCAGTGCGATGGCTGCGGCGTAAAAGCCCACGCCCACCAGCACGCCAGTGACCGACGCAGCCCAGAGCGAGGCGGCGGTGGTCAGGCCACTGATATTGAAGCCCTCGCGCACGATTACGCCCGCGCACAGAAAGCCGATGCCCGTGACGATGCCCTGGATGACGCGGCTGGTATCAGTAGCAGAGGCCAGCAGGAAGTTGCCGCCAAACCAGGAGGATGAGTAGCCGCCGATCACGGTGAGGGCGGTGGAAGCCATGCACACCAGGCCATACGTGCGCATGCCGGCCGCGCGCCCATGGTACGAGCGCTCGTAGCCAACCATCAGACCCAGCATCAGGGAGCCGAGAAGGTTGAAGAAGACCAGAACGTTGGTCTTGATCATCGGTAGCGACCAGAAGCTGGCCAGAGTATCAATGGTGGGCATAGCGAATTGGGCTGGGGTCTGAAGCTCTGCGCATTGTGGGGCCGGGGCTGACGCTTGCCAAGCGTGAGTCAAGGGCTTCGAGGGGCCGTGCTTCTTTCGATCGAGTGACTACAGCATGCTTTCGCTACTGGCGGCAATGGTCTTCACCAGTTCCACCCTCGGGTTCCCCGGATTTGGGCAAACGCAAAGGGGCCGAGTTCGCAGAGAACGAGGAAACCCTGGCCGTGCTGCGCCAGTTCGGCGTCGACCTGGTCCAGGGCTACGACCGGGACAAGCCGCAGGGACACCCCCCGGCGGCGGGCAGACCCGATGCATAGGCCTGCGCCGCATAAGCGCAATATCGCCGCAGCCCTCGCGCAGGTACACGAAAACGTACACTACTGGGCTGCCTCACGGTTTCCATGAACGCCCCCATCGACGTATCCTTCTTTCCGCGTGCCGCCAAGCCGCTGACCAGCTACCGCAAATTCTGGGCGGCCCGCTTCGGCACGGCCCCGTTCCTGCCCATGAGCCGCGCCGAGATGGACAAGCTGGCTTGGGACAGCTGCGACATCATCCTCGTCACGGGCGACGCTTATGTGGACCACCCGAGCTTCGGCATGGCCGTGATCGGTCGCGTGCTGGAGGCGCAGGGTTTTCGCGTGGGCATCATTGCCCAGCCCGACTGGCAAAGCGCCGAGCCCTTCAGGGCGCTGGGCAAGCCCAATTTGTTCTGGGGCGTGACGGCCGGGAACATGGATTCCATGATCAATCGTTACACCGCAGATCGCAAGATCCGCAGCGACGACGCCTACACGCCGGGTGACTTGGGCGGCAAGCGGCCCGATCGCGCGGCTATCGTCTACAGCCAGCGCTGCCGCGAGGCTTGGCCCGACGTGCCCATTGTGCTAGGCGGCATCGAGGGCTCGCTGCGCCGCATTGCACACTACGACTACTGGAGCGATAAGGTGCGCCGCTCCATCGTGGTGGACAGCAAATGCGACCTGCTGCTATACGGCAATGCCGAGCGCGCCCTGGTCGAGGTGGCGCACCGCATCGCCGCGCGCGAGCCGGTGCAGCAGATCACCGATGTGCGCGGCACCGCCTTTGTGCGACGCAGTTCGCCTGAGGGCTGGTTCGAGATCGATTCCACCGAGGTCGATATGCCGGGCCATGTGGAGGAGCACATCAATCCCTACCTGACCACGGCCGAGCAGGCTGCGGCCCAGGGGCAGAGTTGCAGCAAGGAGGAGGGCGGGGCGCCGCCGGCAAATCCAGCCATCCAGCCGCTGACCTTCATGGCCAACCCGGCGCTGCAGGGCAAGGGCAGCATCAAGCGCCTGCCGCGCGATCGCACCGTGATCCGGCTACCGGGCTTCGAGCAGGTCAAGGCTGATGCCGTGCTCTATGCCCATGCCAATCGTGTGCTTCACCTGGAGACCAACCCGGGCAACGCGCGTGCGCTGGTGCAGGCGCACGGCGAGGGCGCCACGGCACGCGACGTCTGGATCAACCCGCCACCCATTCCGCTGACCACGGCCGAGATGGACCATGTCTTCGGCCTTTACTACGCGCGCAGCCCCCATCCGGCCTATGCCGACGAGAACGGCAGCCACGACGGCGCGACCAAGATCCCCGCGTGGGAGATGATCCGTTTCAGTGTGAACATCATGCGCGGCTGCTTCGGCGGCTGCACCTTCTGCTCGATCACTGAACACGAAGGGCGCATCATCCAGAGCCGCTCGGAAGACTCCGTGATCGATGAGATCGAGGATATCCGCGACAAGGTCAAGGGTTTCACCGGTGTGATTTCCGACCTGGGGGGGCCGACGGCCAATATGTACCGCATCGGCTGCAAGAGCCCCGAGATCGAGGCCGCCTGCCGCAAGCCGAGCTGCGTGTACCCCGGCATCTGCCAGAACCTCAACACGGACCACGGCGCGCTCATCCGCATGTACCGCCGGGCGCGCGGACTCAAGGGCATCAAGAAGATCCTGATTGGCTCCGGGCTGCGCTACGACCTCGCGGTGCAGTCACCCGAGTACGTCAAGGAACTGGTTCAGCACCACGTGGGAGGCTACCTCAAGATCGCCCCGGAGCACACCGAGGGCGGACCGCTGTCCAAGATGATGAAGCCGGGTATCGGCAGCTATGACAAGTTCAAGCGGATGTTCGAGAAGTACAGCGCAGAGGCGGGCAAGCAGCAGTTCCTGATTCCCTACTTCATTGCTGCCCACCCCGGCACGCGCGATGAGGACATGATGAACTTGGCGCTATGGCTCAAGAAAAACGGCTTTCGCGCGGACCAGGTGCAGACCTTCTATCCCAGCCCCATGGCCACAGCGACGACGATGTACCACACCGGGCTCAACAGCCTCAAGGGCATCCATCGCGACGATCGCAGCGAGAGGGTGGACATCGTGCGCGGCGAGAAGCGCCGCCGCCTGCACAAGGCTTTCCTGCGCTACCACGATCCCAACAACTGGCCGCTGCTGCGCGAGGCGCTCAAGGCGATGGGGCGCGCCGACCTCATCGGCAACGGCAAGCAGCACCTGATTCCCACCTACCAGCCGCTCATCGATGGCAGCTACCAGAGCGCCCGGCGCAAGAACTCCACGCCGCCACTGGCCAAGCCGACCGGCAAGACGCCCGTGGAGGGCCGCGTTCTGACCCAGCACACGGGTCTGCCACCGCGCGTCACCGGCGCGGCCAAACCTGCAAAATCCGCCAGATCGCTGACGCGCAAGCCGCGCTGAGTGGCGAACGCCCGCCGCGCTCTCAGTCTGCGGGCAGCGTGTGCAAAGGCAGATCCAGCCGCAGCGCCAGTGCATCGAGCGCACGCCGGGTCTGTTGCGCGAACCAGGTCGCCAGCGCCTGGTGCATGGCGGGGCTCATCATCGAGGCTGGCTTCAGCCCGGCCGCTGCGCAGAGGGCCTGTGCGAAATGCGGCTCCAGCGCTGCTACGGCCACGCGTCCGTCCCTGCAAGCATAGACACGATAGCCCGCATGGCCGCCGCCGACGGCACTCGCGGGCGCGACCAGGCCCCAGTGCCGGGGCAGCCCCAGCCAGGCTGCGGCGTCCGACAGCGCCACCTCCTGCCGCAGGCCGCCTCCTTTCTGCTGGCGCAGCATCAGGGCGCGCAACACGGCCTCCGTGGCCAGCAGGGCACCGCCCATGTCAGCGTAGAGCGTGGGTGGCAGGTTCAAGCCCTGGACCAGGCCTTGCTCGGCCATGTAGGTCAGGTCATGTCCTGGAGCCTCGGCAGCCGGGCCCGGCGCACCGACGATGGCCACCAGGCACAGGGCCGGGTGCTGCCGGTGCAGCGCGGGCCAATCCAGACCGAGCCGTTTGAGTGCCGAGGGCCGAAAGGAGGTCAGCAGCACATCGCAGCGAGCCAGCTCGCGCTGCAGCCGCTTGCGACCTGCATCGGTCTTGAGGTCTGCGCGCAGCACGCGTACGCCGTCGTGCATCGCCGCATACGCCTCGGGGCGGTAGACCTGCATGGGGTCGCCGACGGGCGGCTCGATCTTTGTGCAACGCGCACCCAGCGCCTGCAGGCGCATCAACGCGGCTGGCCCCGGCAGATTAAGGGCGAGACTGAGGACGCGCGTTCCGCGCAGGGGCTTGGAGTTGCGGGCCATTGGACCCAGTGTACTGAAGCGTGAAACGCTTGGCGACTACTGGCCGAAGTCCAGCGGCAGACCCACGTAGTTCTCTGCCAGCGAGCGCGACATGGCCTCGGAATGAACCAGATAGTCCAGCTCGGCCTCCTGGATCTTCTGGCCGAACCCGGCGGTGTCTGGGAAGCGATGCAACAGGGAGGTGAGCCACCAGGAGAAGCGCTCGGCGCGCCACACGCGCGCCAGCGCACGCTGCGAGTAGCTGTCGATGCCCGCATCGCTTTTCTCGGCGTAGTGCTCGATCAGGGCGCTGGAGAGGTACTTCACGTCACTGGCAGCGAGGTTGAGGCCCTTGGCGCCCGTGGGCGGCACGATGTGCGCCGCGTCGCCCCCCAGGAACAGGCGCCCGAAACGCATGGGCTCGGCCACGAAGCTGCGCAGCGGCGCGATGCTTTTCTCGATGCTGGGGCCAGTGACGATACGCCCGGCCATGTCCGGGTCGAGGCGCAGGCGCAGCTCGTCCCAGAATCGCTCGTCGCTCCAGTCCGACACCTTGTCGTCAATGGGGCACTGCACGTAGTAGCGGCTGCGCGTGAGGCTGCGCATGGAGCACAGCGCGAAGCCACGCTCGCTGTTGGCGTAGACGATGGCGTGGGGCGACACGGGCGCGACCTCGGCGAGCACCCCCAGCCAACCGAAGGGGTAGACCTTCTCGAATTCGTGGATGGCACCACGCGGTACGCTGGCGCGGCAGACGCCGTGAAAGCCGTCGCAGCCGGCGATGAAGTCGCATTGGATTTCGTTCTTCTTGCCGTCTTTTTCGTAAGTGACGCGTGGATGGCTGCCATCGAATTCGTGCACCTGGACGTTGCTGGCTTCGTAGACGGTGGTCAGGCCCGCAGCCTGGCGGGCATCCATCAAGTCGCGCGTGACTTCGGTCTGTCCGTAGGCCGTAACTACCTTGCCCCGGGTGAGACCGGTGACGTCGATCGGGTGGCGGGTGTTGGCATAGACCAGCTCGATGCTGTGATGCACCGTTCCCTCGCGCTGCACCCGCTGTCCCACGCCTGCCTCATGCAGCAGGTCCACCGTAATCTGCTCCAGGATGCCGGCACGGATGCGGCCCAGCACGTAGTCACCGCTCTGGCGCTCGACGATGACCGCGTCAATGCCGGCCTTGTGCAGCAACTGGCCGAGCAGCAGGCCCGAGGGCCCGGCGCCGATGATCGCAACCTGGGTACGCATCACGTTCTCCTCGCTGTTCTGGAGCCGATAGCTTAGGGAGGGGCGGGCCGGGACACCAGAGGGACATGCATCAAATGTGCGATGATCGCCCGAAATGCGCGATCATCGCGCAACGAATGGGCGGCTTCACATGATTGCAAGGTCCGACCTGATTGAGGGCATAGCCAAAGGCATGGCCGTGCTCGAGAGCTTTGACACCGAACGCCAGCGCCTCAATGCCACGCTTGCAGCGCAGCGCGCGGGCATCACGCGAGCCGCTGCACGCCGCCACCTGCTGACCCTGTCCCATCTGGGCTATCTGGAGACCGACGGCAGCCACTTCTGGCTCTCCAGCAAGGTACTGCGCTTTTCCGGCAGCTATCTGGCGTCCTCGCGCCTGCCGCGAGCCCTGCAGCCCATGCTGGAAAGGCTGGCTGGCCAGACCGGCGAGGCCTTCTCCGCCGTGGTGCTCAATGGTGACGAGGTGGTGATCGTGGCGCGCAGCAGTGACTTGCGGCGCCTGGGCGCCGAGGGCGTGCCACAGGTGCTGGCCTATGGCCTGCACCTGGGCGCGCGTCTGCCGGCCCACGCCACCTCCACGGGCCGGGTGTTGCTGGCCGCCCTGCCCAAGCCCCAGTTCAGTGCCTGGCTCAAGGCACGCCTGCTCAGTCGTTTCACCGTGCATACCGTGACGGAGCAGCGCGCCTTTCGCCGCATCATCGAACAGGTGCGTCACGAGGACTTCTGCCTGAGCAGCGAGGAGCACGAGCTGGGCGTGCACGCCCTGGCGGTCCCCCTGCGCGATGTGCAGGGCCGCACGGTGGCCGCGCTCAATGTCGTGGCATCCACCGCCCGCCTGACGGCACCTGCCATGCAGCGCGAGTTTCTGGCGCTTCTTTGGGAGAGCGCGCGGGAGGTCCGTCCCCTCATCTGATTTCTGTGTGCAATTGCAACAGATCGCGCCCGGGCGCACAGAGGTGCGGGACTTGGGGTATACATCTCATCCGGCCATCGCCAACCCTTCAAGTCACACCCAAGGAGCCTCTATGAAACGCCTGTCCCTCATCATCGCCCTGACGCTGACCTTGCCCGCCGCTTGGGCCCAGGTCAAGCCCTGCGAGGAGCTCAAGACGGAGATTGCCGCCAAGCTGGATGCCAATGGCGTGAAGAACTACACCCTGGAGATCGTCGCCAACGAGCAGGTTCGCGACCGTAAGGTCGTGGGCAGCTGCGAAGGCGGCAGCAAGAAGATCGTCTACGTCCGCAACTGACCGCGACACGCTGGAGCAGGCCGCCTTGGGGCGGCTTTCTTGTGTCCGCCCGTACCGCAGGTTGCTGGAGACCCGGTGCCGAGCGCCCGGCGACACCGATCGGCGAGGCGTGAGGTGGCCCTCGTCCAGCGTGATGGCTTCGGGCCGTGCGCGATAGAACTTGAGCGGGATTTCCTGCGCCTCCCGGGCGGCCCGGGTCGACAAGGACTTATTGATCTTGCCCGCAGCAGGCAGCTCGCAGGGCGTGTAGTCATGGCGCAGCGTGAGCTTTTCCTCGCCGTGCACCAGCGCCGTCAGCTCGGCCCGTGCGGTGCCCTCGGCCCACCGTGACCCCTTGCCTACTTCGTGCACCATCTCAGCGAGTAGCGCACGAAGTGCGTGGTGATCATGAAGCGACTTAGCCTTCCTCCTCGTGGCTCTCGCAGGCCGCAACGATGACGTTGACGCCATGTTTCGCATAGAAATCACTCGCCCCTGGTTGAACACATTCCAGAGGCAGGTCAGCGTGTCCTGCGGGCAGCTCAACGTCGACTCCACGGCCTGCGGGGGCAGCGGCTGCTTGGACCGCCCTTGTATGGGCGCTTACTCGATCTTGGCCTTGGCGCGCAGGTCGTCCTGGAACTTCATCAGCTTCTGCTGGCCGAGTTGCTGCGCGATCTGCGGCTTGATCTCATCGAGCTTGGGCAACTGCGCCTCCCGGATGTCGTCCAGGCGGATCACGTGCCAGCCGAACTGGGTCTTGACGGGCTTCTCGGTGGTCTTGCCCTTGCCCAGGGCGACCATCGCGTCCGAAAACTCCTTCACGTAATTGCCCGCTGCGGCCCAGTCCAGGTCGCCGCCGTTGGCTCCCGAACCCGGGTCCTTGGACTGCTTCTTCGCGATGGCGTCGAACTTGGCGCCCTTCTTCAGTTCGGCAATGATGGCGCGGGCTTCGGCCTCTTTCTCCACGAGGATGTGGCGGGCGCGGTATTCCTTGCCGGCGTTGGCAGCGACGAACTTGTCGTACTCGGCCTGGATCTCGGCGTCGGTGACCGGATTGTTCTTCTGATAGACGGTCACGAGATCGCGGATCAGCAGGGAGTCGCGAGTGAACTCCATCTGGTTGCGGAACTCGGGGCTCGCGTCCAGACCCTGCTTCTGGGCTTCCTGAACCAGCAGTTCGCGGTCGACCACGGCTTTCTTCAGCTCCTCCATCATGTCGGGCGTGATCTGCCGGCCCGAGCGGGCAAACTGCTGGGCCAGCGCGTCCACGCGCGCCAGTGGAATCGGCTTGCCGTTGACGATGGCCAGGTTCTGGGCCTGCGCGGGCATGGCCAGGGCGCCCAGCAGGGTAGCGGCCGCCAGGGCCGGTAGGAGCAGCTTGTTCATCATAAGTCCTAGGAAAACGGGGGGAAAATGGGGGTCGACCCGATCAGCGTTCGATCACCTCGATGGCAATGGCATGCACGCCCTGGGCGATGAAATCCTGCAACGCATCATACACAAGGCGATGGCGCGCCACGCGTGACACGTTTGTGAAAAAGGGTGAAGCGATGCGCACCCGAAAGTGGGTGCCCCAGGGGCTGCTATTTGATCCGGCATGGCCGGCGTGCGCGGCACTTTCGTCAATCACCTCCAGGGCAGTGGTGCTGAGCTTTTCCTGCAGCCGCGCGGCCATCTGCGCGGCCCGGGACGACAGCTCCGCGCTCATGGGCTCGAGGCCTCGTCGGTCTTGAGGTGGCGGGCGACGTACACGCCTTGCCCGACGATGAAGATCAGCGGAAACGCGTAGCCCCAGAGCTTGAAGTTCACCCAGTCCTCCGTGCTGTACCAGACAGCGACATAGCCATTGAGCGCGGCCATGAAGGCGCAGTAAATGATCCAGGCCACGTTCAGCCGCATCCAGACCCCGTCGGGCAGGGACAGCTGGCTGCCCAGCAGCAGTTTGAGGAAGTTCTTTCGCAGCAGCCACAGCGCGACGGCCAGCGCCAGCGCCATGGCCGCGTAAAGCACGGTGGGTTTCCACTTGATGAAGCGCTCGTCCTGCAGGAAGAGCGTGAGCGCACCAAAGATCAGGATGAGGGCAAGCGTGATCCTGTGGATGGTCTGCAGCCTGCGCTCGATGGCATAGATCAGGCCCATCTGCAGCACCGTGGCCGCCATGAGCACGGCCGTGGCCACGTAAATGCCCTGGAGCTTGTAGGCGCCGAAGAAGAGCAGGATGGGGAAGAAATCAATCAGTAGCTTCATGGAGGGAATTATCGATGACGCCCGCCGCGCGGGTTCGATGAAGAAATGACGCAGCCCGTGCTTGCCGGGCGCGCGTTGTCATTCCTTGTGTTCAATCGAGGCCGAGTTGATGCAGTAGCGCAGGCCAGTGGGCGCCGGGCCGTCCTCGAAGACATGGCCCAGGTGCGCGCCACACTGCGAGCACAGGGTCTCGACGCGGATCATGCCGTGGCTGGTATCGCGCCGCTCCTCGATGGCTTGGGGCGCGGCGGGCTCGGTGAAGCTGGGCCAGCCGCAACCCGCGTCGAACTTGGTGGAGGCCTCGAACAGTCGTGCGCCGCAGCAGATGCAGTTGTACTGGCCCGGCCGCCAGAAATCGGCGTACTTGCCAGTGTAGGGACGTTCTGTGGCCGCGTGGCGCGTCACCTCGTAAGCGACGGGTTCGGCGTTCTTGCCGGCCAACAGGGCCTTCCATTCTTCGGCGGTTTTCTGGATGGCGTAGGTCATGGTGATGTCAGGAGGAGCAGCTGATTTCGATGGACGATGCCCAGTCGGGCGGGAGGCCTGCCTCGGCCTCGTGATCCGGATGCTCATCGTAAGGGGTTTCAAGAAGCTTGAGCAGCACAGACACGCCCGAAAAGTCCTTTTCGCGCGCGCGCCGTATGGCCAGCTCGCCCAGATGGTTGCGTAGCACGAACTTGGGGTTCACGCGCAGCATGGCGGCCGCAGCTACGCCCGCGTTTTCCTGCGCCAGCCGAGCGTCGTAGCGCCTGAGCCATGTGTCGCAGGCCGCGCGGTCGATGAAGAGGTCGCGCAGCGGCGCGGCCTGGGCGTCTGCCGCGTAGTGGCTAAGCCGGCGCCAGAAAATGGTGTGGTCGGTTTTTTCAGTGGCGAGAAGACGCAGGGTGTCCTGCACCAGCTCGCGGTCACCGGCCAACTGCCCCTGCAGGCCCAATTTGGCGCGCAGGCACGCCTCCAGCTCGGTGGTGTAGCTTGTGCGGTAGCTTTCCAGCGCCTCAAGCGCCACGTCCTGGTCGCCGATCAGCGGCAGCAGGGCCTGACCGAGGCAAAAGAGGTTCCAGTAGGCCACGTTGGGCTGGCGCGCATAGGCATAGCGGCCTTGGGTATCGGAATGGTTGCAGATGTGGCCAGGGTCGTAGCCGTCGAGGAACTGAAAGGGCCCGTAGTCCAGCGTAAGCCCGAGGATGCTCATGTTGTCGGTATTCATCACACCATGGCAGAAGCCCACTGCCTGCCACTGCGCGAGCAGAGCCGCCGTTCGTTCGCTCACGGCTTCGAGCAGGGCGGCGTGGGCATTGCCCCCGAACTTCTCCGTGCCCCGGCACGTCGGGTAATAGCGGTCGATCACGAAATCGGCCAACTGTTTCAGCTCTTCGGTCTGGTTGTTGGCGGCAAAGTGCTCGAAGTGGCCGAAGCGGATGAAGCTCGGGGCCACGCGGGTGACTACTGCGGCGGTCTCGATCTCTTCGCGGCGCACCGGTGCGTCTGAGCCCGTCACGCATAGCGCGCGCGTGGTCGGGATGCCCAGGCCGTGCATGGCTTCACTGCAGAGAAACTCGCGGATGCTGGAGCGCAGCACCGCGCGGCCATCGCCCATGCGCGAGTAAGGCGTGCGGCCCGCACCCTTGAGCTGCACTTCCAGCCCGGACTCCGTCTCGCCCAGCAGCAGCGCCCGGCCGTCGCCCAGCTGCCCGGCCCACACGCCGAACTGGTGCCCGCTGTAAACCGTGGCGATCGGTGCGCTGCCCGGCAGCAAGCGGTTGCCGCTGAAGGCCTGCAGCAGTTCGTCAGAGTCGCCCCAGTCTTGCGCCAGGCCCAGCAGCGCCCCAGTACGGCAGCTTTGGCCCACCCAGTAGGGTGCGGGCAGGGGCTCCGGGGGCAGGGCGGTACGAAAAGCCGGGCCCAGGGCTGCGTAGCGATTGATCCAGTTCAGGGGGCGGTCGTCCGTTCTGGTCCCGTCGGCGTCGATGGCTAGAGACATGGCCCGATTGTCACGCAGCGGACGAAGGCGGGTGGCGATCAGGGGCTTACCCTCAGTTCTGCGAGCGCCGGCTTGCTCCATACTGCGAGCGGGCCATGAAGAACCTTAAGGAGACCTGTCCATGCTCGGATTGATGCAAAGCCAGCCGCTGCTGATTTCTTCCCTGATCGACTTTGCCGAGCGCCACCATGGCGACGCCGAGATCGTCTCGCGGCGCGTGGAGGGCGATATCCATCGCTATACCTACCGGGACGTGGCAGCGCGCGCGCGGCGGGTGGCCAACGCGCTGGACGCGCTGAAGCTGGGTTTTGGCGAGCGCGTGGCCACGCTCGCCTGGAACGGCTACCGGCATCTGGAACTGTATTTCGGTGTCAGCGGCTCGGGACGCGTTCTGCACACCATCAACCCCCGACTGCACCCGGACCAGATTGCGTGGATTGCCGACCATGCCGAGGACCAGGTGATGTGCTTTGACCTGACCTTCCTGCCCATCATCCAGGCCGTGCACAGCAGATGCACCACGGTGAAGCACTGGATCGCGCTGTGCGACGCGGACAAGCTGCCCAAGGACACGGGCATCCCGGGCCTGCAAAGCTACGAAGCATGGGTTGCCGGGCAGCCCGAGACCTATCGCTGGCCCGAGTTCGACGAGAACTCGGCATCGAGCATGTGCTACACCAGCGGCACCACGGGCAACCCGAAGGCGGCGCTGTACAGCCACCGCTCGACCATCCTGCACGCCTATGCGGCCGCGCTGCCGGACGTGATGTGCCTGAGCGCGCGCGACTCGGTGCTGCCCGTGGTGCCCATGTTCCACGTCAATGCCTGGGGCATTCCTTATTCGGCCGCGCTGACGGGCGCCAAGCTGGTCTTCCCCGGCCCGGCGCTGGACGGAAAGTCCATCTACGAGCTGATCGAGGCCGAGCGCGTAAGCTACGCTGCCGGCGTGCCGACCATCTGGCAGATGCTGCTGGGTCACATGAAGCCGGGCGGCCTGAAGTTCTCCACGCTCAAGCGCACGGGGATCGGCGGCGCGGCCTGTCCGCCGGCGATGATCGCCGCCTTCCGCGAGGACTACGGCGTGGACGTGCTGCACGCCTGGGGCATGACCGAGATGTCGCCGCTGGGCACCCTGTGCACGCTCAAGAACAAGCATCTGACCCTGCCCGAGTCCGAGCAGATGAAGATCCGCCTCAAGCAGGGCCGGGCCATTTACGGCGTGGACATGAAGATCGTGGGCGAGGACGGCGAGGAACTGCCCTGGGACGGTAAGACCTACGGTGACCTGCTTGTGCGCGGGCCATGGATCCTGCGCGAGTATTTCAAGGGCGAGGGCGGCGACCCATTGCGCAAGGACCAACAGGGCCAGGGCTGGTTCCCGACCGGTGACGTGGCGACCATCGATGCCGATGGCTATATGCAGATCACCGACCGCAGCAAGGACGTGATCAAGTCCGGCGGGGAATGGATCAGCTCGATAGACGTGGAGAACATCGCGGTGGCCCATCCGGCCGTGGCCATGGCGGCCTGCATCGGCGTAAAGCACCCCAAGTGGGACGAGCGGCCGGTGGTGGTGGTGGTTCGAAAGCCGGGCGCGGAGGTCAGCCGGGACGAATTGCTGAAGTTCTACGAGGGCAAGACGGCCAAGTGGCAGATCCCCGACGACGTGGTCTTCGTCGATGCTATTCCGCTAGGCGCCACGGGCAAGATGCTCAAGACCCGCTTGCGCGAGACCCTAAAAGACTACAAGCTTCAGGGCACCTGAATCAGGTTCCTGCGCGCGGGTTGGACGCAATGACCCGCCGCCGTATGGGGCCTGAGATTCATTGACGGAGTCGCAAATGCGATAGTTCTAGGGCAATCCCTAGCGTGAACTCCATTCAAACTTGGTTACGCTGCACTTTGTTCCGTCAACGAGGAGACCTTCAATGAGAACCACCGTGCGTATCGTCACCGCAGCCGCCATGCTTGCCTTTGCCGGCGCTGCTTTTGCCCAGAAGGGCGAGACCGTCAGGATCGCCTGGATTGATCCGCTGTCCGGCCTGATGGGTCCGGTGGGTAACAACCAGGTTCGCAGCTTCCAGTTCTTCGGCGAGAAGTTCAGCGGCGCGGGCAACCCCGCCGGCGTGAAGTTCGAGGTGCTGGCGCTGGACAACAAGCTCAGTCCCGCCGAGAGCCTGAACCAGCTCAAGGCCGCGCTGGACCAGGGCGTGCGCTACATCACTCAGGGCAATGGCTCCTCGGTAGCCGGCGCGCTGATCGACGCCGTGGCCAAGCACAATGAGCGCAACCCCGGCAAGGAAGTGATCTTCCTGAACCACTCCGCTGTGGATCCGGATTTCACGAACAGCAAGTGCAATTACTGGCACTTCCGCTTCGACGCTGACACCTCCATGAAGATGGAAGCCATCACCACCTTCATGAAAGACCAGAAGGATGTCAAGAACGTCTATCTCCTCAACCAAAACTACTCTCACGGCCACCAGGTAGCCAAGTACGCCAAGGAACTGCTGGCCCTCAAGCGCCCCGACGTCAAGATCGTCGGCGAGGATCTGCATCCCCTGGCCCAGGTGCGTGACTTCGCGCCCTACATCGCCAAAATCAAGGCCTCGGGCGCCGACACCGTGATCACCGGCAATTGGGGTTCCGACCTCGCACTGCTCATCAAGGCCGCCAACGAGGGCGGCTACACCGGCAAGTTCTACACCTACTACACCGGCGTCACCGGCACGCCCACGGCCCTCGGGCAGGGTAGCGCAGGCCGTGTCTTTCAGGTAGCCTACAACCACTACAACATGGGCGGCGAGATGGGCAAGTGGCAGTCCGAATTCCAGGCCAAGTTCAAGGACGACTTCTACACCGGCTCTGTCATCCATATCTACAAGGCACTCGGCGAGGCCATGGCCAAGGCCAAGTCAACCGACCCGGTCAAAGTGGCGAAGGAACTTGAGGGTCTGAAGTTCAAGACCTACAACGGCGAAGTCGAGATGCGCAAGACCGACCACCAGCTGCAGCAGCCCTTGTACATGACGGTGTGGCAGAAGGCGGACAAGAAGTTCCCTTATAGCGTCGAGAACACCGGCATGACGTTGGCCCTGGTTAAGGAGTTCCCCTCCTTCGTGTCGAGCACGCCGACCAGCTGCCAGATGAAGCGGCCGTAACAGACGCGCTCTTGCAGGGCACCTCCAGGCTGCGCTCCCTTCGTTCGCTACGCCATCCCCCTTGCAGGGGGCGACACCAGCGGCCCGGCCAAGCCGGTTCCGCGGTGTCCGCCGGATTGAATCCCCCGCTCATTGCTTGCTGTTTCCTGATGGAGACATGACACCCTAACGCTCATGGAATTCTTCATCATCTCCATGCTCAACGGCCTGAGCTACGGTCTCCTGCTGTTCATGCTCAGTTCCGGGCTGACGCTGATCTTCAGCATGATGGGCGTGCTCAATTTCGCCCACGCCAGCTTCTACATGCTGGGTGCGTATATTGGCTACAGCGTTGCCAGGCTGGTGGGCTTCTGGCCCGGGCTGATCGTCGCGCCGCTGGTGGTGGGGCTGCTGGGGGCGTTGTTCGAGCGCCTCGCCCTGCGCAAGGTGCACAAGTACGGTCACGTGCCGGAACTGCTGATCACCTTCGGCCTGTCCTACATCATCCTGGAGCTGGTGCAGCTGGTGTGGGGGCGCACGGCGGTGGAGTTCCGTCCGCCGGAGATGCTGCAGGGCCCGATGTTCACGCTGCTGCACACGGCCAGCGATGGCATGGACTTCGTCTGGGGCGCGGCACCGGCCGAGCTCTGCCAGTCGGCTGCCTGCTCTCCGTTTCCCGCGACGCGCGGTTTCATGATGCTGGTGGCGCTGTTCATGCTCGTCTCGCTGTGGCTCATGCTCACGCGCAGCCGCATCGGTCTGGTGATCCAGGCTGCACTGACGCATCCCGAGATGGTGGAGGCCCTGGGGCACAACGTGCCACGGGTTTTCATGCTGGTCTTTGGTGCCGGCGCGGCGCTCGCCGGTCTGGGCGGCGTGATCGGCGGCAGCACTTTTGTGACCGAGCCGGCCATGGCGGCCACCGTGGGCTCCGTGATCTTTGTGGTCGTTGTGGTGGGAGGCCTGGGCTCGCTCTCCGGGGCCTTCCTGGCATCGGTGCTGATTGGGGTCATCCAGACCTTTGCCGTGGCCTTTGATTACTCGCTCACCACGCTGGCTCAGCAGCTCAACATCGAGCTCAGCGCAGCCGCCCGCAACAACGAGATCCTCAAGCTCACGCTGTCGCAGGTGGCACCCATCCTGCCTTATCTCTTCCTGGTCCTGATCCTGATCTTCCGGCCGCGCGGCTTGCTGGGAACGCGCGAGGAGTGACGCCATGGCCAAGCAGTATTACGAATTCAAACCCTACAACGTCGGCCGCTGGATCGTCTGGGGCCTGTTTGCCCTCATTCTGCTGATGGCGCCCAAGGCGTTCACCAGCAGCCTGTCGCTGACCATGCTTTCGCAGATGGGCATTGCCATCATCGCCTGCCTGTCCTACAACATTCTGCTGGGGCAGGGCGGCATGCTGAGCTTCGGCCATGCGGTGTACTCAGGTCTGGGCTCCTACATGGCCATCCATGCCCTGAACATGGTAAGCAAAGACAGCCTGCCTATTCCCGTGAGCCTGCTGCCCATCGTGGGTGGCCTGGCTGGCATGGCCTTTGCTGTACTCTTTGGCTATGTGACCACGCGCAAGTCCGGAACGCCGTTTGCGATGATCACGTTGGGCATGGCCGAGCTGGTGTTTGCCATGTCGCTGATGTTCTCCAGCTTTTTCGGCGGTGAGGCGGGGGTGTCAGGCAATCGCGTGGTGGGCCAGCCCTTGTTTGGCATCAGCTTCGGCCCGGGCACGCAGGTTTATTACCTGATCGCGGTCTACACCTTCGTCTGCGTGGCCCTGATGTTTGCCTTCACGCGCACGCCCCTGGGCCGCGTGCTCAACGCCGTGCGTGACAACCCGGAGCGGGTGGAGTTCATCGGCTACAGCACGCAGCGCGTGCGCTACATGGCCTTCATCATCTCGGGCTTCTTTGCCGGCATCGCAGGCGGCCTGGGCGCCATCCTCTTCGAGATCGTCACAGCGGAAGTGGTCGGTGCGGCGCGCTCTGGCGCCTATCTGCTGTTCACCTTTCTGGGCGGTGCGACCTTCTTCTTCGGCCCGGTCATCGGGGGCGTGCTGCTGGTGCTGGCCACCGTGCTGCTGTCTGAGATTACCAAGGCCTGGCTACTCTACCTGGGCCTGATCTTCCTGTTCATGGTGATGTATGCGCCGGGCGGCATTGCGAGCCTGATCATGATGAACCTGCGTGTGGCAAGCTTCGGCTTCCTGCGCAAGCTGTGGGTCAGTTACCTGGGACTGGCGCTCACCGGGCTGACCCTGCTCGTGGGCGCCGCGGTGATGATTGAGATGGTCTATCACCTGCAGATGAACCTCTCGCTGGGCCCGGAACTGCGCTTCATCGGTGTTGCGCTCAATGCGCATGATCCCAACCACTGGTTCGGGGGCGCCTTCGTGATGCTCACCGGGCTGGGCCTGTTCGAGCTCTGCCGCCGGCATTATGTGCACGAGTGGGGCACGATCCAGGAAGACATCGAGAAGGAAATCAAGCGGAGGGAAGCGCTGTGAGCGGCGAGCAGGACAAGGGTAGCGCCTACGCGCTGGAGCTGAGGGCCCTGCGCAAGAGCTTTGGCAAGACCGAGATCATCCGCGGTGTGGACCTCGCCGTGAAGCCAGGCGAGCGCGTGGCGGTGATCGGCCCCAACGGCGCCGGCAAGTCCACGTTGTTCAACCTCATCAGCGGGCGCTTCGGCCCCACGAGCGGCGAGGTGCTGCTAAACGGCCAGCGCATCGACGGCAAGAAACCTTACGAGATCAACCGCATGGGGCTGTCGCGCAGCTTCCAGATCACCAACATCTTTCCCAAGCTCAGCGTTTTCGAGAACCTGCGCTGCGCCGTCCTCTGGAGCCTGGGATACCGGTACACCTTCTTCAAGTTCCTGGCTGACCTGGACGATGCCAATGACCGCACCGAAGAACTACTGGAGATGATCCGTCTCGACAAGAAACGCGATGTCCAGGCCATGAACCTGACCTACGCCGAGCAGCGCGCGCTGGAAATCGGCGTGACCATCGCCGGCGGTGCCAGCGTCATCCTGCTTGATGAGCCCACTGCAGGCATGAGCAAGAGCGAGACCACGCGTTTCATCAAGCTGATCCGCGAGGTCACCGAAGGCAAGACCCTGCTGACCGTGGAACACGATATGGGCGTGGTCTTTGGCTTGGCCGACCGCATTGCGGTGGTGGTCTACGGCGAATTGCTGGCCTTCGACACCCCGGAGGCCGTACGCGCCAACGCCCGGGTGCAAGAAGCCTATCTTGGATCCGTCGTGGCCGATTCGCAGGTGGGAGGACATTGAATGCTCAAGGTTGAAAGCCTGCACGCCTTCTACGGCAAGAGCCATGTGCTGCACGGCGTGAGTTTCGAGGTGCCCGCTGGCGAGATCGTCGCGCTGCTGGGACGCAATGGCTCGGGGCGCTCGACCACGGCCAAGGCGGTCATGGGTCTGGTGGACTGTGCTGGCAGCGTGAAGTGGAAGGGCCAGGAGATCCAGGGCAAGAAAGCCTTCGAGATCGCGCATCAGGGCATTGGTTACGTGCCGGAGAACCGCGAAATCTTCCCGGACCTGACCGTGCACCAGAACCTGATTCTTGGAGAAAAAGGCAAGGGTCGCACCAGCCGCTGGAGCTTTGACGACATGTATGACATGTTCCCGCGCCTGAAGGAACGCCAGCACACTGAGGCGGGCGTTCTGTCGGGCGGCGAACAGCAGATGCTGACTCTGTGCCGCACACTCATGGGCGATCCGGACCTCATCATCATCGACGAGCCCACCGAGGGCCTGGCGCCCAAGATCGTCGAACTCGTGGGCGAGTACCTCAAGAAGCTCAAGGAACGCGGTATCTCGGTGCTGCTGATCGAGCAGAAGCTCACCATTGCCATGAGCATCTCCGACCGGGCGCTGGTCATGGGCCACGGCAGCATCGTCTTTGAGGGCACGCCCGAGGGCCTGCGCAACGACAGCTATATCCGCAAAGAGTGGCTGGAAGTCTGAGGGGTACGCCTCGCGGCGTGCTTGTCCCAGCCGTGACAAGCACGCGTTGCGGGCCCGCATGAACACATTAGAATCGAAAATCGAACGACCGTTCTATTTTTGAACCACCCATGGGAATCCAAGTCATGAGCGCTGAATACAAGCTGCACGGCGACGTTGCCGTGATCACGCTGAACAACCCGCCGGTCAACGGCCTGGGCTATGAGACCCGCAAAGGCATTGCCGACGCGCTGGAGCGCGCCAATGCTGAGCCCGGCGTAAGAGCCATCGTGATCACGGGTGCCGGCAAGGCTTTCTCGGGCGGGGCCGATATCAAAGAGTTCGGCAGCCCCAAGGCCCTGGCCGAGCCCAATTTGCTCAGCGTGATCCTCGCGATCGAGAACTCGACCAAGCCCGTGGTCGCTGCGGTGCACAGCGTCGCCATGGGCGGCGGCCTGGAGCTGGCGCTGGGCTGCCACTACCGCGTGGGCGCACCCGGCTGCAAGGTGGCGCTGCCCGAGGTGAAGCTCGGGCTCATCCCTGGCGCCGGCGGCACGCAGCGCCTGCCGCGCGCGATCGGTGTGGAGGCGGCCCTGAACATGATCGTCAGCGGCGAGCCGGTGCCAGCCGAGATGCTGGCCCAGCTGCCGGGCCAGAAGCTCTTCGACAAGATGGCGGCGTCCGCCGACAGCCTTATGGACGAGGCCGTGGCTCTGGCACGCGAAAAGGCAGACTTGCGCCCGCTGCCCCTGGTGCGCAAGCTCAAGGCCCTGCACCCGCAGGGGGATGCATACTTCCAGTTCACCCGCAATATGGTGGGAAGCATGAGCAAGAATTTTCCGGCTCCACTCAAGTGCGTGGACGCTGTGGAAGCTGCCACGAAGAAGAAGTTCGACGAGGGCCTGGCCTACGAGCGCGAGATCTTCATCAACCTGATGTGGACGCCCGAGTGCCGCGCTCTGCGCCACATCTTCGCCGCCGAGCGCGCCGCCTCCAAGATTCCCGATGTGCCGCAAGACACGCCGAAGCGCTCGATCCAGTCGGTGGCTGTGATTGGCGCCGGCACCATGGGCGGCGGCATCACCATGAACTTCCTCAATGCAGGCATTCCGGTGACGATGCTGGAGATGAAGCAGGAGGCGCTGGACCGCGGCATCGCGACCATCCGCAAGAACTACGAAGCCCAGGTGGGCAAGGGCAAGCTCAAGCAGGACAAGTACGAGCAGCGCATGGCCCTGCTGTCCACGACCCTGGAGTACGCGGACCTGAAAGACTCAGACCTCGTGATCGAGGCCGTGTTCGAGGAAATGGGCGTCAAGGAAGCGGTGTTCAAGAAGCTCGACGAAGTGATGAAGAAGGGCGCCATCCTCGCTTCCAACACCTCGACCCTGGACGTCAACAAGATAGCGTCCTTCACGAAGCGTCCGCAGGATGTGGTAGGCCTGCATTTCTTCAGCCCGGCCAACGTCATGAAGCTGCTGGAAGTGGTGCGCGGCGAGAAGACGGCCAAGGACGTGCTGGCCACGGTCATGGCCGTGGCCAAGACCATCAAGAAAACGGCCGTGGTCTCGGGTGTCTGCGACGGTTTCATCGGCAATCGCATGATCGAGCAGTACAGCCGGCAGGCCGGTTTCCTGCTCGAAGAAGGCTGCACCCCCGAGCAAGTCGACAAGGCGATCGAAAAGTTCGGCTTCGCCATGGGCCCGTTCCGTATGGGTGACCTCGCGGGCAACGATATCGGCTGGGCCATCCGCAAGCGCCGCTACGTGGAAAAGCCGGGCATGAAGTACAGCAAGACCGCCGACCTGCTGTGCGAACTGGGCCGCTTTGGCCAGAAGACGGGCGCCGGCTGGTATGACTACAGACCAGGCAAGCGCGACGCCATCCCGAGCCAGCTCGTGGTCGACATGATCGAGAAGCACCGCAAGGAGCTTGGCATCATCCCGCGCAAGATCAGCGACGAGGAGATCGTGCAGCGCCTGGTGTATTCGCTCGTCAACGAGGCCGCGCACATCCTGGAGGAAGGCATTGCCTCGCGTGCCAGCGACATCGACATGGTCTACCTCACCGGCTATGGTTTCCCGCTGCACTGCGGCGGCCCCATGCAATACGCCGACACCGTGGGCCTCTTCAACGTGGCCCAGAGCATGAAGCGCTTTGCCCAGAACCCGCTGGATGACGCCAAGTTCTGGCAACCTGCGCCACTCCTGGCCCGGCTGGTGGCTGAGGGCAGGACGTTTAACTGAGGATAAGCGTGGGGCGTTGCGCGTTCAGACCGACCTTCCCCTGACGCCCGACGCTGAATTCACAACGCCCGACGCCCAACGCCCATCTCCCTTCAGAGGATTTCTACCATGACATCTGCCGTTATCGTTTCCACCGCCCGCACCCCTCTGGCCAAGAGCTGGAAGGGCGCTTTCAACATGACCCATGGCGCCACGCTCGGTGGCCACGCTGTTCAGCACGCCATCCAACGCGCTGGCATTGAAGCCGCCGAAGTCGATGACGTGATCATGGGCTGCGCCACCCCCGAAGGCGCGACCGGCTCCAACATCGCGCGGCAAATCGCACTGGCCGCCGGCTGCCCGGTCACGGTGTCGGGTATGACCATCAACCGGTTTTGCTCCTCAGGCCTGCAGACTATTGCCACCGCAGCCCAGCGCATCATCTCAGGGGAGGGCGAGGTTTACGTCGCCGGCGGTGTGGAGAGCATCTCCTGTGTTCAGAACGAAGCCAACCGTCACATGATCACTGATCCGGCCCTGCTCAAGGCCAAGCCCGAGATCTACTGGAACATGCTGCAGACCGCCGAGCAGGTCGCCAAACGCTACAACATCGGCCGCGATGCCATGGACGCGTATGGTGCCGCGAGCCAGCAAAAAGCCTGTGCCGCACAGGCCGCCGGCTTGTTCAACACCGAGATCGCGCCCATTACGGTCACCGCTGGCGTGGCCGACAAGACCCTGGGGCTCATCAGCCGGAAGGTCACGGTCAGCGCCGACGAAGGTCTGCGTGAGGGTACGACCAAGGAAGGTATCAGCGGCATCAAGCCCGCCATTCCCGGCGGGGTGATCTCGGCTGGCAACGCCAGCCAGTTCTCGGACGGCGCGGGCGCCTGTGTGGTCATGAGCGAAGAGCTCGCGGGCAAACGTGGCCTTAAGCCCCTGGGCCGCTTCCTGGGCTTTGCCGTGGCGGGCTGCGAGCCGGACGAAATGGGCATTGGTCCGGTCTTTGCCGTTCCCAAAGTACTCAATCGCCTGGGGCTCAAGGTCTCGGACATCGACCTTTGGGAGCTGAACGAGGCTTTCGCGGTGCAGGTGCTCTACTGCCGTGACAAGCTGGGCATCCCGGCCGACCGGCTCAACGTGAATGGCGGCGCGATTGCGGTGGGTCATCCCTATGGCGTCAGCGGCCAGCGCCTCACCGGCCATGCGCTGATTGAGGGCAAACGCCGTGGCGCCAAGCGCGTCATGGTCACCATGTGCATCGGCGGCGGCATGGGTGCGGCTGGAGTTTTCGAGGTCTTGTAAGACAAGACCTGTTAGCTTGCCTCCGTCAATTCAGGCATACAGACTCAGGGGCGGCTCCTCATGGTGCGAGCACAAATTCCGCCCCTGAGCCCTTATGCCTGGGCAGCGCACCTGTTTTCTCCCGCAGCAGCAAGGCGGGGGAGGAGGATGGGGTCTGCCGAGGTGACGGTTTTTGCTCGCAACATGAGGAGCGCGGCAGACCCCATCCTCCTGACAACAAGGCCATCACTGAAACTGTAAGTGCACCATGAGCTATCGAAAGACGCTGGAATTCCTACTCTACCAGTGGCTTGGCGCCGATTCCCTGAACCAGCGCGCGCGTTTCTCCGATCACAGCCGCGAAACTTTTGACGCGGTGCTTGACACCTGCGAGCGCATCGCACGGGAGAAGTACGCGCCGTTCAACCGCACGGTAGACACTGAGGAGCCGCGCGTGGACGGTGAGAAGGTGATCCTTCCCCGGGCCACGCACGAAGCGCAAAAGGCCTATGCTGAGTCGGGCATGCTCAGTGCCGCCCAAGACTACGAGATGGGTGGCATGCAACTGCCCTACACGGTGGAGGCGGCCGCCAATTCCTTCTTCGCCATGGCCTCGGCCAGCATCGGCTCGGGGCTGTTGACCTCGGGCAATGCCAACCTGCTGATGGCGCACGGCACCGAACTGCAGAAAGAGGTCTTCGCGAAGAACGAGTTCGCCGGCCGCTTCTCGGGGACCATGTGCCTCTCCGAACCGCAGGCTGGCTCCTCCTTGAGCGATATCGCCACCCGCGCCGTGCCTGATGGCGCTGATTTCGAAAACGACCTGCTCGGGCCGCGTTACCGCCTCAAGGGCAACAAGATGTGGATCTCGGCCGGCGAGCATGAGCTGACCGAAAACATCATCCACCTTGTGCTGGGCAAAATCCCCGGTCCCGATGGCAAGCATGTGCCGGGCACGCGGGGTATTTCGCTTTTCATCGTGCCCAAGAAGCTGGTGGACACGCAGGGGCAGCTCACGGGTGAGCGTAACGATGTCGCGCTGGCCGGTCTGAACCACAAATGCGGCTGGCGCGGCACCACCAACACCCTGCTCAACTTCGGTGAGGGCAAGTATCCGGTGCGCGGTGCGTCAGGTGCCATCGGGTATCGTGTGGGCGAGCCCGGCCAGGGCCTGCGCTGCATGTTCCACATGATGAACGAGGCGCGCATCGGCATCGGTATGGCGGCCACCATGCTGGGCATGGCCGGTTATCAGGCCAGCCTGGATTACGCCAGGAACCGGGCACAGGGCCGGCCGATCGGGCCCGATGGAAAGGATCCGACGCAGCCACAGATCCGCATCGTCGAGCACGCGGATATCAAGCGCATGCTGCTGGCGCAAAAGTCCTGGTGCGAGGGAGCTCTGGCACTGCAGTTGTACTGCGCGCGCCTAGTCGATGAGCACCACACTGGCACGCCTGAGGCGGCAGACGAGGCGCGTCTGCTGCTGGAGGTGCTGACGCCGATTGCCAAGAGCTGGCCGAGTGAATGGTGTCTGGAGGCCAATTCCCTGGCCATCCAGATTCATGGCGGCTATGGCTACACGCGTGACTTCCCGGTGGAGCAGTACTGGCGCGACAACCGCCTCAACATGATCCACGAGGGCACGCACGGCATCCAGGCACTGGACCTGCTGGGCCGCAAGGTGCTGATGGAGGAGGGCCGGGGGCTAAAGTTGCTCGCTGCACGCATGATGGCCACCATCGCCCGCGCGCACAAGCAGACAGAGCTGGCGCTCCATGCGGCCCAGCTGGGCCAGGCCCTGCAGCAGGTTGGCGCCGCCACGGAAGCGGCCTGGTCCACCGGCCAGCCTGGCGAGGCGCTGGCCAATGCCGTGCCTTATCTTCAGGCCTTCGGGCACACGGTGCTCGCGTGGGTCTGGCTGGAGGTCGCACTGGCTGCCCGCGCCGGAGCGCACGACGCCAGCCAGCATGGCCGCCTGCTTGCGGCCCAGTATTTCTTCCGCTACGAATTGCCGAAAATCGGCGCCTGGCTTAAGGTAGTGGAATCCCGTGACATGACGTGTGCGGATTTCCCCGAGGAGGCGTTCTGATGGCTACCGACACCGAGAAACTGCGTGTGGAACGCTGGGCCTGGATCCTGATTTATGGGGGCCTGCTGACCCTTGTACTCGGCATGTTCCTGGAGCGTCAGGACCGCACGCTTGGCGACATTTTTCAGATCGGCGGCGCCGTAGTCGCCGCCCTGGGCGCGCTGCTGATCTGGATTCGTTCCCGCATGAACTGAAGTAGACACCAAGGACAGAACCATGACCCGTACCATCCAGCAACTTTTTGACCTGAAGGGCAAGACAGCCCTGGTCACCGGCGGCTCCCGCGGCCTGGGCCTGCAACTGGCGCACGCGCTGGGCGAGGCGGGCGCCCGGGTGATGATCAGCGCTCGCAAGGCCGACGAGCTGGAGGTGGCGGTTGCCGACCTGCAGGCGGCCGGCATTGACGCGCGCTGGATTGCCGCCGATTGCGGCCGGGAGGAGGACATTCATCGCCTCGCCGCCGAGACCCTGCAGCGCATGGGCGAAATTGACATCCTGGTCAACAATGCGGGCGCGGCCTGGGGCGCCCCGGCGGAAGACCATCCGGTTGCCGCCTGGGACAAGGTCATGAACCTCAACATCCGCGGCTACTTCCTGTTGAGCCAGGTCGTGGGCAAGAAGAGCATGATTCCACGCAAGCAGGGCCGCATCATCAACGTTGCGTCCATCGCCGGCCTGGGCGGCAACCCGCCGCAGCTAACCACCATCGCCTACAACACCTCCAAAGGCGCGGTGATCAACTTCACGCGCGCGCTCGCGGCTGAGTGGGGCAAGTACAGCATCAACGTCAACGCCATCTGCCCGGGCTTCTTTCCGAGCCGCATGACCGCCGGCACCCTTGAGGCCTGGGGCGTGGATGAACTCAAGAAGCACGCGCCGCTGCAGCGCCTGGGCGACGACGAGGACCTCAAAGGCCTGTGCCTGCTCTACGCATCGGATGCCGGCAAGCACATCACGGGTCAGTGGCTGGCCGTGGATGGCGGCGTCAGCTGTGTGACCGGAGGTTGAGGACATGTCGATTCCGTTTGGGGTGCTTAATCCTTTCATCGACCACCTCGGCTTCACGCTAGAGCGCTTCGAGAGTGGAGAATCCGAGGTGCACTACGAGGCCCGGCCCGAGCACCTCAATTGCTTTGCCGTCATCCACGGCGGCGCCACCATGACGCTGATGGACGTGAGCATGGCCTTTGCGGCGCGCAGCGTGCAGCCCGAGATCGGCGTGGTCACCATCGAGATGAAGACCAGCTTCATGCAAGCCGCACGCGGCAGACTCACGGCTAGAGGCCGGCTGATTCACCGCACCGCCACACTGGCCTTCACCGAGGCCACGGTTTTCGACGCAGCAGGCAAGCCCTGCTCGCATGCCACCGGCACCTTCAAGTACGTTAGGCGCCTGACTGAGGGCCCCGAGGACAACCAGGCGCTCAACGTGATTTCCACCAACTGAGGACAAAATATGCCCAGCAACCAACAGATCGTGCTCGACAGCCGCCCCGTGGGTGAGGCCAGCGTCAGCAACTTCAAGCTCATTACTGCTCAGACGCCTGCGCTCCAGGATGGACAGGTCCTGGTGCGTCATCACTACCTGAGTCTCGACCCCTATATGCGCGGCCGCATGAACGACAGCAAGAGCTACGCGCAGCCGCAGCCCCTGGGGGAGGTCATGATCGGCGGCACGGTCGGCGAAGTGACCGAAAGCCGCCATCCCAAGTTCGCCGTGGGTGACAAGGTGGTGGGCATGGGTGGCTGGCAGGAGTACAGCGTGGTCGACGCCAACCAGGCCGGGGCAGTGCGCAAGGTCGACACCACCCATGTGCCCTTGAGCCACTACCTGGGCGCTGTGGGTATGCCCGGGGTGACAGCCTGGTATGGACTGGTAAAGATCATCGAGCCCAGGGCTGGCGAGACCATGGTGGTCAGCGCGGCTGCGGGCGCCGTAGGCAGTGCGTACGGCGCGCTGGCCAAGGCACGTGGTTGCCGTGTGGTGGGCATTGCCGGCGGTCAGGACAAGTGCGATTACGTGGTCAAGGCGCTGGGTTTCGATGCCTGCATCGACTACAAGCAGCACAAGGACGCGATCTCGCTGTCCAAGGCACTCAAGCAGGCCTGCCCGAATGGAATTGACGGCCACTTCGAAAACGTCGGCGGCATGGTGCTCGACGCCGTGCTGCTGCGCATGAACGCCTTTGGCCGTATCGCGGTCTGCGGCATGATCGCCGGCTACGACGGTCAGCCGCTGCCGCTGGCCAATCCGGCGCTCATCCTGATCAGCCGCCTCAAGATGCAGGGGTTCATCGTCAGCGAGCACATGGAGATCTGGCCCGAGGCGCTCAAGGAACTAGGCGCGCTCGTCGCCACCGGCAAGCTTCGCCCCCGTGAGAGCGTGGCACAGGGCATCGCCGCTGCGCCCGAGGCCTTCCTGGGCCTGCTCAAGGGCAAGAACTTCGGCAAGCAGCTTGTCAAGCTGATCTAGGGCGGCAAACGCCGTGGAGCAGCCGGCACCACGTCCAAAGCGCCGAGGCGATGGCGTGCATCACCCACCGGCTGGACATTCGGGCGCGGTTGGCCGGGCTGCAGATGCTGGCCAGAGTGCTCAGACCGAGCGAGCCTCGGGCGGCATCGACTTCAGTATCGAGGAGCAAGCATGATCAAGGACTTTGCCGGCAAGACCGCTGTACTCACGGGCGCCGGTTCGGGCTTCGGGCTCGAGATGGCACGTCTGGGTGCGCGCATGGGCATGAATCTCGTCCTCGCAGACGTGCAGCAGGATGCGCTGGCGCGTGCCGCCGCAGAGGTACAGGCACTGGGCGTACAGGTGCTGGCGCAGCAACTCGATGTGTCGGACGCTGCGCAGATGGAGCATCTGGCCGAGCGCACGCACGAGCGTTTCGGCGCACCCCACCTGGTCTTCAACAATGCCGGTGTTGGGGCAGGCGGACTCGTTTGGGAAAACACCGTGCAGGACTGGCGCTGGGTGCTGGGCGTGAACCTCTGGGGTGTGATTCATGGCGTCCGCCTGTTCACGCCGATGATGCTGGAGGCGGCGCAAGAGGATGCCGCGTTTCGCGGCCACATCGTCAACACGGCCAGCATGGCCGGACTGCTCAACGCACCCAATATGGGGGTGTACAACGTCAGCAAGCATGCGGTAGTCTCGCTGAGCGAGACGCTGTACCAGGACCTGGCCCTGGTAACGGACCGGGTGGGCGCCTCCGTGCTCTGCCCGTTTTTCGTTCCCACGGGCATCAGCCAGAGCCAGCGCAACCGGCCCGGTGAACTGGCTTCGGGCCGCCCCACGCGCAGCCAGCTGATCGGGCAGGCGATGAGCGACAAGGCAGTGTCCTCGGGCAAAGTGACCGCCGCAGAGGTGGCGCAGGCGGTCTTCCAGGCCGTTGCCGATGGCCAGTTCTACATCTACAGCCATCCCAAGGCGATTGCCTCGGTGCAGACTCGTATGGAAGACGTGATACTCGCGAGCAATCCCACAGACCCTTTCGCCCACAAGCCTGAACTGGGCGAGCAGCTGCGGCAGGCCCTGCGCGAGGTCTGAGCTCTCAGTGGATCTTGGGCGGTGAGGGCTTGTTGCCCGCCATGAGGAGGTCCCTCTTTGAACAATTTGTTTCCAAAGTTGTGAATGGTAATCAGTGATCGCCTCGTCTTGCGCATCTGGCGAATTCAAAAAATCTTTTTTACTTGTACCTCATCTTTTCCAGTCCAAAACCCAGAGTAATCGTTTTTTAACGGTTTTCCATCACCATTCACATATCCAGTATCTTGCAGTGCAGCCTCCCCCATTTGATACTTTCCCAAATAATTAAATGTGTTTTCTGCACTATAATTTCCTCCGGATTCGCGCTGGCCAAGAGCATTACTGATGTGTGCACCAAATAGTGCGTGATGCGTTAATGGATGCATGAGCACGAAGACTGATGCACGGAAGCTGAACGGGGCCACGCAAGCGCACCTGCGGAAGCTGATGGTGAAGGCGGTGCGCGGCGGAATGACGCAAACGGAGGCGGCGGCGACTTACGGCGTCAGCCTGCGGGCGGTGAGCAAGTGGATGAAGCTGTCGCGTGCTGGCGGCCTGAAGGCGCTCAAGGCGGGTAAGCGTGGCCGGCGGCCGGGTGGCGGACGGCTGAATACGGCGCAGGCGGCACGCATTCGTGCGCTGATCGTGGGCAAGATGCCCGACCAGTTGAAGCTGTCGTTCTACCTTTGGACACGGGAGGCGGTGGCGCACCTGATCGAGCGGGAGTACGACATCGCGGTGTCGCCGACGACGGTCGGGCGCTACCTCAAGGCGTGGGGCATGAGCGCGCAGAAGCCGGTGCGCCGTGCCTACGAACGGAATGACGCGGCAATTGCCCGCTGGCTGGAGGAAGACTACCCGGCCATCGCCAAGGACGCGAAACGCGAGAAGGCAACGATCTACTGGGGCGACGAGATGGGGTTGCGCCGCGATCATGTCAGCGGCACCAGCTTTGCCCCGCTGGGGCAAACGCCCGTGGTGCGGGGCCCCGACGAGTTGCTCAATCAGGACGTCAAGACCAATGCCTTGGGCAAGAGCCGTCCCACCAACAAGGCGGAAATGGTCGCCAACCTGCGCAGCCATCTCCATCGCCGGCAAAAGCAGCCTCATCTCATCCGGAGTCTGTTCCAGGAACAACATGTCCGCTATGCCGCTTGATCAAAATCACACACTATTTGCCGGCCTCCTCAGTAAGAAAGTCAGTGTAGGTGTTGTTTGTCATTGGGATCCTAATTACTCGTATGATTTGGATTCATAATTAAATTTAAGATACTTATATTTATTCACTATGATGTCGAATAAGTTATTGGATTCTGTTCTCACAACGCAAATAGGTGCCGATAAATGAATGCCAGGACTGATATCTACCTGATATCCAGTAGATCCACTTGTTTGTATTACTGCAAATGCAGTACATCCGACAGTTCCACAATAATCCTTCCCCGGTACGTAAATAACATCATTTTTTTTGTCGCCATTCAGATCTACAACGATAAGCTGCATTTGGTTCCACTCTTGGTCACTTGGATAGTGATCCCATTCCTTTGATACGGAGTTTCTCCATAAAAACTCTTTAAGCCATTTCTTATCTTTATAGTAATTAATGCCATTAAAATTTATTGGCGTACACGTTTTGTCTGACAAAGATATTTCTTTGGGTTTTGCAGTCGGTTGGCATGCAGTCAATATAAGTGCTATCGCAATTAATTTGCGCAATGCTATTGGCACTTTTTCCATGCCCTTAAGTCTCATACGCCCTCCTTCACCAAACCCATACGCATGGCATGCTGCCCCATATTCACCACGGTGCTCAGGGCTCACGGGCTTGTCGTTCGTGCCCCGAAGCTGCCCGCTCTCGATCAGCCGAACCCAGTTCTTCAGCGTCTGCTTGGGCATGCCCAGCACCTTGGCCGTGACCGCCGCAGCCTGCCCGCCTTTGACCAGGCGCACCGCCTCCAGCTTGAATTCCAGCGTGTAATTGCCACGCGGCTGTCCGTCTTTCCTCTTGCTCATTTCGACCTCCAATTCCTGAATTTGAACATCAGCTATGGAGTACGTTTTTCGGGGGCAAGCTCACAACTTCTAGTTTCAATTCTTTTCGAGTCATGCCTTATATCTAATGTGCCGCCGCTGCAGCGAGTTCTCCCGTTGTACCCAGTGCGCCGAGTGTCTTCGGGATCGAGCAAAAACTCATTTCAGTTTCCTCCGGATTTAATCAAAATAGAAATGCCACCGAACAAGACAAACCACATCACTGTCGCAAGCCAAACCCCTCCTGCGGCGTCGGCAAAAAAGACTTTTTCCTCCAACCCTGTTCTAGGATATAGATCGCCCCGCACAACATCAATTGGCGACCCAACATGACTGAGATTGATTGGATATCCATACTCTGAAAAGCTCTTGCCATCTATTTTCCTGGCCGAGTAGAAATAAAAGAATAAACCCACTGCCAGAGACAAGACCAAAACGGCGCTAAAGCTAGAAAACTCTCTATGAATCCATGAAACAACTGGGATTGAAACAACGAATCCATGCCAAGTCTTGCTGATCACCGGGAATAACACAATGGCAAAAGCCAATGGGCCAAAGGCTAGGTGCAAGCGATTTATCCACTTGAGTTCCCATTGGACAATGGATTCATGAAGTGTTCTTCTCGACAACACATTTGGATCAGCAGGGTCTTTGGGCTCTTTAATGCCGTGGATTTTTCTCCATTGCTCTTTGCTTAGCTGTTTCATTTTTATTCCTTCACCAAACTCATGTGCATGGCATGTTGCTCCACATTTACCACACATTGCCGTACGAATCGGGCTGACACAAAGCCGGTAACAAACGCCCGCGCTGGCAATCGGGTCTGTGGCACACTGCCGGCCTTTGCTTTTGCGTCCAAGCGAGAGCGGGGCGCCATCGACAGACAATATGGGCATGCAGAATATCATTGCGCAGATCGCGCGGGAAATAGGGGTGGGAGCGCAGCAGGTCCAAGTCGCCGTGGGCCTACTCGATGGTGGTGCCACGGTGCCGTTCATCGCGCGTTACCGGAAGGAAGCCACGGGCGGGCTCGATGACACCCAGTTGCGCGAGCTGGAGGTCCGCCTGGGATATCTGCGCGAGCTGCAAGAGCGTCGCGCGGCCATTCTCAAGAGCATCGAGGGACAGGGTAAGCTGATGCCTTCTTTGCAGGCTGCGATTCTGGCGGCACCGACCAAGCAGGAACTGGAGGATCTTTACCTTCCTTACAAACCAAAACGGCGCACCAAGGGTCAGATCGCAAGGGAAGCGGGCATTGAACCCCTGGCCGACAGACTCTTTGCCGATCCCGCACTGGATCCGGCTCTCGAGGCTCAGGCCTTTGTGGTCAAGGACAAAACCGAGGCGGGCGACGATTTCACGACCGTGGCCGCCGTTCTCGACGGCGTACGAGACATCCTCTCCGAGCGCTGGGCCGAGGACGCCGCCCTGGTGCAATCCCTGCGCGAGTGGCTCTGGCAGGAAGGCCTGTTGCAAAGCAAGCTGGCAGCGGGCAAGGATGAGAACCACGCTGATGTGGCCAAGTTCCGCGACTATTTCGACTACGGCGAGCCCATCGGCCGTGTGCCATCCCACCGCGCTCTGGCGGTGTTCCGCGGCCGCACCCTGGAAATCCTGGATGTCGGGCTGGTGCTGCCCGAGCCGCAGTCGAATTCCCCAGGCAAACCCGGGCAGGCCCAGCCATCCATGGCCGAGGGCAAGATCGCGCTGTATCTTGGGTGGAGCCACCAGGGCCGGCTGGCCGACGACCTGCTGCGCAGATGCGTGGCCTGGACCTGGCGCGTCAAGCTGAGCCTGTCCACTGAGCGCGATCTCTTCACCCGCCTGCGCGAGGAGGCCGAAAAGGTGGCCATCAAGGTCTTTGCCGACAACCTGCGCGACCTGCTGCTGGCGGCCCCGGCCGGGCCTCGCGTGGTCATGGGCCTGGACCCGGGCATACGCACCGGCGTCAAGGTTGCCGTGGTCGACGCCACGGGCAAGCTCGTGGACACGGCCACGGTCTACCCGCACGAACCCAGGCGCGACTGGGAGGGTTCCCTGCACACGCTGGCGCGTCTGGTCGAGAAACACGGCGTGAACCTGATCGCCATCGGCAACGGCACCGCGAGCCGCGAAACCGACAAGCTCGCCGCCGATCTGATCAAGCTGGCTGCCAAGGTGGACAAGTCGATCCAGAAAATCGTTGTCAGCGAGGCCGGCGCCTCGGTCTATTCGGCAAGCGAATTCGCTTCTCAGGAGATGCCCGATGTTGACGTGAGCCTGCGCGGCGCGGCCAGCATTGCACGCCGCCTGCAGGATCCACTGGCCGAACTCGTCAAGATTGACCCCAAGTCCATCGGCGTGGGCCAATACCAGCACGACGTGAACCAGAGCGAACTCGCCCGCACGCTCGACGCCGTAGTGGAGGACTGCGTGAACTCGGTGGGCGTGGACCTGAACACGGCCAGTGTGCCGTTGCTCTCGCGCGTGTCGGGCCTGTCTGCGTCGGTGGCCAGGGCTGTGGTGCGCTGGCGCGAGGCGAACGGCGCCTTCAGGAGCCGCCGGGACCTGTTCAAGGTGACGGGGTTGGGTGCCAAGACCTTCGAGCAGAGCGCGGGTTTCCTGCGCATCTGCGGCGGCGACAACCCGCTCGACATGACGGGCGTGCACCCCGAGACCTACCCCGTAGTTGAGAAGATCCTGCACACGACCGGCAAGAGGGTGACCGAGCTCATGGGTCACGCAGAGACGCTCAAGACGCTCAAGCCCGAGCTGTTTGCCAACGAGGCTTTCGGCGTCATCACCGTCAAGGACATCCTGGGCGAACTGCAGAAGCCCGGCCGCGACCCGCGCCCGGATTTCAGGGTCGCACGCTTCAACGAGGGTGTGGACGACATCGAGGACCTGCGCGAAGGCATGGTGCTTGAAGGCACGGTCAGCAATGTGGCGCAATTCGGCGCCTTTGTAGACCTCGGCGTGCATCAGGACGGCCTGGTGCACGTCAGTCAGCTGTCCAGCAAGTTCGTCAACGATGCGCGCGAGGTCGTGAAGACCGGCGAGATCGTCAAGGTCAAGGTGCTTGAGGTCGATGTGGCGCGCAAGCGCATCAGCCTGACCATGAAGCTCGATGCTGCACCCGGTCGCCGAGACACACTGCGGGAGAACCGCTTCGAGGGTGCAGGCCGGGGCCAGCAGGCGCTGCGCCGCCAGCAGGATGTCGCGCCGCCCTCGGCCATGGCCTCTGCATTCGCCAGGCTCAAGCGCTGAGCGTTGCGTCGTCGGTAACGCCCCGCAACGCCCCCGCGCAAGCCTCTCGACGGAAGGTCGCTGTGCGCGACATAATCCCGCCATGAGCCCGTATCCGTGCAGGAGATACCAAGCATGGACCTGAATGCCCTGCTGGCCGCGCCCATCGTGCTACCCAGCATCCCGAAGGTGATTGCACTGCTGCTCAGCGAGCTCGATGGCGAACCTCCCGACCTCAAGAACATCACGCAGCTGATCAGCACCGACCCCGCCTTGACGACTCGGGTGCTGCAGACGGCCAACACGCCGGCGTTCCTCCTGGTGGGTAAGGTTCATAGCGCCTCCGAGGCGCTGGCTTTGCTGGACCTGGCACATATCCGCGAGATGGCCGCCGAGGCCGCCTCTACAGCTTCGCTGCGCGGCATCCCGGGAGTGAACCTGCCGCAGTTCTGGGCCTACAGCCTCAACGTGGCCAAGCTCGCGCGTTCGCTGGCCAGGGTGACCCGCCAGAACCAGGGCGCGGCCTTCACCTGCGGCCTGATCCACGCCATCGGTGAGCTCGTGATGCACGCTGGCATGCCGCAGGCCATGGCCGAGATCGACAAGGAACTCGGGCCTCTGGACCTCAAGAGGGCACGGGCGGAGCTCTACGCCTTCGGCTACAACTACGCGCATGTCGGCGGCGCCTACGCTCGCCAGTGGCGTTTTCCGCAGCCCATGGTGGATGCGCTGGAGCACCAGTACGCGCCGTTTTCAAACAACGTCTACGAGCCGCTGGCCGGCGTGATCCACCTGGCGGCCTGGCGTGCCCGCGCGCGCGAGGCGCAACTCAACGACCGCGCGCTGGCCGTGACCTTTCCGGGCGAGGTCGGCGAGGTGCTGGACCTTGATATCGACATGGTGCTGCAGCAGGACCCCTTCGACTGGTCGGCCGGCAGCTGAATCTGATGCCACCCATCTCGTCCCATCCACACAGCAACCGTATGAATGCCCTGAGCCTGTACGCCGGGCCACTGGCCCGCGAGCACATCCGGCGCCATGGCCTTGTGCCTGAACATGTTCGCACGATCCCGGCTGCGGCCGGCGGCCCCAAGGGTCTCATCCTCGGGGCGCTGGACCGGTACATCTTCGGCGACTGGTTGCCCCGGTCGCAGCAGCCCGTGGACCTGGTCGGCGCATCCATTGGCGCCTGGCGCATGGCCACGGCCTGCCTCGACGATCCCGTGGCGGCTTTCGAGCGTCTGGAGCATGATTACATCCGCCAGCACTACGAATTCCGGCCGGGCAACAAGCTGCCCCCCGCGTCGCATGTGAGTGAGAAGTTCTCCGAAAGCCTGCACAGCTTCTACGGCGGGCGCGTGCAGGCAGTGCTGCAGCATCCGCGCTACCGGCTGCACATCCTGGCCTCGCGCGGACGACATTTGCTAGCCCGCGAGCATGGCCTGCGCACGCCCCTGGGCTATCTGGGTGCCTTCCTGACCAACACCGTGCAACGCCGGGCCATGGGCGCGTGGCTGGAGCGCGTGGTCTTCTCCACGGGCAGGGCTGGCGAGGCAGGTCCGCGATGTGCCGACCTGCCTTTTGACTGCAGCGACTACCGCACGCGCCAGGTGGCGCTGGACGAGGCCAACTTCTATCCGGCGCTGCAGGCGAGCTGCTCCATCCCCTTTGCCCTGCGGGCGGTGCACGATATCCCGGGCGCACCGCCAGGCGCCTACTGGGACGGCGGCATCACCGACTACCACCTTCATCTGAACTACGCCGGTGCCCACGACGCCGCTGCGTGGCCCGGTCTTGTGCTGTATCCCCACTTCCAGCGCTCGGTCGTGCCGGGCTGGCTGGACAAGTCGCTCAAGTGGCGTCATCGCGCCACGCCCTTTCTCGACAACATGCTGCTGCTGGCGCCCAACCCCGAGTGGATCCAGACTCTGCCCAGGGGTAAGCTGCCGGACCGCAAGGATTTCACCCACTACGGCAACAACCTCGGGGCCCGCGTCCAGGCCTGGAGCGAGGCCGTTCGAATGAGCACACAACTTGCCGATGAGTTTGCTGCGTGGCTGCAGGCACCTGACCCGTCACGCCTGCAGGCGCTTTGAGCCTGCTACATGGCCTGGGTGAGCATGACGCGGTAGTCGTCCGCGCCGGCCAGCCTGGGGTTGGTCTTGTGGCAGTGGTCGGCAAGGGCACCGCTGATGATCCGGTCGAACTGGCTTTCGCTCACGCCCATGGCACGCAGGCCCTGGGGCAGGCCCAGGCGGGCGTTCATGTCCTGGATGGCCTCGCCGATATCGCCTGCCGAGTCCAGGTTCATGGCCTGGGCCATGCGCAGCAGGCGGCTTTCTTTTTGCACCGATTCCGCCCCGGCATTGAAGGCAACGACAGCCGGCAGGAACATGGCGTTGAGGGTGCCATGGTGCAGGCGCGGATCTACCCCGCCAAGGCTGTGGCTCAGGGAATGCACGCAGCCCAGGCCCTTCTGGAAAGCCATGGCGCCCTGCATGCTGGCGCTCATCAGATTGAGCCGGGCCTCGCGGTCGCTGCCGTCGCGCGTGGCGCGCTCGATATGGGCCCAGGCGCGTTGCAGGCCGTCAAGCGCGATGCCGTCGGCGGGCGGGTTGAAGGCCGGCGCCATGAAGGTCTCCATGCAGTGCGCGACGGCGTCCATGCCGGTGGCTGCGGTGAGCTTGGGCGGCAGGCCCAGCGTGAGCTCGGGATCGCAGATGGCGGTTTTGGGCACAAGATGCCAGGAATGGAAGCCGAGCTTGCGACCATCGTCAACGATCAGGATGGCGCCGCGCGCCACTTCGCTACCCGTACCCGCCGTGGTCGGGACCGCGATCAGGGGAGCCACACGCTCGGTGATCCGGGGCGAGCCGCCCTCAATGGTGGCGTAGGTCTTCAGAGGACCCTCGTGCGTGGCGGCAATGGCTACGCCCTTGGCGCAGTCGATGGCGCTGCCACCGCCCACAGCGATCAGCCCGTCACAGCCGTGCGCGCGGTAGATCGCGGCGGCTGCGCGCACGGCGGCCTCGTTGGGGTTCGAGGGCGTCTGGTCAAAGATGGCTGGCTGCAGGCCGGGCAGGGCGTCCAGCGCTTTCTGCAATATGCCCGCCGCCCGCACGCCGGCATCGGTCACCATCAGTGGACGGGCCATGCGGTTGCGTTCGCATTCCGCCTGGAGCGACTGGACGGCTCCGAAGTCGAACTGGACTTGTGTGATGTAGTTGATGAGGGCCATGGCTTAGAGTCTCCACAGTGTAGGATTTGCAGCTTCGTACGCAGCAACTTTAGCAAGCAAGCGCCGCGCCATGAGTCACCCACGCAACCCGAGAGCCCTGCTGAGCCCGGCGATGCATCATGTGCTGGACCGCATGGCACGGACCCGACAGCTTCCGCTGCACGCGCTGACGCCACAGCAGGCCCGCCAAGTCTACGAGTTGGGCTCGGGCATGCTCGACATTCCAGGCCACAAGTTGCCGCGCGTGGAGGGACTGACGATTCCCGTGCGCGACGGATCCCCGATCGCTGCGCGCCTGTACGCGCCCGCGGGCCAGGGGCTGCCAGTGCTGCTGTATTTCCACGGCGGAGGGTTCACCATCGGCAGCGTGACCACGCATGACGCCCTGTGCCGGCAGCTGGCGCATCTGGCGCACTGTGCCGTGGTATCCGTGGACTACAGGCTGGCGCCCGAGCACAAGTTCCCTACGGCATCCGACGACGCCTGGGACGCGCTGCAGTGGCTCCCCGGCGCATGTGGCCCGCTGGGCCTGGACGCCGGGCGGATCGCCGTGGGTGGCGACAGCGCCGGTGGCACCCTGGCCATCGTTTGCGCCATGGAGGCACGCAGCGCGGCCCTGCCGCTGGCGCTGCAGCTGCTGTTCTACCCGGGTTGTGCAGCCCATCAGGACACGCCCTCGCACCAGACCTTTGCTCGTGGCTTTGTGATCGAGGAGCCACACATCACGTACTTTTTCAATCACTATGTCAACTCAGCGGCGGATCGCGATGACTGGCGCTTTGCACCCCTGCTGGCGCCGGACTTCGATGGCCTGGCGCCGGCCTGGATCGGCCTGGCCGAATGCGATCCGCTGGTGGACGAGGGCGTGATGTACGCCGACAGGCTGCGCGCTGCCGGCGTGGCCGTCGATCTGGAAATCTACCGTGGCGTGGTGCACGAGTTCATCAAGATGGGCCGTGCGATCCCGCAGGCCCTGCAGGCCCACGCGGACGCCGCCCGAGCCCTGAAACACGCCTTTGGAACTACCTGAACCATGAGCACCGCCTTAGCCCGGCTCCCCGACTTCCGGTTTTTCCATCCCCTGCGCGTGCGCTGGGCCGAGGTGGACATGCAGAAGATCGTGTTCAACGCGCACTATCTGATGTATTTCGACACGGCCATCAGCGACTACTGGCGCGCACTGGCATTGCCCTACGAGCAGGCCATGGAACAACTGGGTGGCGATCTTTATGTCAAGAAAGCCACGCTTGAGTATCACGCCTCGGCGCGCTACGACGATCGGCTGCAGATCGGCCAGCGCTGCGCGCGCATCGGCAATTCCTCGATCCAGTTCCAGGGCGCCATCTTCCGCGGCGAAGAGTTGCTGGTGCAAAGCGAGATCCTCTACGTTTACGCAGATCCGGCTACGCAGAAGTCGCAGCCGGTCCCCCAGGCGCTGCGCGAGGCGCTGAACGGATACGAGGAAGGAGAGGCCATCGTCGCGCTGCGGATCGGTAGCTGGGCCGAGCTGGGCACGGCGGCGCGCGAGGTACGCACCGAGGTCTTCGTTCAGGAGCAGAGCATTCCGCTGGCACTGGAGTGGGACGCGGAGGACGTGTCGGCCCTGCACGCCGTGGCCTGCAACTGCCTGGGCATGCCAGTGGCCACCGGCCGCCTGCTGCAGCACGCGCCGGGCGTCGCACGCATCGGCCGCATGGCCGTGCGCCGCGTGTTGCGCGGCGGCGGCCTGGGGCGTGACATCCTGCTGGCCTTGATGGATGCAGCGCGCGCGCGCGGCGACCGCGCCGTGCTCTTGCATGCGCAGCGCAGCGCGGTGGCGTTCTACGAGCGGCTGGGCTTCAAAGGGCAGGGCGAGCCCTACGAGGAGGCCGGCATTGCCCACCTGACCATGGTCTGCGACCTGTAGGTCGCCGCAACATGAGGGAGGACGCGCAAGCAGACGACCACCGCGTGGTGGCGGTGCTGGCCCTCATGGCCTTCCTGGTCCCCTCGATCGGTGTGCCAAGCGAGCTGATCCTGCAGGACACGCTCAAGTCCACGCTGGTCGTTTTCGCAAGCCTCGGGGCAGCGCTGCTGCTGGGCACGCTGCGCCTGCGCCAGCCGCGCCCGATGCGCTGGCACCCCGTGCTGTGGCTACCCTTGCTGCTGGCGCTCTGGGCGCTGGGGAGCATGGGCTGGTCGCATACCTACCTGGCGGGTGTCGAGGCCTTGCGCTGGCTGCTGTTCACGCTGCTGTTGTGGCTGGGCCTGCAGGTCCTGCAGCCCGAGCGGCTGGACCTGCTGGCCCAGGGCGTGCACTGGGGCGCGGTGGTAGCGGCGCTGTGGGCTGGCCTGCAGTTCTGGGTCGACCTGCGCGTGTTCCCGCAGGCAGCCATGCCGGGCTCCACGTTTTCCAACCGCAATTTTCTGGCGGAGTACCTGGTCTGTTGCCTGCCGTTCTCGGTCTGGGTGGCTGCGCATGCCCGGGGTGGCACGCAGGTGGTGCTGCGTTGCGCCGCCACAGCTTTGGTCGCGCTGGTCATCGTGCTCACGGGTACACGCTCAGCCCTGCTGGCCACGACGGCCATGTTGCCCTGCCTCGTCGTGCTGCTGTGGCGTCAGCGCGCCGCGCTGGCCTGGCCGCTGTGGAGCCGGGCTCAGCAAGCGACGGCGCTGGCCACGCTGGCGGCGGTGTTTATCGGACTGGGCAGCCTGCCGGGTGGCAACGCGGACATGTTGCAGGAAAACCCGGGGCGCACCGCTCTGCAACGTAGCGCGGCCAGGGTGGGAATGACGGTATCAGCCGGCACCTCAGCCAGCGCGACTTCCCTCAACGAACGTTTCTCGATGTGGCAATCCAATCTGCGCCTCATCCGTGCCCATCCATGGTCGGGCGTGGGGGCGGGTGCATGGGAGGTCGAGATTCCGCGTTTCCAGCCCGAAGGCATCGAGATCGAGGAGGACTACTACGCCCACAACGAGGCTTTGCAGCTGCTGGCCGAGTATGGCCTGGCAGGGTGGATCTTCCTGCTCGCGCTGCTGGCGTATCTGCTGCGCTCGGCCTTGCGAGCCCGGAGCCGGCCCGGGGCCGCGCCTGCGTCCTGGCGCTCTGCGGCCTTGGTCTCGTTGCTCGGGCTCATGGTAGTCAGCCTCGCCGGCTTTCCCTGGCATCTGGCCGGTACGGGGGCCTTGTTCGCCCTGAGCCTTGCGGTGCTGGCGGCCACGGACCACATGGATGGCATTGCCGCGGCCCCAACCACGTCCGCTCAGTCGCGTGGCGCGAGCCCGATGCCCTGGAAGGCGGCGACCCTGATTGTCGCGCTGGCCCTAGCGCCCGCGACGTGGCTCGTGCATCGGGCTTGGGCGAGTGAAACGCGCCTGGTGCGCGCCGCGCAGATGGCCTACCAGATCACGCTATCCGGCCGTGCGGACGATCCGGCATGGGCGCCGCGCAAGGCCGAGATGCTGAGGCTTCTGAAAGAAGGGGTGGACCTGCATCCCCACTACCGCAAGCTCACCTCGCTTGTGGCGGACGATCTGCTGCGCTGGCAAGACGAGCGCAACGCGCGCTGGGTGCTCGAATCGCTGGCGGCCTCGCGTCCGTATGTGGTCGTGATCCTGGCCCAACTCGGACGCCTGCATGCCCAGGCGGGTGAGCTGCCTCAGGCAGAGGCCTACCTGCAGCGGGCGCGGGCCTTGCAGCCCCGCGGCCCGGCTGTCCTGTCGCTGCAGTTCCTGATTCTGCGCAAGCAGGGGCGGACGGACGATGCAGCGGCACTGGCGCGCGACATGCTCGGGCGCGGTCTGGGCGATGCGGATCTGCTGGGACAGGCCTACCAGCTTGCGATCCAGCGCCAGGACTGGCCGCTGGCCATCGATGTACTGAAGCAGCGCATCCAGCGCTGGCCGGCAACCGCGCTAGAAAGCTGGTTGCGTTTGGCGCACATCCAGTCCCTGCCCGAGGTGGGCGACCGCGCTGGGGCCATACAATCCTACCAGGCCGCGCTGCAGGCGCTGCCCCCGCAACAGCGCGACATGCTGCGAAGCCAGATTCCGCAGCCCTATCGCGGCCGTCTCTGAGGCGGGTGCTAGATATCTTCAAGCAAAGGGTAGGGCGCGGGCAGCACGTCCAGCTCCGGTCCGTCCACCTGCCCCACATGCAGCGCCGACGCAACCGAGGCGGTCTGCAGCGAGACGATGGCGTCCCAGCCGCCCCCGGGTGCGGCGGCAGCCTGCGCAACCAGGCCACAAGGCTGGTCCGGCTCGGCGGCATCGTATATCTCCTGTCCCGCCTGCAGCGCGCCCACGCTATGCGCTAAATAGCCGCGCCGCTTGAGCGTGCCGCGAAACTGGCTGCGCGCCACCACTTCCTGGCCCGGATAGCAGCCTTTCTTGAAGTTCACGCCACCGACAGACTCGTAGTTGAGCATTTGGGGTACGAAGGCTTCGAAGATGGGCCGGCTGATGGTGGCAATGCCGGCGCGGACCTCACCCCAGAGCCAGTCCGCCGGCCGCAGGGAGGCAGCGGCGGACGGCGCCGTCTCAGCCGGCGCCACCCACAAGGCGCGAGGCACACCGTCTGCCGGGTAAAGATGCACGAGACGGGCCTCCCCAAGAGCCTGCAAGCTCCACGGCGACCGGCTGGTGCCAGCCAGCGACTCCAGCGAGGGGCCGGCCAGCCCGTAGAGGGCCGTGCTGGCGCTGACGTCACTGAGCCTGACCTTGGCGCGCAACACGAACATGGAGAGTCGCTTGAGGGTCTGGGGCAGGAGGTCGCGACTGCAAACGAGCAGGATGTCGTCATGGCTGCGCTTGAAGGCAACAAAAGACGCCTGCATGCGGCCCTTGGCGGAGCAGAAAGCCGCAAGCCGGGCCTCCAACAAGCCGAGCAGCGAAAAGTCCTGCGTGAGTTGTCCGTGCAGGAATCTGGCGGAGTCTTCGCCTTCGGCGCGGATCACGCCCAGATAGGGCAGGGGGCAGATACCGTTGAGTATGAAGCTCATGGGGGTGAATTATCATCTTCGTACATCAACATGAAAACCATAGGGCTGTGAAATTCATTGCATCGCTCCTGCTTCTGCTGGCCAGTCTGGTCTTCGCCGGCGCCGCGTGGTGGCTGCAGCAGCCCCTGGCCCTGAAGTCGCCACTGGTGGAATTCACCGTCGAACCTGGCATGTCGGCCGGTGCCGTGGTGCAGGCGCTCAAGCAGGGCGGCGTACAGGTGCAGCCCGAGCTGTTTTACTGGTGGATCCGCCTGTCCGGGCAGTCGCGCCAGATCAAGGCCGGCAGCTACGAGATCACGGGCCAGCCTTTGCCACGCGCCCTGCTGGAACAGCTGGTACGCGGCGAGGTCGCCATGCGCAGCGTGACGTTGGTGGAAGGGCTGACCTTTGCCCAATGGCGCGGCCTGCTGCGCAATGCGCCCTTCCTGAGGGCCGATACCCAGGGCCTGAGCGATGCGGCGGTCATGGAAAAACTCGGCCGCCCGGGCGTGCACCCGGAGGGCCGCTTCTTCCCTGACACCTATCCCTACGCCAAGAACAGCAGCGATCTGGCTGTGCTGCGCCGTGCCCTGCAGGCTATGGACCAGCGCCTGGCCGCCGCCTGGGCCCAGCGGCTGCCCGACAGCCCGCTGAAGTCGCCCGAAGATGCGCTGATTCTGGCCAGCATCGTGGAAAAGGAAACGGGGCGGGCCAGCGACCGCGGCCAGATCTCCGGCGTCTTCAACAACCGCCTGCGCAAGGGCATGCTGCTGCAGACCGATCCGACGGTCATCTACGGCCTGGGCGAGCGATTTGACGGCAACCTGCGCAAGCGCGACCTGACCGCAGACACGCCTTGGAACACCTACACCCGCGCCGGCCTGCCGCCGACGCCGATTGCCATGCCTGGGCAGGAATCCCTGCTCGCGGCTGTGCAGCCCGCCACGACGTCCGCGCTGTACTTCGTGGCCCGGGGCGACGGTTCGAGCGAGTTCAGCGCCACGCTCGCGGATCACAATCGCGCAGTCCGCCGGTTCCAGCTGGGACAGCGCTGAATGGCCGGCGTGTTCATCAGCTTTGAGGGCATCGACGGGGCCGGCAAGTCCACGCACATCGAGGGCCTGGCTGCTGCGCTGCGAAGTGCCGGGCGGCACGTCACCCTGACGCGCGAGCCTGGCGGAACGCCGCTGGCGGAGAAGCTGCGGACCCTGGTGCTCAACGACGCGATGGATGCCATGACCGAGGCCCTGCTGGTCTTCGCCGCGCGCCGCGACCATTTGCAGCAGCTGATCGAACCCGCCCTCGCGCGGGGCGACATCGTGCTTTGCGACCGCTTCACGGACGCGACCTTCGCCTATCAGGGCGGTGGGCGTGGCTTTGACCTGGAGACGCTGTCGGTGCTTGAACACTGGGTCCAGGCCTTGCCGGGCACGCCGGTCCTGCGCCAGCCGGAGCTGACCGTGTGGTTTGATCTTGATCCCGCCATCGCGGCGCAGCGCCTGGCAGGCGCGCGCTTGCCCGACAAATTCGAGGCGCAACCGGTGGCGTTCTTCAGACAGGTGGCCGAAGGCTACAGCAGCCGCATGCGCCGGGACCCGGGACGTTTTGTGCGCATTGACGCCGCGCAAAGCCGGGAAGCGGTCTGGCAAGAGGTCCTGCGGGCGGTGCGGGCCCGGGGATGGCTGCGATGAGCACCCTGGCGCCGTGGATTGCCGCGCAGGCCCGGCAGTTGCTGCAACAGCGCGGCCATGCGTGGCTGCTGCAGGGGCCCTCAGGCCTGGGGCAGTACAGCCTGGGCCTCACGCTCGTGCGCGCCTGGCTCTGCGAGCAGCCCACGGAGCAGGGCGCTTGCGGCGCGTGTGCTTCCTGCCACGCGATCAACGTCCGGACCCATGCCGACCTCTGTGTGCTGATGCCCGAGACCCTCAGTATCGAGCTGGGCTGGCCGCTGGACGAGAAGTCCCAGAACGATATCGACGAAAAGAAGCGCAAGGCCAGCCGGGAGATTCGCATCGAGGCGATGCGCGAAGCCATCGAGTTTTCCCAGCGCACCAGCGCGCGCGGCCGTGGCAAGGCCGTGTTGATCTACCCGGCGGAGCGCATGAACCATGTGACGGCCAACGCCCTGCTCAAGACCCTGGAGGAACCGCCGGGTGATGTGCGTTTCGTGCTCGCCAGCGAGGCAGCCCACCAGCTTTTGCCCACCATCCGCAGCCGCTGCCTCACCCACACCCTGGCCTGGCCCTCCGCCGATGCTGCGCAGACGTGGCTGCAGAAGCAGGGCGTATCGGCCGCGGACGCCCGCGGCCTGCTGCAGGCTGCGGGATGCCGTCCCGACGATGCCCTGGTTTACGGGTCCTCGGGACGCGACCCGCGCGCGTGGCGAGCCCTACCCCGGGCGATGCAGGAAGGAGATGTATCTGCGGTGACTGACTGGGCCCCTGCCCAGCTCATCGATGCGCTGCATAAGCTGTGTCACGACCTCATGGCCATTTCGGTGGGGGCAGCGCCGCGCTATTTCGACGCGTCGGACCTGCCGCGCGCACCGGGCTTGCCCGAGCTGCAGGCCTGGCAACGCCATCTGCTGCGGGAATGCCGGACGGCCGAACATCCCTACAACAGCGGGCTGATGATCGAAGCGCTTGTGAGCCGCGCCCAATCGGCCCTAAACTAGCGACGATTTGCAGTTGTTCCATCCTTTTTGAGCTTACTCCCCCCGTTTCCATGCCTGCAGCCGCCACCCCACGCCCCAGCGTCATCCAGCTTGCGATCAAGGAAAAGGCGGCGCTCTATGCGGCCTACATCCCGCTTTTCTCCGAGGGCGGAATGTTCATTCCCACGACGCGGGACTATCGGCTTGGCGACGACGTTTATGTCCTCATGTCGCTGCCAGACGACAACCAGCGATACCCCTTCGCCGGCAAGGTCGCCTGGGTGACACCGGCCAAGGCCGCCGGCAACCGCACCCAGGGCGTGGGCGTGCGTTTTCCCGCAGATGAGAAATCGCGACTGCTGAAGAACAAGATCGAAGAGATCCTGGGTCCGCACCTCAAGTCCGACCGCAGCACCCAGACGGTCTGAGGGTGATGCCCTTGAGGGCAAACGCTCTTGCCCGCGAGCGTGTCCTTTCCCCTGCATGTACACCGACTCTCATTGCCATCTGAGCTTCCCTGAGCTGTACCAGGACTTGCCACGCATCCGGCAGGCTATGGCCGCGGCAGGCGTGAGCCGCGCCTTATGCATCTGCACGACGCTGGAGGAGTTCGAGCAGGTACACGGGCTTGCACTGTCGCATGACAACTTCTGGGCGACCGTCGGCGTGCACCCGGACAATGAGGGCGTGGCCGAGCCCACGCTCCAAGCCCTGCTCCAGCGTGGCCGACTTCCACGCGTCGTCGGTGTCGGGGAGACTGGACTGGACTACTACCGGCTTGGCGAGCGCACCGTTGCCGACATGGCGTGGCAGCGCGAGCGCTTCCGCACCCACATCCGCGCGGCGCGCGCGCTGGCCAAGCCTCTGGTCATCCACACGCGCAGCGCCTCGGAAGACACCTTGGCGATCCTGCGGGAGGAGGGTGAGGACGGAGCGACGGGCAGCGCAGGCGGTGTTTTCCACTGCTTTACAGAGACCGCAGACGTCGCGCGCGCGGCGCTGGACCTGGGTTTTTACATCTCCTTTTCGGGGATCATCACCTTCCGCAATGCCGAAGACCTGCACAGCGTCGCGCGACTGGTGCCTCTGGACCGGCTGCTGATTGAGACAGACAGCCCCTATCTTGCGCCGGCGCCACACCGCGGCAAGACCAATAATCCCTCCTATGTGCCTCTCGTGGCACAACAGATCGCCCAGCTACGGCAGTGCGATGTGGCGTCCATCGCCGAGACTACCAGCCGCAATTTCGAGCGCCTGTTTTCCCAAGTGATTGCCTGATTTGATATCCCGGGAACGAATGCCATCGTGGCCAGGTTTGGTGCGCCAAGGGTATGGGTCAAAGATCCTGCGATTTCACTTCATAAATTTCACACAAGGCTATGAAAATGAAGATTTTTTATCTTTTGCCATTTTTCTTCAAGTTAGAGTAATTTCATACTATTTATATTATGTAAATCATTGTGCCCCGTGCTCCCGTGTTATCCCTGCGCCGTGCCACCAGTATCCTCCCCTAGCACCCCGCGAGCGCCAAACGCTGTCGACCGAAGCCCGGGCTACTTTCGAGAACCTCAGGGCTCAGATCACCTCGAAAACCACCAGTGGCGTCGCCGAATCGTTAAAGGACGCGCCCAAGGCAATTTCGCCGCGACCATGAAGCACGCACTCCTCACGACGCAGCAGCAGCTCGGAACGAGCGCCTGCGAACCGAATCCACGTGCCATAGCTGCTAACATCCACAATCATGATCCGGCCATGGCGCCATTCCAAGCGGGTATGCATCCGTGAGACCCGTGGGTTCGCCACCACGAAATCACAGTGCCGGATGCGCCCGATATGGGCCGGCAGCTCGAAGGAGCGAAAGCTGCGGGTGTGATCGCCCCAGGTAAGCCTGACCTCCTGGCCGAGTGCATCGCCATGCGCCGCACGACTCATGAGGTCGGCTTCCCCCTGCATAGTGATGAAATCGGTGGACTGGTCCTCATGCCACTCCACCTGGTGGACCTGGCAGGGCTCGACCCGCCCCCGCACGCTGACCGGGCCCAGGGAGCGATAACGGATGCCATTGACCCGGCTGGCGTAATCAAGATCGGAACTGTCAACCCAGATCTCGTGGGGCCCCGCCAGATCGCACAGCCGTGACGCCACGTTGACGGCATCGCCGTAGCAATCCCCGTTGACGATCTCCACCTCTCCGGTGGCCACGCCGACCCGGATGGGCAGATGCTCCGCCAGCGGTTGCTGCAGCAGGTTCGTCTGATGTTCGCGCTGGAGGTCCACCACGGCATGCACGGCCGCTGTGGCATCGCTGAACACGGTCAGCACCCCATCTCCCAGCGTCTTGATCACCTGGCCGCCCCTTGCGCGAAGCATGTCGCAAATCCAGTGGGTCAGTTGGGTGACGGCCCGCGTGGCGCGGGTATTGCCCAAGGACTCGAAAACAGATGTGCTCCCGGTCAGGTCTGTGAAAACGACGGTGGTCTGGACACCCATGCAAGAACCTGGTTGATTTCTTTTCCTTTGCAGTTTATGGCATCCCTCGGGGCTTGGATACGGGCGGGAATCGCGTTGACTGCGCTTGGGCAGGCACCTTCATCACGCGGTACGCATGACCTGCATCGCGGCCAGACCGCCGTACCGGGTGGATCAACACCCGGGTCTGCACTGCCAGACAGCTTACGTTTTGCCTGATGTATCTTGGGCAAATTATTGATTTGCATGTTGTTTTATCAAAACACATCAGGCATAAACCGATTGTGGCCATCGCCCCGGCCGCTTATCCTTGCCTGCGTCGTTGAGCCCAAGAAATACACACAACAGAAGAATCGCCCATGAACAGACTGGCCAGCCAGTTCATCAGCAGCATGCAGGGACTGATGAATCGAACTCCTGCGGAGGATGTGCAATTAGCCATCAGTATCGAGGACATCCGCCAGGCCATGCTCGACTTCCTGGGTGACGAAGGTTGTTCCAGCTTTCCGCAGGTCGAACGTCGCGTCCTGTTTGCGCCCGACCTGCAAGGCCTGTGGTACCTGCGCGCCGATATCATGGTGGCGCTCTCCTCCTTGCAGGGCGAGCGGATCGCCAGCCAGAAGTTACGCCACCTCACCCACATGTTCGAGGGGCTGCTGCCCAAGGGCATGGTCTCGCGCCCCGGTGGCCTCGGGCGCGAGCGCGCCTGACGCCCTCGCTGTTAGCCGGCGTGGCCCCAGACCAGCAACACATCACGTCCTTCCACCAGCAGATCACAACGCGCGCCTACTGGCAACAAGACCTTGGTGGGCACGTGCCCGAAAGGTAGCCCGGTCAACACCGGCACCCTGATGTGGCTGCTCAGCCAGTTCACTACTGACTGCAGTTTGTAGCCGCGGTCATGCGGTACCAGCTTGTAGTCCGTGAACTGCCCTAGCACGACGGCTTTCTGCCGCGCCAGCACGCCAGCATGCAGCAGTTGCACCAGCATGCGTTCGATGCGGTAGGGATGCTCCGCAATGTCCTCCAGAAACAGTATGCCCCCCTGCACCGCCGGCATGAACGGGGTGCCCAGCAGCGAGCACAGCATGGCCAGGTTACCGCCCCACAGCAGCGCATCCTCGATCCGCAACTGTGCCCGACCGCCGAGCCGGCTTGCGGGCAAGTGCCCCGCAGCGGCCACATCCGACCGGCGGGGACCGGGTTGACGCCAGCCGGCACCCTCCCCCTGACCCAGCAGCAGGTCCTCGAAGCAGGCCAGCATGATCTCGTCGGGTTCAAGCCGCCTGCCTCCCCCATGCGCGTCTGCGGCATCTGCGGTGTCGCGGAAACCGAAGCCCTCGCACAGCGACGGTCCGGCCCACGTAGTCGCGCCGGTCCTGGCCAGCAGCGCCATCTGAAAAGCCGTGAAGTCGCTCAGGCCGACGAAATGTGTTCCACGGTCAATCGAGCGCGCTACCTTCTTGTACGGCACATCCGGCAGGATGCGGGAAATGCCGTAGCCTCCGCGCGAAATCAGGGCCACGTCGGCGCCGCTGGCGGCGGCACGCCCGATCGCGGCCAGTCGCGTTGCATCGTCCCCCGCAAAGCGCTGATGGCTGGCCAGCGCGGCTTCGTCCACTTCAACCTCGCAGCCCATGGCCTGCAGTCGCCTCACACCGCGGCGGAAAGCCACCTTGTCGCGCACTGCACCCGAAGGCGAGTAGACGTAGATGTGCTTTTTCATATTGCGCAGATTATCGCGGCGCAAAGTGCCGCAGGGCCTGCCCGGCGATGTCTTGCCCCCACTCCTGAACGAAATACCCACCCTGCTCCACGCGGATCGGCTCGGGACAGCCCCGGATGACCCTGCGCAGCGCCTGCATGACAGATTCGCCCAGCACGAGATCCTGCACGCCAATGGCCATCAGGCTGGAGCCGTCCCACTGCCGCCAGAAATCACGCGCTCGACGTGACACGGCCGCGCCCTCGTCCTCCGGCGCCTCGGGCACCATGGCAGGAAAGGCACGCAAGGCCGCGCGATGGCCGCGATCGGGGAAAGGCGCATCATAGGCGGCGCACTCGGCGGCACTCAGCTGAGGTGCTCCACGCCCAAGCAGACGGCCAACGCCATAGTCAGGCTTGGTGGCGCACATCTCGCGCCATGCCAGAGATCCCGGAGTCAGCGGGGAGTCGCCCGTCGCCAGCATGGTGTTCATGACTAGCAGGCCAGCATAGCGTTGCGGCGCATCCATGGGCAAGGTCAGGCCCAGCAGACCACCCCAGTCCTGCACGACGAGTACCACTCGCTCCAAGGCGAGCCGCTCGACCAGTTCCAGCAAGACCTGCCGGTGCCAGCCGAAGCGGTGCGCGCCCTCCCTCTTGGGCTTGTCACTCTTGCCGAAGCCAATCAGGTCTGGCGCCACAACGCGGTGCCCCGCAGCCAGAAAGACCGGGATCATCTTGCGATAGAGGTAACTCCAGGCCGGGTTGCCGTGCAGACAGAGCCAGGTCAGCGGCGCATCGCATGGTCCTTCGTCCAGGTAGTGCAGGCGCAGGCCAGCAAGGGCCGGCAGGTCATGCACGTAGTTCGGTTGCCAGGGGTAGTCTGGCAGTCCGGCAAAGCGGTCCTCGGGCGTGCGCACGGCGTCCTCGCGCACGGGCTGACTGAGGTGACGCTGCGCGTCACGCCGGTCGCGAAAAAAGTCCTGCAGCAAGGCGCCGCATTCGGCCGCCAGCACGCCGCCTTCCACGACCGTCTGGTGGTTGAGTTGGCGGTTCGCGAAAACATTCAGTACCGAGCCGGCCGCGCCCGTCTTCGGGTCCGCAGCACCGTAAACAACGCGCGACAGCCGCGCATGCAGCAGGGCCCCGGCACACATCGGGCAAGGTTCAAGGGTGACGTAGAGCTCGCAATCCGCAAGCCGGTAGTTACCCAGCCGGCTGGCACCCTCGCGCAAGGCAAGAATCTCGGCATGGGCTGTGGGATCGTGCGCGCCGATGGGGTGGTTGCGGCCTGTGGCAATAACCTCGCCCCGGTGCACCAGAACCGCCCCGACGGGCACTTCACCGCTCCTGGCCGCCTCGCGCGCCAGGGCGATGGCCTGGCGCATGTAGTCATGTTCACGCGCCATGGCGCAAGGGCTGCGTGATCAGCGTCAACTGGACCTCCGCCAGGTCAAGCCGCTGTGCCGCCCCGATGCGCACCATCGCATGCGAACGGCAACCGGGTCGATACGACGTTGGCAGGTACATGGCGTATCCGACTTTAGCAGGCGGCAAGGTCACAAGCCAGGGGCTATCTGCTATCTTTCACGACATCGTGGCAGTTGGATACACACGGGCATGAGCGGCGCGCTGCTAGGATTCCGTATCGACGGCGACAACAAGCTGATGCGCCTGCACGGCGAGCTCGGCTGCGAGGGTGTGCTGATCCAACTGCTGGGCTACCTGAAGCGAGTCAGCGCGGACCGACTCCGCGCCTACGCCCGCATGATCAGGCCGGTGGCGCTGGCCAACCACCCTTTCACGGATGCCGCTGACCAGGCCCCCCTGCAGTCTTTCTTCGAAGACCATCTGGGCGAGAGCTTCAAGCCGCAGACCTGGGCCGAAGCGCTTGCGACCTTCGACGAACTGGACGGCTGGCACGCCGGCTTTCCGTACATGGCTGAGGCAAAGCTGGAAAACTGCGGTGATGTCATCTGGGGCTTCCTCGTCAATCTGGATACCGATGCGCTCCAGGTGTTTGTCAACCGCAATGCACGCTTTCAGTGGCGTGACATCGCCTGCGGCCAGCCCCCTTACTGCACGCTGCCGCTGGCCCATCTTGCAGAGCTCACAGCCGCCGATCTGTTGGCCCTGAATGAGCTGCTGCAACATCACTCCTATTCCGATGGCATCGACCCCGTTCTGCCCCTGCGCGATGACGTGTCACCCGGTTTCGCCGGCCCCGGCCGCTGGCAGACCCGGCTACAACTCACACGGGGCCGCGTGCGGCTGCTGCTGACCTGCGGCCCGGTGCAGGCGCGCATGCGGCAGGTCGGTGAGCTCAGACTCAACGACCCCCATTGCGGCCCGCTGTTGCACGAGGCGCTCGATCCCGAGGTGCGGGCCCTGGCCCTGGCCATCCATGGTCCCGGCGTGAGCTTGGGCCAAGTCGCCCGGGTGGCGGCATGCATCGGCCAGTTGCCCTACGCGGCGAGCGCAGGCGGCCTGCCCCTGCTTGCCCTAGGCCTAAGTCCCGGCTGCGGTTTACAGCTTCGCCTGGGCCCGGGTTTCTTCAACGAGGTTCGGGCCTGCTTCCTCGAAGCTGGCATGACGGCCCAGGGCTGGCGCTTTCTGGTCAGGCAGGACAATACGGTGCTTCGCCACCTGCTCAGTTTCTTCCCGCCGTCGGCGCGCATCCTGAGCGGCTTTGCGCACTTCATCAATCTGTTGGCCAGCGCCTTGCAAACCGAGCGCCTGCTCATCGACCGCTGCCAGCCGGCGCTGCGCGGCATGGAACGCATCCTGGACCGCACACGCGGACGCCCCGATCCGGTCCGGCTGGAAAACGCACGCATCTTCCTGCGCGCCATCATGCGCACCACGCTTACAACCGACAAACTAGCCAATCTGGACCACGAGGCTCAGGACGTCTCGGACTACGTCTATTCGCAGTCCGTGGTGCTCAAGGGTGCGCACTGGAACTCCCTGTGCCGACGCTCCGATGCCTGGCACCGAGCCCTGCTTATTACGGCAGACCCGCAGAAGGACGTGCGCTGGCCCGCCCTGCTGCCACAGTTTGCGACAGGTGACTATCTGGCGGTGGAGCTCGACTGCGGCTTCCTGTTGGCGGAGGAGGGGCTGGAGCAGCGGCACTGCATCGCAACCTATGTCAATGCCTGCTCCAGCGGAGCGAGCCGGGTGTTCTCGCTGAGACATCAGGGTCGGCGTACCGCGACGATTGAGTTGCAGCGAGGTCGGGATGGCGGCTGGCACATGGTCCAGATCCGCGGCAAGGCGAATTCTCCGGTACGCGATCCCAGGGTGCTTGCCGCAGGCGAGGCTGTGGCGCGCGCTTACGCCGAAGCGGCTCGCGCTGGGCAACAGGACCATGCGGGCCGCTCTCACCATGCCCTGCAGCCGGGCTCCTACCTGCAACCCGGATACCTCGTCCACCGACAGGAACACTGGACCGGCTAGCCCGCACTGGCCCGCCAGCAAGCCACGCCTCAGGTGTCGCGCATGACTACACCCTCACGTCATCGTCCGGGTAGCTGTCGTCGTTAAATGAGTGTTTTTTTTGAGCGGCATATGGGGCTGCCAGTTACCACGATTTTGAGTGGGTACAGCTTTGCGTTGCTTTACGTGTAACTTTGATGCCAACGCCCTGCTATATCAACGACTTAGTTGGGCGTGAACCACTTTTTTGCAACTTAAAACCTATATAAATCAATAACTTACGTTATAAAAGTCACTCCCACTCGATCGTCGCCGGCGGCTTGGAGCTCACGTCGTAGGTCACGCGGTTGATGCCGCGAACCTCATTGATGATGCGGCCCGACACCTTCTTGAGCAGGCTGTAGGGTAGCTCGGCCCAGTCCGCCGTCATGAAGTCGCTGGTCTGCACTGCACGCAGGGCCACGACGTAGTCGTAGGTACGGCCGTCGCCCATCACGCCAACGCTCTTGACCGGCAGGAAGACGGTGAAGGCCTGGCTCGTAAGGTCATACCAGGTCTTACCGGAATTGGGCTCGATGGTGGAGCGCAATTCCTCGATGAAGATGGCGTCGGCCCGGCGCAGCAGATCAGCGTATTCTTTCTTCACCTCGCCCAGGATGCGTACGCCCAGACCGGGACCTGGAAAGGGATGGCGATAGACCATGTCGAGCGGTAGGCCCAGGGCCACTCCGAGTTCACGTACTTCGTCCTTAAACAGGTCACGCAATGGCTCCAGCAGCTTTAAACCGAGCTGTTCGGGCAGGCCGCCCACGTTGTGATGGCTCTTGATCGTGATGGCTTTCTTGCTCTTGGCGCCGCCCGACTCAATGACATCCGGATAGATCGTGCCTTGCGCGAGGAAGGTGGCGCCCTTGTGGCCCGCGCCGCTGGCCTTTAGCTTGGCGGCCTCAGCCTTGAAGACATCGACGAACAGACCACCGATGATCTTGCGCTTCTGTTCGGGATCGCTCACGCCCGCCAGCTTGCCCAGAAACAGCTCGCCAGCATCCACGCGGATCACCCTGGCGTGCAGCTTGCCCGCAAACATATCCATGACCATGTCGCCCTCGTTGAGGCGCAGAAGGCCGTGATCGACGAAGACACAGGTCAGCTGATCACCAATGGCACGGTGGATCAGAGCTGCGGCAACAGAGGAATCCACGCCACCCGACAAACCCAGAATGACCTCCTCGTTGCCAACCTGCTGGCGGATAGCCTCCACCGCCTCGGCAATATGGTCACGCATGATCCAGTCGGCGCGGACGCCACAGATCTCCAACACGAAGCGCTCAAGCAGGGCGCGACCCTGCACGGTGTGGGTGACCTCGGGGTGGAACTGCACGGCATAAAAGCGCCTCTGCTCGTCGGCCATGCCGGCGATGGGACAGCTGGGCGTGGAGGCCATCAGCTTGAAGCCGGCTGGTAAAGCCGTCACCTTGTCGCCATGGCTCATCCAGACCTTGAGCATGCCATGGCCCTCGGGAGTCGTGAAGTCGACGATGTCCTTGAGCAGCGCAGTGTGGCCGTGCGCGCGGACCTCGGCGTAGCCAAACTCCCGCTGATGGCCGCTCTCGACCTTGCCGCCAAGCTGCTGCGCCATCGCCTGCATGCCGTAGCAGATGCCAAGCACGGGAACGCCGAGTTCGAAAACCGCCTGGGGCGCCTTGTCAGTACTCTCCTCGTAGACACTGGCGTGACTGCCGGACAGGATCACGCCCTTGAGATGTCCGTCGGCCGCGTACCGGCGCACCCAGTCGTCGCTGACGTCGCAGGGGTGAACCTCGCAGTACACATGCGCCTCGCGCACACGCCGGGCGATGAGTTGCGTTACCTGGGAGCCGAAATCGAGGATAAGGATTTTCTGGTGCTGCATAAAGGCATGTGCGCAAACCGCGTGTCTTCAACCAGGAACGCTGAGGGGCTGGCTTTGCCAGTCCGCTGGCGTTGCCCCTTCAAGGGGGTGGCGCAGCGACACGACGTGCGCGCAGCCTGGGGGCGTGCTCAATCCATCCGGTAGTTGGGAGCTTCTTTGGTGATCTGCACGTCGTGCACGTGGCTTTCACGGATGCCAGCCGATGTGATCTCTACGAATTCGCCCTTGCTTCGCATTTCCTCGATAGTGCTACAACCGCAGTAGCCCATGCTGGCGCGCAGGCCGCCGGCCATCTGGAAGACGATGGCCACCATGGAGCCCTTGTAGGGGACCCGGCCCTCAATGCCTTCGGGCACCAGCTTGTCGGCATTCGGGTTGCCGGTGCTCGACTCCTGGAAGTAACGGTCGGCGCTGCCCTGCTGCATGGCGCCAATCGAACCCATGCCCCGGTAACTCTTGTAGCTGCGGCCCTGGTAGAGGATGATCTCGCCTGGCGCCTCCTCGGTACCGGCGAACATGCCGCCCATCATCACGGTGCTCGCGCCCGCAGCGATGGCCTTGCCGATATCGCCGCTGTAGCGGATGCCGCCATCGGCAATCAGCGGCACGCCCGTACCCTGCAACGCGGTGGCCACATTGTCGATGGCAGTGACCTGGGGCACGCCCACACCCGCGACGATGCGGGTGGTGCAGATGGAGCCCGGACCGATGCCGACCTTGACGGCGTCGGCGCCTGCCTCAACCAGGGCCAGCGCGGCCGCGCCGGTGGCGATATTACCGCCAATCACATCGACGTGCGGGTAGTTCTGTTTTACCCAGCGCACCCGGTCCAGCACGCCCTTACTGTGACCGTGCGCCGTATCAACGACGATAGCGTCCACACCTGCGCGTACCAGCGCCTCCACGCGGGCCTCGGTGCCCTCGCCCACGCCTACCGCCGCGCCGACGCGCAAATGGCCCGCTGCGTCACGCGCCGCGTTGGGAAAGTTCAATTGCTTGGTAATGTCCTTGACCGTGATCAGGCCCTTGAGCTCGAAGGCCTCGTTGACGACGAGCAGGCGCTCCAGCTTGTGCTTGTTGAGCAGGGCCTTGGCCTCGGCCGGCGTAGTGCCATCGGGCACCGTGATGAGGCGAGCGCGCGGCGTCATGATTTCGCGCACCGGCAGATCGTAGCGGGCTTCGAAGCGCAAGTCGCGGCCGGTTACGATGCCTACCACTTTGCCGGCGTCGACCACCGGGAAGCCCGAGACGCCCAGTTCCTCGGAGAGCGCCATCACTTGGCGCACCGTGGTGTCGGGGGTGATGACCACCGGGTCACGGAGCACGCCCGATTCGTAACGCTTGACCTTGGCCACCTGAGCGGCCTGCTCGGCCACGCTGAGGTTCTTGTGGACGATTCCCATACCGCCCTCCTGGGCGATGGCAATCGCGAGGCGGGCTTCTGTCACCGTGTCCATGGCTGCGGAGACCAGGGGCAGGTTCAGGGAGATATTGCGGGAGAAACGCGTCGAAAGAGAGGTGTCCTTGGGCAGGACCTGGGAGTACGCCGGCACCAGCAACACATCGTCGAAGGTGAGCGCTTTACCGAGAAGGCGCATGTCTCTGAGCTCCAAAAAAAGCATTGTACCCGCGCATACCGCCTCGCTCAGCCCCGGCTCACCCACCTCAGGCAGACCACACGAGCTGCGGGGACCTTACCCAGGTGACAAGCGCACGCCTGACGCTACACTTGGGCCATGAAACTGACCCGCTCCATGATCTGCTTGGCCGCCTGCGTCTTTGCACTGACGGCCAGCGCCCAGTGGCAATGGCTGGACAGGGATGGCCGTAGGGTCTTCAGCGACCGGCCTCCACCGGCCGATGTACCTGAGAAGAACATTCTTCGTCGCCCGGCCAATAACCGTGCGACAGCACCCGCCGAGGGCGTGGCGACCCCAGTCGCCACGCCGGCTGCTGCCGCGCCGACAGGGGTAGACAAGTCCCTGCAGGAAAAGCGCAAGCAGGCCGAAGAAGCCGAAGCCGCCAAGCGCAGGGCTGAGGAAGACCGCAATGCCGGCATCATGGCCGAGAACTGCGCCCGCGCCCGGCAGGCCAAGGCCGGCGTGGACTCTGGCGCTCGCATTGCTCGCATCAACGAGAGGGGAGAGCGCGAGTTTATGGACGAGGCGGCCCTGGCGGCCGAAAGCCAGCGCCTGCAGGGCATCATCAACGAAAACTGCCGCTAGCCGGATCCATGGGCGCGCCGGTCTGCTAGTAGCCGGCCTTTGCGCCGGGTCGCCGTTGCGCGAACAAACCGACAGACCGTGCCCCCTGGCGTGCGAAGCGCTCGCGCCGAGCAACTTTGGGGTCCACCCGCAGGGCGCGGTACACCTCCACGCGGTCGTCTTCACGCAGGACTCGCTCGCGTGAGGCCTTGCGGCCCCAAACACCCACGTCCACTTGCTTCAGGTCCAACTCCGGGAACTTCGCGGCCAGACCGCTTGCGGCAAGCGCTTCGGCAACGGTACTGCCCGGGGGCAACTCCAGCGCAAGCTCATAGACCTGGCGTGGCTGAGGTGCATAGGCCACGACCACGGCAATACGGCCCTCAGCTGCCATACACCTGCTCGGCTCGCTGCACGAAGGCGTCTACTAGGCTGCCGGCAATCCGGTCGAACACGGGCCCCACGAGCTTGCCGAGCAGCGCGTTGGAAAAACCGTAGTTCAGGACCAGCTCCACCTTGCAGGCACGCTGCTGTCCGTCACCCACCGGCACGAAGGACCAATGGCCGTCGAGCTGGGAGAACGGGCCGTTGACCAGTTGAATCTTCACGGCGCTGCCCGGCAGGTGGGTGTTGCGCGTGGTGAAGGTCTGGCGGATACCGCTGAACGCGATGCCGACCTCGGCCGTCACACCCCCGTCATGGGCTTCAAGCACACGGGCGTGGTCACACCAGGGGAGGAACTTGGGATAGTCAGAAACGGCTGTGACCAGCTCGTACATTTCCTGGGGGCTGTACCAGATCAGAACGGACTTGTGGACAGTTTTCATAGAATGCAGCGCTGGCATCCGTCCAGCCAGCGCCATTGTAGGTTCGCGCTGCGTCCGTAAGTCCCTTCATGACCCAAAAGCCCGACACCTCTTCCCGCATTGCCGACAACAAGAAAGCCGTCTTCAACTACTTCATCGAAGAACGCTTCGAAGCGGGCATGGTGCTGGAGGGATGGGAGGTCAAGGCCGTGCGCGAGGGCAAGGTACAGCTGACCGACGGCTACGTGGTGATCCGCGATGGCGAGATGTTTATCATCGGCTGCCAGATCAATCCTCTGAAGACCGCCTCGACGCATGTGCGACCCGACGCTGTGCGAACCAAGAAGCTGCTGCTGAAAAAGGATGAGATCAAGCGACTGATCGGCAAGGTTGAGCAGAAAGGCTACACCCTGGTCCCGCTCAACCTGCACTGGAAGAACGGCAAGGTCAAGTGCGACATCGGGCTGGCCAAGGGCAAGGCCGAGCACGACAAGCGCGACACAATCAAGGAGCGTGAGGGCAAGCGCGAGGTCGAACGCGCGCTCAAGACCCGGCAGCGCTGAGCGCCGGCATTGGGCGTCCTCAGCTCAGGTCGCGCAGGGGATGGGCCGAGGTCGGCCAGTGCGAGACAAAAAATCCCGCCACCATCTGCGGGGTCACGTCTTCCAGCCTCCTGGGGTTCCATTTCGGCTGCCGGTCCTTGTCGATCACGAGCGCGCGGATGCCCTCCATGGTGTCGGTCGCGCTCATGAAGCGCTCGAGGTGACGGGTGTTGAAGCAGTGACGCACCATGTCACGCTCCATGCGCAGTTCGTCGGCCAGACGCATGCCCGCGCCACGTCGTATCTGTTGCAATGTCACCTCCAGCATGAGGGGCGCATGGGTACGCAGGGCCTGCAGGGTCGCAGTCGCCCAGGCGCCCTTTTCTAGCTCCAGCGCCTGAACGATGTGCAGCACATCGGGCTGGTCGAAGCAGCGCGCGATGGCGTCCAGCGGCAGCGTCGCAGCGGGCGCGGTCGTCACGTAAGTCTGCTGCCAGGCTTGCAGGATGTGCGGATCAAAGCGCGCTTGCGCGGCTAGTGCATCCCAGGCCTCGGTCAGTAGGGCCGTGTCGAGGCACACATCAGCCAGCTGCAGTGCAAGCGCGTCGCCGGCACCCACCACTTCACTGGTCAGTGCCAGCCACTCGCCTCCATGGCTGGGGCAACGCGCAAGAAACCAGCCGCCGCCCACATCTGGGAAAAGACCGATATTGGTCTCCGGCATCGCCATCTTGGTACGCGGTGTGACGATGCGCAGCGCAGCGCCCTGGGAGATCCCCATGCCACCGCCCATGACCACACCGTCCATGAAAGCGATGTATGGCTTGGGGTAATGGTGGACCAGGTGGTTGAGAGCGTATTCCTCGGTGAAGAAATCCTCGAGCTCAGCGTCCCCACGCAGTGAGGCCTGATGGAAGAAGCGGATGTCACCGCCGGCACAGAAGGAGCCGAAAGCGCCCTCTTTGCCCATGCCGCGTATGGCGACAGCCTGTACCGCCGGGTCATCGCGCCAGGCCAGCAGCGCTGCCGCCAGGGCGCGGATCATGGGCAGGGACAGGGCATTGAGTGCGCGCGGACGATTGAGGGTGATGCAGCCAAGGTAGCCGCGTACCTCGGTCAGAATCTCGGGGCAGGCGGAATTCATGGCCCCGGTCATGTCGTCTTGTTCCAGCGTAACAGTTCATTGCCCAAAAGGGCGAGCAGCACCAGCGCGCCGCCCTGCATCACGGCCACGGATGGAGCTTCACCGGCACCAACCCAGACCAGCAGGATGCCAAAGAGGATCTCGAGCTGTCCCAGCAGCGAGATCTCGGGGGCCTTGAGCACCCGCGCGCACAGCACAAGCAGCGTACAGGGTATCGCGAGCTGCACCAGCCCCAGAAGCGCCAGCAAGCCAAGGTCGTGAGGGGTGGCCTGAAGCGGCAGTGCGAACGGCAGCGTGGCCAAGGCCGACAGCACCGCTCCCACCAGCACGGAGGGCACCAGATCGACATCGGCCCCGTGCGCATGCGCATGCTGCACGATGATCCAGTTGATCGCTGCAGTCAACGGCACGAGCAGGGCCACTGCCATGCCCTGCCAGGTGCCATCGTCCATCTGGCCAGCAAACATCCAGACAGTGCCCAGGCCCGCGAGCAGGATGGCCAGCCACGTGGAAACCGCGATCCGCTGGCGCAGGACCACCCAGGCCAGCAACGCAGTGAGCAGCGGATTGAGGGCCGAGATGACCAGCACATTGGCGACGCTGGTCATGGTAAGGGCCAGCATGAAGGAGGTGAACATGAAGCCCCAGCAAAGGCCGGACCACCAAAGCGTGGGGGGCGCGTACCGCAGTTGCGCCCAGACCCGCGTCGGGCCACGCCAGAGCGGCAGGATCACCAGCAGCGACGCAGCGGTGAAGAAGCTGCGCCAGAAGGTCTGCTCAAAACCCTTCGCGGCCTCCAGCTGCCGCGTGACCAGGCCGGCGATGGACCACATCAGGGTCACCGCGACCATCAGCCAGACTGCGCGTCGATGCGTGAGTTTCATGGAGGTGGGGGCAGACAGCCAGAGCCTGCCCGCAGGCCCCCCGTTTTTCAACCGGGGGACGCCGTGGAACCGGTTTCGCCGGGCCACTGGCGTCGTCCCCCTTCTGGGGGGAAGGCCGTCGCAGGCGGGCTCAGGGGGTCATTCCTTTGAAGCACGCTTGCGCTCGTGCTCCTTCAGATAGCGTTTGCGCAGGCGGATGCTCTTGGGCGTGATCTCGACGAGTTCGTCGTCCTCAATGAACTCCACGCCGTACTCCAGCGTGAGCTCGATCGGGGGCGTGATCTTGATCGCGTCTTCCTTGCCGCTGACACGGAAGTTGGTGAGCTGCTTGGTACGCGTGGCGTTCACGACGAGATCGTTGTCGCGGCTGTGGATGCCGACGATCATGCCCTCGTACACCGGATCGTTGGCCTTGACGAACATGCGTCCGCGGTCATCAAGCTTGCCCAGCGCGTAGGTGAAGATCTCGCCGTCGTCCATGGAGATCAGCACGCCGTTCTTGCGGCTGGCGATCTCGCCCTTGTGCGGCTCGTAGCTGTCAAAGATGTTGGAGATCAGTCCCGAGCCACGCGTCAGGTTCAGGAACTCGTTGGAGAAGCCGATCAGGCCGCGGGCCGGGATGCGGTACTCGAGGCGCACGCGGCCACGGCCGTCTGGCTCCATGTTCACCAGTTCGCCCTTGCGCTCTCCTAGGGCCTGCATCACACCGCCCTGGTGTCCTTCCTCGATATCGGCCGTCACGAGTTCGATCGGCTCGTGCTTCACGCCGTTGATCTCATGAAAGACCACGCGGGGCTTGGATACGGCGAGCTCATAGCCCTCTCGGCGCATGTTCTCCAGCAAGATGGTCAGGTGTAGCTCCCCTCGGCCCGAGACCTCGAAGATACCGTCCTCATCGGTCTCCTTGACCCGCAGCGCCACATTGGACTGCAGTTCCTTTTGTAGCCGGTCCCAGATCTGGCGGCTGGTCACGAACTTGCCCTCGCGGCCTGCCAGCGGCGAGGTGTTGACGCAGAAGTTCATGGTCAGCGTGGGCTCGTCGACTTTTAGCATGGGCAGGGCCTGGGGATTGGCAGGATCTGTCACCGTCACGCCGATGCCGATTTCGTCGATGCCGTTGATCAGCACGATGTCGCCAGGGCCGGCGGAAGGCGTCTGCATGCGATCCAGCCCCTGGAACGTCAGCACCTGGTTGATGCGGCCCTTGGTGGATTTCCCGTCCGGCCCTTCCATGACAAGCACGTCCATACCGGGCTTGATGGTGCCAGCGTTGATGCGGCCGACGCCGATGCGACCTACGAAGGTCGAGTAGTCAATGGCCGAGATCTGCAGCTGCAACGGCGCCTTGGGATCACCCTTGTGGGCCGGCACATGTTTGAGCACGGTTTCGAACAGGGCCGACATGTCGGGGCCCCACTGCTCCCCGGCAGCGCCCTCCTCTAGCGAGGACCAGCCGTTGATGCCCGAGGCATAGACCACCGGGAAGTCCAGCTGCTCGTCATTGGCGCCCAGCTTATCGAACAGGTCAAAGGCGGCGTTGATCACCTTGTCCGGATTGGCTCCGGGCTTGTCTACCTTGTTCACCACCACGATGGGTTTGAGGCCCAGGGCCAGCGCCTTCTTGGTCACAAAGCGGGTCTGCGGCATAGGGCCTTCCTGGGCGTCGATCAGCAGCAGCACGCCGTCCACCATGGACAGGGCACGCTCCACTTCGCCCCCAAAGTCGGCATGGCCGGGCGTATCGACAATGTTGATATGGGTGCCCTTCCAGCTCACGGCGCAGTTCTTGGCCAGGATGGTGATGCCGCGTTCCCGCTCGATGGCATTGCTGTCCATCACGGTATCGACGACCTTCTCGTGCTCGGCAAAAGTGCCGGACTGGCGTAGCAGCTGGTCCACCATGGTGGTCTTGCCGTGGTCGACGTGCGCAATGATGGCGATGTTGCGGATTTGCTTGCTCATGATTGGCCTTCCAGGATTTGTTGAATTTCTACCGGGCTCAAAAGGCGCCCGGGTATGAGTTCGCCGGCCTTGACGTGCGCTGTGCCCAGCAAGGCGTGGGGCTGGCCGCCGTAGACAGCCAATTGTTCGGCATCAGGCCAGTTGCCACGGCGGCGCAGGCCGCTGAGGAAACGCCCGGCATTCTCGCCGTCGAGCGTGACGGTGGCATGACCCGTGAGTAGCGTGTCCACGGGCTTTAGCCGCGCGGGGCGCACAGCCTCATCGAGAGACTCCAGGCTCTCCAGCGTCACGCAATGGTCTTCGCGGAACGTGCCGGTGGCCACGCGGCGCAGGGCAATCAGGTGCCCGCCACAGCCCAGAGCCTCGGCGATGTCCTCGCCCAGGGTGCGGATGTATGTGCCTTTGCTGCACCGGATGCGAAGGCGCAGGAAAGGCGCGTCACCCTGTAGCTGCAGGTCGAGCAGCTCCAGCTCGTGAATCATCACCCCACGCGGCGCACGCGCCACAGTCTCGCCGTCACGGGCGTATTCGTAAAGGGCCTTGCCACCCTTCTTCAGCGCGCTGTGCATGGGAGGCACCTGCCGGATCAGACCCATGAAGCGGTCTAGGATTTCGACCACCAGGCCGGGTGTACAGTTCACGGGACGCGTCTGCAGCACGTCACCCTCGGCATCGGCCGTGCTGGTCTTCACGCCCAGTCGGACTGTCGTGACATAGGTCTTGTCGGCGTCCAGGTGCAATTGGCTGAATTTGGTGGCGGCGCCGAAACACAGCGGCAGCACGCCAGTTGCGAGCGGATCGAGCGTGCCGGTGTGGCCTGCCTTCTCGGCGCGCAGCAGCCACTTCGCTCTTTGCAACGCCTGGTTGCTGGAGAGTCCCAGTGGCTTGTCGAGCAACAACACCCCATGCACAGGGCGCCGTTGCACCCTGGTGCGTAGCGCATGCATGCTCAACCCTCGTCTTTGGAACGCGATGCGACGGCCTGCGCGATCAGCGCGTTCATGTCGGCTGCACGCTCGGTGGTACGGTCGAACAGGAAATGCAGCGTGGGCACGGTGTGGATATGCAGTCGCTTGAAGAGGCCGTTGCGCAGGAAGCCCGCCGCCTGGTTCAGGGCGTCCTGCGTTTCCTGCGGATCACCCACGAGCACGCTGAAGTAAACCTTGGCGTGCGCGTAGTCGGGCGTGACGTCGACCGATTGCAGCGTCACCATACCGATTCGCGGGTCCTTCAACTCGCGCGCGATCAGCTCCGTCAGGTCGCGCTGAATCTGATCAGCGACCTGATAGCTACGGTTGGGCCTGGCAGGCTTCTTGACCATGGTAGAGGCTCGAGCTTGAGCGTCTTGCGTTGAGCGCTGAGCGGAAAGCCGCTGGACGCTCCACGCTCAACTCACAACGTTCTGGCGATCTCCTTGACCTCAAAGAACTCCAGCTGATCACCTTCCTTGATATCGTTGTAGTTCTTGAGCTTGATACCGCATTCGAAGCCTTCCTTGACCTCGCGCACATCGTCCTTCATGCGCTTAAGGGAGTCGAGCTCGCCGATGTAGATCACTACGTTGTCGCGCAGCAGGCGGAAGTGCGCGCTGCGGGTGACGAAGCCGGACGTGACCATACAGCCCGCCACCGTGCCGATCTTGGACGCCACGAATACGGTGCGAATCTCGGCCATGCCGATGATCTCTTCCTTCTTCTCGGGCGCCAGCATGCCCGACATGGCGGCCTTGAGCTCATCGACGGCGTCGTAGATGATGTTGTAATAGCGGATCTCCACGTCGTTGCCTTCGGCCAGCTTGCGCGCACCGGCGTCGGCACGGGTGTTGAAGCCGATGATCAGCGCCTTGGACGCGATCGCCAGGTTGACGTCGGATTCGCTGATCCCGCCGACGGCGGCATACACCAGCTGCACCTTGACCTCGTCGGTCGAAAGTTTGAGCAATGAGGCGGCCAGCGCTTCCTGCGAGCCCTGGACGTCGGCCTTGACGATGATGGGCAGGGTCTTGACCTCACCGGCAGCCATGTCGGAGAACATGTTCTCCAGCTTGGCGGCCTGCTGCTTGGCCAGTTTGGTGTTGCGGAACTTGCCGGCCCGGTAGGTGGCGATCTCGCGGGCGCGGCGCTCGTCGGCCATGACCATGAAGTCATCGCCGGCCTGCGGCACCTCCGTCATGCCCTGGATCTCCACCGGGATGGAAGGTCCGGCCGCTTCGATCTTACGGCCTGCCTCGTCAAGCATGGCACGCACCCGGCCGTAGGTCTGGCCTGCAAGCACCACATCGCCGGTCTTGAGTGTGCCCGATTGCACCAGCACGGTGGCCACGGGGCCGCGTCCCTTGTCGAGCTTGGCTTCGATCACCAGACCCTTGGCGGCCGCATTCACCGGAGCCTTGAGCTCAAGCACTTCGGCCTGCAACAACACCTGCTCCAGCAGCGTATCGATGCCCAGGCCGGTCTTGGACGACACGGCCACGAAAGGCGAGTCACCGCCGAACTCCTCGGGCACCACCTCTTCAGCCACGAGCTCGGTCTTGACACGCTCGACGTTTGCCTCCGGCTTGTCGGCCTTGGTCATGGCCACCACGATGGGAACGCCCGCCGCCTTGGCGTGCTTGACGGCTTCCTGGGTCTGGGGCATCACGCCATCATCGGCCGCACAAACGAGGATGACAATGTCGGTGGCCTGGGCGCCGCGGGCGCGCATGGCCGTGAACGCCTCGTGGCCCGGCGTATCGAGGAAGGTCACCATACCGCGCGGGGTGTCCACATGGTAGGCACCGATGTGCTGCGTGATGCCGCCAGCCTCGCCTGCTGCCACCTTGGTGCGGCGGATGTAATCCAGCAACGAGGTCTTGCCATGGTCGACGTGGCCCATAACGGTGACGACCGGCGCGCGCGCCACGGCGTCGGCAGCGTGCGACTGCACTTCCTCTTCGGTGAAGGCTTCCGGATCGTCCAGCGCCGCAATGATGGCTTTATGGCCCATTTCCTCGACCACGATCATGGCCGTATCCTGGTCCAAGGGCTGATTGATGGTGACCATCTGTCCCAGCTTCATCAACTGCTTGATGACCTCGGAGGCCTTGACCGACATCTTGTGCGCCAGCTCTGCCACCGTGATGGTCTCGGGCACGTGTACCTCGATGACGCGGGCCTCGACCGGCGCCGCCTGGGTGGGTTGCTCGTCACGGTCGTTCCCGCGCTTGCCCTTGGGGCCGCCGCGCCAGCTGCCACGCCCGATGCCGCCGCTCGTGTCGCCCCGGGTCGGGATGGCCTTCTTCTTGGCCGGGTCACCTGCCCAGCTTGACGAAAGCTTGGCCGACTTGATTTCCTTGCCGGCCCCTGCGCCGGCCGCGGCTGATGTGTTGCCGCCTGGCTTGGAGGGTTTGGCCGCTGTTGTACCGGCCGCAGGCTTGTGCAGCGTGCCCTTCTTGGCTTCTGCCGGTTTGGGCTCTTCCTTCTTGGCCGGCGGCTTCTTGGCCGCGCTGGACATCATGGAACGGATGGCGGCCGCCTCTTCCTCGGCCTTGCGGCGACGGGCGTCGAGCTCGGCACGCGAGGCATCCTCGTCGGCACGGGCCTTGGCTTCGGCCGCAGCCCTCGCCTCGGCTGCAGCCTTGACTGCGGCATCGTCCACGGCCGGACGTGCGGCGGACGGCTTGGCCCGAGCCTCGGCCTCGGCCTTGGCCGCCGCTTCCCGGTCCTGGGCTTCCTGGGCTTCGCGCTGGCGCCGGCGCTCGGCCAGCTCCTCTTCCTGCCGGCGAATTAACTCGGCCTGGCGACGGGCTTCTTCCTCGCGACGCGCGAGTTCGGCTTCGTCAATGACCGGTGCGGACGCCGGGACGGACGCGCTGGCCTGCGGCGCGGCTTCTCCGCCCTCGCTGCCATCCTCGCGACGCACAAAGGTACGCTTCTTGCGGACCTCGACCTGGATGGTGCGCGCCTTGCCGCTGGCGTCAGCCTGCTTGATCTCGCTGGTCGACTTCTTGGTCAGCGTGATCTTCTTGCGCTCGGGCGCAGCGGTGCCATGGCTGGCCTGCAGGTAGCCGAGCAGCTTCTGCTTGTCAGCGTCGGTTAGGGTGTCCGCAGCAGAGGACTTGGCCACGCCTGCGGATTTGAGCTGCTCAAGCAGCGTGTCGGTTGACTTCTTGAGTTCGGCGGCAAACTCGGAGACGGTCGTGCTGGACATTTCGTGTGGACCTTTGGTGTCGGCCTAACAAACCCTGCGGGCAGTTGCTAGCCTTTACTGAAACTTCGTTTACATGGCCGTTACGCCTGGGGAGCCGCTTCATTGGTGAACCAATGCTCCCGCGCTTTCATGATGAGCGCCTTGGCCTCATCGCCAGTCTGACCCGTGATCTCGGTCAGCTCGTCAACGGCCAGATCGGCCAGGTCGTCGAGCGTGTGCACGCCGGCCTCGGCCAGCTTGGCGATGAGCTCAAGCGTCAGACCCTGCAGGTCGCGCAAATCCTGCGACACGTCCTCCACGCTCTCCTCGCGGGCAATCTCCAGCGTGAGCAGCGCATCCTTGGCGCGGGCGCGCAGTTCGTTGACGGTGTCCTCGTCGAAGCTCTCGATCTCCAGCATCTCGTGCAGAGGCACATAAGCCACCTCCTCCAGGCTGGTGAAACCTTCGGCGATCAGGATGTCGGCGATCTCCTCGTCCACGTCAAGCTTCTCCATGAACAGCTTGCGCAGCGTGGTGGTCTCGTCGGCCTGCTTCTGGGCCGACTCGGCCGCGTCCATGATGTTGATCTTCCAGCCCGTCAGGTCCGAGGCCAGGCGCACGTTCTGGCCGCCACGGCCGATCGCAATCGCCAGGTTTTCCTCGTCGACCACCACGTCCATAGCGTGCTTTTCCTCGTCCACTACGATGGACTGCACGTTCGCCGGGGCCAGCGCGCCAATGACGAACTGGGCGGGATCCTCACTCCACAGCACGATATCCACGCGCTCGCCGGCCAGCTCGTTGGTCACCGCATTGACGCGGGTACCGCGCACGCCGACGCAGGTGCCGATGGGGTCGACGCGCTTGTCGTGCGACAGCACGGCGATCTTGGCGCGCGAACCGGGGTCACGCGCGCAGGATTTGATCTCCAGCAGACCCTGCTCGATCTCGGGCACTTCCTGGCGGAAGAGCTCGATCATGAACTCGGGCGCCGAGCGCGAGAGGCTGATCGCCGGACCGCGCTGCTCGGTGTTGACGTCCATGATCATGGCGCGCACGCGGTCGCCCGAGCGCAGGTTTTCCTTCGGGATCATCTCGCCCCGACGCAGGCGCCCTTCCACGCGGCCGCTCTCGACAATGATGTCGCCCTTGTCCAGGCGCTTGACCGTTCCGACAAAGATCCTCTCGCCGCGGGACATGAAGTCGTTAAGCAGCATCTCGCGCTCGGCGTCGCGGATCTTCTGCAGGATCACCTGCTTGGCGGCCATGGCGCCGATGCGACCGATCGGCACAGACTCCACCGGCTCCTCGATGTATTCGTCGACCTCGATGTCGGGGATCTGCTCCCTCGCCTCGAACAGCAGGATCTCCTGGTCAGGCAGCTGCAGGCCGGCCTCGTCGGGGACCACATGCCAGCGGCGGAAGGTTTCGTACACACCGCTGTCGCGGTCAATTGACACGCGGATGTCCACGTCGCCCTCGTACAGCTTCTTGGTCGCCTGTGCCAGCGCCGCCTCGACAGCGCCAAACACCACGTCGCGCTCGACGTTCTTCTCACGCGAGATGGCCTCCACCAGCATCAACAGTTCGCGATTCATGCCTCGATCCTCCAGTACCTACGATGTCGCTGCGGCTCAGCCACCGCTGCGGCCCTTGAAATTCACGATCGGCGCCAGCCGCGCCTCACGCAATTCATCCCATGCAAAACCCAGCGCCTGCGGCGGCGCGGGCTCGCGCTTCTTGCTCACCTTGCGGCCGGGCTTGACGGGTGGCTCGTCGCTCCAGACGATCTGCCAGCCCGATACCCCGGCCGTGGCCACGCGCTCCAGCGTGCCGCGAAACTTCTTTCGATTGGCGGCCACCTGGCCACCGGCTGCGGCGCCCAGCGGGGCTTTGAGCGTGATGTCGACCACATGGCCAGCAAAGCGCTCGAAATCCTGTTCGTGCCGAAGGGGGCGATCGATACCCGGGGAGGAAACCTCAAGGCGCTTGTACTCGATACCCTCGACCTCCAGCGCGTACTGGAGCTGGCGCGTGACCTTCTCGCAGTCCTCGACGTTCACAAAGGCCTCGGGCGCACCCGCTGTCCAGGGAAGATCGATCGTCACACGCAGCAGCCCCCCGGCGGAGCGCTCGGTCTCCACCAGGTCGTAACCCAGTCCGGTCACGGTCTGTTCAATAATCTGCTGCAGCGACATGCGAGTGCTGGTTCCTGCCCTTGGACTCCGGTTGAAAAGCGTTCGACCATAAAAAAAAGGGCGGTTAATATCCGCCCTTTTTGGTCAAGATGCCGGTTATTGTACTGGAAAATCCGGTCTAGTGCCTTGATTTTGAAGGCGATTCCTTACCGATCGGGCTCGTTTCAGGCCGCCGTATGCACCAGCGTCCGGGTGTAGGAATGCGTGGGCTGGTCCAGCACCTGGCCCACCGGGCCGGCCTCCACGATGACGCCAGCCTGCATCACCAGCACCTCGTGCGCCATGGCGCGGATCACATCTACGTCATGCGTGATCAGCAGATAACTGAGGCGGCGTTCGCGCTGCAGGCGCTGCAGCAGCTGCAGGACCTGCTTCTGGATGGTCACGTCGAGGGCGCTGGTGGGTTCGTCCAGCACGATGATGGCCGGCTCCACGATCAGAGCCCGGGCAATCGCGAGCCTCTGGCGCTGCCCGCCCGAGAACTCGTGGGGATAGCGCTGCAGCAGCCCCGGGAACTGCGCCTCGCCCAGACCCACCGCCTCCAACGCCTCGCGCACCTTGTCCAGGCGGTCGGCGTTGGACAGCGAGGGGTGATGGATCGTCAGGCCCTCGCCCACGATCTCCTCGACCGTCAGTCGCGGCGACAGCGACGAAAACGGATCCTGGAACACCACCTGTATCCGGCGCCGCAAGGCCCGGTCACGCAGCCGGTCACCGCTCCAGGCCTGGCCATCGAAGCACAGCTCACCTGACGAGGGCAGCAGCCCCAGCGCCGCAAGCGCTAGCGTGGACTTGCCAGAGCCGGACTCGCCAATCACCCCGAGCGTGTGTCCCGGCGGGATCGCAAAGTCAGCGCCCTGAACCGCCACAAATTCGCCGCGCCGGAACCAGCCGCGCACACCGGGCACAGGTACCGGGTAGATCACCCGCAAGCCCTGCGCGCTCAGCAACGGCGCCGCAACCGGATCTGCATCCAGGACGTCGCGCACCGGTTGGCTGTCGATGAGGCTGCGCGTATAGGGATGACGGGGCGCCGAGAACACCTCCGCGACCGGCCCCTGCTCGACGATCCGGCCGCGCTCCATCACAATGACCCGGCTGGCGAAACGCCGGACGAGGTTGAGGTCGTGCGTGATCATCAGCACCGCCATGCCGCGGCGCTGCTGCAACGTATCCAGCAGGTCTAGGATCTGGCAACGTACGGCGACATCCAGAGCGGTGGTGGGCTCGTCAGCCAGCAGCAGCTTCGGCTGGCAGGCCAGGGCCATGGCGATCATGGCTCGCTGACGCTGCCCCCCACTAAGCTGGTGCGGATAGGCCCATACCTTCTGCTCGGGCTGCGCAATCCCCGTGTCTGACAGAAGGGCAACGGCACGGGCTTGCGCTTCGGCGCGCGGCACGCCCAGCTTGAGCTGCAGCACCTCCATGATCTGCTCGCCCACGGTGTAGAGAGGGTTGAGCGCCGTCATCGGCTCCTGGAAAATCATGCTGATCTCGCGGCCACGCACGGCGCGCAAGGCGGGCTCAGGCAAGGCCAGCAGATTGCGCACGCCTTCGTCGCCAGCCAGCTGGACCTGCCCCCGCACCTCGGCATCGTGCAACAAGCGCAGCAGGCTGAGCGCAGTCACGGTCTTGCCGGAGCCAGACTCGCCGACCAAGGCCACCTTCTCGCCCGCAGCAACATGAAAATCAACGCCAGCGACGGCTTCTTTGCCGCCGAAGACCACTGTGAGGCCCTTGACGTCCAGCAGCAATCGGGCTGGAACGGGTTCAGACGCTGTCGACACGACGTCGAGTGCGGTCGCCTGGGGGGCGGAGTGGCTGGAACTCATCGATCAGCCTTTCGCGGATCGAGGGCGTCACGCAGCGCGTCGCCCATGAAGGTCAGCAAGAGCAGCGTGAGCACCAGTACGCCAAATGTGGACAGCGAGATCCACCAGGCGTCGATATTATTCTTGCCCTGTGCCAGCAATTCGCCCAGGCTTGGCGTGCTTGGCGGCACGCCCAGGCCCAGAAAGTCCAGCGAAGTCAGCGCGAGTATGGCCGCACTCATGCGGAACGGCAGAAAGGTCACCACGGGCGTCAGGCTGTTGGGCAAGACATGGCGCCAGATGATCTGCCAGCTTGAGAGGCCCATGGCCTCGGCGGCGCGCACATAGTCCAGCTTGCGGTTTCGCAGGAACTCGGCCCGCACATAGTCGGACAAGCCCATCCAGCCAAAGAGGCTGAGGAGGATAAGCAGCAGCGCCACGCTGGGATCGAACATGGCCGAGAAAATGATGAGAAGGTAAAGCTCGGGCATCGAACTCCAGATCTCGATGAAGCGCTGGAACGCCAGGTCCGTCTTGCCGGCAAAGAAGCCCTGGATGGCGCCGGTCAGCACGCCCAGCAGCACCCCGAAAAACGTCAGGGCGAGTGCAAACAGCACCGAGATACGGAATCCGTAGAGCAGCCGCGCCGCGACGTCCCGGCCACGGTCATCCGTGCCCAGCCAGTTGTCGCCAGAAGGCGCCGCCGGATTGGGCTGCTTGGCGAAGTAATTGATGGTGCTGTGGTGATAGGGATTGGGCGGGTACAGCGCAAAGTTACCCGGCTGCGCAAACTGCTGTCGGATGAAGGGATCTAGAAAGTCCGTCGGGGTCTCGAAGTCGCCCCCGAAATGCGTCTCCGGCACGTTGTTCAGGATCGGCGCATACCACTGCCCGTGGTGCCTTGCCACCAGCGGCTTGTCATTGCAGATGAGTTCTGCGCCCAAGCTCAGCAGGAACAAGGCACAGAAGACCAGCAGGCTCCAGTAGCCCAGACGGTTGCGCCGGAAGCGCTGCCAAGCGCGTTGGCTGGGAGAGAGGGACTGCGTGCTCACGTATCGCACCTTGACTGCGCAGGCCTGGAGAGGTCGGGGGACATGAGCGCAGCCTTGACCCCACGCCCGCTGGCGCGAGGTCCTCGCCGCAAGGACAGGCCTAGGGATTCAGTCAAACTTGACACGCGGGTCCACCCACACATAGCAGAGGTCGGAGATGAGCTTGGTCACCAGGCCGATCAGCGTGAAAAGATACAGTGTGCCCAGCACCACAGGGTAATCGCGCCGCATCACCGATTCATAGGCCAACAGGCCCAGGCCGTCCAGCGAAAACAGGGTCTCAATCAGCAGCGAGCCAGTGAAGAACGCGCCAATGAAGGCGGCCGGGAAGCCCGTGACGATGGGGATAAGAGCGTTGCGGAACACATGCTTCCAGAGTACCGTCCGCTCGGAAAGGCCCTTGGCCCGGGCCGTGAGCACGTATTGCTTGCGGATCTCCTCAAGAAAGGCATTCTTGGTGAGCATGGTGGTCACCGCAAAGGCACCGAGCACACTGGCCGTGACCGGCAGCGTGATGTGCCAGAGATAGTCGACGATGCGCGCGCCCCAGCCCAGGGTTTCCCAGTTGCTCGAAGTCAGGCCACGCAGCGGGAACCACTGCAACTGGCCGCCGAAAACCACCAGCAGGGCCACGCCAAGCACGAAGCCCGGAATCGCATAGCCCACGAGCACGATGAGGCTGGTCAGCGTGTCAAAGCGGCTGCCTGACCGAACGGCCTTGGCGATGCCCAGGGGGACCGAGATGAGATAGCTGAGAAAGAACGTCCAGAGCCCAAGGCTGATCGATACCGGCAGCTTTTCCATAACCAGATCCCAGACGCTCTTTGGGTAATAGAAGCTCTTGCCCAGGTCGAAGCGTGCAAACTGCACAAGCATCTGCCAGAAGCGCTCGGTCGCCGGCTTGTCAAAGCCATAGAACTCACGGATCTCGGCCACGCGGGCGGCATCCACCCCCTGGCGACCCCGGTAGCCCGCACCAGCACTGACAGCGCCCTCGCCTCCTGTGTCGCGGCCCTGCAGCTGGGCCACCATCTGCTCGACCGGGCCACCTGGTACAAACTGGATGACCACGAAGGTCAGCAGCAGGATGCCCAGAAGTGTGGGAATCATCAGGAGCAGGCGCTTGAGGATGTAGGCGGCCATGTCTTACCGCGCTCCCTCAAACGCGCGACGATTTGCCTCGGAGGCCCACCACACCGAGGTGACCCAGTTCTCGGGCTGGTAGTAGCGCGGCGTCACGGCCGGCTGCTCGAAGCGGCCAGCCCGCCACGCCAACCGGTACACGCCGCCGTACCAGTGCGGCACGGCGTAATGGCCGTGCCGAAGCACGCGGTCCAGCGCACGCAGGCGCGCCACCAGCTGCGGTCGCGTCTGGGCCGAGATCACCTGCTCCAGCAGGGCATCGACGGCAGGGTCCTTGAGCCCGATCACATTACTCGATCCCTCCACATCGGCCGACTTTGAGCCATAGCGCTCCAGCAGCTCGGTACCCGGCGCCTCGCTGCCGATGGTGCGGTTGCTGATGACCTCGAAGTCGAACACGTCCATACGCTTTTGCAGGATGGCGAAGTCAATCACCTTGTAATTGACCCGGATGCCCAGTTTCTCCAGGTTGCGGGCGTAGGGTGTAACCACCCGACCCATGGAGCCAGAACTGTCCAAGAACTCGACGGTGAAGGGCTCGCCACGGGCGTTGCGCAGCGCGCCTTCACGGTAGGTCCATCCCGCAGCGGCCAGCAGGTCACGCGCCCGGCGCAGGTTGTCGCGCAGGGTGTGGCCTGAGTTCGGGTCCAGGCTGGTCACGGGGGGCAAGGGCACCTCTTCTTCAAAAACCGCCCGCGGCAGCTGCCGCCGCAACGGCTCCAGCAAGGCAAGCTCTTCGGGTCCCGGACGGCCGCGGGCCTCGAACTCGCTGCCGACGAAGTAGCCACGGACCCGGGAGTAGGCGTTGTAGAACAGCTGCCGGTTCATCCACTCGTAGTCCATGGCCAGGCCTATGGCCTGGCGCACGCGCACATCCTGAAACTTGGAGCGGCGCAGGTTGAATAGGAAGCCCTGGAAGTCCCCCGCATTGCCGTGCTGGAGCTCCTTCTTAATCAACTCGCCGCGGTCAAACTGCTTGCCCGCATAGGCCCGGGCCCATTCGCGCGCAACAAAGGCCTGGATGTAATCGAACTCGCCCGCCTTGAAGGCTTCGAGCTGGGCGGTGCTGTCCTTGTAAATCTTATAGGTGATGCGGTCAAAATTGAAGAGCCCGCGACGCACGTTGAGAACAGCCGCCCAGTACCGGGAATCGCGCTCGTAGCTGATGTCCTTGCCGAAGTTGACCTTGCCGATGCGGTAGGGTCCGCTGCCGATGGGCAGGTCGGTGACGATCTGGTCCAGCGGCTTGCCGCCGCCCCATTTGCGGCTGAAGACGGGCAGGCTGCCCGCGATCAACGGCAATTCTGGGTTGACCCGCTTGAAATCGAAACGCACCGTGCGCTCGTTCACGATGGTCACACCCCGCACCTCGCCAAAGATCGTGCGGAACTGGGGCGCCGCCTCGCGCGACACCAGCCTGTCAAAGGAGTGCTTGACGTCTGCGGCCAGCACCGGATCGCCGTTGTGGAAACGTGCCTTCGGGTTGAGTGTGAAGGTCGCGGAAAGCCCGTCACGCGCGACCGTCACATCCTGCGCCAGCAGGCCGTAGGCGGTGGTGGGCTCATCGAGCGTGCCCGTCAACAGGCTCTCGAAGACCAGGCCGTTCAGCGCAGGCGGTGCGCTGCCCTTGAGCGTGTAAGGATTGTATTTGTCGAAGTTGGACAGCCGGGTGGGCGGCACCAGTGTGATCTCGCCACCCTTGGGCGCCGCAGGATTCACGTAGTCGAAGTGGCTGAAACCTGCCGGGTAGCGGACGTCGCCAAACTGGGCATAGGCATGCCCGGCCCACGTGGGCAAAGCCCAACACAGTCCGGCCAGGGCCAGCAGGAAAGCACGCAACGGCATGCGACAATTCTGCCCGTAAATCGCTCCAAGAGAAAAGACATGGGATTCCTGACCGGCAAGAAGTTTCTGATCACCGGCGTGCTGAGCAACCGCTCCATCGCCTATGGCATCGCGCAGGCCTGCCACCGCGAGGGCGCGGAGCTTGCCTTCAGTTACGTGGGCGAGCGCTTCAAGGACCGCATTACCGAGTTCGCCGCCGAGTTCAACTCGAAGCTGATCTTCGACTGCGACGTCGCCGACGATGCGCAGATTGAGCGGCTGTTTCATGACCTGTCCGCCCACTGGCCCAGGTTCGACGGCTTCGTGCACAGCATCGGCTTTGCCCCGCGCGAGGCCATCACTGGCAGCTTCCTGGACGGGCTGAGCCGCGAGAACTTCCGTATCGCGCACGATATCAGCGCCTACAGCTTTCCCGCCATGGCCAAGGCCGCCCTGCCCTGGCTCAATGACAAATCGGCCCTGCTTACCCTGAGCTACCTGGGCGCCATGCGTGCCATCCCCAACTACAACACCATGGGTTTAGCCAAGGCCAGTCTGGAGGCGTCGGTACGCTACCTCGCCGAGGCCGTGGGCCATCTGCCCGACGGTCGCAGCATGCGCGTCAACGGCATCAGCGCCGGCCCCATCAAGACCCTGGCCGCCAGCGGCATCAAGGACTTCGGCAAGCTGCTGGGCATCGCGGCGGCCGGCTCGCCGCTGCGCCGCAACGTCACTATCGAGGACGTGGGCAACGTCGCGGCCTTCCTGCTGAGCGACCTGGCCTCGGGCGTGACCTCCGAGATCAGCTACGTCGATGGCGGCTTCAGCCAGTCGGCGGTGGCCGTGCTCGAAAACTGATCCGTACCCGTTCTCCCAGAAAAAATGCCCCGCGCTGCGGGGCATTTTTCATTGTGAGCGCTTGGCCGCTCAGGCCTTCACGCAATCCGCGTAATAGCGCTTTTTTCCGTCGGCACCGATCACTTCCACTAGGCCGTGGATATCGGTCTCAAAGCCCGGGCACTGTTCGTTGAACTCGCGCGCGAACTTGAGGTAATCCACGATCTTGCGGTTGAAAACCTCGCCCGGGATCAGCAGTGGGATGCCCGGCGGATAGGGCGTGACCAGGCCCACGGTGACGCGGCCTTCGAGGCCATCGATCTCCACGCGCTCGGTCTTGCGATGTGCGATGTGTGCGTAGGCGTCGCTAGGGTTCATTGCCGGCGTCAAGTCGCTGAGATACATCTCGGTCGTCAGGCGGGCGATGTCGTACTTGGCGTACATCTCATGGACGAACTGGCAGAGGTCTCGCAGGCCCATGCGCTCGTACTGTCGATGCTTCTGGCAGAACTCCGGCATGATGCGCCACATCGGCTGGTTGCGGTCGTAGTCATCCTTGAACTGCTGCAGCGCGGTGAGCAGCGTGTTCCAGCGGCCTTTGGTGATGCCGATGGTGAACATGATAAAGAAGCTATTGAGACCCGTCTTCTCCACCACGACACCGTGCTCGGCCAGGAACTTGGTAACGATGGACGCGGGAATGCCCGTCTTGTCGAACTTGCCGTCGAGGTTGAGGCCCGGCGTCACGATGGTGGCCTTGATCGGGTCGAGCATATTGAATCCGTCGGCCAGCTGACCGAAGCCATGCCACTTGCTCTGTTTGCTGCGGCCATCGCTGCGGATGATCCAGTCCTCGCCAACGCCCACGCCTTCTTCGGCCAGGTTTTCCGGGCCCCAGACCTTGAACCACCAGTCCTTGCCGTATTCCTCGTCCACCTTGCGCATCGCGCGCCGGAAGTTCAGCGATTCGGCGATGCTCTCCTCCACCAGGGCCCGGCCGCCCGGCGGCTCCATCATGGCCGCAGCAACGTCGCAGCTGGCAATGATGCTGTACTGCGGGCTGGTGCTGGTGTGCATCAGATAGGCCTCGTTGAAGAGGTGATGATCCAGCTTGTTCTTCTCGGCGTCCTGCACCAACACATGACTGGCCTGGCTGATGCCGGCGAGCAGCTTGTGGATGGACTGCGTCGCGTAGACCATGGAGTTCTTCGGCCGGCCACGCTTCTTGCCCATGGCATGGTAACGTCCGTAGAAAGGGTGGAAGGCTGCGTGGGGCAGCCAGGCCTCGTCAAAGTGCAGGTTGTCGACGTAGCCGTCGAGCAGGCCCTTGATCGTCTCGGTGTTGTATAGCACACCGTCGTAGGTGGACTGCGTGATCGTCAGGATTCGGGGCTGCACCGTCTTGGGGTCCACCTCTTCAAGCAGCGGGTTCGCCTTGATCTTGGCCTGGATGGCGGCGGGCTCGAACTCGGCCTGCGGGATGGGGCCGATGATCCCGTAGTGATTGCGCGTGGGCTTCAAAAAGACCGGGATGGCCCCCGTCATGATGATGGAATGCAGGATGGACTTGTGGCAGTTGCGATCCACCACCACTACGTCTCCCGGCGCAACCGCATGGTGCCAGACCATCTTGTTGGACGTGCTGGTGCCGTTGGTGACGAAGTAGCAGTGGTCGGCATTGAAGATGCGAGCGGCATTGCGCTCGCTCTCACCGATGGCACCGTCGTGGTCCAGCAGCTGCCCCAGCTCTTCAACAGCGTTGCAGACGTCGGCACGCAGCATGTTCTCTCCAAAAAACTGGTGGAACATCTGGCCCACCGGGCTCTTGAGGAAAGCCACGCCCCCCGAGTGGCCCGGGCAGTGCCAGGAGTAGGAACCATCCTCCGCGTAATCCAGCAAGGCTTTGAAGAAGGGCGGCTGCACCCCTTCCAGGTAACTCTTGGCCTCGCGGATGATGTGGCGCGCCACGAACTCCGGCGTGTCCTCGAACATATGGATGAAGCCGTGCAGCTCCCGCAGGATGTCGTTGGGCAGGTGCCGGCTGGTCTTGGTCTCGCCGTAGATGTAGATAGGAACATCGGCGTTCTTGAAGCGCACCTCGGAGATGAAGTTGCGCAGGTTGAGCACGGCCGGATCAAGGTCGGGGCCAGGCGTGAACTCCTCGTCGTCAATGGAAAGGATGAAGGCGCTGGCGCGCGACTGCTGCTGCGCGAACTGCGACAGGTCCCCGTAGCTCGTGACACCCAGCACCTCGAAGCCCTCCGCCTCGATGGCCTGGGCCAGCGCCCGTATGCCCAGACCCGAGGTATTTTCGGAGCGGAAGTCTTCGTCAATGATGACGATGGGGAAACGGAATTTCATGGAGCAGGCCCCGGAGAGGAAAAAGAAAAACGAGCGCGAAGTTTAAGGATGAATCCCCGCAGGACCCCGAACCGTCACATGATATGACGCAAAATGTGTCAATTGGATCACAACCACTCATAGGAGAGGATATGTCGGACGCAACCCTTTGGTGGCTTGCTGCAGGGATCCTGGTCGCTGCGGAGCTTGTCACCGGAACGTTCTACCTGCTGATGCTCGCCCTGGGTCTGGCTGCGGGCGCACTGGCCGCGCACGCGGGCCTGGGTGTCACTGCACAGGTTGTGGTCGCGGCCCTGCTGGGCGGGGGCGCCGTGCTGAGCTGGCACCTCTGGCGCCGTCGGCATCCGCCCGCGCCCGCAGCGGGCGCCAACCGCGACGTGAACCTCGACGTCGGTGAAACCGTGCACATCAAGGCATGGACCGCTGACGGTACCGCTCATGTCCGCTATCGGGGCGCGAGCTGGACGGCTCGCCCCAAGGCGGGTACAACCCCGGGCGCCGCGGGCGCCTACCGGATCGTCGAAGTGCGCGGCAGCCAGCTGGTGGTCGAGCCCTCCACGTCCTGAAACCCAAGCAAGGAACACTCTCATGGAAATCGCTATCGTTGTTTTTGTCATTGCTGCCATCTTCGTCGTCCGCGGCGTCAAGCAGGTGCCGCAGCAGAACGCCTGGGTCGTGGAGCGACTGGGGAAATACCACGCCACGCTCACGCCGGGGCTGAACTTCATCATCCCCTTCATTGACAAGGTCGCTTACCGGCACAGCCTCAAGGAGATCCCGCTCGATGTACCCAGCCAGGTCTGCATCACGCGCGACAATACCCAGTTGCAGGTGGACGGCATCCTTTACTTCCAGGTGACCGATGCGATGCGCGCGAGCTACGGCTCGTCGAATTACATCGTCGCCGTCACCCAGCTGGCCCAGACCACCTTGCGCAGCGTGATCGGCAAGCTGGAACTGGACAAGACCTTCGAGGAACGCGACATGATCAACGGCCAGGTGGTCTCGGCCATCGACGAGGCCGCGCTGAATTGGGGCGTGAAGGTCCTGCGTTACGAGATCAAGGACCTCACCCCGCCCAAGGACATCCTGCACGCCATGCAGCAGCAGATCACAGCCGAGCGCGAAAAGCGCGCCCTCATCGCGGCCTCCGAAGGCCGGCGCCAGGAGCAGATCAACATTGCCACCGGCGAGCGCGAGGCCTTCATTGCCCGGTCCGAAGGTGAAAAGCAGGCTGCCATCAACAAGGCCCAGGGCGAGGCGGAGTCCATCCGCGCCGTCGCAACCGCGACCGCCGAGGCCATTGAGCGCGTGGCGGCAGCCATCCGCCTGCCCGGCGGCGAGCAGGCCGTGCAGCTCAAGGTCGCGGAGAAGGCCGTCGATGCCTATGCCCAGGTGGCGTCCGATGCCACCACCACCCTGATCGTGCCGGGCAATATGACCGAGGTGTCGTCGCTCATTGCATCCGCCATGACGCTGGTTAGACAGGGCAAACCCTGAGCATTCGGCGCAGCCGGCCTGCCGGTTTCGCTCAGACACACCAACCTCCTGGGAAATCTGTTCCAAGGAAGCCGAGCTGGGTGGAGGCAGCTTGGCCAGCACCTTGTTCTTGAATGCTCGTCCGTATCGAGCCATCGCGTCGTCTCATCATCGCCCCCGGTTCTCGGAATCTATGGAGGCGACAACTATTCTGACGCGGGGGGCCACCCGCGCCTGCTTGGCATCACCAAGGCCGAACACCTGGCCCGCGACTACGTCGGCAGGGAATGGTCCCCCTGCGCGAGGACGGCAGCGTGATACTCCCTTGTGAGTACGCGAGCGTGATCGCGATGACGCGCGAGCGTGTGGTCCATGACACGGTAATGCAAATCTTGACGCTGAGGCGCCAGGCCTGAGCACACTGTGTCACAGGAGGCCGGGCTAGGGTAGACCTCGGAGCGGTAGTGGCGCGAGCGGTGCGCTCCGGGCCTGGAAGAACACAACAGAAACTGGCAGGTATTTCCCCTGCATTTCCGAGGCTCGGGCATGGCTTCGATTCGTTTTTTTCGGATAGACTGACTTTCATCACCGAGAGCCTCTTCGTGTTATGTCCACTCAGGAAAAAATGTGAACAGGCCGAATAACAATGTTGGTACAACAGCCAGCCGAAGTTTCAGGGATCCGAACCAGTCCAGGTTTCTTCATCGCAAGACTTTATGAGCCATCCACTCGCCACCCCCGACACCGCCGCCGACCTTCTGCCTCCCGCGCGCCTGCCCGCGCCCGGTGGCATTTTTTACCCCCATGGCATCTGGGCACCGGGCGTGCGGCTCATGCGCAATATGCAGTTTGCCAGCAAGGCGCTGCTGATCTGCGCGCTGTTCATCCTACCCATCGCCTGGGTTACCCTGAGCTATCTAAGTGATAAGCTTGCAGCGATCGAATTCAGCAGTAAGGAGATTGACGGGGTAGCTTACAACCGCGTCCTCTACCGCATGCTGGATGTGGCTCAGCAGCTCCGACGGGACTCCCAGCTAGCGGCCATAACCGGCAGCGCACCGCCGACGCTGGCTGAAATCCGCAATAAGATGCAGGAGCTTCAAGCCCAGCTGGCCCAAAACGAGAAGCGCCTTGGCGCCTCGCTGGGCACGGGCAAAGCGTATGCCGCATTGCAGTCAGCCTTTTCAGCTGCGGATGGCACCAAAGACAAGGACAAGGTGTTCGACGCGCACACCGCGCATCTGGAGGCCATTGCCGCGCTGCTGGTGCGGGCGACGGATGGTTCCAACCTGGCCTTGGACCCCGATCTGGACAGCTACTACCTCATGGATGCCGTGTACTTCCGCGTACCCGACATTGCTCTCAACACCGCAAGTGTCCGCGGTGTGGGTAATTTCGTGTTGGCGGCCGGCCGCATCAGCCCGGAAGTCGGGCGTCGATTCATCGAGAAGATGGCCATTGTCGACTTCCAATTCCGCTCCATGCGCGATGGACTGTCCAAGTCGATAGCCGCGAACCCTGAACTCAGGAAGTCCGTGGATGCGAAAAGCGCGCTTGACGCCACCGACACGTTCACCAAGCTGGCTCAGAGGTCGCTCATTGAGGAGCCGGACTTCAGCCCCGCGTTTCGCGAGCGCTTTCTGATTGCGGCCAACGACACCGTATCTTCTCAGTTCAAGCTGGCGGTAGCCCTGGAGAATGAGCTGGAGCGCCTGCTCAAGCAGCGCGTGGCCGGCTTGAAGAACCACTTGATGATCTCCCTGGCCGCGCTGGTCATGGGCCTGCTTCTGGCGACCTATTTCTTTTATTGCTTCTTCCTGGTCACGCGCGGTGGCTTGCGTGTCATCAGCCAGCACCTGCAGGAATTGTCGGCAGGCGACCTGCGCAAGGCGCCGAGCCAGCCCTGGGGCAAGGACGAGCCCGCACAGGTCATCGTCGACCTGCGCAAGACCTATGACGCCCTGCACCAGCTGATCCGCCGCGTGAGCCACTCGGCGCGCGAGCTCAATCTCACCGCCAAGGAGATCGCCTCGGCCAGCACCGACCTGTCGTCCCGCACCGAGGCTGCAGCTGCATCCCTGCAAGAGCAGTCTGCTGCCATGGAACAGATCGGCTCCACCGTCTCGGTGACCGCAGAGCGCGCGCAAACTGCCTCCGCTTTCTCTGCCGAAAGCGCCGAAACGGCTCAGAAGGGCGGCAAGGTCATCGGGCAGGTGGTTGGCACCATGGCCGAGATCCGGGGCTCGTCCACCAAGATCCGCGACATCATCTCGGTGATTGACGGTATCGCCTTTCAGACCAATATTCTGGCGCTCAATGCTGCGGTAGAGGCCGCACGCGCGGGCGATGCAGGGCGCGGCTTTACAGTCGTGGCCTCCGAGGTGCGCACCCTGGCACAGCGCAGCGCTGAAGCGGCTCGGGAGATCAAGACCCTCATCACCGCCAGCGTTTCGAGCGTGGAAAGTGGTACCGCCGTGGTCGAGGGCGCAGGCACGACGATGAGCAGCGTCGTGTCCAACGTCCAGCAGATCAACACCTACCTCAGCGAAATCGCCACTGCGGCGCGCGAACAGGCCAGCGGTGTGGAACAGGTGGTCCAGGCCATCCAGGCGCTTGACCGGGACACGCAACAGAACTCGGCGTTGGTTGAAGAAAGCAGCGCCGCCGCAGAAGCCCTGCGCAGCCAGGCCGATCTGCTGATGCAAGAGATCGCCAATTTCCGGGTCGACTAGGTCATACGATCCCACGCCGATCACTCTCTGCCGGCCAGCTTGCGCCGCGCCGGCAGGAGCGCAAGCTGATGGCGCAAGCGATCAGCTTGCCCCCTCAGCCGGTTATATGCAGAAGACAAGCCCGGGCTCGAGCGCCGCGAGTCGAGGTGGCGTCACCCGCGAGACGTTGATTGATATCAATGTCTGGTGCTTCAGGGAGTTTGCCAGAAGCCCGGAACTGGTGGATGTTGCTGTTTTGAGCGAGGCTTTGCACCGTCCGGTTGTCGTCAATCAGAAGATCGTGACTTGGGCTGTTGCAGAAATGGTATCAAACCATGTCTTCACCCAAGCCGCACCCAAGCCGCCTCCAGGCAGCGCCGAAGCAGTGGCCACAGAGGTGGCTCCGCTTGTCTGAACATTACGTTTTACAGGGGCCCGGCGTGCACCTGAGCAAGGAAGTATTTCAGCAGCCTGCTAGGTGGCCAACAGGTTCTTGTAGACGCCGCAGCCGACGTAGAGATCGTCGATGGGCAGCACATAGGACATCTTGGTCTGTACCACTCCGGTGACCGGGTTGGTGATGTCGTACTCTACCCAGCCCGGCTCGCGCTCGGCCTGGTTGACGATGGCTTCCAGCAGGCCTTGGCCATCGATGCCCGCAATATCCTGCACCCGTGTGCCCACCTTGGCCGGATTGCCGCCAAAAGCCACGTAATGGCCCGCGCGGTCCAGCGCAAAGACGTACATGTCGCGGTCGTGGAAACCCTGGGACGGATCGGTGAGCCCGCGCACGAAGCTGTCGCGCCCGCCAGCCTGGCGCCGCCACGCCACCGCGCGCTCGACCAGAGCCAGCGCCTCGTCGGCTGTACCCTGCTGCAAGCGGAACGCCGACACTGCCTCTGCGAGCGTGGAGGCGCGCTGCTCCAGCATGACAGCCTGCTCGACAGCGCGCTCGACCAGAGCGGCGTTGCGCTGGGTGATCTCGTCAAGCTGGCGAACGGCGCCCGTGACCTCATTGAGCGTGTTGCTCTGCTCGGCGCTGGACGTCGAGATGCGCGCCATGCTGTCAGCCACGCCACGAATGCCGGAGACGACCTCGCTGATGTTTTCACCCGCAGAGCGGATCTCGGTGACGCTACGGCGCACCTGGGCCGAGGACTCGTTGATCAGCTGATGGATCTCCTTGGCGGATGCAGCCGAGCGCTGTGCGAGCGAGCGGACCTCGGCCGCGACCACGGCAAAGCCACGACCCGCCTCGCCGGCACGCGCGGCCTCCACGGCCGCGTTGAGCGCGAGGATATTGGTCTGGAAAGCCAGACCGTCGATCACGTCCACGATCTCGTCCATGCGCTGGGCGCTGCCCTGGCTCGCCTCGACTGCGCGTACCGCCTCGGCCATGGCCTGGGCCCCGCGGTCTGCCACATCCCGCACCTGGGCTGCTCTGCCATTGGCCTGCTGGGTTGTGCCTGCATTGCCCTGTACTGTGCCCGAAAGCTCCTGCACGCTGGCGGAAGTCTGCTCCAGATTGGCGGCCTGCTGTTCGGTGCGGTCGGACAGCTCCCGGTTGCCAGCCGACAGGCTCTGGCCCGCATGGGCCACGAGCGCGGCGTTGCTGCGCACGCTGGCCACCATGCCCGAGAGGCTTTTGGACATCTTTTGCAGGGCCACGGCCATGTCAGCCAGCTCGTCGCGCCCACGCGCCTGCACCTTCTCGCGCAGGTTGCCATGCGCTGTCTCTTCCATGTAGCGCATCAGTAGCCGGAGATCCGCCATGAAACTGACGTAGAAGGCCACCATGAAATACAGGAGACCCCCCAGGAAGATAAGCTCCAGCCAGACGCCTCCCCACACGACCGCCACCAGGGCCAGGACCATCATCGCCATCAGCAAGGCCAGCTTGCCACCCAGGCGCATGCGACGCATCAACCAGGCGCCCGGAACGAAAAACTGTTTGATGAAACTCATGGATCGGCAAAGTCCAACAAGCGATTGAAGGCAGTTACCTTGCCCGAGGCAAGCCGACACAACAAGGAGAAAAAAGCCGCTCTGCCCACCCTAATCAGCACCTAAGGGATAACCCTAGGCGAGCATATCATACGAGGGGGCGGGTCGTCGCCAAAGCCAGGACTGCATAGGCCTGAACCACCTCGGGCGGTGCCTGTACCAGCTCGATGAGCACGCCCTCGCCCGCCACCGGAAACTCTTGGCTGGACTTGGGGTGCAGAAAGCAGATGTCGTAACCCGCTGCGCCCTTGCGGATGCCACCAGGCGCAAAGCGCACGCCCTGCGCCGTGAGCCATTCCACCGCCCGGGGCAGATCGTCAATCCACAGCCCCACGTGGTTGAGCGGGGTGCTGTGCACGGCGGGCTTTTTCTGCGGGTCCAGCGGCTGCATGAGATCGACCTCGACCTTGAAGGGACTGCTGCCGATAGCGCAGATGTCCTCGTCGACGTTCTCGCGCTCGCTGCGGAACGTACCGGTGAACTCCAGCCCGAGCATGTCGACCCAGAGCTTGCGCAGCCGGGTCTTGTCGGGCCCGCCGATGGCGATCTGCTGGATGCCCAGCACCTTGAACGGGCGCGTCATAACTGAAATTCCACCTGCGCGTTCACGCGAACTCCACGATCGGCTGGTCCACGCTCAGGCTCTCGCCTTTGGCGGCGAGCACCTTGGCCACCACGCCGTCGGCTGCGGCGAAGAGCACGTTTTCCATTTTCATGGCCTCGATCACGGCCACGCGCTCGCCCGCCTGCACCTTCTGGCCCGGCTGCACGGCCAGATCCACCAGAAGGCCCGGCATGGGCGAGAGCACGTAGCGGCTCATGTCGGGCGGAGCCTTGTGCGGCATGAGCTGGTGCAGCTCGGCCATGCGTGGTGAGATCACCAGCGCGTCGATGCGGGTGCCGTTGTGCTGCAGGCGCAGCGCCAGCGGGTTCTTGGGCGTGCCACGCTCGACCTGGGTGGTAAAGGGTTTGCCGTCGAGGGTGCCGGCAATGATGACGTCGTTCAGGCGCGAGTTGCTGCGGATATCGTAGGTCTTTTCGCCCACCCGTACCCGTGCCTTGCCGGTCTCGCCCACGAACTCGTCCACATGCACGGGCGTGTGCACATTCTGGCCGTCGGCTGCCAGGGTAATGACCACGTAGTCGCGGCCTGCCTCCACCGCATATCCGGGCAGCTGCCCGGTGATGGTCGTGGTGCGCTCGCGGGACTTGCGGCGCACGAAGGCCGCCAGCGCCACGAGGAAGCCCGGGTCCGCGTGCGGCACGTCCTCTGAGGAAAAACCCTTGCCGTAATGCTGGGCGATGAAGCCTGTGTTGAACTTGCCAGCCACGAAATCCGGGTGAGCCAGCAGCGCCGCCTGGAAGGGAATGTTGGCGCTGATGCCCCGGATCACAAAACCGTTGAGGGCCTCACGCATCTTGGCGATGGCTTCCAGACGGTCCTTGCCGTGCACGATGAGCTTGGCGATCATCGAGTCGTAGTACACGGGGATCTCGCCGCCCTCCTGCACGCCCGTGTCAACCCGCACGCCCTGCAGGTGCCGCGTATTAGCCTGCCACATGGTCTGCTGCGGGGGGATGAAGCGCACGAGGCGGCCGGTGGACGGCAGGAAGTTGCGAAACGGGTCTTCGGCGTTGATGCGGCATTCCATGGCCCAGCCGTTGCGCTGGACGTCCGCCTGCGCCAGCGGAAGCTTCTCGCCCGCCGCTACGCGAATCATGAGCTCCACCAGATCGAGGCCGGTGATGCACTCGGTGACCGGATGCTCCACCTGCAGGCGGGTGTTCATTTCCAGGAAGTAAAAGTCCTGGTCCTTGCCGACCACGAACTCCACGGTGCCTGCACTCTGGTACTTCACGGCCTTGGCCAGGGCCACCGCCTGCTCACCCATGGCCTTGCGCGTGGCTTCGCTGATGAAAGGGCTGGGCGCTTCCTCGATCACCTTCTGATGACGGCGTTGGATGGAACACTCCCGCTCATTGAGGTAGATGACATTGCCCTGGGCGTCGCCCAGCACCTGGATCTCGATATGACGCGGCTCCTGGACAAACTTCTCCATGAACACGCGGTCGTCACCGAAACTGTTGCGTGCCTCGTTACGGCACGAGGTGAAGCCCTCGAAGCATTCCTTGTCGTTGTAGGCCACGCGCAGGCCCTTACCGCCGCCGCCGGCGCTGGCCTTGATCATCACCGGGTAGCCGATCTTCTGCGCGATCTTCACCGCCTCTTCAGGGGCGAGGATGGGTTCGTTGTGGCCGGGAATCGTGCTGACCCGGGCCTCGGTGGCAAGCTTCTTGGAGGCGATCTTGTCACCCATGGCCGCAATGGAATAGTGCTTGGGGCCGATGAAGGTGATGCCCTCTTCCTCCACGCGCCGGGCAAAATCCTCGTTCTCGGACAGGAAGCCATAGCCTGGGTGAATGGCCTGCGCGCCGGTGCTCTTGGCTGCAGCGATGATCTTGTCGGCCACCAGGTACGACTCGCGGCTAGGCGCCGGGCCGAGCATCACGGCCTCGTCCGCCAACAGCACATGGCGGGCTTCCCGGTCGGCCTCGGAGTAAACGGCCACGGTGGCGATGCCCATCTTCTTCGCCGTCGCAATCACCCGGCACGCGATCTCGCCACGGTTGGCAATCAGGATTTTGTTGAACATATCGTTTCCTTATCGACTTTCAATTCGCGACGGCGCGGGAGGTCATTTCTGAACCCTCCCTGGTCGCGGTGTATCTGCCTCCGCTCATTTCCGCCGGCCCAAGGCTCACGCCTTGAGTCTCCTCCTTTACTTCGCAGCAGCAGACACACCGTACCCATGGCCGCGAAGGGGGCAGAGTTGCAGGCGCGCGCATGCCGACCGCACAGGATGGGGTGGTGTGGGCGTCTTGCATAGGTCAAGGAGGAGGCTTTGCATCCGCTATTGTGGATGCGTTCGCCATGCGGAAACAGGCCAGGCACGGCTGGAGCCGTGCCTGGCCGGAGGACACGGAGCAAAACATCCGCGTCAGCCCATCCAGCGCAAGAAACGACCACAGGAACAAAAATCACAAAGGAATGTTCCCGTGCTTACGCCACGGGTTCTCCAGCTTCTTGTCTTTGAGCATGACCAGCGAGCGGCAGATGCGTTTGCGCGTCTCGTGCGGCAGGATCACGTCATCAATGTAGCCACGCGCGCCCGCCACAAACGGATTGGCAAAGCGGGCCTTGTACTCAGCCTCCTTGGCGGCGAGCTTGGTGGGGTCGCCCTTGTCCTCGCGGAAGATGATCTCCACAGCGCCCTTGGCCCCCATCACCGCGATCTCGGCATTGGGCCAGGCGAAGTTGACGTCGCCACGTAAATGCTTGGAGGCCATCACGTCGTACGCGCCGCCGTAGGCCTTGCGTGTGATCACCGTAATCTTGGGCACCGTGCATTCGGCGTAGGCATACAGCAGCTTGGCACCGTGCTTGATGATGCCGCCGTACTCCTGGCTGGTGCCGGGCATGAAGCCCGGCACATCGACAAACGTGACCACCGGGATGTTGAACGCATCGCAAAAGCGCACAAAGCGTGCGGCCTTGATGGAACTCTTGATGTCCAGGCAGCCCGCCAGCACCAGCGGCTGGTTGGCCACGATGCCCACGCTCTGGCCATCCATGCGGGCAAAACCCACGATGATGTTCTTGGCGTACTCGGGCTGGATCTCGAAGAAGTCGCCATCGTCCACCGTCTTGACGATGAGCTCCTTCATGTCATAAGGCTTGTTGGGATTGTCTGGCACCAGGGTGTCCAGGCTCAGCTCGGTGCGGTCGATCGGGTCGCCGCTCTTGCGCACCGGGGCCTTCTCACGGTTGTTCAGCGGCAAGTAGTTGTAGAGCCGGCGCAGCATGAGCAGCGCCTCCACATCGTTGTCAAAGGCCAGATCCGCCACGCCGCTTTTGGTGGTGTGCGTGATGGCGCCGCCCAGTTCCTCCGCGGTGACTTCCTCGTGTGTAACGGTCTTCACCACGTCCGGGCCAGTCACGAACATGTAGGAGCTGTCCTTGACCATGAAGATGAAGTCGGTGATGGCCGGGCTGTAAACCGCACCACCGGCCGAAGGGCCCATGATGAGGCTGATCTGCGGGATCACCCCCGAGGCGCTGACGTTGCGCTGGAAGACCTCGGCGTAGCCGCCTAGCGACGCCACGCCCTCCTGGATGCGTGCGCCGCCCGAGTCGTTGAGCCCGATCACGGGCGCGCCGACCTTCATGGCCTGGTCCAGAATCTTGCAGATCTTCTCTGCGTGAGACTCGGACAGCGAGCCCCCAAAGACCGTGAAGTCCTGGCTGTACACGAAGACGAGACGGCCGTTGATCATGCCGTAACCGGTCACCACGCCATCGCCCGGCACCTTCTGCTCCTCCATGCCAAAGTCCACGCAGCGGTGCTCGACGAACATGTCCCATTCCTCGAAGGTGCCCTCGTCGAGCAACACCTCGATGCGTTCGCGCGCCGTGAGCTTGCCCTTGGCGTGCTGAGTCGCGATGCGCTTCTCGCCGCCGCCCAGGCGGGCCGCGGCGCGCTTCTGCTCCAGTTGCTCCAGGATGTCATGCATGGTTCGTCCTCTGGTTCTAGGTCTGTCAGTTCTTGTTTTCAAAAGCGTGCAGGAGCTGCCGCGCCGCTGTGGAGGCCGCCAGTGTGCCAGCAAGCACCCGGCCGCTCAACGAGGGTAAAAGCCGACGTACGCCGGGATGAGCCCGGAAGGCCTGCCGCAAGCCCGCCTCGATACGCTCCCACATCCAGGCCTGGGCCTGCTGCTCGCGACGCTGCGCCAGCTTGCCGCTGGCCGTCTGCACAACGCGGAACTGCTTCACGGCGGCCCAGAAGGTGTCGACGCCATGCCCCAGCAGGGCACTGAGTTGCACCACCTGCGGGTGCCAGATCGTCTCGTCGTGATGTGCATGTTCAGGGTTGCCATGAAGGCCCAGCAAACGCAAGGATGAAGTGATCTGCGCCTGGGCGCGGGTGGCCGCCGCCGCGTCGATGTCAGCTTTGTTGATGAGCACCAGATCGGCCAGCTCCATCACGCCCTTCTTGATGGCCTGCAGATCGTCGCCCGCATTGGGCAGTTGCATGAGGCAGAACATGTCGGTCATGCTGGCCACGGCGGTCTCGCTCTGGCCCACGCCCACGGTTTCGACGATCACGATGTCGTAACCCGCCGCCTCGCAAACCAGCATGGCCTCGCGCGTCTTCTCGGCCACGCCGCCTAGCGTACCGCTGCTCGGGCTGGGGCGAATGTAGGCCTTTTCATGCACGGAGAGCTTCTCCATACGCGTCTTGTCACCGAGGATGGAGCCACCGGAGACACTTGACGAGGGATCGACCGCCAGCACCGCCACACGGTGGCCGTGTTCGATCAGGTACAGCCCCAGCGCCTCGATAAAGGTGGACTTGCCCACGCCGGGCACGCCGCTGATGCCCAGGCGAAACGCGCCGCCGGTGTGCGGCAGCAGGGCCGTGAGCAGCTCGTCGCCCCGGGCGCGATGGTCGGCGCGCGTGGATTCGAGCAACGTGATTGCCTTGGCAATCGCGCGCCGCTGCTGGGCTGCGCTGCCCTGCAGGATGCCATCCAGTAGGGGCGGATGCGCCACCGTCAGGCCTTGTGGGCGAGCTTGATCTGCTCCAGCACATCCTTGGCGCTGGCCGGAATCGGCGTGCCGGGCCCGTAGATGCCCTTGACGCCGGCCTCGTAAAGAAAGTCGTAGTCCTGGCGTGGAATCACGCCACCCACAAAGACGATGATGTCGTCCGCGCCCTGCTTCTTCAGCTCGGCAATGATGGCGGGCACCAGGGTCTTGTGCCCCGCAGCCAGCGTGGACACGCCCACGGCATGCACATCGTTCTCAATGGCCTGGCGCGCGCATTCCTCGGGAGTCTGGAAGAGCGGGCCCATGTCCACGTCGAAGCCCAGATCGGCAAAGGCCGTGGCCACGACCTTGGCGCCGCGGTCGTGCCCGTCCTGACCCAGTTTGGAGATCATCACGCGCGGGCGGCGGCCCTGCGCGACGGCAAAGTCCGCGATTTCCTTCTTGAGGTTTTCCCAGCCCTCGGCCGAGTCATAGGCAGCTGCGTACACACCGGTCACCTTTTGCGTATCGGCGCGATGGCGCCCGAAGACTTTCTCCAGCGCATCGCTGACCTCGCCCACCGTGGCGCGCAGTCGGATGGCGCAGATGCTCAGGTCGAGCAGATTAGCACCGCCAGACTCGGCCGCAGCGGTCAGCGCAAAGAGCGCCTGCTGCACAGCGTGGCCGTCGCGGCTGGCGCGGATGGCCTTGAGGCGCGCAATCTGGCCCTGGCGCACCTTGACGTTGTCGACTTCGAGGATATTGATCGGATCCTCTTTATTCAGCTTGTACTTGTTGACGCCGACGATCACGTCCTTGCCGCTGTCAATGCGCGCCTGCTTCTCGGCCGCTGCAGCTTCGATCTTGAGCTTGGCCCAGCCGGAATCCACCGCGCGGGTCATGCCGCCCATGGCGTCGACTTCCTCGATGATCTTCCAGGCCGCATCGGCCATGTCCTGGGTGAGCTTTTCCATCATGTAGCTGCCGGCCCAGGGGTCGATCACCTTGGTGATGTGCGTTTCTTCCTGGATGATGAGCTGCGTGTTGCGCGCAATACGCGCGGAAAACTCCGTGGGTAGCGCGATGGCCTCGTCGAAGCTGTTGGTGTGCAGGCTTTGCGTGCCCCCAAACACCGCAGCCATGGCCTCGATGGTGGTACGAACCACATTGTTGTACGGGTCCTGCTCGGTCAGGCTCCAGCCGCTGGTCTGGCTATGCGTGCGCAACATCAGACTCTTGGGATTCTTCGCGTTGAAACCCTTCATGATGCGGCACCATAAGAGCCGCGCAGCGCGCATCTTGGCGATTTCCAGATAGAAGTTCATGCCAACCGCCCAGAAGAAACTCAGGCGGCCCGCAAAATCGTCCACGTCCATGCCCTTGGCGAGAGCGGTCTTCACGTACTCCTTGCCGTCAGCCAGCGTGAAAGCCAGTTCCAGCGCCTGATTGGCCCCGGCCTCCTGCATGTGGTAACCCGAGATCGAGATCGAGTTGAACTTCGGCATGTTCTTGGCCGTGTACTTGATGATGTCGCCGATGATGCGCATGCTCGGCTCGGGCGGATAGATATACGTGTTGCGGACCATGAACTCCTTGAGTATGTCGTTCTGGATGGTGCCGCTCAACTGGTCCTGCTTGACGCCCTGCTCCTCTGCGGCCACCACATAGCCGGCCAGCACCGGCAGCACGGCGCCATTCATGGTCATGGAGACGCTAACCTTGTCCAGCGGGATCTCGTTGAAGAGGATCTTCATGTCCTCCACCGAATCGATGGCCACGCCTGCTTTGCCCACATCGCCGGTCACACGCGGGTGGTCGCTGTCGTAGCCGCGATGAGTGGCGAGGTCAAAAGCGACCGACACGCCCTGCCCGCCCGCAGCCAGGGCCTTGCGGTAAAAGGCGTTGGATTCCTCGGCCGTGGAAAAACCCGCGTACTGGCGGATGGTCCAGGGGCGCACCGCATACATGGTGGCCTGCGGGCCGCGCAGGTAGGGCTCAAAGCCGGGCAGCGTGTCGGCATGCTGCAGGCCCTGCAGGTCGGCTGCGGTGTAGAGCGGCTTGACCGTGATGCCGTCGGGCGTGAGCCAGTTGAGAGCGTCGACCTGACCACCGGGCGCGGATTTGGCGGCGGCCTTGTGCCAGGCCTCTAGGCTGACACTGTGGGATTCGGGCTGTTTTTGGCTCATGGCGATGCTGCAGCCGGCCCTCAAAGCCGGCATGGTTGAAGTGCGGCGCAGTTTACATCATTCATAATTATTGATGCAAAATATTTTTTCTTCTACAATCGCGCCCATGTCCGCCTTCTCCCTGTCCCCCCGCGCCCTCTACGAAGAGGTCGCCGAGCTGCTGCGCCAGCGCATCTTCCGGCGCGAGCTGGAGCCCGGCAGCTGGATTGACGAATTGCGCATTGCCGAGGACTACGGCATCAGCCGCACCCCCCTGCGCGAAGCTCTCAAGGTGCTGGCCGCCGAGGGCCTGGTCACTATGAAGGTGCGCCGAGGCGCCTACGTAACCGAGGTCAGCGAGAAAGACATGGCTGACATCTACCACCTGCTCGGTCTGCTGGAGAGCGACGCCGCCGGCGTGGTAGCCAGCCAGGCCAACGCAGAGCAGCTGCGGGAGCTGGTATCCATCCATGCCGAACTGGAAGCCGCCTCAGCAGACCGCGAAAGCTTCTTCCAGATCAACGAGCGCTTCCATCTGCGACTGCTGGAAATTGCCGATAACCGCTGGCGCAGCCAGATGGTCGGCGACCTGCGCAAGGTCATGAAGCTCAACCGCCACCACAGCCTGCTCAAATCCGGCCGGATCCAGGAATCGCTGGCCGAACACCGCTCGGTCATGGCCGCGCTGCAGGCCCGCGATGCTGCCCGGGCAAGCCAAGCCATGCTGCAGCATTTCGACAATGGGCTCGAGGCGGCGGCCTGAGGGTCACCCCCCCACTGGCTGAGACCTGAGAATTGGCCTATCCTGCGGCCATGAACCAGAAAGCAGAGGCAGGGACGAACCACAAGCTCCAGCAGACGCTGCTGGAGTATCAGGCCATCCTCGAAAACGCCCCGGTCGGCATCCTTGTGTCGCGCGACCTCAAGGTCGTGAGCTGCACCCCCCGCTTTTCCGAGATCTTCGGCTGGTCGCACCGCGAGCTGGTGGGCCAGCCAGCCGAGGTGCTCTACCCCGACCGGGCGGACTACGAGGCCCTGGGGCGTGAAGCGATCCCCGTGCTGGGGCGCGGCGACCTGCTCGATATCGAGTGGACCATGCGCCATAAGGACGGCCGCGCGCTGCGCTGCCACATGCGCGCACGGGCCATCAACCCGCAGAACACGGCCGTGGGCACGATCTGGATCATCGAGGACGTGACCCAGCGCCACCGCGACCGCGAGCAGCTGCAGGAGCTGCTGCAGCGCCAGCAGGCCATACTGGAAAACGCGTTGGTAGGCATTCTGTTCACGCGCGAGGGCCGCATCGTCCAGTGCAATCCGCGCATGGAAGACATCATGGGGTGGCCCAAGGGCATGCTCGAGGGACAGTCGGAGGGCGTCTTCTTCGAGAGCGATGACGACTACGCAGCTTTCCGCGCCATGGTCGGACAAGGTCTGGGTGCGGGCGAACTGCTGGACGTCGAATGGCTCAACACCCGTCACGACGGCAGCAAGGTCTGGTGCCGGCACCTCGCCAAAGCGCTGCCTACGCGCGACGGCAGCCGCAGCACCATCTGGATCGTCCAGGACATCAAGGCACAGAAAGACGCGCAGGCCGCGCTGCAGCAGGCGCACCAAGAGCTTGAAGAACGGGTTGAAGAGCGCACGCTGGAACTGGCCTTCATGAACAACGAGCTGCAAAACGAGATCGTTGAACGGGCCGAGGTTGAGAGACATCTGCGCGCGCAAGAAGCACGCTTTCGCGACCTTTCAGAACTGTCGTCCGACTGGTTCTGGGAGATGGACGCCAGTCTGCGCTTTACGGAGATGTCAGGCGGGCTGTACAACACCAGACTTGATCCCCGCCGCACCATCGGCAAGCAGCGCTGGGAGCTACCGATCGTGGGCGTCAGCGCGGAGCAATGGGCCGAGCACCGCGCCCTGCTGCAAGCGCGCCAGCCTTTTCGGAACTTCGTCTTTCAAATGCAGACCGAACCGGGCCAACTACGCTGGTTCTGCGTTAGCGGCAAACCCGTGTTCGAGGACGGCGTGTTCACGGGCTACCGCGGCATCGGCAGCGATATCACCAACCACCGCCACGCCGAACAGAAGATCGAGTTCCTGGCCTACCACGACCCCCTGACCGGCCTGCCCAACCGTGTGCTTCTGCAGGACCGGCTGAACCAGGCCATTGCCCAGGCCGAACGCAGCCGCACCGGCGTGGCCCTGGTCTTCATGGACCTCGACAACTTCAAGAACGTGAACGACTCGCTGGGCCATGCGGCGGGCGACGCCTTGCTCGGCGAGGTGGCACGGCGCCTGCGGGCCTGCGTGCGCGACAGCGACACCATCAGTCGCCAGGGCGGCGACGAGTTCGTGCTGATCCTGCGCGAACTGCATGGTGGCGAAAGCAGCCTGCCGGTGCTGACCAAGGTCATGGAGGCGCTACAGGAGCCTTACCTGTACGAAGGCAACGAACTCTCTACTTCGGCCTCGATCGGCATTGCCCTCTACCCCGAGGACGGCAGCGACTTCGAGGCCCTGAGCAAGAAGGCGGACATGGCCATGTACCGCGCCAAGGAAGCCGGTCGAAACACCCACCGTTTCTTCGATGAAGCCATGGATCAGGAGGCCGTCGAACACCTGGTCATGCGCAGCGGCCTGCGCCGCGCCTTGGAGCGCGAGGAGTTCACGCTGCACTACCAGCCTCAGCTGGAGATTGCGAGCGGGCGTGTCATAGGCGTCGAGGCCCTGCTGCGCTGGCGCCACCCGGAGTTCGGCCTGGTTGCGCCCGGGCGCTTCATTCCTGTGGCCGAGGAAAGCGGGCTCATCGTGCCTATTGGCGCCTGGGTCATTCAGGAGGCCTGCCGGCAGGCGGCTGCCTGGCGGCAAAGCGGACTTGCGGGCCTGATGATGGCGGTCAACCTGTCGGCCGCGCAGTTCCGCCGTGAAGGCATCGAGGAGACCGTGACGCGTGCACTCAGCGACAGCGGCTTGCCGGCACAGTGGCTGGAGCTGGAACTGACCGAATCCATCCTGATCCAGGACGCGGAAAAGGTGCTGGCCAGCGTGCGCCGGCTCAAGCAGCTGGGCGTGAAACTGTCCATCGACGACTTCGGCACCGGCTACTCCAGCCTGTCCTACCTCAAGCGCTTCGACATAGACAAGCTCAAGATCGACCGGAGTTTCATCCGCGATCTGGCCAGCGATCCGGACGACGCCGCCATCGTGCGCGCGGTGATCCAGATGTCGCACAGCTTGGGCCTGCGCACCATCGCTGAGGGCGTGGAGACGCCGGAGATGGTGCGCCAGCTGCAGGCTTTCGGTTGCGATGAGGCCCAGGGCTTTCACTACGCGCGCCCCATGACGGCCGACGAGCTGGAGCGCTACCTTGCGGGCCTGCGTTCACCAGCTCCTTGACGAAGAGCGCCGCTCAGGCGGCTTGCTGCTGCTGTCCGTGCGCCAGTGGCCGCACCGCGCGCGGATCGAGCGGCTTGAGGCGGTAATCGCTCCAGACCTGGCGCCAGCGACGCGCGCCAGGCAAGCCATGGCGTAGGCCCAGCATGTGGCGCGCAATCGCGTACCAGGGCGCGCCGTCCTCGGCGGCCGCCCGCGCCATGTAATCCAGCATCTGCTCTTCCACCGCCTCGCGCGTCAGCGCGCAAGGCACCGCGCCGAAGTACAGCGCATCCCAGGACGCCATCCACCAGGGGTTGTGATACGCCTCACGGCCGATCATTACGCCATCGACAAGCGCAAGCTGCTCGCGCACCTGCGCATCGCTCGTGAGGCCGCCATTGATGATCACGGTCAGTGACGCAAAATCACGCTTGAGGCGGTGCACGAGCTCGTAGCGCAGCGGCGGGATCTCCCGGTTCTCCTTCGGCGACAGCCCCTGCAGCCAGGCATTACGCGCATGCACGATGAAAGTGGAGCAGCCAGCCTCGGCCACCGTACCGACGAAATCGCGCACGAAGTCGTAGCTCTCGGTCCGGTCGATCCCGATGCGATGCTTCACCGTGACCGGCACCGATACCGAATCGCACATGGCCTTGACACCGTCGGCCACCAGTCGCGGCTCGGCCATGAGACAGGCCCCGAAGGCACCACGCTGCACGCGTTCGCTTGGGCAACCGCAGTTGAGGTTGATCTCGTCGTAGCCCCACTGCTCCCCGAGCTTCGAACACCTCGCCAGATCAGCCGGCTCGCTGCCACCGAGCTGCAGTGCCACTGGATGCTCCTCGGCATTGAAGCGCAGGTGTCGCTCCACGTCGCCATGCAGCAGCGCACCGGTGGTGATCATTTCGGTATAAAGGCGCGCGTGACGGCTCAGCAGGCGATGGAAGTAGCGGCAGTGCCGGTCGGTCCAGTCGATCATGGGCGCGACCGACATACGCCACAACCCTTTCGGGGCAGGGTCAGCGGGCGATTCGTTTGTTCTCGTCACGGTCTGGCATTGTGCAAAGCGGGGTGCGTATTGTGCGCCCACCTCTCCATACCCTAGAGGACTAACATTGCGGCCCAGCGGCTCTGGCCATGGCTGCCCGGGTGGCCGGTGCGGGCGTTCTGCCGGACACCCTGACCTATGAGCTTTATCTGCCGGGTCGCCGGGGCTCACTGCAAGCCGAAAAGATGGGGAGCGGCCGATGGCTCGAGCTGCTTGCCTATCAACTGCAGCCCACCCTGGAAAGCATGGTGCGAGGAGTGGCCGCAGGCAATCCGATGATCGTGCTTTAGAGCCTGACGCTCTCGTCCCGCCGTCCGCCCTAGCATTACGCTGTGGTCATCGGCTACGACCTGCCCCCGGGCCACACTGCTCCTGCGTTCGGGAAGAACCGAACGCATGAAGATGTTCATGCCGACCTTCGAGCGTAACTGCGCAGCTGGCGAGCACTGGGCGATCGTGGTTCTTAGGCCCGGCGCCCTGGCCGCCAGTGCAACACCAGATGACTACGCGACCGAAGTGGCGGCCCTTGAGCGCGTGTCGCCAGCGGCGGCGCGTACCGCCTATTCGCAGTGACTGGAGCGCCGGCCCGCGCACTGCGCCCGGCTTCTGGGGGACGGCAACTCGTCCTGCGTACTCGGCGACCTGCCAGCCGTTACCAAGGCCTGCTCGGCCGCGACGCAAGCGCACCCGGACTTCGCCGATGGCCCGGAACAACCCGGCGCAGGTGTTGTACGGGCAGCCTTACTTCGACGCAGTGCGCGCCGCGATTGCCAGGGCTGTTGCGCTGGGCGGTCCCTGCCGGCCACGCTACCAGGTGCTCGAGGTCCGGACTCTGGCGGCAAGCCGGTCGCGCTGGCTAGCTGGCCACGGGAACGACACACCAGGGGGCGGCGTCGTGGGCCAGGCCCATCCACAAGGCCCAGGCGGAGCTGCCCGCCAGCGCCAGGCCCGCCAGTCGCACACCCCAGTTGCCGCTGCCGTTGCCGCGCAGGCGCAGCCAGAGCCACGGCCCGGCCATCATGGAGACGGCCGTGCCGGTGGCGAACAGGGCCATCACGGCGGCACCCTCCAGCACACGGCTGGTCATGGCAGCCACCAGCAGGGCGGAGTACAGCAGGCCGCAGGGCAGCAGGGCCCAGAGCATGCCCATCACGACGGGTGCGCCGCGTCCATGCCCCGCAGCCAGCGTACGGGCTGCGTCCCAGAGCTGGCGTGCTCCGGCCTCCAGCCACACCGGCTGTTGTGCGCGCCACAGCAGCAGCAGGCCGAGCAGCAGCGCTGCTACATGAAACAGGGTCCAGACCGGGCGCAGGGCCGCAGACTGCACGGTGAGCCAGCCCAGACCCTGGATCGATGCAGCCGCGAGCCCGCCCAGCACGGCGTAGCCGAGCACACGCCCGAACTGGAAGGCCCAAAGCGCCTGGTCGCGACGCGCCCCGGCCGCCTGCCCCAGTCCCGCGCAGGCCGCCCCACACATGGCAACGCAGTGGGGTCCGCCGGCCAACCCCATGAGCAGTGCTGTAAGCGCCAGGGAAGTCTGCATGGAACGATTGTCGGGCCGGCGCGGCCGCGTCAGATGATCTTGGAGAAACGCGCCCGGTTACGGTCAGCCTGCAGGTAGCGGTCAAACACCATTGCCACCGCGCGTACGAAGAACCATCCGGTCGCCGTAACCTGCACGCCGCTGTCGTCCACACGCACCAGCCCCTGGTCCTGCAGCTCGCGCAGCGCTTCGAGCTCGGGCGCGAAGTAGGTCCGGCAGTCCATCAGGTAGGCCAGATTGATGGACTCGAACAACAGCTCACCTTGGCACATCAGGGCCATGATGACCGCGCGGCGCACGAGGTCGTCCCGCGAGAGCGCAAGTCCGCGTACCACGGCAAAACGGCCGTGATCGATGGCGTCGCAATACTCTTCCAGCGTCTTGGCGTTCTGGCTGTAGGTGGCCCCGATGCGTCCGATGGACGATACGCCAAGGCCGATGAGGTCACAGTCGGACTGCGTGCTGTAGCCCTGGAAGTTGCGATGCAGGCGTCCCTGGCGCTTGGCCACGGCGAGCGCATCATTCGGCAGGGCAAAGTGGTCCATGCCGACATACACATAGCCCGCCCCCATGAAGCCCTCCAGAGCCCCCGAGAGCATGGCCAGCTTGGCGGCGGCGCCCGGCAGCTCGGCGCTGGCGATGCGCCGCTGGGGCTTGAAGCGCTCGGGCAGATGGGCATAGCCGTAGAGAGCGATGCGGTCCGGCCGCAGCTCGCAGACCTGCTGCAGCGTGCGCGCGAAGGACTCCGGCGTCTGCTGCGGCAGGCCGTAGATGAGGTCCACGTTGACCGATTCGAAGCCGCGCTCGCGGGCCGCCTTCACCAGGGCAAAGACCTGCTCGGCGGGCTGGATGCGGTGGACGGCCTTCTGTACTGCGGGATCGAAGTCCTGCACGCCGAAGCTCAGGCGGTTGAAGCCCAGATCGGCCAGCGTGTCCAGCCGGGAGTGATCGATCGTGCGCGGGTCGACCTCGATCGAGTGCTCCCCGCCCGGCGTCAGTTTGAAGCTGCGCTTGAGCATGGCCATCAGCTCGCGCAGCTCGGCGTCGCTCAGGAAGGTCGGGCTGCCACCGCCAAGGTGCAGCTGGCTCACGTTCTGACCCAGACCCAGCTCTGCGGTATGCAGGTCCACCTCACGGGCCAGGTAGCGCAGGTACTCGGCCGCCCGCTCATGATGTTTGGTGATGATCTTGTTACAGGCGCAGTAGTAGCACAACGACTCGCAGAATGGAACGTGTACGTAGATCGACAGCGGCAGCACCAGGGCTGCCGCACCGGCACGCCGCTGCCTGAGCGCGCGAGCGTAGTCATCGGGACGGAAGGCCTCGACGAAGCGGTCGGCTGTGGGATAGGAGGTGTATCGCGGCCCCGGCACGTCGTGCCGACGCAACAATTCCGGCGTTACGAGTTCAGCGGTTCCTGTGTTCATGCGGCGTCCTCTCAGGGAATCCACTGTGCCGTGCGGAGCGAAATCAACCTTGATGTGCATCAAATGCTGGTAAGGTGTTACCCGTGTTCATAAGGCTCCGGGGAACTTGCATGACCGACATGAAGATCCAGCCCATCAACGCGCAGGTAATGAAGGTTGCCTGCTCGAACTGCAACCTGCGTGAGCTGTGCATGCCGCTGGGGCTGAGTGTGCAGGAAATCGAGCGGCTGGATGAGGTGGTGACCAACCGGCGCAAGGTTAAGCGGGGCGCTGCGCTGTTCCGCAACGGCGACAGGTTCAACGCCTTGTACGCCATCCGCACCGGCTTCTTCAAGACCTGCGTGGCCGCCGAGGATGGACGCGATCAAGTCACCGGCTTTCAGATGGCCGGCGAGATCATCGGTCTGGATGGCATCGTCAACGACCAGCACACCTGCGATGCAATCGCCCTGGAAGACACCGAGGTGTGCGTGATGCCTTTCGACCGCGTCGAGGAGCTTTCACGCGAGATCAATGGCCTGCAGCGCCATGTGCACAAGATCATGAGCCGCGAGATTGTGCGCGAGCACGGCGTCATGCTGCTGTTGGGCAGCATGCGCGCCGAAGAGCGGTTGGCGGCTTTTCTTCTAAACCTCGTGCAGCGCCTGCACGCCCGTGGTTTCTCACAGTCAGAACTGATCCTGCGTATGACACGCGAGGAAATTGGCAGCTACCTTGGCCTCAAGCTGGAGACCGTGAGTCGCACCTTCTCGAAGTTTGTCGATGACGGCATGGTCGAGGTCAAGCAGCGGCATGTGCGCATCGTCAACACCGAGGCCCTGGCCGCCCTGGTCAACCACCCGAGCGAGTGCCAATGAGGGTCAAGCTCCTCCTGCCACGCCCCTTTGCAGATTCGCGCGAAAGCGGCAGCCAGCCTTACCGCTGATTGATTTCGACCGGCGACCTGGCCAGCAGAAGCGTGAGCACGCTGGACACCATGGCCAGGCCCCAGAATACGAAGAAGGCGACGGTGTAGACGGCCTGGCGCGAGATCTCCAGGCGCTGGCCGCCAAAGCCGTGCAGGTCCTGCGGATCGACCATCGCGAACACCAGGATTTCCAGCAGCCCGGCGACCAGGAAGGCCGGCCAAGCGATCCACATCAGCTGCTGCCTCATCATCTTCTCCTGCACAGTGCTGTCGGTCAGGGCCGCGCGCCCTCACGCGGCTCGGCTGCGGGCTCAACAGTCAAGCCAGTCTGCGCATGGTTGCGCGCCTGCACCGCCGGCGCCAGGCTGGACGGATCGGCGCGCAGGGTCTGATTGATCTCGATGCCCTTGCGGTAGTAGTCGGGCGCCACCACCGGATCGGGTGAGCGTACAGCCAGCCAGAGGGTGATGAAACCCGCGACCACCACCACCGCCGGGCCGGCCAGCACCAGCCAGACATGGCCAAACCGCCACCAGGCCTGGGCGACGGGAACCGTTGTCTCTTGCTTCATAGCTAACCTTTCAATGTGGGACCAGGAACACCGACTTCTCGCTCACGCGGCCGACACCGTCCAGCGCGGCAATCTCGAAATGCATGGGATGGCTGCCCGGTGGCGCCGCCTCATAGGGAAGCTGCAGCCGAACCACCACCCATCGGGCCTCGGCGGGCGCCAGCGTCACCTGCGAGTCGGACGCCAGCACCAGGCCGGCAAGGCCGCTCACGGCAATTTCGTAGCGCTGCTCAGACTCCGTCACATTCATGATCTGGAGCCGGTAGACGTTTTCGATCGCCCCGCCAGCGACGATGCGCGCCATCACGCCGCGGTCACGGACCACGTCCACCCTGAAGGGCGAGCGCAGCGCCAGGCTGACCGCCATGGCAACGCAGACCACGCCAAGGATGGCGGTGTAGATCAGGACGCGCGGACGCAGCACATGCTTCCAGGTCTCGGCCCGGGTCCATTTGTTGCGCATGGCGTTCTGGGTCGTGTAGCGCACCAGCCCGCGCTCGTAACCCAGTTTATCCATCACCGTGTCGCAGACGTCGGCGCAGGCACCACAGCCGATGCACTCATACTGCAGGCCCTTGCGGATGTCGATACCCGTTGGGCAGACCTGCACGCACAGGCTGCAGTCCACGCAGGCCCCAAGCTTCAATGCGGCGGGATCGGCCTTGCGCGAGCGGGCACCACGCGGCTCGCCCCGCTCGGTGTCGTAGCTGACGATTAGCGTGTCCGTGTCGAACATGGCGCTCTGGAACCGCGCGTAGGGGCACATGTACTTGCAGACCTGCTCCCGCATGAAGCCAGCGTTACCATAGGTCGCAAAGCCGTAGAAGAGGACCCAAAAGGTCTCCCAGCCGCCCACGCTCAACCGGAGGAAGCCCCCGCCAAGCTCCTTTATCGGCGTGAAATAGCCCACAAAGGTAAAGCCGGTCCAGAGGGCGACGGCCAGCCAAAGCAGGTGCTTGCCGCCCTTGCGACCGAGCTTGTTGAGATTCCAGCCGCCCGCGTCCAGGTGCATGCGCGCGGAGCGGTCGCCCTCCAGCCTGCGCTCGATCCACAGGAACATCTCGGTGTAAACGGTCTGCGGACAGGCATAACCGCACCACAGGCGTCCGGCCACTGCGGTGAACAGGAAGAGCGAGAGCGCCGAGATGACCAGAAGGCCGGTAAGGTAGATGAAGTCCTGTGGGTACAGCACGAGGCCGAAGATGTAGAAGCGCCGGGCCTCCAGGTCGAAGAGAACGGCCTGGCGCTGCCCCCAGGCCAGCCACGGGAGGCCATAAAAGACGATCTGGGTGAGCCAGACCAGAACCCAGCGCCACCGGCTGAACACGCCGCTTACGCTGCGGGGATAGATTTTCTTGTGGGCCTCATAAAGCGAGACCATCACCTCGTCGTCCGCCTCGGGTGCCGTGACTGGCGCCTGGGCGACGATGGGGACGACCTTCTGGCCTGATGATCCTGCAAGGCTCACATCAAACAGCGGCGCGACAGGGCCACCGCCTCCCTTAGTTGCCAGCCACCGGTGCGCCCGCGCGGCTCATGACATAGGCAGTGAGCACATGGATCTGGGCCTCGGACAGCTTGCCCTCCTGGGCCGGCATCTGGTTGACCTTGCCGTTGTTGATCATGGCGACGATGGCGTTCTCGCCATAGCCGTGCAGCCAGATGTTGTCGCTGAGGTTGGGTGCGCCCAGAGCGATGTTGCCCCTGCCGTCCGCGCCATGGCAGGCGGCACAAGCGCCGAACTTGGCCTTGCCCAGTTGCGCGCGTAGCGTGTCGTGTGGACTGTTGCTCAGGCTCAGTACGTAATGCGCCACGTTCTTCACGTCATCAGGCGTGCCCACCGCAGCAGCCATGGGCGGCATATTGCCCACGCGGCCCTTGGTGAGGGTTTCCTTGATCTGTTCAGGCGCACCGCCCCAGAGCCAGTCGCCGTCGCTTAGGTTGGGAAAACCCTTGCCGCCTCGGGCATCGGAGCCATGGCATTGCGCGCAGTTGTTAAGGAAGAGACGCTCACCGATCCCCATGGCCTGAGAATCGCGGGCCATGTCCTGCGGGCTCATGGCCACGAAGCGGGCATACATCGGTGCGGTTTCCTTTTCGCCCCTGGCCATTTCGGCCTCGTACTGGCCCTTCTGGCTCCATTCGAGCTGGCCCGGGCTCGCACCAAGCCCCGGGTACATGAAGAGGTAAATCAGGCTGAAGACCACGGTGATGATGAACAGCCAGACCCACCAGCGTGGCAGGGGGTTGTTCATCTCGCGCAGATCGCCGTCCCAGACGTGACCTGTGGTGTTGTCTTGGGCGGTCATGGCTCGGGTCTTGCCGCTGACCCAGAGCAGGACCAGGCAAGCAATGATGCCGATGATGGTGGCCGCCGAAATGAAGACCGACCAGAAATTGCTCGTGAAATCGCTCATGTTTCTTCCTTAGACGGTACGTTCATCCTGCTCGAACGGCAGGCGAGCGGCCTCGTCGAACGCGGCCCGGTTGCGGCCGGACCATGCCCACCACACGATGCCGATGAAGCAGACGAAAGACGCGACGGTGATCACGGTCCGAAGGGTGTTGATATCCATGTCGTCGCTCCCCTCCTATTTAAGGGCGGTGCCCAGCACCTGCAGATAGGCGATCAGGGCTTCCATCTCGGTCTTGCCCTTGACCTCCTCGGCAGCCTTGCCTATTTGATCGTCGGTATAGGGCACACCCACGGTGCGCAGCGCCTTCATGTGGCTCGGCAGGGCGGCGTGGTCTACCAGGTCCTTCGCAAGCCAGGGATAGGCCGGCATATTGGACTCAGGCACCAAGTCCCGCGGGTTGATCAGGTGCAGGCGGTGCCATTCATCGCTGTACTTGCCGCCCACGCGCGCCAGGTCTGGCCCGGTGCGTTTGCTACCCCACTGGAAGGGGTGGTCATAGACCGATTCGCCCGCCACCGAGTAATGCCCGTAGCGCAAGGTCTCGGCGCGGAAGGGGCGGATCATCTGCGAATGACAGTTGTAGCAGCCCTCGCGCAGATAGACGTCGCGCCCGGCGAGCTGCAGCGCGGTGTAAGGCTGCACGCCCCTGACCGGCTCGGTCGTGGACTTCTGGAAGAACAGGGGCACGATCTCGACCAGGCCGCCGACCAGCAGCACCAGCAGGATGAGCACGATCATCAGAAAGTTGTTGGTCTCGATCTTCGCGTGGGACAGACCGCCGGAAGTAGTGTTGTCAGCCATTGTGTGGTCCTCCTCAAGCGTGGGCCGCCGCCGGGATTGCGACTTGGATCGCACGGCCGGCGGTAGCGGTCTTGACGACATTCCAAAGCATGACCAGCATGCCCAACAGGTACAGGGTGCCGCCCAGCAGGCGCAGCACATAGAAAGGATAGGTGGCCTTGACCGACTCCACGAAGGTGTAGGTCAGCGTACCGTCTGGGTTGACGGCGCGCCACATCAGGCCCTGCATCACCCCGGCAATCCACATGGCCGCGATGTAGATCACGATGCCAATGGTGGCGGTCCAGAAGTGGAGCTCGATCGCCTTCACGCTGTACATCTGCTTCTGACCGAACAGGCGCGGAATGAGGTAGTACATGGTGCCCATGGAGATCAGGCCCACCCAGCCCAGCGCCCCGGAGTGCACGTGGCCCACGGTCCAATCCGTGTAGTGGCTGAGCGCGTTGACGGTCTTGATGGACATCATCGGGCCCTCAAAGGTACTCATGCCGTAGAAGGACAGGGAGACGATAAGGAAACGCAGGATGGGGTCGTCACGCAGCTTGTGCCAAGCACCCGAGAGGGTCATGATGCCGTTGATCATGCCGCCCCAGCTCGGCGCGAGCAGGATCAGCGAGAACAGCATGCCTACCGACTGGGTCCAGTCAGGCAGCGCGGTGTAGTGCAGATGATGCGGGCCGGCCCACATATAGGTAAAGACCAGGGCCCAGAAGTGCACGATGGACAGGCGGTAGCTGTACACCGGGCGCTCGGCCTGCTTGGGGATGAAGTAATACATCATGCCGAGAAAGCCCGCCGTGAGGAAAAAGCCCACGGCATTGTGGCCGTACCACCACTGGATCATGGCGTCCTGCACGCCCGCATAGGCCGAGTAGGACTTGAGCAGGCCGGCGGGAATCGCGGCGCTGTTGACCAAGTGCAGCAGGGCCACGGCGATGATGAAGGCCCCGAAAAACCAGTTGGCCACGTAGATGTGCCTGACCTTGCGGGTACCGACCGTGCCGAAGAATACGATGGCGAACGAAACCCAGACCAGCGTGATCAGGATGTCGATCGGCCATTCAAGCTCTGCGTATTCCTTGCCGGAGGTGTAGCCCAGCGGCAGCGTCACCGCCGCAAGCACGATGACCAGTTGCCATCCCCAGAAGGTGAAGCTCGCGAGCTTGCCGGCGAACAGCTGCACATGGCAGGTTCGCTGCACCACGTAGTAGGCGGAAGCAAAGAGCGCACAGCCGCCGAAGGCGAAGATCACCGCGTTCGTGTGCAGAGGCCGCAGGCGTCCGTAGCTCAACCAGGGAATGCCGAAGTTGAGCTCGGGCCAGGCGAGCTGGGCCGCGATGATCACGCCGACCAGCATGCCCACCACACCCCAGATCACGGTCATGATGGCGAACTGACGCACAACGGTGTCGTTGTAGACCAGTGCCTGTTGGTTTGAAAATGCCATGTGCACCTCTTTTCTTGATGGACTGTGCCGAGTGTGTGACGTTGATCAACTTAGCGGTTTGACCCAAGTCAAACGGCTCACGAATCGCGCAGGATGCGTTCACCCTCGGCCTCGATGTCCTCAAACTGGCCACGCTCGATCGCCCACCACAGACCGCCCAAGACGAAGAAGACCAATGCGACCGACAGCGGAATCAGCAGGTACAGGATGTCCATCAGGCCAACCCCTTGTGCGACGGTGCATGGGCCGCCAGGCGCAGGGCATTGAGAACGACCAGCAGTGAACTTGTGGCCATGCCCAGACCGGCTAGCCAAGCCGGGAGCAAGCCCGCCACGGCTAGAGGAACGCAGGCCGCGTTGTAGGCCACGGACCAGGCGAGGTTCTGCCGCACGATGCGCATGGTGCGACGCGCCAGCAAGAGCGCACCGCTCACCGCAGCCAGCTGCTCGCCGAGCACCACAAAGTCCGATTGCGACTGGGCCAGCGGTACCGCTTGGCCAAAGGCAAAAGAGACATGCGCACCGGCCAGAGCAGGCCCGTCGTTGAGTCCGTCGCCCACCACCGCCACCTTGCGCCCCTGCCGCTGCGCCTGTTGCAAAGCATCGAGCTTGTCCTGCGGCGTACAGGCACCGCGCGCGTCACCGATGCCAAGCAGGCCGGCCACGCGTGATACAGCAGCTGGCGCGTCGCCCGAGAGAATGCGCACCTCCAGGCCCTCCGCCTGCAACGCGGCCAAAGTGGCACGCGCATCGGGCCGCAAGTCCTCGCCCAGCTCGAAGGTGGCCAGCCAGCCCTGCATGTCGCTGAGCACGGCTCGCGGGGCGTCGGTCGCCGGCAGCACCACCCCGCAGTGCAGCGGCGAGCCCAACCGCAGCGTCTGCGCGGCCCCTTCAGGCTGCACGACCTCACCCACCAGCCCCCTGCCCGCACGCTCTTGCACCCTGCTGGCCTCGCATGGGGGCACCCCCTCTTTCAGCGCTGCGGCAACAAGAGCGCGGGACATGGGGTGGAGCGAATGCTGCGCTAGTGCTGCCGCCAGGCCCAGGGCCTTCCCGCGCTCGACACCAGCGCGCGTACTTACGTCAGCGAAGACCATGGCGTCACGCGTCAGCGTACCGGTCTTGTCAAAGACCACGGTATCGACCTGGGCCAGGGCTTCAAGCGCGCCCAGGCGACGCACCAGCATGCCCTGGCGTGCCAGCGTGCCTGCGGCCGCCAGCATGGCTGCAGGCGTGGCCAACGAGAGCGCGCAGGGGCAGGTCACGATCAGCACGGCCACGGCCACCATCAGCGCGTGGCCGGGGTCGTGGGGCCACCAGAAGGCCGCCGCACCTGCAGCCGCCAGCAGCACACCGATCAGGAAGGGGCGCGCCAGCCGATCGACCATCTGGGCCAGATGGGGGCGACTGGTCGCGGCCTGCTCCATCAGCGCCACGATCTTTGCAAAGCGGGTTTCGCTGCCCAGGCCTTCGACCCGCACCAGCAGCGGTGCGTCCAGGTTGTAGCTGCCGGCAATCACGGCGGCACCGGCCGCGCGCGGCAAGGGGCGTGACTCGCCTGTCAGCAGGGCTTCGTCCACCCGCGTGCTGCCCTCCAGCACCATGCCATCCGCTGGAAAAGATTCTCCGGGGAGCACGCGCACCACATCGTCAGTCTGCAGGCGGCGCAGGGCCACGCGCTCGAAGCTGCCATCGGGGCGCTGGCGCAGTACGCTCTCGGGCAAGCGGTTCATGAGCGCATCCAGAGCTCCTGCGGTGCGCTCCCGCAGCCGCTGCTCCAGCCAGCGGCCGGTGAGCAGGAAGAAGACGAACATGGTGAGCGAGTCGAAATAGACCTCGCGTCCGAAGAGGCCCCGGGGCTCGAAGGTGCCCGCCGTACTGACCACGAAGGTGATGGCCATGCCCAGCGCCACCGGCAGGTCCATGCTGACCCGCCGCTGTTTCAGGTCGCTCCAAGCCGCAGAGAAGAAAGGGCCGCAGGAAAACAGCATGACCGGCAAGGTCAGCACCCAAGAGGCCCAGCGCAGCAGCTGGGCCATCTCGGCCGTCAGATCGCCGGGCTCAGCGATGTAGGCTGGCCACGCGTACATCATGACCTGCATCATGCAAAAGCCTGCGACCAGCCAGCGCCACAGGGCCTTGCGCGTCGCCTCGCGACGGGGCTCACTGGCAAAGGCATCGTTGGCCGGCAGCGCGCGATAGCCAGCCCGGCGCACGGCGTGCATCCAGTCCGAAGGCCGCACGGCATCTGAAGACCACACCACGCGGGCGCGGCGGCTGCCGGCGCTGACTACAGCCTCGCGTACACCGGGCAGGGCCCGCAGCGCGTCCTCGACGCTCAGCGCACAGGCAGTGCAATGCATGCCTTCGATGACGAGCTGGGATTCCCAACAACCGGGTTGAGCGGCCAGCGAGCGGCTGAAGGTGGCCCACGCCTCGGGCTCATCGAGCAGTCGGTCCGCGTCGTCGGCGAGCGTGGCCGGATCTGTCGGCACGGGCTGCCTGGATGCCGATGACCCCGGCAAAGCTGCGAGCGCAGGGTCGGCAACAACGGCGAGGCTGGCGGGTAACATGCTTGCAAGCCTATCGGGGTGGGCCGGTGGTCGACTTGATATGGATCAAGGCCCGCGCAGAACAACCGGGGTAACCTTGTGCTATCAATTCCATCCAAGGAGACCGCCATGTACCAAAGAATCCTCGTCGCCACCGATGGCAGCACCCTGTCCAAAAAGGCTGTGGCCAGCGCCCTCAACCTGGCCAAGCTCAGCGGAGCCGAACTGGTCGCATTGAAAGTGGTGCCGCGCTACCCGCAAAGCTACTTTGAAGGCGGCTTGGTGCTGCCGGCCAGTGAGGTCGCCAAGGTCGAGAAACAATGGGCCACCCACGGGCAGGCCGTGGTGGATGCCGTTGCCAAGGCTGCCAAGGCCAAGGGCGTGACGGCCAAGGGCTTGGTCGCCAAGTCCGACTTGGTGAGCGAAGCCATCATCGCCACCGCCAGGAAGAACAAGTGCGATCTGATCGTGATGGCCTCGCACGGTCGCAAGGGCGTCAAGCGTCTGCTGCTGGGCAGCGAAACACAGCAGGTGCTGACGCACTCGCACATCCCTGTGCTGGTCCTGCGCTGAGCCGGGTGCCGACCTGCCATTGGCACGCCCTCGCCCGCGATGCCATGACCGCTCGCAGGCCACCCCTGCACGCCTGGGGCCTGATGCTACTTCTCCTACCGATGCTGGCGGGGGCGCAGCGCGTGTCGCTGCGCTCCAACGACAGCAGTGAATTGGGCATTGAGGTGATGAGCCTGCGTTATGACGCCGGCAGCGGCAGCAATGCCTACAGTCGGGCCGGCAACAAGATCGGGCTCATGGCCCGCTTCAACCAGGCCCTGGCCGATGACTGGTTCTGGGGCGGCGAAGCCCGCCAGTCGCACGGCAACATCGCCTACGAAAGCACCAGCCGCGGAAACAAGGGTGGCAATCCTGATGTGCTGGGCGAACTGCGACTGACCGGGGGCAAGGATTACTCGGTCGGTTCCCAGCTGCTGGCGCCCTACTTCGGTCTGGGCTACCGCAAGCTCAGCTCCGACTTGCGCGGCCTGACCACTACCGGCGACACCGGCTATCGTCGGCACAGCCAGTATGTGTATCTGCCCCTGGGTGTAACCCACCGCATAGCCCTGGGCTCGCAGGCCCGGCTCTCCACCTGCGTCGAGTACGACCTGCTGCTTGAAGGCCGTCAGCGGTTCATGCTGTCAGACACCAACCCAAGCTCGGACGATCCCGTGAGCGGTCAGCGCCGGGGCTACGGTCTGCGCATGAGCAGCAGCTACGAAACCGATCACTGGTCGCTGGGCTTCTTCGTGCACGTCTGGCGGGTGGGCGCCTCCGATGCGGCTCGGCAGTCCTTGGGGGGGACGCCAGGCGCGTTGGTCGAAGAACCCCGCAATCGCACCAGCGAAGCCGGTGTGCAGTTGCGGCTGCGCTTTCGCTGAACAGCCACGCGCAGGGCCTTCAATGGGCCAGGCGGCAGGGTGTCAAGGGGCAAACAGGGTCTTGTATTGCTCGCGCAAGAGGTTCTTCTGCACCTTACCCATAGTATTGCGCGGCAGATCGTCGACCACATAGCATTTCTTGGGGATCTTGAAGTTAGCCAACCGGGACTTCAGGCCAGCCACGATCTCCTCGGGCTCCAGCGCAGCACCCGGCTTGCGCACGACCACCGCCACGCCGACCTCGCCAAAGTCCGGATGCGGCACGCCCACCAGGGCGCTCTCGGCCACGCTGGGCATCTGGTTGATATGGCCCTCGATCTCGGCCGGGTAGACGTTATAACCGCCACTGATGATCAGGTCCTTGCTGCGTCCGACGATGCTGACGTAACCGCGTTCGTCAAACTTGCCCACGTCGCCAGTCCTGAAATAGCCATCAGCCGTGAATTCCTCGCGCGTCTTCTCGGGCATGCGCCAGTAACCCTTGAAGACATTCGGCCCCTGCACCTGGATGCCACCGATCTCCCCCACGGGCAGCGGCTGGTCACCGTCACCGCAGACGCGCAAATTCACGCCAGGCAGCGGGAAACCGACGGTGCCGCCGCGTCGCTCGCCGTCGGCGCTGCGGTAGGGATTGGAGGTCAGCATGACCGTCTCGCTCATGCCGTAGCGCTCCAGGATGGTGTGGCCGGTGCGCTGCTGCCAGGCCTGGAAGGTCTCAAGCAAGAGCGGCGCAGAGCCTGCTACGAACAGGCGCATGTTGCGCACGGCCTCGCGGGTGAGCGCGGGCTCGGCCAGCATGCGAACATACAGCGTGGGCACACCCATGAAGACGGTGGCCTCGGGCAACTTCTCGATCACGCGCTTCGAATCGAACTTCGCCATCCAGATGATCTTGCTGCCATTGAGCAACGCGCCGTGCAGCGCCACGAACAGGCCATGGACATGAAAGATCGGCAGCGCGTGGATCAGCACGTCACCCGGTTTCCAGCCCCAGTAGCCCTTGAGCACCTGCGCATTGCTGAGCAGGTTGCCGTGCGTCAGCATGGCGCCCTTGCTGCGGCCAGTGGTCCCGCTGGTGTAAAGGATGGCGGCCAGATCGTCGGCCCGGCGCACTGCGGGCTCATGAATATCTGCACAGTGCGATGCACGCTCAAGCAGCGTCCCGGTGCGGTTGTCGTCAAGCGTGAAGACGTGCTGTGTTCCGGCCTTGAAGGCCAGCTGGCTGACCCAGCCGAAATTCTTCGGGCTGCACACCACCACGGCAGGCTCGGCATTGCCGATGAAGTACTCGATCTCGGCGCTCTGGTAGGCAGTGTTGAGCGGCAGAAAAACGTAGCCTGCGCGCAGCGTGGCCAGGTAAAGCATGACGGCCTCGACTGATTTTTCCACCTGTACGGCAATGCGCGCCCCCTCGGGCAGGCTCAGGGACTGCAGCAGGTTGGCGAGCATGGCCGTGGCGCGCTCCAGGTCGCGCCAGCTGTAGTTCAAGCCGTTGTCGGTTGTGATGGCGACGGCATCCAGATCCGACGGGAAAGCGGCGCGCAGCGAGGCGAATAGGTTTTCGTTGGCTTGAGGCATGGCGTGTTCGTCAGGTCAGGTCTTTGGAAGGGAAAAATCAGCAGGTCTTTTGGCGAGAAACGCGGCAACGCCCTCGTGGTGCTCGTCGCTGTCAGCGTAGGCATAGGCGCGGGCCAGCAGTGGGACGGGTGCCTGGTCCGCGCTGGCGAGCAGGGCACGAAGAGTCTGTTTGTTGAGGCGGGCCGCCTGCGGCGCCAGCCGGCTGACACGCTGGACATGCTGCGCCACCTCGCTCACCAGCAGCGCCTCGGGCACGAGCTTTTGCAGAAAACCACGCGCGTGCAGCTGCGGGGCCGTCAGCACCGCCGCCTCGAGCAGCATCTCGCGCAGCGTGGCCACACCAGCCTCGCGCAGCAACAGAGCCATCTCGCGCGGTGCCATCGGAAATCCCAGCCTCCCGATCGGCGCGCCAAAGCGGGCCGTGTCGGTCGCCACGCGCAAGTCGCAGCAGCAGACGATCTCGACGCCAGCGCCCATGCAGTTGCCCTCGATCTGCGCGATCACGGGCACGTCACAGTCAAGCATGGCCTGCAAGCCACCCCAGACCTCGTTCTCGTGAAAGTGACGCAGGGTGACCTCTTCAAAACGGAATTCCTGGTACTCCGAGATGTCGCCGCCCGCACAGAAATGGCCCTGCGCGCCGCCGATCACCACGCAGCGCAACGTTGCATCAGCCTGCAGCGCAAGAAACACATCGCGCAGCTCACGCCACATCGCTCGCGACATGGCGTTGAGCTTGCCCGGATGGCTGAGGGTCACGCGGACGAGCGCGCCCTCGCGCACGCAGCAAACGCTGCCCCCCGTGGCAAGTCCGGAGTGCCCCACGTGAACTCAGTCCAGCTTGGCGCCTGAGAGCTTGACCACCTGGGCCCAGCGCTTGACCTCGCCACCGATGAACTGGCCGAACTGCTGCTGCGAGAGATTGGCGAACTCCGCGCCCTGGTTGGCCCAGACGGCCTTGGCCTCATCCGTGAGGATGGACTTGCGGATCTCATCGATTGCGCGCGCCTGCATGTCGGCTGGCGTGCCCTTAGGCGCCCACACGCCGTACCAGGTGGTCACGGTGTAGTCCGGCAAGCCCAGTTCGGCAGCGCAGGGCACATCGGGGAAGGCCGGGTTGCGCTTTGCACTGGCGACCATCATCGCCTTGATGCGGCCGCCCTTGATGTGGGCCGAAGAGGATCCGAGGCCGTCAAACATCATGTCGACGTTACCCGCAATCAGGTCCTGCAGGGCCGGGCCGGCGCCGCGGTAGGGAATATGGGTGATGAAGGTCTTGGTCTGCTGCTTAAACAGCTCGCCCGCGAGATGGTGCGAGGTACCGCTGCCCGCCGAGCCGTAATTGAGGCGGCCGGGGCTCTTGCGCAGCATCTCCAGGAAGGACTTGAAGTCGTTCTCGGCGATCTTCTTCTGATTCACCACCAGCACCTGCGGCACCGAGGCCGCCAGCACCAGGGGCACGAAGTCCTTCTCTATGTCGTAGTCCAGCTTGGGGTACATGGACGGGGCGATGGTGTGGTGCACGGCGCCCATGAAGAGGGTGTAGCCATCCGGTGCAGCCTTGGCCGCGATGCTCGCGCCGAGCGTGCCGCCCGCACCGCCCCGGTTGTCAATGATCATCTGTTTGCCCGTGAGGCGGGAAAAGGCGGCCGAAAGAGGGCGCGCGAAGGCATCGGTGCCCCCACCGGCCGGGAAGGGCACGACCAGGGTCACGGGTTTGGCCGGCCAGGCCGACTGGGCTTGCCCAAGGAGCGGACTGGCCGCCAGTCCGGCGGCGGCATAACGCAGCACGCTGCGACGGCTCAGATTCATGTGGTTCATATCGGTCTCCTCTGGTTGAAATCGTGTCGCGATAGGCTCACGCACGGAACTGCAGTTCCTCGATCACACTCGCGGCCGGTATTGTGCCTTCCTGCAATTGGGCCCGGTGGCGGTCCAGTCTTTTCAGGTCATAGAGATAGTTGACCATCAGGCCATAGGACTGCTGCAGCCCTTTGGGCGACGGATCCCCCATCCAGTTCAGGCGCTCGACCCGTGCGCCATTGCCCAGATGAAAGCGCGCCACCGGGTCCAGGGGCCGGCCCTGATCCAGCTCGCGCCCCAGATAGTGGGCGGCACATTGCAGCAACCAGCGACGCAGTGGCGCGCGCGTATCCAGCGTGGCGACATAGTCCAGCGCCTGCAGCACATGCGCGGCACCGGGGGACTCGACGCCCAAGGCGCGGCCGAGCTCAAGGCGTTGCGCCTCGGGCGTGAGTTCCAGCAGGCGCGCCACGCTCTGGCCCAGCCACTTGCGCAGACCTGGGATGGGCGAGAGCGTGGAGAAATGGCGCAGTCGCGCAAACTCCTGGCCGAGGGTCTCGACCACACGCTTGATGAGGGAATCGCCAAAGCTCACGCCGCGCAGCCCGGGCTGCGTGTTGCTGATGGAATAGAAGATGGCCCAGCTTGCGCGCTCCAGATCTGACGCGGCGGCCCGCTCGTCCAGCAGCGGCGTGATGCTCGCGGCCATGCTATCGCCAAGCGCCACCTCAACGAAGATCAGCGGCTCGTCGGGCAGACGCGGATGGAAGAAACCGTAGCAGCGACGGTCAGAGTCGAGACGGTTCTTGACGTCTTCCCAGCCGCGGATATCGTGCACGGCCTCGTACTTGATGAGTTTTTCCACCAGCGAGGCTGGCGAATCCCAGCTGATTCGGCGCAGTTCCAGAAAGCCCACGTCGAACCAGGTGGAGAACATGTACTCCATCTCCACGTCGAGTGCGAGCAGGCGCTTATCCTTCTTCAGGTAGGGCTGCATCTCCCCGCGCAGATCGACGAGGAAGCGGATGCCTTCGGGCAGGACGCTGAAGCGCTGCAACAGGCGGCGCCTCGGCGAGACTGTAGCCCGCCGGTACTGAACTTCTGCGGCTGCCTCGTCAGGCGTGCCGACCGCGACCGCGAAATGGGCCTGGGCCACCTTCATCTTCTCGGGATCGGCGGTGAACATCTCGCTCATCAGCAGCCAAACGTCACGCCTGCGCGCGAGCGTTGCGCGGGCATAACGCGCGATGAGTTCGCGGGCCCGGCGACCGCCCTCCACCTCGCTGATCTGCGGATCAATGATCGCCTTGAGCTCGTCCAGGGTACGCCGCAACATGCGTGGCGACATGGCCTCCGACTTGTGGCGCAGGCTGGCTGCGAGACGCTCGCGCGTGGGCCGCTCGTGCTGCGCTGCGCCCTTGGCCTCGGTCGTAGCGCCGGTCACCGGTGCAGCCACCTCGGCCGCAACCCGGCCCGGGCGTGCGTCAGGCAACAGGCGCGCGACCTGCCGGCCAATCCAGCTCGCGGCCATCATGCCAGCCTCCGGCTATGCTGGCGGGCCAGCTCACGCAGCGCTTCGCGCTGACGCGTCAGATGGGTCCGCATCGCGGCTTCCGCGCCCGTGGCATCGCGGGCGCGCAGCGCCGCGAAAACCGCCATGTGCTCGCTCAGGCTCTGCTCCAGCCGACCGGGCGCGTGTAGCTGCTGCAGCCGCGCGAGCTTGAGGATCTTGCGCAGATCGCCGATGACCTGCGCCAGCCAGCGGTTGTCGGCCAGGGTGCTGATGGCCTCGTGGATGGCGTAGTTGGTGTCGTAGTAATCAACGATGCGCTTGCTGCGAGCCGACTTCTGCAGATTCTCGTGCAGCACCTCCAGGGCCGCGAGGTCAGCGTCGCTGGCGCGCAGGGCCGCCTCGTGGGCGCTGCGACCCTCCAGCAGCGCAATCACTGGGAAAATCTCGTCGAGATCGCGCTCGGTCACCTCGTTGACGAAGCAGCCCCGGCGCGGCTCATGCCGCACCAGGCCCTCAGCCGTCAGCACCTTGAGCGCCTCGCGCAGTGGAGTGCGTGAAATATCCAGCCGCACGGCAAGCGCCTTCTCGTCCACAAAGGCGCCGGGGGCCAGCAGGCCACTGAATATCTCGCGGCGCAGCATGTCTGCGACCTGTTCATGCAATGAGTTATGCACGACACGCATGGCGTTGGCCTCCGGATGGATGAAACCGCCGAGAGGTCGAGCGGCCTCCGAGGGCTGTAATTTCTCATAATTACAAATAACTATGAAATCGGCGCAAACCCCGGGCCCGATCAAGGTTGCTGGCTACGCCGCAGCTCGCGTCAGTCGCGCTGCGGCTGGCGAGCCGCCCAAAGCCACAGGCCCATCCCACCTGCGATCATGGGCAGGCATAACCACTGGCCCATGCTGAGGTTCAGGGCGAGCAGGCCCAGGAACGCATCGGGTTCTCGGAAGTACTCGGCACAGAAGCGCAAGACGCCGTAGAGGAGCAGAAAGGCCGCAGCCACCTGCCCGCGTGCACGGGGCCGGCGGGCGTAGAGCCACAGCATTGCAAACAGCAGCAGGCCCTCAAGCAGAAACTGGTAAAGCTGCGAGGGATGGCGTGGCGAATCACCTGCGCCACGAAACACCATGGCCCAGGGCAGCGATTCGTCAGCCATGCGGCCCCAGAGCTCGCCGTTGATGAAGTTGCCGATACGCCCCGCGGCCAGGCCCGTGGGCACGCAAGGCGCGACGAAGTCGGCCACGCTGAGCCAGTGCTTGTGCCGGCTCCGCGCAAACCAGACCAGGGCCGCAATTACACCCAGCATGCCGCCGTGAAAGCTCATGCCGCCCTGCCACAGCGCAAGGATCTCCAGCGGATTCCCAAGGTAGTAGGCCGGCTTGTAGAGCAAGCAGTAGCCAAGCCGGCCACCGGTGATGACGCCAATCACGCCGAGGAAGAGGACATCCTCGACATCCCGACGCGTCCAGGCGGCCGCACCCTGCGCCGATGCATATGGTTCGTGGCGCAGGCGACGCAGGCCCAGCCAGAAAAAGAGCCCGAAGGCTGCCAGATAGGTGATGCCATACCAGTGGATGGCCACAGGCCCCAGGCGCAGGGCAACGGGGTCGATGAGGGGGTGCACGAGCATGGACCTGATTGTGCCGCAGGCCAGCGGCGAACACCGCTTACACTCGGCGTCTAGAACCGTTTAGAGGCTCCGGAGACCAGCATCATGGATACCAAACCCATCAAGATCAACCGCCGCTCGGCCAATATTACCGAGGGCAAGTCGCGCGCGCCCAACCGCTCGATGTACTACGGCATGGGCTACGAGGAAGGCGATTTCGTCAAGCCCATGGTGGGCGTGGCCAACGGCCACAGCACCATCACACCCTGCAATTCCGGCCTGCAAAAACTGGCTGACGCAGCGGTTGCCGGCATCCTGGAGGCAGGCGGCAATGCCCAGATCTTCGGCACCCCGACCATCTCCGACGGCATGGCCATGGGCACCGAGGGCATGAAGTACTCGCTGGTCTCCCGCGAGGTCATCTCCGATTGCGTGGAGACCTGCGTGCAGGGCCAGTGGATGGACGGCGTGCTGGTCATCGGCGGCTGCGACAAGAACATGCCCGGGGGCCTGATGGGCATGCTGCGTGCAAATGTGCCGGCCATCTACGTCTATGGCGGCACCATCCTGCCAGGCTACTACAACGGCCAGGAACTGAACATCGTCAGCGTGTTTGAGGCCGTGGGCCAGAACGCCGCCGGATCGCTGAGCGACCAGGACCTGACCGAGATCGAGAAGCACGCGATCCCCGGAACCGGCTCCTGCGGCGGCATGTACACGGCCAACACCATGTCCAGCGCCTTCGAAGCCCTGGGCATCTCCCTGCCCTACTCGTCCACCATGGCCAATGTGCACGAAGAGAAGGTGCGCTCGGCCCGCGAGTCGGCCCACGTGCTGCTCGAAGCGATCAAGAAGGACATCAAGCCACGCGACATCGTCACGCGCAAGAGCATCGAGAACGCGGTGTCGGTCATCATGGCCACTGGCGGCTCCACCAACGCGGTTCTGCACTTCCTGGCCATCGCGCACTGCGCGGGCGTGGAATGGACCATCGACGACTTCGAGCGTATCCGCAAGCGCGTGCCCGTGCTGTGCGACCTCAAGCCCAGTGGCAAGTCGCTGGCGGTGGAATTGCACAAGGCCGGCGGCATCCCCCAGGTCATGAAGATCCTGCTCAACGCCGGTCTGCTCCATGGGGACTGCATGACGATCACGGGCAAGACGATTGCTGAAGTACTCAACGACGTGCCGGATGTGCCGCGGGCCGACCAGACCGTCATCCGCCCGATCGGAAAACCCATGTACGCACAGGGGCACCTGGCCATTCTGAAAGGCAATCTCTCGCCCGAGGGGGCGGTGGCCAAGATCACTGGCCTGAAGAATCCGGTCATCACCGGTCCGGCCCGAGTGTTCGACGACGAGCAATCGGCCTTGCAGGCCATCCTGGACGGCAAGATCAAGGCCGGCGACGTGATGGTGCTGCGCTACCTGGGCCCCAAGGGAGGTCCCGGCATGCCCGAGATGCTGGCACCTACAGGTGCGCTGATTGGCGCGGGCCTGGGCGAAAGCGTGGGTCTGATCACCGACGGTCGCTTCTCCGGCGGCACCTGGGGCATGGTCGTGGGGCATGTGGCCCCGGAGGCGGCCGCAGGCGGCAACATTGCCTTTGTGAACGAAGGCGACAGCATCACGATTGACGCGCATCAGCTCAAGCTGGAGCTCCACGTGAGCGAGGCTGAACTGGCCCTGCGCAAGCAGGGCTGGACGCCCCCGAAGCCGCGTTACACGCGTGGTGTGCAAGCGAAGTTCGCCTTCAACGCGAGCTCGGCCAGCAAGGGAGCCGTACTTGACAACTACTGAGCCGCACTACCGAATTGAAAAGCCCCGGCATGCCGGGGCTTTTTCATGACGATCAAACGCGCGTCAACGCCGCTTCTTGGTCAGGCCCATAGCCTCACGCTGGTTGTTGATACGGTCCAGCCTACGCTTGTCCTCGCGCTCCATGGACTTGCGCCGGGTGTAGCCTGTAGCATCTGCCCAGGCCCACCATGCCACCGCCAGAGCGAAGGGCGACAGCACCGTCCACCAACTCCAGCCCACGACGGGATCCAGCTCCAGATACTTCATCAGCAAAAGGATGATCCCCAACCCAAGCAAATACATCGCAACCCCCGGGACTTCCTGGACACGGCTGACCACCTTGGTCAACCTTGACCTCTACAATAACGTTTGATCGATCATTATCTGCTGAACTTCAACTCCGAACCAAGAGGACATCGATGAAACTTGCGCTCTTCGCCCTGTTCGCAGTCACCATGCTGGGCACCCCTGTGCGGGCGGACCAGGCATTGGCCACCTCCAAGAACTGCATGGCCTGCCACGCAGTGGACCGGAAGATTGTCGGCCCGTCTTACAAGGACATTGCCAAGAAGTACGCTGGCGACAAGGCCGCAGCCGACCGGCTTGTCGAGAAGGTGATCAAGGGTGGCTCCGGCGTCTGGGGCCCGGTACGCATGCCAGCCAACCCGCAGGTCAGTGCCGACGATTCCAGGAAGCTCGTGGCCTGGGTTCTTGCGCAGAAGTAATTCCGCTTTCACGCTCGGCAAAAAGGCCCCTCGCGGGGCCTTTTTGCTCGTGGATTGTCGGCATCAATTATTCTGCGACAACTGCTCCAGGATGGCCGGATTCTCCAGGGTGCTGGTGTCCTGGGTGATGGCCTCGCCTTTGGCGATCGAACGCAGCAGGCGGCGCATGATCTTGCCCGAACGGGTCTTGGGCAGATTGTCACCAAAGCGGATGTCCTTGGGCTTGGCGATCGGACCGATTTCCTTGGCGACCCAGTCGCGCAGTTGCTTGGCGATCGCCTTCGCCTCGTCGCCAGTGGGGCGCGGACGCTTGAGGACGACGAAGGCGCAGATGGCCTCGCCGGTAAGCTCGTCCGGGCGTCCCACCACTGCGGCTTCGGCAACGAGGTCAGTCTTGGCCACGAGTGCAGACTCGATCTCCATCGTGCCCATGCGGTGACCCGAGACGTTGAGCACGTCGTCAATCCGGCCCGTGATGCGGAAATAGCCGCGGTCCGCGCTGCGCATCGCGCCGTCGCCGGCAAGATAGTAGCCCTTTAGTTCCTCGGGAAAGTAGCTCTTCTTGAAGCGCTCGGGATCACCCCAGATGGTGCGGATCATCGAGGGCCAGGGCTTCTTGACCACCAGGATGCCACCCGAACCGTTGGGCACGTCATGGCCCGCTTCATCAACGATGGCGGCCATGATACCGGGCAGGGGCAGCGTGCAGGAGCCGGGCACCAGGGGCGTGGCGCCTGGCAGGGGCGTGATCATGTGACCGCCGGTCTCGGTCTGCCAGAACGTGTCGACGATAGGGCAGCGCTCGCCGCCCACGTGCCTGTAGTACCACATCCAAGCTTCAGGATTGATGGGCTCGCCGACCGAGCCGAGCAGTCGCAGCGACTTGAGGTTCCAGTTCTTCGGGTGGACCTTCTCGTCGCTCTCCGCCGCCTTGATAAGCGAGCGGATGGCCGTCGGGGCGGTGTAAAAGATCGAGCACTTGTGCTTTTCGATCATCTGCCAGAAGCGTCCGGCATGAGGGTAGGTCGGCACGCCCTCGAACACGATCTGGGTGGCACCAGCGACGAGGGGGCCATAGGCGACATAGGTGTGGCCCGTGATCCAGCCAATATCGGCGGTGCACCAGAAGACGTCGTCGGGCCGGACGTCGAAGGTCCAGTCCATGGTCAGGCGGGCCCAAAGCAGATAGCCGCCTGTGGAATGCTGCACGCCCTTCGGCTTGCCCGTCGAGCCGGAGGTGTAGAGGATGAAGAGGGGGTGCTCGGCACCGACAACCTCGGGCTTGCAGGTGCTGCTCTGACCGGAGAGGACTTCGGCGAAGGTCTTGTCGCGGCCGGCCACCATCTGGCAGGCCGTGGTCGTGCGCTGGTAGACCAGCACGGTCTTGATGGATTCGCAACCACCCATTGCCAGGCCTTCGTCAACGATGGCCTTCAGCGGCAGCTCCTTGCCACCGCGCATCTGGTAGTTTGCGGTGATGACCGCCACAGCGCCGGCGTCGATGATGCGCTCCTGCAGCGACTTGGCCGAGAAGCCGCCAAAAACGACAGAGTGGGTAGCGCCGATGCGGGCGCAGGCCTGCATGGCAACCACGCCCTCGATGGTCATGGGCATGTAGATAAGGACGCGGTCGCCCTTCTTGATACCCTCGGCCTTGAGGGCATTGGCGAACTGGCTGACCTTGGCCAGCAGCTCCTTGAAGGTCACCTTGGTCACGGCGCCGTCATCGGCCTCGAAGATTATCGCGGTCTTGCTCTCGACCGGCGTGCCCATGTGTTTGTCGAGGCAGTTGGCCGATGCGTTGAGCTCGCCGTCCTCGAACCACTTGTAGAAAGGCTTGTTGGACTGATTCAGCGTCTTGGTGAAGGGCTTGGCCCATACCAGGTTTTCGCGCGCCAGGCGCGCCCAGGTGCCTTCGAAATCCTTGTTGAAGGCATCGCTCATGGCCTGGAACTGCGCCATCCCGGAGACACGCGCCGCCTTAACCACGGCCGCCGCCGGGGGAAAGACACGGTTCTCGACCAGGACGGAGGTGATGGCAGACGAAGGCGAACTCATGGCTTATTTCCTCATGTGTTTTGGTTGCGCCGCAGACTGTCGGCGCGAGCGCTTACAGGTCACTGACTGTGAGCCAAACGTGGCCACCCACCACACTCTACCCAATCCTCAAGCTGCGTGAAATGCATCCTAGAATCCGGCATCTAGATAAAAACCCTGAAGAAACTCATGTCCAGCCCAGAAAACGACAAGACTTCTCCGTTGCGCCCCCTGCCCGCCTTCATCTTTGCCAGCCGCTGGCTGCAGCTGCCCCTGTACCTCGGGCTGATCGCGGCCCAGGGCGTCTATGTTTTCCACTTCTGGGTCGAGCTGGTGCATCTGCTGGAAGCAGCGTTTGGCAGCCAGACCGCGCTGCAGGCTCTGGTGACCAGCATCGGCTACAAGGAAACAGCCAACGTCACCGCCCTCAACGAAACCATCATCATGCTGGTCGTACTTGCCCTGATCGATGTGGTCATGATCTCCAACCTGCTGATCATGGTCATCGTCGGCGGCTACGAAACCTTTGTCAGCCGCATGAACCTGGAGGGACATCCGGACCAGCCCGAATGGCTCAGCCATGTGAATGCCTCCGTGCTAAAGGTCAAGCTGGCCACCGCGATCATCGGCATCAGCTCAATACACTTGCTAAAGACTTTCATCAATGCTGCGAACTACACCGAGACGGTGATGATGTGGCAGACCCTTATCCACATCACGTTTCTGCTGAGCGCGATTGCCATCGCCTACACCGACAAGCTGCTGAGCAGCAACGCCAAAGGGCATCATTGAACGGGCCATCGTCACCAGGCCCGGCGCGCACTTCTTTCGCGCCTGCTGTCCTGTCAGAATGATGGCTTCGCTGCCTGACGCAGCCGATCCACCCGTGTTGTTCACCGGCAGCACGGTCACCGAGACCGAGTATCCACCATGACCACCCACATCAAGCAAGCGGATCTGATCGAATCGATCGCCGCCGCCCTGCAGTACATCAGCTACTACCACCCTGCGGACTACATCGCGCACCTGGCCCGAGCGTATGAACGCGAGAAAAGCCCGGCCGCCAGGGACGCCATCGCGCAGATCCTGACCAACAGCAAGATGAGCGCGACCGGGCACCGCCCGATCTGTCAGGACACGGGCATCGTCAACGTCTTCCTCAAGGTCGGCATGGACGTGCGCTGGGAGGGCTTCTCGGGCAGCCTAGAAGACGCCGTCAACGAAGGCGTGCGACGCGGCTATAACCACCCGGAAAACAAGCTGCGTGCCAGCGTACTGGCCGATCCGCAGTTCGCCCGTAAGAACACGGGCGACAACACCCCGGCCGTCATCTTCACGGAGATCGTTGCCGGCAACAACGTCGAAGTCACCGTGGCCGCCAAGGGCGGCGGCTCCGAGAACAAGAGCAAGATGGTCATGATGAACCCCAGTGACAGCCTGGTCGACTGGGTACTCAAGACCGTGCCCACCATGGGTGCCGGCTGGTGCCCGCCGGGCATGCTAGGTATCGGCATCGGCGGAACGGCCGAAAAGGCCGTGCTCATGGCCAAGGAAAGCCTCATGGAAGACATCGACATGTATGAGCTGCAGGCCAGGGCGGGCAAAGGCGAGAAGCTCACCCAGGTCGAAGAACTGCGGCTGGAGCTCTACGAAAAGGTGAATGCGCTGGGCATCGGCGCGCAAGGCCTGGGCGGCCTGACTACTGTGCTGGACGTGAAGATCCGTATGTACCCCACGCACGCGGCCGGCAAGCCCGTAGCCATGATCCCCAACTGCGCAGCCACGCGCCACGCGCACTTCGTGATGGATGGCCTGGGCCCGGTCTACCTGGAGCCGCCCAGCCTCGATCTCTGGCCCAAGGTCGAGTGGGCGCCTGACACCAAGAAAAGCAAGCGCGTGGATCTGGACACACTCACCCGCGAAGAGGTGGCCAGCTGGAAGCCGGGCGACACTCTGCTGCTCAAGGGCAAGATGCTCACCGGCCGCGACGCCGCGCACAAGCGCATCGCCGACATGCTGAGCCGCAGCGAAAAGTTACCGGTGGACTTCACCAATCGCGTCATCTACTATGTAGGACCCGTGGACCCGGTGCGCGACGAGGCTGTGGGCCCGGCCGGCCCCACCACTGCCACTCGAATGGACAAGTTCACCGAAACCATGCTCTCCCAGACCGGGCTCATTGCGATGATCGGCAAGGCCGAGCGCGGGCCGGTGGCCATCGAGTCGATCAAGAAACACCGCAGCGCCTACCTGATGGCGGTGGGCGGCGCGGCCTATCTCGTCTCCAAGGCCATCAAGTCGGCCAAGGTCGTGGGCTTTGCTGATCTTGGCATGGAAGCGATTTACGAATTCGACGTGGTTGACATGCCCGTGACCGTCGCGGTGGACGCCGGCGGCACCAGCGCGCACATCACCGGTCCGGCCGAGTGGAGCGAGCGCATTGCCAGGGGCGAGTTCAAGGGCATCGCCCTGACAACGGCCTGAAATTGACAACACGACCGGTTGGCGTCTTCGACAGTGGCATTGGCGGGCTCAGCGTCCTTCGTGCGCTTCGCGCCGAACTGCCGCACCAGCCCTTCGTGTATGTGGCCGACAGCGGCCAGGCGCCCTATGGCGAACGTGATACCGGGCACGTCGTTGCGCGCTCGCAGGCACTGACGCGCCACCTGCGTAAAGCCCACGATATCCAGACCCTGGTCGTGGCGTGCAACACGGCCACGGCTGCGGCTATTCACCTGCTGCGCGACGAGCACCCGGACCTGCCTATTGTCGGGCTTGAGCCCGCCCTCAAGCCGGCGGCACTGGCCAGCCACAACGGCCGAGTCGGAGTGCTGGCGACGCGTGGCACGCTGGCCAGTGTAAAGTTTAAGGCCCTGCACGATAGCGTCGCGAACCAGGCGACCTTCGTGCTGCGTGCCTGCGACGGCCTGGCGGACGCCATCGAACGTCAGGACCTGCCGCGTATTGAGGCGCTCGCTCGCGAGCATGTCTCAGCCCTGGGCATTTGTGGCCTCGCTGCCGGCGCGATCGACACCGTGGTACTCGGCTGTACCCACTACCCGCTGATCGAGCCGCTGTTGCGCTCGCTGCTGGGCCCGGATGTATTGCTGCTGGAGAGCGGTGCACCAGTGGCACGCCAAACCCGCCGCGTCCTACCCGAGCTAGCCCAGATCGGTGTACCCGTGTTGGCCTGGGCCTCGACAGGCCCGCCCGAAGACCTGCAACGGGCCGTGCAACGTTGGCTGGGCCTGCAGGCCCGGGTCGAAGCGCTGCGGGTCTGAGTTCTTGAGACTTACTTGCGCCGTCCGGCCCGATACTCCCAAGGCGGTATCGGTTGCGGATTCCGCCAGAGACCGGTTCTTTGATGACGGGCGTCTTCCTGAGCAGCAGCATAGGCATCGCGATCGCCCTCAGGCAAGGCCTGCGAGCGTGAGGGGTCGCACCAGACGGCGCCCAGGCGCAACAGCTCCAACGCAATGTCCCGCCCCTCCACGCGCACCCGGCCCACCTTCGGACTGCCGGCGCCCTGGCCCTCTGCAGTGACGTAGCGGCGGAACGCCACCTTGCGCAGGGTATCAATCGACCGCTGGCCGTGCGCCTGGAATTTTTCGGGCGCATCCACTCCGACGAGTCGCACCGTGTGCTGCACCTGCCTGTCGTCGCGTATCCGCAGTGTGTCGCCGCTGACGATCGCGACAACCTGGCCCTCCACAGACCACGCCCCGGCCGCCGTCGTCGCCAGCGAGCCGCTCACAAGGAACAGCAGGTTCAGGAAGAGTCTCATGGAGGTCATGAGTGGAATGGTCGGGGCGATACGATTCGAACGTACGACCCTCTGCTCCCAAAGCAGATGCGCTACCAGACTGCGCTACGCCCCGACGAGTTTCGTATTCTAGCTGGCTGCGCGGTGCGCACTGTGGGCGATGGGCTTGCGCTAAAGTCTTCCGCATGCAAGCGCGCACCCATCACCTGCCCTGGTTGCAAGCCGGTGATGAATTCCCACCGGTCGAGCAGGCCTGGGGCGCGGGCTCCGAGGCCCCCGGACTGCTGGCCGCTGGCGGGGGCCTTGATGTGGACACGCTGCGCCGGGCCTATGCGCGCGGGATCTTCCCTTGGTTCAGCAGCGGACAACCCATACTCTGGTGGAGCACCGACCCACGCATGGTGCTACCTACGGCGCAATGGCGTATGCATCGTTCGCTGCGCAAGACCCTGCAACGATTTGTGCTCGATGCGCGCTGCGAGGTACGCTTCGATACCGCCTTTGAGCATGTCCTACAAGCCTGCGCGGGCAGCCCACGCCCGGGACAGGATGGCACCTGGATCGTGCCATCCATGGTCCAAGCCTACGCGGCGCTGCAACGCGCCGGCGACGCGCACAGTGTGGAGACCTGGGTGGACGGCCAACTGGTCGGGGGTCTGTACTGCGTGGCGCTGGGAAAGGCGGTGTACGGGGAATCGATGTTCGCCCGGGTCAGCGATGCGTCGAAAATCGCCCTAGCCGCACTGGTCGCATTCTGCAGGCATCACGGGATTGCTATCATAGACTGCCAGCAAAACACGAGGCATCTGGCCTCACTGGGCGCGCGTGAGATCCCGCGTGTTGACTTCCTGCGTCACATCGGCATCGCGCAGCTCGAGGCTGGCCCCGTCTGGCGTTTCCAGCCCCTATACTGGCGTGAAGTGTTGACGGCCCCAGCGGAATCGACGTGACGCACCTCAAGGACCTGCCCCTCCATAGCCTGCAGTTCTATGCCACGGCGCCTTACCCCTGCAGCTATCTGGCCGGCCGGCCAGCCCGCTCGCAAGTGGCCACCCCCAGCCACCTGATCAACAACTCCACCTACTCCGAGCTCGTCGCCCAGGGCTTTCGCCGCAGCGGCATGTTTACCTACCGACCGCATTGCGATGGCTGCCAGGCCTGCATTCCGCTGCGTGTGCGTGTTCCGGAGTTCCGCCCGAGCCGCAGCCAGCGCAGGGCCTGGAAGCAGCATCAGGATCTGCAGTCGCGCGTTTCGCGGCTGTGCTTCGTTCCTGAGCACTACCAGCTCTACCTCCGCTACCAGAACGGTCGTCATGCGGGCGGCGGCATGGACCAGGACAGCATCGACCAGTACACGCAGTTCCTGCTACAGAGCCGGGTCAATTCCCGTCTGGTCGAGTTTCGTGAGCCCTGCGCAGATGGTCGCGTCGGCCCGCTACGGATGGTGTCGGTGCTGGACGTGCTGGATGACGGCCTATCGGCCGTCTATACCTTTTACGACCCGGATGAGCAGGCCAGCTACGGGACATACTCGGTCTTGTGGCAGATCGAGCAGGCCCGGCAGCTGGGTCTGTCGCACGTCTACCTGGGCTACTGGATACAACAGAGCCCCAAGATGAGCTACAAGGCCAGCTTCAAACCCCATGAATTACTCCAGCAGAGCCACTGGGGCCCGTCGCCCGATGCAGAGTCCTGAAGATCCACTCGCTGGATAGTCATTTCACTTGATAAAATCAGGGCGTAATCTGGAGGCCCTGATGAAAAAGAAAGACCCGGATGCGGTCACCACCCCCACCGTGCAGGTGATTGAGCGCATGTTCACGCTAATGGATGTGCTGGCTTCGCGCGAGGAAGCCATTTCGCTCAAGGAAATCAGCGAAAAAACGGGGCTTCATCCCTCCACCGCGCATCGCATCCTCAACGATCTCGCCAGCGGACGCTTCGTCGACCGGCCGCAGCCGGGTACCTATCGCCTCGGCATGCGCTTGCTGGAGCTGGGCAATCTGGTGAAAGCCCGCCTCAACGTTCGGGATGCGGCCATTGCACCGATGCGCGAACTGCACCGGCAGATCCAGCAGCCCGTGAACCTGAGTATGCGCCAGGGCGACGAGATCGTCTACATCGAACGCGCCTACAGCGAGCGCTCGGGCATGCAGGTGGTGCGCGCCATTGGCGGTCGTGCGCCCCTGCACCTGACCTCGGTGGGCAAGCTTTTCCTCGCGGCGGATGATCCGCAGCGCGTGCGGGCGTATGCGACACGCACGGGTCTATCAGGACATACCAAGAACAGCATCACCCAGCTTCCCGTGCTCGAACGCGAGCTCGCCAAAGTTCGCCAATATGGCGTGGCGCATGACGACGAGGAACTTGAACTCGGCGTGCACTGCATGGCGGCGGGTATCCGCGACGATCAGGGCAAGCTGATTGCGGGCCTGTCGATCTCGGCACCGACGGGCCGGCTCGACAAGGATTGGCTGCCCAGGCTTCAGGATGTGGCCAGCGAGATTTCACGGATGCTGGGGTACCAGCCGGGGATCCACAGGGCGTGAAGACCCAGCTCCCGCCCAACCCCTTTTTACAGAGGCTCTCGCGACTCAGAGCACTCGCGCTGCTCCGGCAGAGAGAACGTTGAGCGTGACCGGGCCGGGCACCTTGGACGGGAAGGATTCGACCCAACGACGCACCCGCTCGGCGTCCCCGAGGCGGCTGAGCTTACCGGCCGAGTCCAGAAACACCATGATCAGATTACGACCGGCCACCCGCGCTTGCATGACCAGACACTGCCCGGCCTCCGAGATATAGCCGGTCTTCTGCAGGCCAATCTCCCAGCGGGGGTTCAGCACTAGGCGGTTGGTGTTGCTGAACATCAGCTTGCGGCGACCATCAGCCACTTCACGTGCACGCGAGGTGGAATAGTCCCGCAGCAATTCGTCTTCAGAGGCTACGTCGACCAGCACGGCCAGATCCCGGGCGCTGGACCTGTTGCGACTTGACAGGCCCGTGGGTTCAACAAAACGGGTGTCATGCATGCCCAGCAACTGCGCCTTGGCGTTCATCATCTCCACGAACACCTGCAACCCGCCCGGATAGGTACGTCCAAGGGCATGGGCTGCGCGATTCTCGCTGGACATCAGAGCCAGGTGCAGCAATTCGCCGCGCGTGAGCACAGCGCCCACTCGCAGACGCGATGTGCTTCCTTTCTCGGTGTCGACATCGTCACGCGTGATGGTGACCGTCTCATCCAGCGGGAGTTCGGCTTCGCTGATGAGCAAAGCCGTCATGAGTTTGGTGAGCGAGGCGATGGGAAGCACGGCCTCTTCGTTCTTGCTGAACAGGACTTCCTGCGTTTCCTGATCGACGACGTAAGCCACGCTCGAACGCAGGGAAAGGGGATCCTGGGTGCCATGCAGGCCAGCGAGCACAGCGTCCGAGGGCCTTGCTGGCCGAGCAGCAGCCCGGAAAGCCTGCTTGTTGGCGGAAAGCTTGCGCTTTGAATCCGCGCTGGTTTTGGCGCTGCTGCGCTGCACGCCTCCCTGGCTTTGGGACTGCGCCATGGTCGTAACGGGTAGGAAAGCGACCATGGCACATGCCACGACCGAGGCATTGAAAACATGACGCAGATGTGTCACCGGCGCACCTTGCAGAACAGGAAAACCTAGTGCCATGGGCTCACGACACCGATCTGGTCAAGTTTATACCGAAAACATCAAACAGAATCAACTACTTGGCGTTGTTTCTTCAACACTTTCTTACATGTGGCGGCGACGCTACCCTGCGCTGCCACCCGGTCGGCCCAGCGGCGGCATGCGGTCGGCACCAGCCTCGGGCGACGTTACCCCTGCGCTGCCACCCGGTCGGCCTTGCTATGCAGTTTGTTGAGCGCGCTCAGGTAGGCCTTGGCCGAGGCCACCACGATATCCGGGTCGGCACCAACGCCATTGACGACGCGACCACTGTGTTGCAGACGAACCGTGACCTCCCCCTGGCTCTCGGTGGAACCGCTGATCGCGTTAACGGAGTAAAGGATCATCTCCGCGCCGCTCTTGACATGGGATTCGATGGCCTTGAGAGAGGCATCCACCGGACCGTTGCCGTCGGACTGGCCATGGACTTCCCTGCCCTCAACAGAGAAAACCACGGAAGCGTGCGGTCGCTCGCCCGTTTCGCTGTGTTGCGCCAGCGAGACAAACCCATACTGCTCTTTCTCGCTGGTGACGCTTTCGTCGCTCACAAGCGCCAGGATGTCCTCGTCAAAGATCTCGCTCTTGCGGTCGGCCAGTTCCTTGAACCTTGCAAAAGCCGCATTGATCTCGGTTTCGGAGTCCATCTCGATGCCCAGATCGTTCAGACGTTGCTTGAACGCGTTACGGCCAGAGAGTTTGCCCAGCACGATCTTGTTCGCGCTCCAGCCCACGTCCTCGGCGCGCATGATCTCGTAGGTGTCGCGCGCCTTAAGCACGCCATCCTGGTGGATGCCCGAGGCATGGGCGAAGGCGTTAGCTCCGACCACAGCCTTGTTGGGCTGAACCACGAAACCGGTGGTCTGGCTAACCATACGGCTCGCAGGCACGATCTGAGACGTGTCGACGCCCACGTCCAGACCGAAATAGTCGCGGCGCGTCTTCACGGCCATCACGATTTCCTCCAGGCTGCAGTTGCCAGCCCGCTCACCGAGTCCGTTGATCGTGCACTCCACCTGCCGCGCACCTCCGATCTTCACGCCGGCCAGGGAGTTGGCCACGGCCATGCCCAGGTCGTTGTGGCAATGCACGGACCAGATGGCCTTGTCGGAGTTGGGGATCTTCTCACGCAGCGTCTTGATGAAGTTGCCATAGAGTTCTGGCACGGCGTAGCCTACCGTGTCCGGGATGTTCAGCGTGGTCGCGCCTTCCTTGATCACGGCCTCCAGCACACGGCAGAGGAAGTCGATCTCGCTGCGGTAGCCGTCCTCAGGGCTGAACTCCACATCAGCCGCCTGGTTGCGTGCAAACCGCACAGCCAGCTTGGCCTGCTCGAGCACTTGTTCCGGCGTCATACGCAGCTTCTTTTCCATGTGCAGCGGAGACGTCGCGATGAAGGTATGGATACGCGCTCGGTTCGCACCCTTGAGTGCCTCGGCCGCGCGCGAAATATCGCGGTCGTTGGCGCGTGAGAGTGAGCAGATCGTGGAATCCTTGATCGCGTTAGCGATGGCCTGCACGGCCTCGAAGTCCCCATTGGAGCTGGCGGCGAAGCCCGCCTCGATCACGTCCACCTTCAGGCGCTCAAGCTGGCGGGCAATGCGCAGCTTTTCGTCCTTGGTCATCGAGGCGCCGGGCGACTGCTCGCCATCTCGCAAGGTCGTGTCGAAAATAATCAGTTTTTCAGCCATCTTTCGCTCCTGTTCAGGGGTGCCCGCAGTTGAAAAAACCTAAAACAAAAGGCCCGCTGCGGGTGCATACGGGCCTTGGTAGGGAATGCGTGCGCGCTACCGGAACCGCCCGTTTTGGCAGGTAAGAAGTAGCGCTAGCACGAGGTATTTCATGTTGCCAATGTAGCACAAACGCAAGCGATGCTGATTGACCCCGCCTGTGCTTTCATTAGCGATGCAGGCCCCGCTCGTCAGGCTCATCCGTCGAGGTGCTGATGACGCTCACGGGTTGTCCCTTAACCTTGCGCCAGGCGTAGACGCCATAGCCGCTCAGCCCGTAAACTACAAAAACGCCGAAGAGAACGGTCGCGGGATCGATGGTGATCACTGCAAAGCCCAGCACGATCAGAACGACGACCGCGAAAGGCACGCTCTTCTTCATCCGGAGGTCCTTGAAGCTGTAGAAAGGCACGTTACTTACCATGGTCAGCCCGGCATAAAGGGCGAGAATAAACATGGGCCAGGCAACGCGGGCCGGATCCACCCCAAACTCGGTCATGATCCAGATAAAACCCGTCACGAGGGCGGCGGCAGCAGGCGACGGCAGACCCTGAAAGTAGCGCTTGTCCACCACGCCGGTATTGACGTTGAACCGCGCGAGACGCAAGGCGGCACACGCGCAGTAGACAAAGGCGGCCACCCAACCCCAACGGCCCAGACCCTTGAGCGACCACTCATAGGCGACCAGGGCCGGCGCGGCCCCGAACGAGACCATGTCGGCCAGGGAGTCCATCTGCTCACCGAAGGCGCTCTGGGTGTTTGTCATGCGCGCCACGCGGCCGTCCACGCTGTCTAACACCATTGCGCTGAAGATACCGATCGCCGCCAGATCAAAGCGACCGTTCATCGCCATCACGATGGCATAGAAGCCGCCGAACAGCCCGCCCAGCGTGAACAGGTTGGGAAGGATGTAGATGCCCTTGCGGCGCTTGCGCACCACCACGCCCGCCGACTCGGGGCCAGGCTGCAATTCAGGCATGTCATTCATGACTCACTCCATGAGGAAGGTGCGTCGCACCGTTCCAGTCTTGTTTATCCATGGGGCCAAGTGTAAGCCCACCGGGTCACTGAAAAAGACAGGGCCACCCAAGGTGGCCCTGTCTTTTCGCAAAGTGAACCCAATCAATTGCGGGACTGGTCCACCAGCTTGTTCTTGGCAATCCAAGGCATCATGGCGCGCAGTTGGCCACCCACCTTCTCGATGCTGTGGTCGGCCGTGTTGCGACGGCGAGCGGTCATGCTCGGGTAGTTGAGGCGACCCTCTTGGATGAACATCTTGGCGTAGTCGCCATTTTGGATGCGCTTGAGGGCGTGGCGCATTGCCGCGCGCGACTGCTCGTTGATCACCTCGGGACCAGTCACGTACTCGCCGAATTCCGCGTTGTTGGAGATTGAGTAGTTCATGTTGGCAATGCCACCTTCGTAGATCAGGTCCACGATGAGCTTGAGCTCGTGCAGGCACTCGAAGTAGGCCATCTCGGGCGCGTATCCGGCCTCGACAAGGGTCTCGTAGCCCATCTTGATCAGTTCGACCGCACCACCACACAGCACCGCCTGCTCACCGAAGAGGTCGGTCTCGGTCTCTTCCTTGAAGTTGGTCTCGATGATGCCAGCCTTGCCGCCACCGTTGGCCATCGCATAGGACAGTGCGAGATCGCGGGCCTTGCCGCTCTTGTCCTGATGCACTGCCACCAGATGGGGTACGCCGCCGCCCTGGGTGTAGGTATTGCGCACCGTGTGGCCGGGAGCCTTGGGCGCCACCATCCACACATCCAGATCGGCGCGCGGCACGACCTGGTTGTAATGCACGTTAAAGCCGTGAGCGAAGGCCAGAGAAGCGCCCTTCTTGATGTTAGGTTCAACGTTGTTCTTGTACACCTCCGCAATCTGCTCGTCAGGAAGCAGGATCATGACCACATCGGCAGACTTGACAGCGTCATTGACTTCCATCACGGTCAGGCCAGCCTTGCCGACCTTGTCCCATGAAGCGCCACCCTTACGCAGGCCGACCACGACCTTCACGCCGCTGTCGTTAAGGTTCTGGGCGTGGGCGTGGCCTTGGCTGCCGTAGCCGATGATGGCCACCGTCTTGCCTTTAATGAGGCTCAGATCACAGTCCTTGTCGTAGAAAACTTTCACGTTCTTTCTCCTAGGTAAAACTTACTGTTCAGACGCGCAGAACGCGCTCGCCTCGGCCGATGCCGCTGCTGCCGGTACGCACCGTCTCGAGGATGGCGCTGCGGTCGATGGCCTCCAGGAAGGCATCGTTCTTAGATTGGTCTCCGGTCAGCTCGATTGTGTAACTCTTGTCAGTCACGTCGATGATACGTCCGCGGAAAATGTCGGCCGTACGCTTCATTTCCTCGCGCTCCTTGCCAACAGCGCGCACCTTGACCATCATGAGTTCACGCTCGATGTAGGCGCCCTCGGTCAGGTCGACCACCTTGACCACCTCGATGAGCCGGTTCAGGTGCTTGGTGATCTGCTCGATCACGTCATCCGAACCAGTGGTCTGGATGGTCATGCGCGAGAGGCTCGCATCCTCGGTCGGCGCGACGGTCAGGGACTCGATGTTGTAGCCACGGGCCGAAAAAAGGCCCACGACACGCGAGAGAGCGCCAGGCTCGTTTTCCAGCAGTACGGCGATGATGTGTTTCATAGGTGATTCCTCTTCTCGCCGCCCTCCCCCGGTCGCGGTAACGACCCGGCTTGGCGGGCAATAGATTCGTCAGAGAGAGTTGAGCGTTTTTCGATTGGCGTCGAGCGCACTTCACGCTAAACGCTTGACGTCCAACGCTCAACGGCTTTAGAGGTCTTCGGCTCCCAGCAGCATCTCGGTAATGCCCTTGCCTGCCTGGACCATCGGGAACACGTTCTCGGTGGGATCCGTGCGGAAGTCCATGAACACTGTGCGGTCCTTGAGCTTGCGTGCTTCGCGCAGCGACGGCTCGACGTCCTGGGGCTTGTCAATGAGCATGCCGACATGACCATACGCCTCAGCCAGCTTGACGAAGTCGGGCAGGGCGTCCATGTAGCTGTGGCTGTAGCGCCCGGAGTACTCAATCTCCTGCCACTGACGCACCATGCCGAGGTAGCGGTTGTTCAGAGAAAGGATCTTGATTGGCGTGTTGTACTGCAGGCAGGTGGACAGTTCCTGAATGCACATTTGCACCGAGCCCTCTCCGGTCACGCAGTAGACCTCGCTTTCGGGCTTGGCCAGCTTGATCCCCATGGCGTAAGGAATACCCACACCCATGGTGCCCAAGCCACCGGAGTTGATCCAGCGACGCGGTTCGTTAAATTTGTAATATTGGGCGGCCCACATCTGGTGCTGGCCGACGTCGGAGGTGATGTAGGCCTCGGCATCCTTGGTCATGTTCCAGAGCGTTTCGATGACGTACTGGGGCTTGATCACTTCGGTGTTGCTGCGGTCGTACTTCAGGCAATCGCGCTGGCGCCAGCCGTTGATAGCCCCCCACCAGCCACCCAGGGCCGCCGGGTCGGCCCGGAGCTGGCTTTCCTTGATCATTGCGATCATCTCGGTCAGCACGTCCTTGACGTCGCCGACGATGGGAATATCCACCTTGACCCGCTTGGATATGCTGGAGGGGTCAATGTCGATATGGATGATTTTGCGCTCGTTCTGGGCGAAGTGCCTCGGATTGCCGATTACGCGATCATCGAAACGCGCTCCGACCGCCAGCAGCACGTCGCAGTTTTGCATCGCGTTGTTGGCTTCGATCGTGCCGTGCATGCCCAACATGCCCAAGAACTTGGGATCGGTGGCGGGGTAGGCGCCCAAACCCATCAGGGTGTTGGTGCAGGGGTAGCCCAGCATGTCCACCAGGGCTCGCAGTTCGGCAGTCGCGTTGCCGAGCAAAACGCCGCCGCCCGTGTAGATATAGGGACGCTTGGCCGTGAGCAGAAGCTGCAAGGCCTTGCGAATCTGGCCGGCATGACCCTTGCGTACTGGGTTGTACGAGCGCATTGCCACCGACTCCGGGTAACCGGCGTAAGCCACTTTCTTGAACGATACATCCTTGGGCACATCCACCACCACGGGGCCCGGGCGGCCACTGCGGGCGATGTGGAAGGCCTTCCTCATCGTCTCGGCCAGGTCCTTCGCATCCTTGACCAGGAAGTTGTGCTTGACGATGGGGCGGGTGATGCCCACGGTGTCGCATTCCTGGAACGCATCGAGGCCAATGGCAGCCGTCGGCACTTGGCCCGTGATGATGACCATGGGAATGCTGTCCATGTATGCCGTGGCAATGCCGGTTACAGCATTGGTCACGCCAGGGCCCGACGTGACCAGGGCCACGCCGACGTCCCCGGTCGCGCGGGCGTATCCGTCCGCAGCATGCACAGCCGCCTGTTCGTGCCGAACCAGCACGTGCTCGATGGTGTCCTGTTTATAGAAGGCGTCGTAGATATGCAGCACAGCGCCGCCGGGATAGCCCCAGACGTACTTGACGCCCTCTGCCTGCAGCGCGTTGACGAGGATCTCGGCGCCACGTAGCTCCTCTGTTGCGGGCGCGGATGCAACGGCAGCCGAGGCGATTTCAGCTTTGGAAACTTCCATGATGAACCTTTGCGAATTTCTCTGACGAAAAACCTAGGGTGCCCCTTCACAAACGCTTGTGGCATCGCGTCGGGACTTGAGGTCAAGGCCATGGGCGCCATGGATGGCCGCGCCGGACCGTGACCCGTTTGCTTATTGATGTGTAGCGCACATTATCGCACCGCAACATGGCAGATTGGCGCTTGCGTGCCGAAATATAGTGCACCGACTGCCATAATGCAGCCAGCCTAGCTGGCACAGCCCCCGTAACGACCCCGATCGCCCGCCCAGCCCTCCCCTTGGCCACCGAACAAGAACTGACCGCCTTTCTCAAAGGCGTGGAAAAACGCGCTTTCAAGCGCTCGGTCTATCACGTACGCAATGAGGAATCGGCCCTGGATATCGTCCAGGACAGCATGATGAAGCTCGTGGAGCACTACGGGCACAAGCCGGCGGACGAGCTGCCCATGCTGTTCCAGCGCATCCTATCCAATACCACCCTCGACTGGTTTCGCCGGCTAAAGACGCGAAACGCCCTTTTCTCTAATCTAGGTGATTTTGAGGGGCTTAGCGACGACAGCGACTTCGAATTGCTCGAAAATCTGGACGGCAGAGACGAGTCCACCCAGGTCGAAAGCGCAGAAACCTCGATCCAGCGGGCCCAGACCCTGCGGGAAATCGAAGCGGAGGTCCAGGAGCTGCCCCCGCGTCAACGGGAAGCCTTCCTGATGCGTTATTGGGAGGAATTGGATGTGGCGGAAACTGCCGCAGCCATGGGTTGCTCCGAAGGCAGCGTCAAGACGCACTGTTCGCGAGCGGTCCAGGCTCTTAACAAGGCGTTGCGGGCCAAAGGGATAAAGCTATGAGAAATCCAATTTCAATAGACGAAAAAGTTTCTGCACAAGATCGGTTCGGTCGGCGCGTGGCGGCCGGCCTCGATGCGTGCGCCGAGAATTTGTCACATGACATCAGTCAACGCTTGAGGTTCGCCCGGCAGCAGGCCTTGGAGAAGCACCGAGTCGTCCATCAGGCCACGCTGGCCACTTTGGGTCACGCAGGGGGCGCTGCAGTGTTGGGCGGCGGTGACGATGAACGCAGCCTGTGGCCCCGTCTCGTGGCCTTGGTCCCACTGCTGGCGCTGATTGCCGGCCTCGTCACGCTGCAGGTTCTGGGCAGCGACGAGTTCACCGAGGAGTTGGCGGAGCTCGACGCAGCTATCCTGACGGATGACCTGCCTCCCGATGCGTATGCCGACCCTGGTTTCGCCCAGTTCCTGAAGAACCGGCTCAACGCCCTGCAGCAGAACTGACTCGGCAAGACGATGCCCATCCACCGCCTTCCACTCCTCACCGCTGCCCTGCTGGTGCCCATGGCCCTGCCGCTGGCAGCGGCGCCCAGTGAGGGCACCGCGGGCCAGACCGTGACCGGTCGCTCAGCGGCGAGGCTGGACAGCCCGGTGCGTACGGCACCAGCCACGCCGAGCCGGCCCAGCAAGCCGGCCTGGGCCGAGCTCAGCGCGGCCCAGCGTCAGGCATTGAGCCCGCTGGCGCCTCATTGGGATCGCCTAAGCGAAGAGCGCAAGCGCAAATGGCTGGCGATTTCGCGCAATTACCCAAATCTATCCAGCGCTGAACAGGCCAAGCTGCACCGCCACATGAGCGAGTGGGCCACACTGAGCCAGCACCAGCGCATTCAGGCTCGGCAGAACTTCACGGAGATCAGGAAGCTCAGCCCTGAACAAAAGACCGCCGAGTGGGAGGCCTACCAGGCCCTGAGTCCGGAGGAAAAGCGCAAGTTCTCTGCCAAGGCCCCATCCAAGCCCGTGCTGGCCTCCGGCAAGAGTTTCGTAGCCCCCACGCTGACAACAGCGCCCCGGCGCCCGGCGGGGAGTAGCGCGCGACAGGCCGACCTGTCGCCGCCCTTCCTGCCGCTGGGCATGGTCGTGCCGCAGGAGTCACCGCGACAGGAGCCGGAACGTTCGCTATACGACGAAGCGCATACCGACTGAACGTGAGCCCCGAACGCGCAGCGAACCCGTCTCCCCAAGCCCTCGCAGCCGAGCACCTCATTGCCCCCGCGCTGCTGCGCCGGATGGCATGCTGGCTGTATGAGGGCATGTTGCTCTTCGGCGTCGTATTCCTAGCGAGTTACCTTTTCAGCGCCTTGTCGCAGACCCGCCATGCGCTGGACAACCGCACTTTGCAACAGGCCTTCCTTTTTGTCGTCCTTGGCATCTATTTCACCTGGTTCTGGGCCAAGGGCCAGACCCTTGCCATGAAGACCTGGCACATCCGGGTGGTTGATCAGCGCGGCCGCGCACTGAGCCAGGGGCGCGCTCTTGTGCGTTACGTCCTGAGCTGGTTGTGGTACCTCCCGCCGCTGGCCGCCTATTCCCTCGGGCTGCCGGCGCAGGAAGTCCTTGTGCTGCTCTTCGGCTGGATTGCTGTTTGGGCGCTGCTGAGCCGTTTTCACCCCGGTGGCCAGTTCTGGCATGACGCACTGGCCGGCACGCGTCTGGTCGATGCCCGCCCCCGCAGACCCTGACCTGTAACCCAAGTCAGGGACAATGGAGCTTATGTCCTCTCCATCTTTGCCCGATCCTGTCAACCTGCAGAAGAGCCGTACGGGGCTGAATCGGGTGCGACACGCTTTCGGTTACTCCATTGAGGGCTTGCGTGCCGGTATGCACGAAGCCGCTTTCCGTCAGGAGGCCATGGCCGCCCTGCTCCTGCTGCCGCTCGCGTTCTGGTTGGGCCAGGACTGGACGCAGACCGCGCTGCTTGCGGGTTCCGTGCTGCTCGTCATGATTGTCGAACTGCTCAACACCGGCATCGAGACCGCCATCGATCGCATCGGGCCGGAATGGCACGACCTGTCCAAACGCGCCAAGGACATGGGCAGTGCCGCCGTACTGCTCAGCCTGCTGCTGTGCGGTGGCATCTGGGGTGCCGCTCTGTACCACCGCTTTTTGGCATGAATCCCAGCTTCTCGCTCTGCGTCTATTGCGGCTCCAGGCCTGGGCTCGATCCGAAGCACCTGGCCCTCGCCTCCACCGTAGGCCAATGGATCGGCCGGCACGGCGGGCAATTGGTCTATGGCGGCGGCAAGGCCGGCCTGATGGGCGAGGTGGCACGGTCTACCCTTGGCGCAGGCGGCCGCGTGATCGGTGTGATTCCCGCAGCGCTGGTGGAAAAGGAGTGGGCCAACCACGATTGCTCAGAACTGCACATCGTGAGCACCATGCACGACCGCAAGCGCATGATGGCTGAGCGCGCTGATGCCTTCCTGGCCCTGCCGGGCGGCATTGGCACCTTCGAGGAACTGTTCGAAGTCTGGACCTGGCGCCAGCTGGGTTACCACGACAAACCTGTGGGCATCCTCAACACAAGCGGCTACTACGACGGCCTGCTAACCTTTCTGCGCACCGCTGTAAGCGAACAACTCATGAGCGAGTGGCAGATGGAACTGATACAGACGGGCTCCGAGCCCATTGCTCTGCTTCAGTCGCTGGTGCAGGCGGCAGGGCTGACAACCACGCCGCGCCTCGAAGAAATCTAGATCGCCGACTCGTCCTGCTCGCCGGTCCGGATGCGCACCACGCGCTCAACGGCGGTGATGAAGATCTTGCCATCGCCGATCTTGCCCGTGCGGGCCGCCTTGACGATCGCGTCGACACAGCGGTCCACGTCCACCGATTTGACGGCGACCTCAACCTTGACCTTGGGAAGAAAGTCAACCACATACTCAGCGCCACGGTAGAGCTCCGTGTGACCCTTCTGGCGGCCGAAGCCCTTGACCTCGGTGACAGTCAGGCCGGTGACGCCACACTCGGCCAGCGCCTCGCGTACCTCCTCGAGCTTGAAGGGCTTGATGATGGCGGTAATCTGCTTCATGAATGCTCTTTCTGTCGTCGATGGTCAGCGGGGCCCGGGCCTTAGGCCCGGAACTTGTTGGTAATAGGATAACGCCAATCCTTGCCGAAGCTGCGGTGCGTCACGCGGATGCCGACCGGTGACTGCCGCCGCTTGTATTCGTTGAGCTTGATCAGGCGCGTCACCTTCTCCACATCGGCCAGGGGATAACCCTCGGCGACGATCTCCTCGATACCCTGGTCGTTCTCCATATAGCGCTCGATAATGGCGTCGAGGATGTCGTACTCGGGCAGGCTGTCCTGGTCCTTCTGGTCCGGCCGGAGTTCTGCGCTCGGCGGCCGGCTGATGATGCGCTCCGGGATGGGCCGGGAGCCCCGCCCGTGTGGATCATGTTCATTGCGCCAGCGTGCCAGGCGAAACACCGTCGTCTTGGCCAGATCCTTGATAACGGCAAATCCACCGGCCATGTCACCGTACAAGGTGCAGTAGCCCGTGGCCATTTCGGACTTGTTGCCTGTAGTCAGGACAATGCGTCCACTCTTGTTGGACAGGGCCATGAGCAGGGTGCCACGGATACGAGCCTGGATGTTTTCTTCTGTTGCATCCTCGGTCAGGCCACTGAACTCCTGCGCCAGCGAGGCCTTGAAGGCCTCGAATTCCGGCAGGATGGAGATCTCGTCGTATTGCACGCCCAGGCGACTGGCCATGTCGCGCGCATCAATCCAGCTGATGTCTGCCGTGTAGGGGGAGGGCATCATCACCGCGCGAACGCGCTGCGGACCCAGAGCATCAACCGCAATCGCCAGCACCAAGGCCGAGTCGATACCACCCGACAGGCCGATGATCGCACCCGGAAATCCGTTCTTGCCCACGTAATCGCGGACCCCGAGCACGAGGGCATCCCATAGATCCGCATCGACGCTGCGCTGCGGCTCGATACGACCCTGCAGGTGAAGTGCGTCCCCGGCACGCGTGAGCTCCAAATCGAAAATCTCTTCTGCAAAGCTGCTAGCCCGGGCCGCCAGACTGCCGTCAGCTTGCAAGGCGAAGGAATGCCCCTCGAACACCACCTCGTCCTGTCCACCGACGAGATGGGCGTAGACCAGCGCAAGACCGCTGTCCCGCACGCGCTCCCGCATCATGGCCTCACGCTCCCCTGCCTTGCCGGCATGAAAAGGCGAGGCATTGATCACCGCGAGCAGCTCGGCACCCGCCGCTCGGGCCTCGCGCGCTGGCGCTTCGAACCAGGCGTCCTCGCAGATCAGCAGGCCCACGCGTACCTGCGCGCCGGGCTCTCCGGCCTCGAAGACGCAGACCTCATGGCCCGGCACGAAGTAGCGCCGCTCGTCAAAAACCTGGTAATTGGGTAGCTCGCGCTTGGCATAGGTCGCCAGCACCTGCCCCTCCCGTATCACGCTCGCTGCGTTGATGCGGTTGGGTGCCGAGACGGAGCGCGAACGCAGACTGTGCGAACCGACGGCGGCGGGGTGCCCAACCACCACGGTCATGTGTTTTAACCCGGCGAAACCGCGGGCCACCACTTTCACGGCATCATCACAGGCGGTAATGAAGGCGGGCCGCAAGAACAGGTCTTCTGCTGCGTAGCCGCAGAGCGACAGCTCGGGAGTCAGCAGCAGCCGCACGCCACGGGCATGGGCCTGATGCGCAGCGGCAATGATCTTTTGTGCGTTGCCCGCAAGATCGCCGACGACGAAATTCAACTGGGCAACACTAATGCGCAAGGTCATGGACGACTGGAAGAAGCGAGGAGCAACGACGTGATCACAGGCGATTATGTCACCCGGGTACATCACTCTGCACTGGAAATCGACTCTATGGCCTGGAACAACCTGCTGGCGCAGCAGGACCACCCCACCCCCTTCATGCGGCATGAATACCTGGCGGATCTGGAGCGCAGCGGCAGTTCGGTGGCGACAACCGGCTGGACGCCACGGTTCGTGACGCTGACCGATGCCTCGGGCCGCATCGAGGCGGCCTGCCCCCTCTACCTGAAAAGCCACTCGCGCGGCGAGTACGTTTTCGACTGGTCGTGGGCGGACGCGCATCACCGCCATGGCTATCCTTACTACCCCAAGGCCGTCGTGGCCGTCCCGTTCACACCCGCACCGGGAAGCCGTCTGCTCGCCAGGGATGCCGCGTCACGCCAAGCGCTGATCGCTGCGGCGCTTACGCTGTGCCGGGAGAACCAGCTGTCGTCGCTGCACCTGCTGTTTGGCAGCGAGACCGACCTTCAAGCATGCACGGACGCGGGCCTGATGCTGCGGCATACCGTGCAGTTTCACTGGGAAAACCGCGATCCCCTTGCCTACCGAGACTTCGACGACTACCTGGCGGCCCTCACACAAGACAAGCGCAAGAAAATCAGACAGGAGCGGCGCAAGGTGCGCGAGGCCAGCGTCACCCTGCGCGCGCTGGAAGGCGCCGAGATCGAGCGGTCGGACTGGGACTTCTTCTACCGCTGCTACGAACAAACATACCGCGAACACGGCAATCCGCCTTACCTGAGCCGGGACTTTTTCGCCGGTCAGGCGCAGCACCAGCCGGCCAACTGGCTGCTCTTTCTGGCGGAGCGCGATGGACGTGCCATTGCCAGCAGTCTGATCGCCATCGGGCAACCGCATGGCGAGCGGGTCGCCTGGGGTCGCTACTGGGGCGCGCTGGAACCTGTTGACTGCCTGCACTTCGAGGCCTGCTACTACGCGCCGCTGGAGTGGTGCATCGCACACGGTTACCAGCGCTTCGAAGGTGGCGCGCAGGGCGAGCACAAGCTGTCGCGCGCGCTGCTGCCGGTGCGCACCAGCAGTGCTCACTGGCTGGCGCAGCCTGAATTCTCGCGGGCGGTGCAGGACTTCCTCGCGAGGGAAGACGCAGCGGTCAGCGCCTACTTGGATGAATTGGCTGAACACTCTCCCTTGAAAAAGTTGCCATGAGTCCTGCGGCACGGCTCGCACGGCCGGCATCCGTCGTCAGGGAAACTTCAAGCGGGCATTGGAAGTGGCCCAAGGCATGGTGCTGCAATGGAAAACGGCCAGTCCAATAAGGGAGACAGCCGGCAGTCGATTCATATTCAAATGTGGCGCTCAAAGACGGGCTTGCTTGTTATAGCTGGCAATGCCATCCATGATTTCCTTGCGCGCCGAGTCCGGCCCTTCCCAGCCCAGCACCTTGACCCACTTGCCCTTCTCGAGGTCCTTGTAGTGCTCGAAAAAGTGCTCGATCGTCCTTAGGCGCATGGGATTCAGGTCCTCGGGCTTCTGCCATTGGGTGTAGAGGGAGAGGACCTTATCAGTAGGCACCGCCAGCACCTTGCCGTCGTCGCCCGCCTCGTCCTGCATCTTCAGGATGCCGATCGGTCGGCAGGGTACGACCACGCCGGGAATTAGAGGCACCGGCGTGATCACCAGTACGTCCACCGGATCACCATCGCCCGAGATGGTCTTGGGCACGTAGCCGTAGTTGGTCGGGTAGTGCATCGACGTGCTCATGAACCGGTCCACGAAGATCGCGCCGGTTTCCTTGTCCACCTCGTACTTGATGGGGTCGGCGTTCATCGGGATCTCGATGATCACGTTGAAAGCGTCGGGAACATTCTTGCCTGGGGTGACGTTATCGAGGGACATCTGCTTCCTTCTGTGTTGCGGTATTTCGATAAAGATGATCCGGATTAACCCTGATTTTACTTGCTACGCTCTGATACCTCGTCGTAAACGCCGGTTTTCAGGCTAGAGTCCCGGCGTTGGCCAATCGTCCCTGTGCGACTTGCGCAGTCGCTCGCGGCGAGGAAGCAACGCATCGGTGGCCTCGCCCTATGCGTTGCCACGTTCACGCGACACAACAAAACAGGAGATGGATATGACCGGCAACTCTGCGCTGATCTTGGCGCTTGTCTGCGGCCTCGTCGCCGTTGGCTACGGCTTCTGGGCCCGCCGCTGGATACTTTCGAAAGACGCGGGCAACGCCCGCATGCAGGAAATTGCGGCCGCCATCCAGACCGGCGCGGCTGCCTATCTCGCGCGTCAGTACAAGACCATCGCCATCGTCGGCCTTGTCCTGGCCGTGCTGATCGGCGTTTTCCTCGACTACAACACGGCGGTGGGCTTCGTCGTGGGCGCCTTGCTATCAGGTGCTTGCGGCTTCATAGGCATGAACGTATCGGTGCGCGCAAATGTGCGTACGGCCCAGGCGGCAACACAGGGCATCGGCCCGGCGCTCGATGTCGCCTTCCGTGGGGGCGCCATCACCGGCATGCTGGTGGTGGGCCTGGGCCTGCTGGGCGTGACGGTCTTTTACTGGTTCCTGGTCGGCAACGGCAACCTGAACCCCAGCGCCAACCTGGCCAAGCTGCTCAACCCCCTGATTGGTTTTGCCTTCGGCTCCTCGCTGATCTCCATCTTCGCCCGTCTGGGCGGCGGCATCTTCACCAAGGGCGCTGACGTGGGCGCCGATCTGGTGGGCAAGGTGGAAGCCGGTATCCCTGAGGATGATCCGCGCAACCCCGCCGTGATCGCCGACAACGTGGGTGACAACGTGGGCGATTGCGCCGGTATGGCTGCCGACCTGTTCGAGACCTACGCCGTAACGCTCATCGCCACCATGGTGCTGGGCGCCCTGCTGGTCTCGGGTGCTGGCACCGCTGCGGTGGTCTACCCGCTGGCCCTGGGTGCGGTGTCCATCATCGCCTCCATCATCGGCTGCTTTTTCGTGAAGGCCACGCCGGGCATGAAGAACGTGATGCCTGCGCTCTACAAGGGCCTCGCGGTCTCTGGGGTGCTTTCGCTGATCGCCTTCTTTTTCGTGACACTGTGGCTGATCCCAGACAACGCGATCAGCGCCAGCGGTACCCAGATGCGCCTGTTCGGGGCCACCATCGTCGGCCTCGCGCTCACCGCCGCCCTGGTCTGGATCACCGAGTACTACACCGGCACGCAGTACAAGCCGGTGCAGCACATCGCACAGGCGTCCACCACCGGCCATGGCACCAACATCATTGCCGGCCTGGGTGTTTCCATGCGCTCCACCGCCTGGCCGGTGATCTTCGTCTGCGTCGCGATCTGGGTGTCCTTCCAGCTGGCCGGCCTTTACGGCGTGGCCGTCGCGGCCACGTCCATGCTGAGCATGGCCGGCATCGTGGTGGCACTGGACGCCTACGGCCCGGTCACCGACAACGCTGGCGGTATCGCCGAGATGGCCGAACTGCCTTCCAGCGTGCGTGACATCACCGACCCGCTGGACGCCGTGGGCAACACCACCAAGGCCGTGACCAAGGGCTACGCCATCGGCTCAGCCGGCCTGGCATCGCTGGTGCTGTTCGCCGATTACACCCACAAGCTCGAAACGCTGGGCCAGGCGATCCGCTTTGACCTGTCGGACCCGATGGTGATCATCGGCCTCATTATCGGCGGCCTGATCCCCTATCTCTTCGGCGCCATGGCTATGGAGGCCGTGGGCCGAGCGGCCGGCTCCGTGGTGGTGGAGGTGCGACGCCAGTTCCAGACCATCAAGGGAATCATGGACGGTACCGGCAAGCCCGAGTACGACACGGCGGTCGACATGCTGACCACGGCCGCCATCAAGGAAATGATGATTCCATCGCTGCTGCCCGTCGTGGTGCCCGTCGTTGTCGGCCTCGCGCTCGGCCCGGCTGCGCTCGGCGGTCTGCTCATGGGCACCATCGTGACCGGGCTCTTCGTCGCGATCTCCATGTGCACGGGCGGCGGCGCCTGGGACAATGCCAAGAAGTACATTGAAGACGGACACCACGGCGGCAAAGGCAGCGAAGCCCACAAGGCCGCAGTCACAGGCGATACGGTGGGCGATCCCTATAAGGACACCGCCGGCCCGGCCATCAACCCGCTCATCAAGATCATCAACATTGTGGCCCTGTTGATCGTGCCCCTCGTGGTCAGCGTCCACAGCTAAAAGCCATTCTCCGTAGGGCTGCTGTCAAGCTGATGACCCAACGCATCTGGACTACGCGTTCTTTGCATAAAGACTAGGAAGCTCCGAGCGGCTTGGGTCGCTTCACTTCGGTAGTGGTCACTCATGACCTTCCGAGGTGCACTCCGAACCCACCTCTGAACCCCTACGGCGCACTCGCACCGACCCCAGGCTGAAGTAGCTGCTCATAGAGCGGCCATTGCTGAAGCGCGCGCCAGCGCCACCGAGGCCATTCCTCGGCTCGACCGCTGATTCCAACGGGCAAAGCAGCGTCAACAAAGAGCCCAGCACCCGGGTGCCGCAGCATGCTCCGCATTTGACCAGGCCTCCTAAAATGAGCAAGACAACGACGGGCAGCCGCCTTGAGATTCTTGCTGGAATTCAAGCAGGGGGCGCTGCGCCCGGTCGAACGTGGCAATCATGATGATGCGCTCATTGAGCGAAAAATTCTTGAGGCTGAAATCCGGCCACGCGCCCATATTCCACATGACGACGATGAGTATCGCCGCCCCACCCGCCTGAGTGCCATCGCCTGGCGGGTTACGCTCGTACCGAACTCGTCACCCGGCCCGACATACCAAGCCTTGACGTAGGCCTGCCGCGCCAGTCTATTGGGCTGCGGAAAAAAACTTCATTGCTCAGCGATGGGCAGAATTACGGAGCGAGCGAAGAGTTCGCAGCGTTTCATGACGCCTTGTTTTCGACAGCGCGCCTTGTAAGCCATGGGCGGATCCACATCAACACGCCGGCACTAGCAAGGATCGGAAACACCCCCCACTACAAGATAGCAACAAAGGTCGGATTTTCTCGTAGGGGACTGGCGTACACGAAGGCGCCGAGTACGGGCGCGGTGGCGAGATGCAGACTACGAAGCAGCTTATGAGACAGTCGCATGGCAAGTCCTTCTCTATCTTAATCATCTCGGCAGGCAAATGGGCATGAAACCCATCGATGGTCAGGAATTCAGTTCACCTCCGATTTCACAGCTGCAGGGCGCAGCAGGCGCTTGGATATTGCAGCTAAGGAAGGTCTGAACATGTCCAGACCTTCCTTAGCCATCGATGCTACCCGGTTAATCAGAACCATGAGTCGGCACATTACATCGCCAACGCGACGGCTACTTCGCCTTTGGTCGACCGTAGGTGGCGGTGAAGCTGGCCTTCGCTAGCGCGTTGGCGTTGATCATGTAGCCTGCTAGCGCTGCAGTGGCATCGGCCGGAATCTCAAGCTTGTCGGTCTTCAGCGCGTGCACGGTGAAGATGTAGCGATGCGGCTTGTCACCCGGCGGCGGGCACATGCCGCCCCAACCGGTGACACCGTAGTCTATGCGCACCTGTCGGGCGCCCTTGGGCAGGTTCGCATCGCCCACGGCTCCGGCGTCTGCCTTGAGCGAAGTGACATCGGCGGGCAGGTTGATCACTGACCAGTGCCACCAGCCCGAGCCGGTGGGTGCATCAGGGTCATACACGGTCACCGCAAAGCTCTTGGTGCCTGCAGGCACGCCGCGCCACTGCAGCGCCGGGGACTTGTTCTCCCCCGAGCAACCGAAGCCATCGAATTCGAACTTCTTGTCGATCGAGCTGCCGGCCTTGATGTCCGGGCTGCTCAACTGGAAGTCAGCGGCGCTCGCTAGGGTCGACAGGCTGATCAATGTGGAGGCGATGAGAATGCGCTTCACGGGAGTCTCCGAAGGAAGTTGAGAAGCAATCATGGTATTACGGCTGGACCGGTCACATTAGCCCGCCCGTATCAATTGCTGTGCGGAACCACGCATCGGTTCCAAGGGCTGGCGCGTACGCGTCAGGGACGCAGATGTGAAGGCGCGTAGCCGAAGCGCTGGCGAAATGCTGCCGTGAAGCGGCTGTGCGATTCGTAGCCACAACGAGCTGCGATTTCCGACACCTGCAGCCCCGTGCCCTGCAACAGTGCCATGGCGGATTCCAGTCGAACCTCGCGCACGCATCGGCTGGCCGAGGTCCCTTCTTCGCCCAGCCGGCGTTGCAGGGTACTCGCACTCAGATGAAAGGCATGCGCTAGGTCATCCACCGTCCAGGGCGCGTGCGGCCGCTGGCTCACCAAGCGATGAACCCGGTCAGCCCAACGCAGCTCGCGCGACTGGCCGAACACGATCCCCCGCTCAGCGAGCAACAGAAGGACTTCAAGTGCACGGTGCTCGCGCACGGCGTGGGAGACACTGGGCTCTAGTAGCGCGGCCGTGGCGTGGTCGAAGGTGGTCACGAACCCCTCATCGGCGTCGGTGCTGGCGCAACCCTGCACAGCAGGTAGCGCGGAGAACTGGCCGAAGCGATCGTGGAACCGCTCTATGGTTTGCGGCGCAAGTCCTATTAGCCGCGCCTCGTACCAGCCATTCGTGACCGGCTCGTTGATCATGTCCCATTGGGTCCCACTCGCCATGATGAAGGCCTGCCCGGCGGAGAATCGCGTCTCTCCGCTCGGCGTGCGAAGACGCTTGCGACCGGATACGACCCAGCCCACCAAGTCGTCTCGCACCGCGGCCGTGCGAACGAGGTGGGGCACGCGGGTTCGAATGAGTTGAGCGGTGGCGGCGACGAACAGGGTCATGGCTTGATTGGCGGCAAACAATCCCGGAGGGCTATTTTGCTCCCAGGAATTTCAAACGGCCTGCCTTGGGCTGCGGCCTCGTGGCCGCTCAGCCAATTCCGGAATCCGGAGAGCTTGGGCATGGCGCCTGGACCGCGACCTCGCTCAAACTCGACCGGCACCTGACGTTTCCTTGGATCCTCGTTCCGCCTCAAGATCAGGGCTAAGCCTGGGTGCGGCGGTATCGAGTAGGAGGATGGCGCGGCCTCACCCTGACTGCATATATGCCAAGAAAGGCGAAACAGAATAACGCGGCGATTGCCGCGACGTCGCCGGGCCTGCAGAAGATTCCCAAGGAACTGATTTACCAGTTTGTCTGCGGACCGATGAACGGGGAGCTCGTCAACGCCGCCACCGTGGCGTTCAAGAAGACGCTGATTGAGCGCGCCCTGGGCGCAGAGCTGGGCCACCACCTGGGCCAGCCCAGCGAAGACGCCAACCACCCAAGTGACAGCAGCGCCACGACCGCACTGACCGGCGAGGGCGCCCCTGTGACTAGACGTACCCCGAGAACGCAAGGGCAGTTTTGAGCCCTTGCTCATTTCCGGCTCTGTTACTGGGTCGGCTCCATCAATTGGCGCTCAGAGCGCAGGCTGTAGAAAATTTGCAACAGCATGGCCGGCACAGTTTCTCGGCGCAATTCTGGGGCAACCTCCTATGATGCGCGCCTCGTAATTGCTGCCCAGCAGCGCATCCATGGACACCAAGGCCCTACTGACCGTATTGCGAATCGAGCGCAGCAGATGGCTCACTGGCACGAAATCGTCCGAGTGACGCATCGAAAAGAGGCTCTCGGTAAAGGTGTCGGCTCCGCGCATGGTGCATTCGTGTAGTCAGCGTCATTACGTTTCACAAGGGTCCGGCGTGGACCTGAGTATGGAAGTATTTCAGCAGCCTGATAGGCTGGGCGTCCCACGCCGGCCCGTTCCACGTCCTCGGGAAAGGGCTTCACGCGTTTTGCGCGGTCTTGCCCCGGGGTCTTAGCGGCTGGGTCACAATAAGGGCATGTCTGAACGAGTGATTCCGCTGGTCGACCAGCGCATCCCAAACCTTGTGGCGCCCGCTGCAGCTTTCGACCCTGCCACGCGCATCGCAGCCAACGGCCTGATCACGGATCGTCTGGGCCGTCCGCTGCGTGACCTGCGCATCAGCGTGACCGATCGCTGCAACTTCCGCTGCAGTTACTGCATGCCCAAGGAAGTCTTCGATAAGGACTATGCCTATCTGCCGCACAGTGCCCTGCTGAGCTTCGAGGAGATCACGCGGGTCGCCCGGCTCTTCGCCGCCCATGGCGTACGCAAGATCCGCCTCACCGGGGGCGAGCCGCTGCTGCGCAAGAACATCGAAATCCTCATCGGGCAGCTGGCCGCTTTGCGCACGGTCGACGGCGATCCGCTGGACCTCACGCTCACCACCAACGGCTCGCTGCTGGCACGCAAGGCGCGCGACCTCAAGGCGGCCGGGCTGCAGCGCGTCACCATCAGCTTGGACGGGCTCGACGATGCGGTCTTTCGCCGTATGAACGACGTCGACTTCCCGGTACAGGATGTGCTCGAAGGCATCGCGGCCGCGCGCGACGCGGGACTGGGACCGATCAAGATCAATATGGTCGTCAAGCGCGGCACCAACGAGCATGAGATCCTGCCTATGGCGCGCCACTTCCGCGGGACGGCAATGGTGCTGCGCTTCATCGAGTACATGGACGTGGGCGCCACCAACGGCTGGCGTATGGACGAGGTCCTGCCCTCGGCCGAGGTGGTGCAGCGCATCCATGCCGAACTGCCGCTGGTGCAGCTCGAACCCAGCGCACCCGGCGAGACCGCTGAGCGCTGGGGCTATGCCGGTACCGACGGCCAGCACGACCCCACGCTTGGCGAGATCGGTGTGATCAGCAGCGTGACCCATGCCTTCTGCGGCGACTGCAATCGTGCGCGCCTATCCACCGAGGGCCGGCTCTATCTCTGCCTTTTCGCCACCCAGGGCCACGACCTGCGCAGCCTGATCCGCGGCGGGGCCAGCGATGCCGACATCGAATCGGCCATCGGCCACATCTGGAGCGCGCGCGATGACCGTTACTCCGAACTGCGCGGCCAGCAGTCGCCCGAAAAGGGACTGCGGCCACAGCGCCGCGTGGAAATGAGCTACATCGGAGGCTAGATTTGATACGCCCTCAAGACATCACCGGTCTCATCCTCGCCGGCGGCCGTGGCAGCCGCATGGGCGGCGTGGACAAGGGCCTGCAGAACTTCAACGGGCTGCCGCTGGCCCTGCACACGCTCATGCGCCTGCAGCTGCAGGCGGGTCCGGTGATGATCAATGCCAACCGCAACCTCTCGGCCTATGAGTCCTTCGGCGTCGAGGTCTGGCCCGATGTGCTGACCGACTACGCTGGCCCGCTCGCCGGGTTTCTGACCGGCCTGGAACGCTGCGAGACCCCGTGGCTGCTGACCGTGCCGTGCGACACGCCGCGCTTCCCCATAGACCTGGCGAGCCGCCTGGCCGCCGCACTGGAGCGCGAAGGCGCGCAGATCGCCATGGCGGCCGGCCGCGAAGCCGACGAGCAGGGTCAGGTGCAGGTCCGCACCCAGCCCGTGTTCTGCCTGCTCAGCGTGAACCTGCTGGAGAGCCTCGCAGCCTTCACCAAGGAGGGCGGCCGCAAGATTGACGCGTGGACGGCCCAACACCGCACAGTGGTCGTGCCCTTTGACCAGCCCGGCGACGACGCGTTGGCGTTCTCAAATGCCAATACGCTGGCTGAACTCAAGCAGCTGGAAGACTCCTGAGCGCATGAAAACCATAGAACAGATCGCGGCGGAGCTACAGGGCTACGACCCGCAGGCCCTGAGCGCGCAGGGCGTCAACGCGTTTCTTGAACGCCTCGTCGAGCCCGTCGCCGAAACGCAGAGCCTGGGCATCTTCGACGCGCTCGACCGTGTACTGGCCGAGGACGTGATTTCCCCGGTCAGCGTACCGCCCCACGACAACTCGGCCATGGATGGCTACGCCTTCGACGGCCGCCAGCTCCGGCCGGATGCGCCCCTTAGACTGAAGTCAGTGGGCACCGCCCTGGCGGGCAAGGCCTGGCAGGGCAAGGTCGCGGCCGGCGAGTGCCTGCGCATCATGACGGGCGCCATCATGCCTGCGGGCCTGGACACCGTGGTGCCGCAGGAGTTCGTGCAGCTGGACGGCGAGCACATCACCATCCCGGCGGGCTTGCTACAGACGGGCGACAACCGTCGCGTCCTTGGCGAGGACGTCATGCAGGGCCAGCCTGCCCTGCGTGCCGGTACGCGCCTGTCGCCCGCGGCACTCGGGCTGGCGGCCAGCCTGGGTATTCCCACGGTCACCGTGCGGCGCCGGCTCAAGGTGGCCTATTTCTCCACGGGTGACGAGATCCTGAGCTTGGGCGATGCGCCACGCGAGGGGGCAGTCTACGACAGCAATCGCTACACGGTCTTCGGCCTGCTGACGCGGCTCGGCGTCGAGGTGCTGGACTACGGCGTCGTGGCCGACGACCCCCAACGGCTGGAGGCCACGTTCCGTGCCGCCTCGGCGCAGGCCGACGCCATCATCACCAGCGGCGGCGTGAGCGTGGGCGAGGCCGATCACACCAAGGCGATGATGAAGAAGCTCGGCGATGTGGCCTTCTGGCGTATCGCCATGCGCCCGGGCCGCCCGATGGCGGTCGGCCGCCTGTCGTTGTCGGGCAGCGCCTGCGTACTCTTCGGCCTGCCCGGCAACCCCGTGGCGGTGATGGTGACCTTTCTGGCCTTTGTACGCCCGGCTCTGCTGCGCATGATGGGCTGCGAGACCCTGCCCGCGCCCCTGCTGCGTGCGCGCTGCCTGGAGCCGCTGCGCAAGAAGCCTGGACGCACCGAGTACCAGCGCGGCATCGTCAGCGCCGCGCCCGACGGCACCCTGCAGGTCCGCACCACGGGCAACCAGGGCTCGGGCGTGCTGAGCTCCATGGTCCAGGCCAACGGTCTCATCGTGCTGCACCACGCGCAGGGCCATGTTGCGGTTGGCGACGAGGTGGACGTGATGATGTTTGAGGGCGTGATCTGAACCCACGGCCGGCTTCTATTGCAGGAAACAGTGTGGCCAAGCGCTCCCTCAGGCCCGCCGACCAAGATATCGGCGCAGCAGCGCGAACCACGGCACGCACAGGGTGGCCACGGCCGCCGCCAACAGCAGCTGACCCGCTGAAAGGGGTTCGAGCTGGAGCAGGGAAGCCAGCAGCGGCAGGTAAAGCGACAGCGCCAGCAGCCCGAGGATGAAGGCGCTCACGCCCCACAACATCGGATGCCCTGTCCGCAGGGCAGCAAGCATGCCCCGCCGCCCGCCACGGTTTGAGTGGATAAGCGCGAGATTGCCCAGAACGAGAGCGGCGAAGGCGAGGCTGCGCGCCTGCGCCTCGTCCAGCGTGCGCAGGCCCCACACATAAAGCAGCAGGACCGCCAGCAACACACCCAGACCCTGCAGGACAGCATGCAGAATAGCCGCGCCGTCAAACAGCGGCGCGCGGGGATCTCGTGGCGGTTGCTGCATAACGTCCTCCTCGGCGGGCTCGGCCTCGAACACCATGGCACAGGCGGGGTCGATGGCGAGCTCCAGCAACGCGATGTGCATGGGAAACAGCACGATGGGCCAGCCCAGCAGCAGCGGTAACAGCGCCATGCCAGCGATGGGCACGTGCACCGCGAGGATGTAGGCCATGGCCTTGCGCAAGTTACCGTAGATGCGACGGCCCTGGCGCACGGCATGCACGATGGACGCGAAGTTGTCGTCGACCAGCACCAGGGCTGCCGCTTCCCGCGCCACGTCGGTGCCGCGCGCGCCCATGGCCACGCCGACGTGGGCGGCCTTGAGGGCGGGCGCATCGTTGACGCCGTCGCCCGTCATGGCCACCACGGCGCCGCCCGCCTGAAGGGCCTGCACGATGCGCAGCTTCTGCACCGGCGCAATGCGTGCGCAGACGCTGGCGGTCTGCAGGCGCTGCTGCAGCTGCGCGTCGGACAGCCGGTCCAGCTCGTGCCCGGTGATCACTTCATGCGCGTCGACACCGGCCTGGGCGGCGATAGCCCGAGCCGTGACCGGGTAGTCGCCCGTGATCATCACGACTCGGATACCCGCCTCGCGGCACTCACGCACGGCCTGGGGAATGCCGGGCCGCAGTGGGTCTGCCAGACCGATCAGGCCCACGTAGCGGAAGTCGAAGTCATGCTCGCCCGCCGGCCAGGGGGGACCCGGATGAAGTGCGCGCGCGATCGCCAGCACGCGCAAGCCTTTGGCAGCCATGGCATCGGCCGACGCTGCAACTGCAATGCGATGGCCCGCGTCCAGATGGCAAAGGTCGATGATGGCCTCGGGCGAGCCCTTGGCAGCTACCACGTGCGCGCCCTGGCCCTGGCCGCGCCAGACATGCGCCATGGCGCGCAGGCCTGGTGACAGGGCGTATTCCTGCACCAGTTCCCAGTCGCCATGCAGGTGCTCGGTCTGCGCCAGGTCGCTGCGGCCCAGCGCGTGGAAAGCCTGCTCCATGGGGTCGTAGGGATCGACTCGGCTGGCGAGAATCGCGTACTCGACCAGCTCGTGGTAGTCCTCGGGCAGTTCCCCGCGCCCGGCTGGCTCCAAGGCGTGCACAGCGCCAGCGGCATTCAACTGCGCGACGCGCATTCGGTTGAGGGTCAGCGTCCCCGTCTTGTCCACGCACAGCGCCGAGGTCGCACCCACCGTCTCGATCGCCGCCATACGGCGCGTGAGCACCTGTTCGCGTGCCAGCCGCCACGCTCCCAGCGCCGGCAGCACGGTCATGACCACGCTGAACTCCTGCGGCAGCATGGCAATGGCCAGCGCGATGCCAGCCAGCAGAGCCTGCAGCCAGTCGCCACGCGTGAGGCCCTGCAGCACGACGAGAGATAGGCAAAACACCAGGCCAAACACGGCCAGCCGGTGTACGAGCTGGCGCGTCTGTCGACGCAGCGGGGATTCCTCGGCCTGTACGGTCTGCAGCGCGTGCCCGATGCGTCCCATCTGGCTGTGTACACCGGTGGCCCGCACGCGGGCCAGGGCCTGGCCCTGCACGACCAGAGTGCCGGCATGGACCGTGGCCGCAGCACCGCCAGCGCGCCGCTCGACCGGCAGCGACTCACCCGTGAGGAGAGACTCGTCCAACTCCAGCGGTCCGCCGGACAACAACTCGGCGTCCGCCGCTACGCGGTCGCCCTCGGCCAGTATCAGCAGGTCGCCACGCACAAGGTCGCGGCCCGCAATCACGCAGACCTGACCGTCACGGATCACGCGCGCACGGGGGCTGGAAAGATCGCGCAGGGCCTGCACGGCGCGCTCTGTCCGCCCCTCCTGATAGAGCGTGAGCCCGATCACCACACAGACCATGACCAGCAGGCTCAGGCTTTCCTTGAGGTCACCCAGGAGCAGGTAGAGCAGCGCAGCGGCTAGCAAAAGCAGGAACATGGGGTCGCGCACGGTCTCGCCCACGATGCGCAGGAGGCTGCGCGTGCCTTCGCCGGGCAGCACATTCGGACCGTCGGTCGCCAGCCGGCGGGCAGCCTCGGCGGCGCTCAGGCCGCCCGGCTCGCCGGGGTTGTCTTTCGGGCCAGCCATGTCAGCCACGGCCGGCGCGGCTCACTTGGCCACCAGATCGTGACCAGTGGCATCGCTCACTGGGCGTTTGTCGGCACCCGGGGCTGCCTTGCGTGCCAGAAGGGTGTACATGGTGGGTACGACGAAGATGGTCAGCACCGTGCCCACAGACATGCCGCCGACGATGACCCATCCGATCTGGTTGCGGCTCTCGGCGCCTGCGCCCGTGGACAGGGCCAGCGGCACCGCGCCCAGCACCATGGCGCCCGTGGTCATGAGGATGGGGCGCAGGCGCTGGCTGGCCGCCTTGACGACCGCCTCCTTCATCTCCATGCCCTGCTCGCGCATCTGGTTGGCGAACTCGACGATCAGGATGCCGTGCTTGGTGATGAGGCCGACCAGGGTGACCAGCCCGATCTGCGAGTAGACGTTGAGCGTGCCGTTGCTGAGCTTGAGCGCGAGCAGCGCGCCGATCATGGACAGAGGTACCGACAGCATGATGACGAGGGGATCGACAAAGCTCTCAAACTGGGCAGCCAGCACCAGAAAGATAAAGAGCAGGGCCAGCACGAAGACGATGGTCAGCGAACCCTGCGAGTTACGAAACTCGCGCGAGGTGCCGTTGAGATCAGTGGTGTAACCCGGCTTGAGCACCTTCTTGCCCACCTCGTCCAGGAAGTCCAGCGCCTCGCCCAAAGAGTAGTCAGGGGCCAGGTTGGCGGTGATGGTGACCGCACGCCGCTGGCTGAAGTGGTTGAGCTCGCGCGGCGCGACCGCCTCGCGCACCGTGACCAGCGAGGCCAGCGGAATCATGGCTTCGTTGCGGCCACGCACAAAGATGCGCTCGATGTCGTCCGGCGTATCACGCCCGGCCGACTGCGTCTGCACGATCACGTCGTACTGATCGCCGTCGCGCTTGTAGCGAGTCACCAGCCGGCCGCCCAGCATGGTCTCGATGGCGCGGGCAACTGCATCCACGCTCACGCCCAGGTCGGCGGCCTTCTCGCGGTTCACGTCAATCTTGAGTTCAGGCTTGTTCAGGCGGAGATCCACGTCGGGTGTCAGGAAGCCCGGGTTCTTGCCGATCTCATCAAGGAAGCGCCGCGTGACCTGGTTCAGGTTCTCGTAGCTGTCGGAGGTGAGAATGACGAAGTTCACTGGCCGCTCGCGAAAGCCCTGGCCGAGCGAGGGCGGCGTGATGGGGAAAGCCGTCACGCCGGGCAGACCGTTGATGCGTGGCTGCATCTCGCGCGCCATCTCCAGCGTCGTGCGCTTGCGCTCATCCCAGTCCACGGCGCGCATGAAGACGTTGGACTGGCTCACCGTCGGGTTGCCGGTAACGACGAACAGCCGGTCAAACTCCTTGTACTCGCTGCCAATGCGTTCGATGGCGCGGGCGTAGCGCTCCGTGTAGTCCATGGTCGCACCGTCAGGGGCGTTGATCACATTCAGGATGACGCCACGGTCCTCCATCGGGGCCAGCTCGCGCTTCATCCCGGGCAGGATGGCCCAAATGGCCAGGCCGACACCCGCCATGAGGAGCAGGACCAGCCAGCGCATGCCCAGAAAGTGCCGCAGCGTTCGCTCGTAGCCGATACTCAGCGCCGTGAGCCAACGCTCCATGGTGCGATCAAAGACACCTGGGCTGGGGTTGTGCCTGAGCAGGCGCGAGCACATCATGGGCGAAAGCGTCAGCGCGATGAAACCCGAGACAATCACTGCACCGGCCAGGGCCAGCGCGAACTCGACGAATAGCCGTCCCGTGCGCCCGGGCGTGAAGGCCAGCGGCGCGTAGACCGCCGCCAGGGTCAGTGTCATGGCCACGACGGCGAAGCCTACCTCGCGCGCACCCTTGATGGCGGCGCTGAAGGGGTCGAGCCCTTCCTCGATGTGGCGGTAGATGTTCTCCAGCACGACGATCGCGTCATCCACCACCAGGCCGATGGCCAGCACCAGAGCCAGCAGCGTGAGAGTGTTGATGGTAAAGCCAGCCAGTGCCATCAGCGCGAAGGTTCCAATGAGGCTCACCGGGATGGTCACGATGGGAATGATGGACGCGCGGAAGGTGCGCAGGAAAGCAAAGATGACCAGAGCCACCAGCACCACGGCTTCAAGGATGGTCTGGTAGACGTTCTTGACCGAGCGGTCGATGAACACGGAGTTGTCGTTGGCCACATTGATGGTCACGCCCGGCGGCAGATCGGACTGCAGACGGGGGATCATCTCGCGCACGCCGCTGCTCAGGTCGAGCGGGTTGGCTGTCGCCTGCCGGATCACCCCGGCGGATATGGCGGGGCTGCCATTGAGGCGCACAGAGGTGCGCTCCTCGGCAGCCCCCTCGGCGATGCGGGCCACGTCGCGCAACTTGACAGGAAAGCCATTTACGGTCTTGATCACGATCTCACCGAACTGCCGGGGGGTGCGCAGGTCGGTGTTGGACGTGACCGAGAACTCGCGCTGCCGGCTTTCGATGCGGCCGGCCGGCACCTCCAGATTGCTGCGGCGCAGGGCGTCCTCGGCGTCCTGCGTGGTGAGCTTGTAGGCGGCCAGGCGGTCGGGGTCGAGCCAGACGCGCATGGCGTACTTGCGCTCGCCGAAGATGCGGACATCGGCCGCACCTGTCACCGTTTGCAGGCGCGGCTTGACGATGCGGTTGACCATTTCGTTGATCTCCAGCGCGCTGTGCCTATCGCTATAGAAGGCGAGCCAGATCACGGGAAAGGCGTCGGCCTCGACCTTGGCAATGACCGGCTCGTCGATGGCCTGAGGCAGGCGATTACGCACTCGGGCGGTGCGGTCGCGAACCTCGGCCGCCGCCGCGTCGGCGTCCTTTTCGAGCCGGAAGCGCACAGTGATCTGCGCCTGCTCGGCCCGCGAGATCGAGGTCAGCACGTCCACGGCGTCGATGCCGGCAATCGAATCCTCCAGCGGCTTGGCCACCTGGGACTCCACCACCTCGGCCGAGGCACCGGCGTAGCGCACCGTGACCGTCACGACCGGCTCGTCGATCTTGGGGTACTCGCGCACTGGCAGCTTGGTGAAGCTGACCGCGCCGATCAGCAGCACAAGCAATGACAGCACGGTGGCGAGGACCGGGCGACGGATAGAAATCTCGGGCAGTTGCATAAGTCCTCGCGCTGGCGGGGGGGCCAGTTCAGTTACCGGACGGACGGTTCAGTTCGAGCACCCGCACCGGACTGCCGTCGCGCTGCAGGCGTTGCTGCCCGGCGATGACCACGGTCTCGCCGTCCTTGACGCCTTCGACGATTTCGACCTGACCCGGCCGGCGGATACCCAGCTTGACCTCGACGCGCTGCGACACCAGCGTGTCCTGGTCCGCACCAGGCACGAGCTTGATCACGAAGACTTTGCCCCCTTGGGGCACGATGGCCTCCTCGGGCAAGATAGTGGCCCGCTCGCGTACGCCAAAGACGGTGCTCACGCGGGCAAACATCCCCGGGCGCAGCTGCAAATCGCGGTTGGGGATGGTGGCCCGCACACCGATGGAACGGCCGTTGGCGTCGATCAGCGGATCGACCGCCTGCACCCGCGCCTCGAACTTGCGACCGGGCAGCGCATCGAGCTCGACCGTCGCCTTGAGGCCAGGTTTGACCTTGCCCTGGAAACGCTCGGGCAGGCGGTAGTCCACGAAAACGGCATCGATGTCCTCCAGGTTGACGATGTCGGTGCCGTCCTTGAGATAGTCACCAACGTTGACGCTGCGGATACCAGCGATCGCGTCAAAGGGAGCGAAGATCCGCAGGCGCTCAGCAGTCGCCCGCGCCAGAGCGAGCTTGGCCTGGGCCACCTCCAGGTTGGCGGCACTCTCGTCCAGCGAACGCTGGCTCACAAAGTTCTGCGCCAGCAGCTCCTGGTTGCGCTTGTGGTTGGCCTGGGCGATCGACAGCTCGGCCAGGCTCTGCTTGATCTGGGCCTGTGGCAGCTGGTCATCAAACTGCACCAGCAACTGCCCCTTGAGCACGCGCTCACCGTCCCTGAAGTTGAGCTGCGTGACGCGGCCACTGACCTCGGGGCGCAGCATCACACCCTGGCGCGAACGCAGGCTGCCCACGGCCTGGGCATCGTCGACTAAGCGGGCGACCTGCACCTTGGCAACCTCCACGGCCACCGGCCTGGCCGGCCCCGATGGTCCGGAAGGCCCCGCCCCCGCTGGCGCACCCGGGGGTTGGGCACCCGCACCCAGTGGTCCCGCCGCTGCGGGGGCCGCGGCTGGTGCTGAGGCGGCAGGCGCTTCGGTGCGCGCAGGCGACTTGCGCTGGTACCACCAGGCAGCACCGGAAGCCGCCGCAATGCCGACGACGGCAATGACCGGATAGATGAATTTGGAAGCCATGGTTTTTGTGCTGCAACAGGCGAGAATCCGTGGGCTGTGCCACCGGGATCCGATGGTCCGACTGTAGCAGCCCGCCGAGGGCCTTGCATACGCACCATCCCTCACGGAACCCCTCCCGCAGGGGGTCAGGCCAACGCTTTGCAGAACTTTACAGAGCCTGGGCCACGCCGCGGTTAGCCAGCGCATCGGCACGCTCGTTGCCGGGATCGCCATCGTGCCCCTTGACCCAGCGCCACTCGATGCGGTGCCCCGCGCCCGCCACGAGCGCGTCGAGCCGTTGCCACAGGTCCACATTCTTCACGGGCTGCCTGGAAGCGGTCTTCCAGCCCTTGGCCTTCCAGCCAGCGAGCCACTCGGTGATTCCCTTGAGCACGTACTGACTGTCCGCATGCAGGATCACATGACAGGGACGCTTGAGCGCCTCCAGCGCCTGAATGACGGCGAGCAGTTCCATCCGGTTGTTGGTGGTCTCACGCTCGCCCCCGCAGAGCTCCTTTTCGACGTCACCGGATCGCAGCAGCACGCCCCAGCCACCGGGACCCGGATTTCCCTTGCAGGCGCCGTCGGTGTAGATTACGACCGTGTTCATTCGGCGCTTCCCTTGTTCGGCTTGCCATGTGGCTCGCGCTGGCGGCGCACGAGTGGAACCGTTGCCGCCGACTTGCTGCCGGCACGCCGCCAGGCAGGTTCCAGAAGGCGCACGCCATGCACGCGCTTGACCGCCACCATGAAGCAGACTGCGCCCAGAAAAGGCCACCAGCGCGCGCCCGCGCCATCCATCCAGCGCCAGCGCCGCAGCCAGGCCTCGCTGCCCATCAGGGGGCGATAGGCACCGTGGCGCACGACTTCCACCTCGAAATCCAGCAGGCGCAGCCAGTCCCGCTGTCGCCATTCGTTGATGAAGGCCAGCGCGGGCGGCAGCAGGGCACGGCCCACATTGAAACGCCGGTACAGCCTCTCGCGGCGCTGGCGTATGCCCCACAGGCTCAGCGGGTTGAAGCCGCTGATCACGACCCGTCCACCTGGTACCAGCACGCGAGCGACCTCGCGCAGTACGGCGTGCGGGTCCCGGTGACTGTCTAGGGCATGCGGCAGCACGACGAGATCCAGGCTCGCCTCGGCAAAGGGCAGCGCCGCGTAGTCAAGCCGCAGCGCCGCGCCATCGGCGCTCACGCCCGCCGCCGTGGCCAGCCAGCGATGCGGCATGCGGTTGGCAGCCAGCGCATCCAGCGCCGGCAAGCCTAGCTGCAGGGCGTGGTAGCCAAACAGGTCGGCCACGGCCCGGTCGAACTGCTGCTGCTCCCAAGCCAGCAGATAGGCCCCGGCAGGGGTCTCGAACCAGTCGTGCAAACCTATAATTCCCTCATTCATGACCCTGCTTCCACTGCCCGCCTTCGACGACAACTACATCTGGCTGCTGCATGACGGGCACCAGGCTATCGTCGTCGACCCCGGTGATGCACAACCGGTGCTGCAGGCCCTGCAGGCCCTGGGCCTGCAGTTGCGGGCGATTCTAGTCACCCACCACCACGCCGACCACATTGGTGGTGTGGCCATGCTGCGCGAAGCCACCGGCGCTGCCGTTTACGGTCCGGCCGGCGAGGAGATGCCCGAGCCACTGGAGCGGGTGGTCGGCGGTGACACCCGCACGCTGCTCGGGCTGCGGTTCGAGGTCATCGACGTGCCTGGGCATACGGCAGGCCACATCGCCTGGTTTTGCGACCCTCGGGGGACTGCGTCGCACGCCCCCAAGTGCGCTGAGCCGGCCTGGGGCAGCCCGGCGCCGGCTGGCGCGCATGCGCCCAGCGCGCCCCTGCTGTTCTGCGGCGATACCCTGTTCTCCGGTGGCTGCGGGCGCATCTTTGAAGGCACGCCCGCGCAGATGCTGGCCTCGCTCGACACTTTGGCTGCACTGCCTGCATCGACGCGGGTGTGCTGCGCCCATGAATACACCTTGAGCAATCTGCGCTTTGCATGTGCGGTCGAGCCGGGCAATGCGGCCCTGCAGCGCTACGCCGAGCACTGTGTGCAGCTGCGCGCACGCCAGCAACCCACCCTGCCCTCGACGCTCGCCATCGAGCGCGAGATCAACCCTTTTCTGCGCTCACGGCTGCCTGGCGTACGGGAGGCCATGCGTGCCCGCGCCGGCGCGACGGAGGAGGTCGCCGTCTTTGCCGCCCTGCGCACCTGGAAGAACGAGTTCCGATGACCTCTATCCCCGTGATCTCTCGCGCGGCGATCCTGGTGGCCCTGCTGCTCGCCGGCTGCGCCAGCGCACCGTCCTCCGGCATGCAGGGCGCCACACCGTCGCCAGACGCGGTGGTCGTCATCAGTCGCGAGGCCGCGCCCGCCCCCTCAGCGCCATCGTCGGGGCTATCTCGCCACGAACCTGTCTACCCTGCCGGCGCGATCAGCCCCATTGCCGCACCAGGGCCAGACAATCTGCTCACCCCGCGCAACGTCACGCCCCTGACCCCGCCGGCCGATCTCTGGGACCGCATTCGGCGCGGCTTCGCCATGCCCGACCTTGCCAGCGACCTCGTCCCCGGGCGCGAGAAGTGGTACGCTGCGCGGCCGCAAGACCTGGAGAACATGGCCGAGCGTTCGCGCAAGTACCTCTTCCACATCGTTGAGGAGATCGAGCGCCGGGGTCTGCCCACTGAGCTGGCCCTGCTGCCCTTCATCGAGAGCGCCTACAACCCCCAGGCCTACTCCCACGCGCGCGCCGCCGGTATCTGGCAGTTCATCCCCAGCACGGGCAAGGTCTACCAGCTTAAGCAGAACGCCTTCCGTGACGACCGGCGCGACGTGATGGCTTCCACGCGGGCCGCGCTGGACTACCTTGAAAAGCTCTACGGCATGTTCGGTGACTGGCACCTCGCGCTGGCGTCCTACAACTGGGGCGAGGGCAGCGTGGGGCGCGCGATTGCGAAGAACAAACGTCTCAACAAGGGCACGGGCTACCTCGACCTGAACATGCCCATGGAAACGCGCTACTACATCCCCAAGCTGCAAGCCATGAAGAACATCGTGGCCGAGCCCGGCCGCTTTGGCGTGCGCCTGCCGCTGATCGACAACCATCCCTTCTTTGACAGCGTCGCCATCACGCGCGACATCGACGTTGCCCTCGCCGCCCGACTGGCCGAGGTGAGGCTGGAGGACTTCAAGGCGCTCAACCCCTCGCTGCACCGTCCCGTGATCCTGGCCGCCGGCACGCCTCAGATCCTGCTACCCTGGGACAACGCCGAGATCTTCCAGCGCAACCTCGATGCCTATGCAGGGGACCGGCTCTCGAGCTGGACCGTGTGGATCGCGCCCTCGACGATGAAGACCGGCGATGCGGCCAAGCGCCTCAAGATCAGTGAGAGTGACCTCCGGCTGGCCAACAACATCCCCAGCCACATGGTCATCCGCGCCGGCTCCACGCTCCTGGTGCCTCGGCCCGCGAGCCAGGAGCGCGATGTTACGGAGCGCGTGGCCGACAACGGCCAGCTCTCGCTCGTCCCCGAGACCGAGTTGCGCCGCATCGTGCTCAAGGCCGGCAAGAAGGATACGGTAAACACCATCGCGCGGCGCTACGGCCTGCCGGCAGCCAAGGTGGCCGAATGGAACAGCGTAGGAGCAGGTGCGTCCTTCAAGCCGGGCCAAAACATCGTGATCCAGCGCTGGCTGCCCGTGACGTCCAAGCTTGGGACGCCTGTACGTCCCAAGGCCGAGGCCGCACCGGCCGCCCGGGTGTCCCAGCGCTAGAGCTTCTGCGTCTCGCCCGCGCGCGGCTGCCACTTCATCAGCCGCCGCTCGACCCGGCCGACCAGGCCATCAAGCAGCAACGCGAAGGCCGTCAGCACCACGATGCCGGCAAACACCGTGTTGACGTCGAAGGTGCCCTCGGCCTGCAGGATGAGATAGCCCACGCCTCGCGCCGATCCCAGGTACTCGCCCACCACCGCGCCCACAAAGGCCAGCCCCACCGAAGTGTGCAGGCTGGAGAACACCCAGGCGGTGGCGCTGGGCAGGTAGACGGTGCGCAGCAGCTGGCGCTGGTTGGCGCCCAGCATGCGGGCATTGGCCAGCACCACGGGACTGACCTCGCGCACACCCTGGTAGACGTTGAAGAACACGATGAAGAACACCAGCGTCACTGCCAGTGCCACCTTGCTCCAGATGCCTAGGCCGAACCACATGGCGAAGATGGGCGCGAGGATCACGCGTGGCATCGCATTGGCCGCCTTGATGTAGGGATCGAGGATGGCGCTGGCAAGTGGCGAGAGCGCCAGCCACAAGCCGCAGACCAGCCCCAGTACGGTGCCGATGCCAAAGGCGAGGAAGGTCTCCAGCAGGGTTGTCCCGAGATGTCGGTAGATGTCGGCATTGCCGTTCAGACCCTCGGGAAACAGCGCGTTGCCCGGCAGGGCCCAGGGCAGAAACCATGACCAGATGCGTCCGGCCACCTGCACCGGATCACCGAGGAAGAAGGCCAGCCGGGTATCGCGCGAGGCAAGTTGCCAAAGCCCCAGAAAAGCCAGCAGCACGCCAAGCTGCCACCAGCGCAGGTTGCCCGTGCGCGGCCTGAGGACCTGCCAGAGACTCATCGAAACACCTTCGTCTTGCACGCTGGGGTGCGAGCCCGTGCGGGCGGCCGTGCGGGACTCATGCCGCCTTCCTCAGCTGCTGCTGGTAGCCCTTGAGCACCTCCTCGCGCAGCACATCCCAGATGCGGGTGTGCAACTCCATGAAGCGCGGATGATGGCGCACCTCGGCAACATTGCGCGGACGCGGCAGGTCAATAAGGAACTCGCCGATGGGCCGCGTGGCAGGGCCGGCCGAGAGCACCACCACCCGGTCACTCATCGCGATGGCCTCGTCCAGGTCATGCGTGATGAAAAGCACCGCCTTCTTCCTGGCGCTCCAAAGCTCAAGGACCTCGTTCTCCATCAGCTGCCGCGTCTGCACGTCCAGCGCGCTGAAGGGTTCGTCCATGAGGATGATGTCCGGGTCCAGAGCCAGGGTCTGGGCCAGTGCCGTGCGCTTGCGCATGCCGCCCGAGAGCTGATGCGGATAACGATCGCCAAAGCCGGACAGCCCCACCCGCGCAAGCCAGTCCTCGGCCTGGGACCGCGCCTGCGCCTCGGGCACGCCACGGTACTGCAGACCAAGCAGCACGTTGTCCAGCGCGCTGCGCCAGGGCAGCAGGGCCTCGGCCTGGAACATGTAACCCGCGCGCCGGTTCAGGCCGTGCAGGGGTTCGCCAAAGACCCGCACCTGGCCCGCACTGGGTACCAGCAGGCCAGCGCCCACATTGAGCAGGGTGGACTTGCCGCAGCCCGTGGGCCCGACGACGGAGACAAACTCGCCGGCCGCCACATGCAGCGTGGTCTCGGCAACTGCGGTGTAAGGCGGGCCGCCGTCGCTGGCGGCAAATGCACAGGTGATGCCAAGCAGCTCGAGTGCGGGGGAGCTGGACAGGTCGGACACGCGCTGCGGCTCAGGCCTTGAAACGCGCCTTGGAGCGCGCGGCGAACTGGTTGGTCCAGGTCTTGCCCAGGTCGATCTTGTCGGCCTTGAGAGTCGTGTCGAAGCTGGCCAGCGCACGCAGGGCGGTCCGGCCGCCGTCCTCGGGAAAGAGGCCGTCGAGCGCCAGCGCCTCGCGCACCTTCTCGAAGGACGCTAGGTACAGTCCCCGGTCGCCGAGCAGATAGGACTCCGGCACGGTCTTGATGATGTCGCTCGGCCCAGCCGTCTGCAGCCACTTGAGGGCATGCACGATGGCATTCGTGAGCGCCTGGGTCGTGGCCGGGTTCTTCTGGATGAACTCCTGCGGCGAATAGAGGCAACCGGCCGGCATGGAGCCGCCGAACACCTCCCGTGTACCCTTGAGCGTACGGGTATCGAAGACGATGCGCACATCGCCCTTCTGCTCAAGCATGGTCATGACCGGATCGATATTGCACATTGCATCGACCTGGCCGGTGCGCAGCGCCGTCAGCGCGCCAGCGGAGGTGCCTACGCCGATGAAGCTTACATCCCCAGCCTTGAGCCCTGCGCGCGAGAGCACGAGGTTGGCCATCATGTTGGTGGAGGAGCCCGGCGCCGTGACGCCGATCTTCTTGCCCTTGAGATCGGCCACCGTCTTGTAGTTCGCCATGGTTTTGGCCGACACGCCCAGGGCAATCTGCGGCGCACGGCCCTGCAGCACGAAGGCCTGGAACATCTGGCCCTTGTTCTGCAGGTTGATGGTGTGCTCATACGCGCCGCTCACGACATCGGCCGAGCCACCCACCACGGCCTGCAATGCGCGCGCTCCACCGGCAAAATCGCTGATCTCTACCTCCAGACCCTCGGCCTTGAAATAGCCCAGTTGCTCGGCGATGGTCAGAGGCAGATAGTAGAAAGAAGCCTTGCCGCCCACGGCAATCGCGACCTTGCTCTTTTCAAGCTTGGGATCGGCCGCCAGCGCGGGCACCCCCAGCGCGGCCGCACCCATGGCGGTGCCGATGGTGAAGACGCGACGATTGATGCGCACTGGGGCCATACAAGGATCTCCGGAAAAAATCTCAGGCCTGTGAGCTTAATGCGCGTCGCCCACCCCTTGTATCCGTAAACATCCGGAGCGGGTTTCCCCGTAGCGCCTCGGCAAGTTCAGGCCGCCGTCAGGCCAGCACGGCCCGAGGCTGCCTGGTGGCGTCCGGTGGCTAGTGGTAGCCGATGAACAGGATGGCAATATTCGCGGCGAAGGCGAGAATCCAGAGCACGGAACGCGCCCTGGCCATGTCTGCCACGTAAGCCATGATGTAGATCACGCGCAGGAAAACGAACAGAAAGGCCAGCATGTCGAGCCGCAGCTGGTGGGCGCCCAGCTGGTGGGCAATGATGACCGCCCCGATGAAAAAGGGCAGCGCCTCAAAGCTGTTCTGCTGGGCAGCGTTGGCGCGTGCGCGCCAGTCTGCCTGGCGCGCCAGCCAGGCGCGCGGATCGTGGTTGTCATAACCGCCCTCTTTGCGCGACTTGCCCATCATGCCCGACTTGGCGATACCCGCGCAGAAAATGGGCAGCAGCGCTGCGATCAGGACGCACCAGTGGGCCAGGGTGAAGCGTGCAAAAGTCATGGTCAGTACGGGCAAGGGTCGTTCTGGATGCTGCGAATTATGGCCCAGCGGCGGGTCCCGAAGTTTCTTGTCGTTGCAGGCGAAAAGCCTTAGCGCCGGTCCACCAGCGCGTGCGCGATCGTGCCCAGGTCCACGTACTCCAGCTCGCTGCCTATGGGCACGCCTCGCGCCAGGCGCGTGTAGGCGACGCCACGCGCCTTGAGCCCCTCGGCGATGACGTGGGCTGTGGCTTCGCCCTCGGCCGTGAAGTTGGTGGCCAGGATCACCTCGCGCACGGAGCCATCAATCGTGCGATCAAAGAGACTCTTGAGACCGATGTCAAGCGGCCCGATGCCGTCTAGCGGGCTGAGCCGACCCATGAGCACGTAGTACAGGCCCTTGTAGGCGCCGGTGCGCTCCAGGGCCAGTTGGTCGGCGGGCGTTTCCACCACGCACAGTTTGCTGGCGTCGCGGCCCGGGTCCTGGCAAGTGGCGCAGACCTCCGCCTCGCTGAAGGTGTGGCAGCGTGTGCAGTGACGCACCTGGATCGCCGCCTGCTGCAGGGCGCGCGCCAGCAACTGCGCGCCCTCGCGGTCGTGCTGCAGCAGATGGAAAGCCATGCGCCCCGCAGACTTCACGCCCACGCCCGGCAGGCGGCGCAGCGCCTGGATCAGCGCGTCAAGGGAGTGGGCGTCGGACATGGATGTACCAACAATCCTTCGATGCGTAGCGAGCGGGCCTCAGGCGAGGCGCGGGTGGCGGGAAATCGCAATGGACTTGAGGTCCGTGAGGATTTCCCCACGGGCCCCGCAACGACGCCCCACGCTCGCGCAGTGGCCCTCAGAAAGGGAACCTCATTCCACCAGGCAATCCGGGCATGCCAGCAGTAAGCTTGCCCATCTTCTCCTGGCTGGTCTCTTCAGCCTTGCGCACCGCAGCGTTGACAGCCGCAGCGACCAGATCCTCCAGCATGTCCTTGTCTTCGGCCAGCAGGCTCGGATCGATGGTAACGCGCTTGACGTCGTGCTTGCAGGTCATCACCACCTTGACCAGGCCGGCACCGGATTCACCGGTGACCTCGATGAAAGCCAGTTCTTCCTGGGCCTTCTTGAGGTTGTCCTGCATGGCCTGGGCCTGCTTCATCAGGCCGGCGAGTTGTCCTTTGTTGAACATGGGCTTCCTTACTTCGGTTGGTGGGTCGGTTCGATGGGCTTGATGCTGCCGGGTACGATTTTTGCGCCGAACTCGCGCATCATCGCCTGCACGAAGGGGTCCTCGTGGATGAGCTTCTCCGCTGCGAGCTGCCTCTCCTCGGCGATGGCCGCCATCCGGCGCGCCGGGCTGTCGCTCACGCGGCCGATCTCCACCGCCAGCGTCACACCGTGGCCTGCAGCCTGCAGGGCGGCCTGCAGCCGCTCGCGGCTGGAGGTGGAATTGAGCGACTCGCGCTCGACGCGCAGCAGCCACTGGTCTGCATCACGCGCCACCAGCTGCGACTGCAAGGCGAGCTCGCGCACCAGCGCCGACACGGCCTCGCTGGCGATGAGGCCGCGCACCACCTCGTGCCAGTAGCCGCCCTCCTCGGTAGGCACCAGAGGAGCGCCGCGTGCTGCGCCCGGGGCCGGCGCATCAGCGCGCGATTCAGCGGCCACGCGCACGGGCACAGCCACGACCTGGGCGGCGGGCATGGCGGTCGCGGGGCGCGCGGGCTGCACCGGATGTTCCTCGTCGACCACGGACAGCACCTGGCCCGGCGGCGTGAAGCCTGCGGGACGGGCAGCCGTTGCAGCAATGGGGTGAGCGGCTGCGGGCGGGACGGGCGCACTCCGTTGGGGCTGAGCCCTTCGAAGCCCCTCGACATGCTCCGGGCGAGCGCCGGCAGGAGCCATCACGGGCTGGGGCCGAGGCGCGACCTCAGGTAATTTCAGTGTTTTTTTTTCAGCCGAACCGGCAAACACGCCCGGCTTGAAGGCCAGCAGCCGCAGCAGCACCATGGTCAGCGCCGCATAATCGTCGGGTGCGAGGCCCAGCTCACCCCGGCCGTGCAGGCACAGGCTGTAGAGCAGTTGAGTCTCGTCAGCCGGCAGCAGTGCGGCCAGGCGCGCAGTCTCGGCGGCTTCGGGGTCCGAAGCATCGGCGCTGCCGGGTACGGCCTGCAGCACCGCCATGCGCTGCAAAACCACCGTCATCTCCTCGAGCGTTGAGGCCGCGCTCTGGCCCTGCAGCCGAAGCGCCTCGGAAGTTTCCACCACGGTCTTGCCATCCGCGCGCGCCAGGGCATCGATGAGGGTGTAGACATGCGTGCGGTCGGCGCTGCCCAGCATCTGGCGCACGGCGGCCTCTTCCAGCTGCCCGGAGCCGAAGGCGATGGCCTGATCGGTCAGCGAGAGCGCATCGCGCATGGAACCGCGCGCCGCCCGCGCGAGCAGGCGCAGCGCGCCCGGCTCAGCCGGCACCTGCTCGGCGCCCAGCACGCGGCCCAGGTGCTCCAGCACCGTCTCGGGTGCCATCGGCCGCAGGTTGAACTGTAGGCAGCGCGAGAGCACGGTGACCGGTACCTTCTGCGGATCGGTTGTGGCCAGCACGAACTTGAGGTACTCGGGCGGCTCCTCCAGCGTCTTGAGCATGGCGTTGAAGGCCGTGTTCGAGAGCATATGGACTTCGTCGATCATGAAGACCTTGAAGCGCCCCTGCACCGGCTTGTACACCGCCTGCTCCAGCAGCGCCTGGATTTCGTCCACACCGCGGTTGGAGGCGGCGTCGAGCTCGGTGTAGTCGATAAAGCGTCCAGCGTCGATGTCGGTGCAGGCCTGGCAGACGCCACAGGGCTGACCAGTGATGTCGCCCTGCCCGTCGGCGCCCACGCAATTAAGCGACTTGGCGAGGATGCGCGAAACCGTCGTCTTTCCCACCCCCCGGGTGCCGGTGAAAAGGTAGGCGTGGTGCAGGCGCTGCGTCTGCAGCGCATTGCCCAGCGCTCGCACCACATGCTCCTGCCCGACCATCTCGGCAAAGCTCCGGGGACGGTATTTGCGGGCAAGCACGAGATAGGACATGCTCGGGATTCTACGGTGTGGATAGAGTCAGCCCACCGGATGCGCTGCCTTTGGCTTCTGCCTGCGGCGCTACAATCCCACACGACGGGCCTTCCCGCATGGTAAAGCGGCCAACCGGGTCAGGTGGGGAACCAAGCAGCCCTAACTGTGGAGTCAGTGCCGGGGTCGAGGTCCGTCACCTCGTTCATGAAGCCGCTGGCCTGCGCCAGCGGCTTTTTCATGATCCTCAACGTGCGAGCCAGCGCAGCACGCCCTGCCCTGCGCGCTTGCCGCTGGCAAAACAGGCGGTCAGCAGGTAACCACCGGTCGGGGCTTCCCAGTCCAGCATCTCGCCAGCGCAGAACACGCCGGGCAGCGCCTCGCACATCAGGTCCGGGGTCAGCCCCTCGAAGAGCACGCCGCCCGCGCTGCTGATGGCTTCGTCGATGGGACGTGCAGCTACGAGCGGCAAAGGCAGGGCCTTGATGGCATGCGCCAGCGCCTCGCTGTGGTGCACGCCCTCGCGCCCCAGCACCTCGTGCAGCAGGGCCGCCTTGATGCCGTCCAGCCCAAGCCGGCCCTTCAGATGGCTGGACAGCGAGCGCGATCCGCGCGGATGCCGCACTTCGGCACGTACGCGCTCGGCCGTCCAGTCCGGCAGCAGGTCGATATGCGGCACGGCGTAACCGCTGCGGATGATCTCGTCGCGCAGCAGTGCCGACGCCGCGTAAACCAGACTGCCCTCCACGCCTGTGGCCGTCGCCACGAACTCGCCCTTGCGCTCAAAGCGGCGCCCGCGGCTGTCGGTGAACACGAGCGCCACAGTCTTGAAAGCCTGGCCAGCGTAACGGCTGGCAAAGAATTCACTCCAGCCCGCGCCTGGCATCACCGCCCGGACGGGCAGCGCTTGCCCCGGGGGCGGCGACCTCGTGCCCGGTGCGACATCAAAGCCGCAGTTGGACGGCAGCAGCGGTGCTACGGCCACGCCGCGCGCAACCAGCAGGAGCACCCAGGCACCGTTTGAGCCTAAACGCGCCCAGCTGCCGCCGCCCAGGGCCAGCACGGTGGCATGGGCCTGCACGCCAAGCTCACCCTGAGGCGTCTCGAAACGCAGCGTGCGCCCGTCCTGACGCCAGCCCAGCCAGCGATGCCGCATATGGAACTGCACGCCCGCACCGCCGTGGGCTGGATGCCGCAGGCGATGCAGCCAGGCGCGCAACAGCGGCGCCGCTTTCATATCCCTGGGGAACACCCGCCCGGAGGTCCCGACAAAGGTCTCGATGTCCAGGCCCTGCGCCCAGGCCCGCAGATTGGTAGCGTCGATCTCGCCCAGCAGCGCAGCGATCTGGATGCGTCGCTCGCCGTAACGCTGGGCGAAGCGATCCGCCCCCTCCGAGTGGGTGAGGTTGAGGCCGCCCCTGCCGGCGAGCAGGAACTTGCGCCCCACCAAGGGCATGGCGTCATAGAGATCCACGGACACACCCGCTTCGACCAGCACCTCGGCAGCCATCAGCCCGGCCGGGCCGCCACCGATGACGGCGACTCTTGCCTCTCGCAAGTCTGTCATGCAGTGCCTACTCGATTTCCTCGACCCGCCCCAGCGCGCTCAGAAACGCCGCGCGCACCGGGGCACCGGGGCTCGCAGCCTGCACGGCCGAGCGATAAGCCCGCAGTTGAGCTAGCAGCTCGTCACGCGTCTGCGGATTGGCAGCCGATTTGTAGTCCAGTACCCACCAGTGTCCGTCGCGCCGGCGCACCAGGCGGTCGATGCGGCGCACGCTGCCCTGCACGTTGACGGGGACTTCATTGGCCTCCCAGTCGACCTCGGCGACGGACCAGGCCCAGGCCCCCTCACCCTGCAGGATGCGCCGAGCCAAGGACTCGGCCTGCCGGGCCTGCGCCGTGTCCAGGCCAAACTCGACGGTGATGCGCTGCAGCTGGCTTACCGTCCAGTCCTGCGCCTTCAGCGTCGTCCACTCGAGCAGCCGGTGCATGGCCTTGCCGATGCGCGCCTCGGGTGGGTCTTGGCTTTGTACCACCGCGTCGCCTCGCGGCGTGTCAAAGCGCACATCCGGGAGCACCGGCAGAGCCAGAGGCGTCTCCCCGCTCGCCCCGGCGATCGACGCATTGGACAGCTCCTCCGCAGTCAACGGAACACAGCCGGGCAGCAGGCGCTGCCACCAGCTGCGACCGCTGTCGCCGTGCGGCTGCACCGAGGACAGCACCAGACGCTGCCGGGCCCGCGTGAGAGCCACGTAGAGGGCGTTGAGCTCCTCGCGCTGGCGCTCGCGCTGCTCTTTCTCAAGGGCCGCGCGTATGCTGGTTGGTACGCGGTTTTCACTGGCGAGAAAGATGTAGGACAGCGGCGCCGCTGCCTCGCCAGGCCAGTCCAGCAGCACCCCCATGGTCTGGGCACGCTGCGGCGGCGCATCGGTGTCGAGCAGGAGCACCACGTCCGCCTCCAGCCCCTTGGCGCCATGCACGGTCAACAGCTGTACTGCGTCGGCCGCCAAGGCCTGGGGCGCGGGCACACCGCCGGCACGTAAGGCACGCACCAGTCCATACGGGGTGGCGTAGCGACCGCCGTCGAGCTGCAGCGCGGCGGACAGCAGGGCCAGCAGATGGGCGCGTACCGCATCCCCCTGGTTGGCCGGTGCAGCAGCCACAAAGCGCGCCAGCACGTCGCCGTCCTCGTAGATCGCGTCCAGCGCGTCATGCGGCGGCAGGCTGGCCGTCCATTGCTGCCAACGACGCAGGCGCGCCCCCACGCCCTGCAGGGCAGCCGACCAGCCGTCTTGCTGCAAGAGTTCGAACCACGGTCGGTTTTGCGCCCGCTGGCGCAGCGCAATCTCGATGAGCGCCCCGTCGGACAGCCCAAAGAGCGGCGAGCGCAGGGCTCGTGCCAACGACAGATCGTGCCGAGGGGAGACCAGCGCGTCGACCAGGGCCACCAGGTCCTGTACCTCGGGCGCCTCACCGAGCTCGGTCTTTTCAGGCTGCAGGGCTGCGATGCCGAGCGCGCGCAGTTCAGCCTCCATGGCCGACAGGCGATCACGCTTGCGCGCCAGCACCATGATTTCGCGCGGGCGCTTGCCGCTGGCGATCTGTTGCGCGATCAAGCGCGCGACCTGGCGGCATTCAAGCTCACGCAGCGTGTCCTCAGGCAGGTGGCGCGCCTGCGTCAGGCTGTCACGCCATTCGGTAGCCGCAACTCTTTCCTCCTTGCCCGGCCGCGGGATGGCGGGCAGGGCCTGAGCCGCGCCCGCCTCGCTCGACTCCGTGCTGTGCCTTCGAAAACCCGCGTAGTCGCCCTCGGCCTGCGCCGTCTCCAGCGTGGCGTTGACCAGGGCCAGCACCGAAGGCGCGTTGCGGCGGGTGTGGTCGCAACTCAGCCAGTCGCCACCCAGCGCCTGCACGAAAGCCTTGGCCGCCTCAAAGACCTGTGGCTCGGCGCGGCGAAAGCGGTAGATGCTCTGCTTGGGGTCGCCCACAATGAAAAGCCGTGGCGCCGTCGCCCCGCCGCCGCTGCCTGCGTAGCCGCTGAGCCAAGCGTGCAGCGCCTGCCATTGCAAGGGGTTGGTGTCCTGGAACTCATCGATCAACAGATGCCGGGTACGCGCGTCCAGCCGCTCCTGCAACCAGCCACTGAGCGTGGCGTCGGACAGCAGGTGCAGCGCGGCGCGCTCGACGTCGCTCATGTCCACCCAGCCTCGTTCGCGCTTGAGCACACCGTATTCTTCAATGAGCACACGGGTAAGTCGTGCCATGCGCTGCTGGTACAGCCAGGCCTCGTGCTGCTGCTGGGCGGCACACAGACGCTGCAGCTCAGGTTGTGCGTATTGGGCTGCCTCAAGTTTCTGCAAGTGCTTTGTCAGGCGGTCTTCGTCCTTGACGAAGAAGGCAGATCGCAAAAGATCCAAGGCTGGTGTCCACTGCCCCCGATCAAGCAAGGCAAAGGCATCGACGATGTCCGTGGCTGCAGACTGTGGCGTCTTGTTTTTTTCCTGCCCCAGCACTTTGGCCCGCATCAGCCAGCGCTCGCGCACCGGCGCTTGCAGCAGCCATCGCACCGGCGTGTCCAGGCCTGCAAATTCGGCGTAAACGTCGCCTGCTGAAGGCACCGAGCGCTCGATCGCCGCGCACGCATCGGCCAGCATGAACTCCACTCGCCGCTGCAGGGCGGCCTCCAGTGCCTTCTCGGTCTGGCTGCGGCCATACGTGGCGATCACAGCCTCGTAGTCGGCGCGCAACTCAGGCTCGCTCAGCAGGCGCCCCTGGAACGGCCGCCAGAGCTGGGCGATGGCTGAAGCGTCCTGCTCCAGCAACTCGTATGCCGCGGGCAGGCCCAGTTCCTCCAGCACAGCCACGGGCGCATCGCGCAGCAGGGCCACGAACCAGCTGTGGAAGGTGCGGATCTGCACCGTGCGCCCCTGTAGCAACAGGCAACGGTGCAGCTGGCGCAGCGGCTCGACCAGCGCGGGCACGCGGTCCGCAGCCACACCGCGGATGAGCAATTGCCTGCGAAGGTGCTGATCGTCCGCGTGGGCGAAATCCTCCAGCCACTCCATAAGGCGCTGACGCATCTCGCCCGCCGCCTTCTTGGTGAAGGTGATGGCCAGGATCTCCTGTGGCGCCGCACCTTCGAGCAAGGCGCGCAGGATGCGCGAGACCAGCATCCAGGTCTTGCCCGCGCCCGCGCAGGCCTCCACAACCACATGGCGTTGCGGATCGCAGGCGATCGTGTAGAAATCCTCGCGCGCTACCAGCGCGCCGTTGCGTTCGTAGGCCGGCGTCATGGCAGCGGCTCCCCGGCCCAGAAGTCCTTGCGGCAAAGGCCTCGCGCCGCGCAGGTCTCGCAGACCCGTCCTTCGCCCAGAGCCGGCAAGGCTGCGCCGCCGGCGATGCGCCCTAGTTCGTCGAGCAGGCCCTCGATGAGCGCATCGCGCGCGGCCACCACATCCTCCTGCTCGAAGGTGCGGCAGCCGTCGCGCTCACCCACGTTCACGTAGGCGGCACGCAGGGTGTCGTCGGGCTGCAGGGCGGCGTAAAAGGCCAGCTGCGTGTCCTCCAGCGGTTCACGGATTCGATCACGCGTGATTTGCTGCCCCTCGGTCTTGTAGTCAATCAGCAGATTCATCCCGTCGCTGCCGCGATCCACGCGGTCCAGGCGGCCGAAGAGCGTGAGCGCGCCCACAACTTGTTCGGCGCTACGTTCGCTGTCAACGTGGCGCCAGCCCGCAGCCTGGTGCCGGGCCAGCCAGTCGAGATAGCCCTCGCGCATTGACGGCCAGGCCGAGCGAAAGGGCAGGAACTCGTCCTCGGCTAGGCGCTGCGCGACCGCCTCCTCGGTGGCTGCCGTGTCGAGCCAGGCGCGCCGCGAAGCGCGGTCGGCGTCGGGCTGGTCCAGTTGCCGATGGAAACGCTGCAGCACACCGTGCAGCCAGAGGCCGAAGTCGCGCTTGTCGAGTTCTCCCTCCAGCTCCTCCGCCTCTTTCAGGCCCAGCAGGCGCAGCGCGAAATAGCGGTAGGGGCACTGCCGCAGGTCCTGGTAAGCGCTGGCAGATATCCGGCTCAAGGCTAACGCAGGCGCCGCGGGCGCCGGCCGGACCACGGGCGCCGCAGCCAGCTGCCGCATGACCAGCAGACCGGGCCCATCGCACCCCCTGGCCTTCAGATCGCTGCGCGCGAGCTGGACCAGTGGACTGGGCAGCAGCGGCTCGCCGCCTTCGTCACTGCGCCGCCAGAGAACGTCCACGGCCGGCCGGGCCAGTGCATCCGCCCAGGCCGCGCGCAGGGCGGCTTCGAGGACGTCACCCGTCGGCAGGCCCAGGGCCGCGCGTTGAGTCGCCGTCCACAGGCCTGCGGGATCGGGCGAGGTTGGCAGCCTCAGCTCGTCGCAGCCCGGCAGAACCACGGCTGAAAAATCCCGACCGAGCATCTGGGCCAGGGGAAGAAGCACGGCCTGCTCCTGCAACGGGTAATCGGGCTTGAAGCTTGCGGACTCGAGCACCTGGTCCACCCAGCGCGTGAAATCCGCCACGCTGAGGCGACGGCGCGTCCACAGGGCTTCGGCAGGCAGGCAGGCGACTTCGTCTAGGCGCAGCGCGGTCAGAACAGGCGCGCCAGCCTGGTCATCCTGCAACAGGGCCCATTGTCCCGTGGTCTGCAGCAGCGTGCGCAGGAGCTGCAGCCATTCAGCGAGCGGCCGTGAGCCTTGCATGGTTAAACGCCAGGCCTCGATGCGCTGGAGGAGTTCAGTCAGGGCCGGATGTGCACGCAGGTCCAGTGTTTCCGGCACATGGCGCCAGGCACGCTGTGGCCGGCGGCGCAATAATGCTTCGAGTTCGCCCAGCAAGTGCGCATCACAGGCTGGCACGTGCTTGAGCCAGTCCAGCACAGCATCGCTGCCCGCGTTCCAGGCCACCGAACGCAAGGCAGCCATGACTTGCGCCCCGGCGCGGCTGGTCGATAGTTTCCAGCCTGTCTCGTCACGCATCTGCACGCCGTGGCTGGCCAGCATGGCTCGCACACGACGCGTGAGTGCGCGATCGGTCACGGCCACGGCAACGGGCGAGCGGCCATCCGACAGATGCCGCAGCACGCAGGCGGCGGTGCGTTGCGCCTCGTCGGCGGCGTCGCTGGCTTCAAAAAAACGCAAGGCGGGGCTGGCCTCACCGATCACGGGCGCTACCAGCACGTGCAGGCGCTCGCCCCAGACCACCTGCAGCCCGGCGGGCAAAGGGTCGGGCTGCAGGCCCGGCACAACGATCAAGCAGTCAACATCGGCCATCACCCGCGGAGAAAAAAGCGCGTCGCTGGGATAGTAGGAATGGGCCACCCAGGCCACAGCCACTTGCGCAACCTGGGCTTCGAGCGCCAGCACCCCCGCCTCCAGGCCTGCAAGGGCGGACGCGCGCGCCCGCTGTCCCCAGGCGACGCGCTGCCCCGGCGCAACGGCTGCGGCGACGGCGGCGAGCTCGCGCGCCGAGTCCAGCAGGAGTGGCGTGGCCAGTTCGGCACGCTCGCGCAGGCCAGCCTGCTCTAGCAAGGACCGGGCCGTGAGCGCGTCCAGCGCAACGTCGCCGCTGTAATCGGTGGGTGCGGGAGGGGGGGCACCCAGGCTACGGCACCAGTTCTGTGTGGTTTCGAAGCGCGGCGCGAAGCCCTGCGGATGCAGGCGGGCCCACTGACGCGCCGCGACCGGCATGAGCTGCGCGTAGGGCAGCAGCACCACCGTGCGGGCCGGATGCGCCCTGAGCGCGCGCATGTGATCGCTGATGTCGGCAAGCCACCGCTGCCAACGGGTATCCAAGGTTTCTGTCACAATTCTGGGAATGTAGCCGCATTGCCCTCGCGCACAAGGAGTTCTTAATGGCCAGCGACCTCATCAAGCATGTCTCCGATGCCTCGTTCGAGACCGACGTCCTCAAGTCCACCCAGCCCGTGCTGGTCGACTACTGGGCCGAGTGGTGCGGACCGTGCAAGATGATTGCCCCTGTGCTCGACGAGGTGGCGGACACTTACCAGGGCAAGCTTCAGATCGCCAAGATGAATGTCGACGAGAACCGCGACATTCCGGCCAAGTTCGGCATCCGCGGCATTCCGACCCTGATGATCTTCAAGGGCGGCCAGCTCGCCGCGACCAAGGTGGGAGCCATGAGCAAGGCCCAGTTGACTGCCTTCATCGACCAACAGCTGGTCTGAACCCGGCCCGCAGCCGCCGCCACTTCCTCGGCGGCCTCTTTTCCTGTCATAATTCCAGCGCTCGCTGCTTTCCGGACTGAAAGCCGCTTGAGTCCCCGTAGGCAAGACCCCGCGTCTTCCCGGCCCCCTTCCCCCCGACACACCGACACTCCCCGCAGGGACCTCCTCCATGCACCTGAATGAACTCAAGGCACTGCATGTGTCTGAAATCCTGAAGCAGGCCGAAGAGCTCGAGATCGAAAACACCGGCCGCATGCGCAAGCAGGAGCTGATGTTTGCCATCATCAAGAAGCGCGCGAAGGCGGGCGAGCAGGTCTTTGCCGACGGTGTGCTCGAAATCCTCCCTGACGGCTTCGGTTTCCTGCGCAGCCCGGATTCGAGCTACACGGCCAGCACGGATGACATCTACATCTCCCCGAGCCAGGTGCGCCGTTTCAACCTGCATACCGGCGACATGATCGAAGGCGAGGTGCGCACGCCCAAGGACGGCGAACGTTACTTCGCGCTGAACAAGCTGGAGAAGGTCAACGGTGGCTCGCCCGAGACCAACAAGCACAAGGTCATGTTCGAGAACCTGACCCCGTTGTTCCCCAAGGTGCAGATGAAGCTGGAACAGGACGGACTTAAGAGCGAGGAAAACATCACTGGGCGTGTCATCGACATCATCGCCCCCATCGGCAAGGGTCAGCGCGCCCTGCTGGTGGCCCCGCCCAAGAGCGGCAAGACCGTGATGATGCAGCACATCGCGCACGCGATTGCCGCCAACTACCCCGACAGCATCATGATGGTGCTCCTAGTGGACGAGCGTCCGGAAGAAGTGACCGAGATGCAGCGCACGGTCAGGGGCGAGGTGATCGCCTCAACCTTCGACGAACCGGCCGCGCGTCACGTACACGTCGCCGAGATGGTGATCGAGCGCGCGAAGCGTCTGGTTGAGCTCAAGAAAGACGTGGTCATCCTGCTGGACTCCATTACCCGCCTGGCACGCGCCTACAACAACGTCGTGCCCTCGTCCGGCAAGGTGCTGACGGGCGGCGTGGACGCCAACGCCCTGCAGCGTCCCAAGCGTTTCCTGGGCGCCGCGCGCAACGTTGAAGAGGGCGGCTCTCTAACGATCATCGCCACCGCGCTGGTGGACACCGGCAGCCGCATGGACGAAGTGATCTTCGAAGAGTTCAAGGGAACGGGCAACAGCGAAATTCATCTAGACCGCCGCTTGTACGAAAAGCGCGTCTTTCCCTCCATCCAGCTCAACCGCAGCGGCACGCGTCGCGAAGAACTGCTGCTGCAGCCCGAGATCCTGCAGAAGACCCGCATCCTGCGCCAGTTCCTCTACAACATGGACGAGATCGAGTCCATGGAAATGGTGCTCAAGCAGATGCGCGCCACGAAGAACAACAACGAGTTCTTCGACATGATGAGAAGGGGCGGCTGACGCCACCTCAGGCGACGCGCCCTGTCGAGCGCTGCGCTAACCCCTCCTGCTGCGCGTAGGGGCGCACTCAGCGGCCCGGCGAAGCGGCTTCGGCGAGTGCCTGCAAACAGGCCGGCACTGCGCGCGGACCCTGGGCTCACCAGGCGTTCGCAAGCTGTTGATTTCGCTATATAATTTAGCGTTTTCGTGGAAAGTAGCCCGGAATAGGCTGGGCCGGCTCCCGCAGATGAGGAAGAAATCATGAAAGAAGGCATCCACCCCAACTATCGCGACGTTTGCTTCCAGGACATGTCCAACGGCTTCAAGTTCGTCACCCGTTCCTGCGCCAGCGCCAAGGAAACGATCAAGATGGAAGACGGTCGTGAACTGCCCTGGATCAAGTTGGATACCACGAGCGAGTCGCACCCCTTCTACACCGGTACCCAGAAGTCCGTGGACAACATGGGCGGCCGCGTCGAGAAGTTCCGTAACCGCTTCGGCAAGACCGCTGTCGCCAAGTAATCCGGCCTCAGTCGTTCGCAGCAGGGCAGCCCGGTTCACCGCGCTGCCCTTCTTCTTTTGCGGCATCATCCCAGCGTGAACCAGCCCAGCCCCGCCATCGTCCCCCAGGGCGCCGTGCGCCGCCTTCCGCACTTGGCGCTATGGCTCTTCGCGCTCGCCTACGTGCTGCCCGGTTTCATCGGTCGCACGCCCTGGCGCATGGCCGATATCACCGCCTATGGCTACATGGCCGAGCTCGCCGCCGGTCGCGCCGACTGGCTCGCGCCCAAGCTGGGCGGCATGCCACCCGATGTTGATGGGCTGCTTCCTTACTGGCTCGGCGCCTGGGCCCTGCAACTCGCGCCGGACTGGGTCTATCCCGGCTTTGCCGCACGGCTGCCCTTCATCGGCCTGCTGGCCCTGACCCTGGTGGCCGTCTGGCAGGGCATCTACTACCTTGCGCGCAGCCCGCTGGCCCAGCCCGTGGCCTTTGCCTTCGGTGGCGAGGCGCGCCCCCACGACTACGCGCGAGCCATGGCCGATGGTGGCCTCCTGGCCTTCATCGCCTGCCTGGGCCTGGCCCAGCTCTCGCACGAGACCACCCCGGCGCTGGCGCAGCTGTGCTTTGTCGCCCTGAGCTTCTACGCCTTCGCCGCCCTGCCCTACCGGCGCTGGACGCCCGCCCTGTCGGCCCTGGTCGGCCTGACCGGCCTGACGCTCTCCGGAGGCCCGGCCCTGGCCCTGCTGCTGGCCTTGGGCGGCCTGCTGGCCCATGCGCTGGACCGCACGCAGGCCCTCGAGGCACCGCAACGTCACCGCCATGGTCTGTGGCGACTGCTCGCGCTAACGGTCTTCATCGCCGCGCTGGCCACGACCCTCGATCTCTGGCGCTGGCGTATTGAACTGCCCAATGGTACGGCCGACTGGCAAAGCCTGGCCCGCCTGCTGCTGTGGTTCACCTGGCCGCTGTGGCCGCTGGTGCTGTGGACACTCTGGTACTGGCGCCGGCAGCTGTTCGGGCGCCAGCCCAGCCGGCATCTGTCACTGCCCTTCTGGTGCGCCCTGATCACGGTCGGTGCCACCGTCGTCACGGCTGCGGGCGACCGGGCGCTGCTGCTGGCGTTACCCGCGCTGGCCACGCTGGCAGCATTCGCCCTGCCCACCATGAACCGCAGCGTCTCGGCGCTGATCGACTGGTTCACCCTGCTGTTCTTCACTACCTGCGCGCTCGTGATCTGGGTGGTCTGGATCGCCATGCAGACGGGCATTCCTCCCCAGCCAGCGGCCAATGTCGCCAAGCTGCTGCCGGGCTTCGAGCCGCGTTTCATTATCCTGCCCTTCGTCTTTGCGACCGTGGCAACCCTGGCCTGGGGATGGCTCGTGAAATGGCGCATCGGCCGCCATCGTTCGGCACTCTGGAAAAGCATGGTGCTGCCTGCGGGTGGTGCCGCTCTGTGCTGGCTGCTGGTGACCACCCTGTGGATGCCCGCCATCGACCACGCCCGCAGCTACGCGCCCCTGGCCAAGCGCATCGATACGGCCGTCCAGCCTTCGACCTGCCTGAGCTGGTACGGGCTGTCGCGCTACCAGATCGCCGGTCTGCAGATCCATAGCCAGCTCAAGCTTGAGCCCACCACCGATCACTCGACCTGTGCGTGGCTGATCGTGGACTTGGAGCTGGTGCGCCAGATGCCCGAGATCATCAACCCCCTGCAGTGGAAGCAGGTCATCGTGCTTGAACATCCGCGGCCTGGGGATGAGGGCGTGGCGATCCTGAGGCGCCTTGGGGGCACCGAAACCGCCCCGCGCTGATGGCCGAGCTCCGAACCATTGCGCGCCACGCCGGCACGGTGCTGGCGGGCCAGCTCGCCACCATGGCCTATGGCGTGACGGACACCATCGTCGCCGGCCGCTACGCTGAGGCCTCGCTGGCCGCGCTCTCGGTGGGTGCGGCGATCTACATGAGCGTCTATGTGGGTCTCATGGGCGTCACGCAGGCCCTCCTGCCCGTGTGGTCCGAGCTGCATGGCGCAAGGCAAGCCCAACGCCTCGGACATTCCTTCCGCCAGGGCCTCTACCTCTGGGCCCTGCTGGTGGCCGTGGGCATGGCCGTGCTGCTCAACCCCGCGCAGCTGCTGCACTGGGCCGACGTGCCCCCTTCCCTGCGGGGCGAGGTGCACGATTACCTGGGCGTGCTGGCCCTGGCCCTGCCGGCCGCGCTGGCGTTTCGGCTCTATGGCACGCTGAACCAGAGCCTGGGGCATCCGCAACTGGTCACTTGGCTGCAACTGGGCTCACTGGGCCTGAAGATACCGCTGTCCATCTGGTTCACCTTTGGCGGCCTGGGCTTGCCGGCGCTGGGCGCACCCGGCTGCGCCTGGGCCACGCTGCTCGTGCACACCGGCATGCTGGCACTGGCCCTGTGGCTGCTGCGCACGCGGGAGCTCTATGCGGCCTACCAACTCTGGCAGTGGCCGGGGCGGCCCGACCGCGCGTTGCTAGGCGCCTTTCTGCGGCTGGGCATTCCCAGCGGCCTGACCATCCTGGTCGAGGTGACCTCGTTCACGCTGATGGCGCTTTTCATCGCGCGCCAGGGCACCACGGCTGCTGCCGCCCACCAGATCGCAGCCAACCTCGCGGCGGTGCTCTATATGGCGCCCCTGGCCATCGGTATTGCGAGCAGCGCACGGGCCAGTTACTGGCTAGGTGCGGGCCAGCCGGCACGGGCTCGGCATGCGGTGGGCGTGGGCCTTAGCCTGGTGGCCGGTGGCGCCCTGCTGCTTGCCGGCACCCTTATCCTGGTGCGCGAGCCCCTGGCCGCAGTCTACGCCAGCAGCGGCGATGTGGTAACCCTGGCAGCGCCCCTGCTGCTCTGGGTGGCGCTCTACCATCTCTTTGACGGCCTGCAGGCGCTGGCCGTGTTCGTGCTGCGCTGCTGGCGCATCACGCTCGCGCCGCTGGCTATCTACGCCGTGCTGCTCTGGGGTCTGGGCCTGTATGGCGGCCACGTCCTCGCCTATGAGGGAGTGGGTCCCTGGGGAGCACTGAACCATCCGGCAGCGTTCTGGATGGCGGGATCGGTCGCGATGGCGATGGCGGCGCTGACTTTCTGGCTGATGATCTGGCGAGTGCTCAGAAAGTAGGCGGCGAGGCGTTGTCAGTCCCTCGCCCGGCACTGACAGCCGCTTCAGGCCGCGTCCAGCAAGGCAGGCTGGGAGATCGGGCGCAGCCGCGCAGCGGGGAACACGATAGCAAAGCGCGAGCCCTTGCCCGGCGCGCTCTCGATGCGCAACTCCGCACCGTGGCGCTGCACCACGTGCTTGACGATGGCCAAGCCCAGCCCGGTACCACCGGTGTCGCGCGAGCGGCTGCGATCGACCCGGTAAAAGCGCTCTGTCAGGCGCGGAATGTGCTCGGGCGCAATGCCGGGGCCACTGTCTTGCACGAAGAACTCGCCGCGCCCGTCCTCATGCTGCAACCACCCGCAATACACCTCGCCACCTGCCGGGGTGTAGCGGATGGCATTGCTCATCAGGTTGGACATGGCGCTGTGCCACTCCGTCGCCGTGCCTGACAGCTCCCAAGGGGGAGCCGCGTCGAAAACGACGTGCTGGCTCGGGCCAGTCATCGGAGGATTGAGCACGGCCGACAGCGCCCTCGCGTCACGCTCCATCTGCGCCGCCATGACCGGCAGCGAGGACCATTCGCCCTCGCCCGGTGGCGGGCTGCCCTCCAGGCGCGAAAGCATCAGCAGATCGCTCACCAGGGACTGCATGCGCTCGGCCTGCTGGCCCATGAGATCAAGGTAGCGCGTCCGTTCGGACTCATTCAAAGGCAGGGACTGCAGGGTCTCGACAAAACCCGAGAGGACCGTCAGCGGCGTACGGATCTCGTGCGAGACGTTGGCCACGAAATCACGCCGCATCGCCTCCGCCTGCTCAAACAGCGTGATGTCGCGCGAGAGCAGGAGACGCTTGCCCTGCCCGTAGTCATGCAACTGCACCGAGATGCGCACCGGGCGGGTACTGCTGTGGCTTCGCGCCGGCATGGTCACGTCGCCGTGGTAGTCACCGCCCGAGATATACGCCGCAAAGCCGGGATCGCGTACCAGGTTGACCAGGTGCTGAAGCCGGTCGCGCGCAGGGTCCAGCCCCAGATGCGCGGCCGCCGTCTGGTTGAACCATTCGATGCGACCGCTCGCGTCCAGCAGCACCACCCCGTTGGGAGAGGCCTGCAGGGCCGCCAGGAAATCCTGCAGGCGCCGCTCGCTCTCGCGGGTTGCCTGCTCGCGCACGCGGGCCGCGCGCCGCACACGTTCGGCCACCGCGCCCCACAGGCCGAGCTTGACCGGCACGTCGGAAAGATCATCATCACGCAGCCATTGCAGCACGCGCAGGCCGCGCGTGAAGTCCCACAGCACCCAGACCGTGCCCATGACCAGCATGCCCGCGAGGCCACCACGTATCTCCAGCGACCTGGGCGCGAGCCACATGCCCAGCAGCGCGCCAAGAATCTGCAGCAAGACAATGGAGAGTATCCGCAGAGGCATGGGATACGCAGTCAGGAACAGAAGGTCAGGCGCGGGCGGCGGGCGCAGCGTTCAGGGCCAGTGCCGAAAGCCGATAACCCGCGCCGCGCACGGTCTCAACCATCGGAGCGGCGTCACCCAGGGCCTCGCGCAAGCGCTTGATGTGTACATCCACCGTACGCTCTTCGATGAAGACGTGGTCGCCCCAGACTTTGTCAAGCAGTTGCCCCCGGCTGTGCACGCGCTCGGCGTGGCTCATGAGGTGCTGGAGCAGCTTGAACTCGGTGGGCCCGAGCTTGAGGGGCTGCTCACCAAAGCTCACGCGGTGCGTTGCCGTGTCCAGCTTGAGCGCGCCAATCTCCAGTGTCACGGTGGCCTGCTCCGGCGCGCGGCGGCGCAGCACGGCCCGAATGCGCGCCAGCATCTCCTTTGTCGAAAAAGGCTTGGCCATGTAATCGTCGGCGCCGGCATCGAGGCCCGCTACACGGTCGGCCTCATCGCCACGCGCGGTCAGCATGATGATGGGCACTGCTTTCGTCCGCGCGTCGGCGCGCCAGCGGCGTGCCAGCGCTAGGCCGCTGGCACCGGGCAGCATCCAGTCCAGCAGCACGAGGTCGGGCAGCATGGCGTCAATCTCGCGCTGCGCGCTGTCACCGTCCATGGCCAGCGTGGGCCGAAAGCCGTTGTGGCGCAGGTTGACGGCAATCAGCTCGGCGATTGCCGATTCATCCTCGACGACCAGGACCGTGGGCTGCTTCATTGGATCAGTGCCTCGATTTCCGAAATCGAAAGGTGACGGACATCGGCACCCTTAACGATGTAGATGATCAGCTCGGCGATGTTCTTGGCGTGGTCGCCAACCCGCTCGATCGCCTTGGCCAGGAACAGCAGGTCCAGGCTGCTGGAGATGGTGCGCGCGTCTTCCATCATGTAGGTGATGAGGATGCGAACGAAGCTGTCGAATTCATTATCGATCAGGTCGTCCTCGCGCAGGATCGCCAGGGCTGTGGTCGTGTCCAGGCGGGCAAACGCATCGAGCGCCTTGCGCAACTGGCCTGCAGCCAGGTCGGCCGCCGTCCGCAGCTCGGAGGCCGGCAGCGTGCGCGGTCCGTCGCTGTGGATGATGGACAGCACCATGCGCGCCATTTTCTCGGCCTCGTCGCCCGCGCGCTCCAGGTTGGCCACTGCCTTGGCGATGGCCATGAGCAGGCGCAGATCACGCGCCGTGGGCTGGCGACGGCCGATGATGGAGGCAATCTCGTGGTCGAGCTCCACATCCATGCCGTTCACGCGCTTTTCGAGAACGATGACCTGGCGTGCCGCCTCGGCGTTGAACTGGCCCAGCGCCTGAACGGCCTGCTGGATCTGGGCTTCGACCAGACCACCCATTTCCATCACGCGGCTGGAAACGGAACTCAGCTCGGTGTCGAACTGGGTGGAAAGATGTTTATCCGGCATGCTCTCGCTCCTCAGCCGAAACGGCCAGTGATGTAGTCTTCGGTCTCTTTGCGCGTGGGCTTGAAGAACATCTGCTCCGTGGCGCCGAACTCCACCAGATCGCCCAGGTACATATAGGCCGTGTAATCGCTGCAGCGCGCGGCCTGCTGCATGTTGTGCGTGACGATCACCACCGTGTAGTCCGTCTTGAGCTCGGTGATCAGCTCCTCGATCTTGGCGGTCGAAATCGGGTCCAACGCGGAGCAGGGCTCGTCCAGCAGGATGACCTCGGGCCTGATGGCGATGCCACGCGCAATGCACAGGCGCTGCTGCTGGCCACCGGAGAGGCTGGAGCCGCTTTGCCGCAGCTTGTCCTTGACCTCGCCCCACAGCGCGGCCTTGCGCAGCGCCCATTCGACACGCTCATCCATATCGGTGGAACTGAGGTTCTCGAAGAGCTTGATGCCGAACGCAATATTGTCGTAGATCGACATCGGAAACGGCGTGGGCTTCTGGAACACCATGCCCACCTTGGCGCGCACCAGCGCCACGTCTTCCTTGCTGGTCAGCAGGTTCTCGCCGTCCAGCACCACCTGGCCCTCGGCCCGCTGCTCAGGGTAGAGCTCAAACATGCGGTTGAACACGCGCAACAGCGTGGACTTGCCGCAGCCTGAAGGCCCGATGAAGGCCGTGACCTTGTTCTCCGGGATGTCGAGATTGATGTTCTTTAGGGCGTGGAACTTGCCGTAGTAGAAGTTTAGATCTCGCACCGTGATCTTCGGATGGGGCGTGGCCGCGGGAGCCGGGTTCGTTTCCATGGGGGTCCTTGCAGAGAAATCGCTCGTATACATCGCTCAGCCCTTGCGCCTCGTCAGCAGACGGGCCAAGATGTTGAGTCCCAGGACAGCCACCGTGATCAGCAGCACGCCGGCCCAGGCCAGTTGCTGCCAGTTCTCGTAGGGGCTCATCGCGAATTTGAAGATGGTCACAGGCAGGCTGGCCATCGGGTCCTTCAGATCCGATGTCCAGAACTGGTTGTTGAGCGCGGTGAACAGCAGCGGCGCGGTCTCGCCGGCGATACGGGCCACCGCCAGCAGCACGCCAGTGACCACGCCGGCCATCGCCGCGCGCAGGGTGATCTTGGTAATGACCTTCCACTTCGGCGTGCCCAGCGCGTAGGCCGCCTCGCGCATGGCCGCCGGGATCAGCTGCAACATGTTCTCGGTGGTGCGGATCACCACGGGAATCACGATCAGCGCCAGCGCCATGACGCCGGCCCAGCCCGAGAAGGACTTGAAGCGCGCCACAATCACCGCGTAGACAAAGAGGCCGATCACGATCGACGGTGCGGACAGCAGGATGTCATTGACAAAGCGCGTGGTCTCGGCCAACCAGCCCTTGGGGTTGTACTCGGCCAGGTAGATTCCGGCCATGATGCCGATGGGTGTGCCCACCAGCGTGGCGAGCATCACCATGAGGAAGGACCCGTACATCGCGTTGGCGATGCCACCCACCTCGTTGGGCGGCGGGGTCATCTGCGTGAACGTGGCCCAGGCCAGCCCACCGATACCGAGCCGCAGGGTCTCCCACAGGATCCAGAACAGCCAGAACAGGCCAAACACCATCGCACCCAGCGACAGGGTGAGCGCGATGTAGTTAATGCGCTTGCGCCGGGCGAAGGCCGCAACTCGGTAATCGACCGAAGCGCTCATGTCTTGGATCCTTCGCTCTTGCGCAGCTGGCTCAGCAGCAGCTTGGACAGGGACAGCACCACGAAAGTGATGAAGAACAGCACCAGACCCAGGTAGATCAGCGAGGCTTGGTGCAGACCGGTGGAGGCCTCGGCGAACTCGTTGGCTAGCGCCGAGGTGATGCTGTTGGCGGCCTGAAACAGGCTGAGGGAATCGAGCTGGTTCATATTGCCGATCACGAAGGTCACGGCCATGGTCTCGCCCAGGGCACGGCCCAGGCCCAGCATGATGCCGCCGACCACGCCGGTCTTCGTGTAAGGCAAAACAACCTTGGAGACCACCTCCCAGGTGGTGGCACCGAGACCGTAGGCCGACTCCTTGAGCAGCGGCGGCGTGACCTCGAACACATCGCGCATCACAGCCGCGATGAAGGGAATGATCATGATGGCCAGAATGATGCCGGCCGAGAGGATACCGATGCCCACCGGGGGCCCGGACACCAGGGCGCCCAGGTAGGGCACGCCGGTCAGCAACTTCTGCAGTGGCTGCTGCACATAGGTCGCCAGTATGGGGCCGAACACCAGCAGGCCCCACATGCCGTAAACGATGGATGGCACGGCCGCCAGCAGCTCAATGGCCGTGCCCAGCGGGCGCTTGAGCCAGGCCGGGCACATCTCCGTCAGGAACAGGGCGATGCCGAAACTCACGGGCACCGCGATCAGCAGGGCGATGCAGGACGTTGCCAGCGTGCCGTAGATCATCACCAGCCCGCCGAAGTCCTCCTGGACCGGGTCCCAGACCGCATTGGTCAGGAAGCCCAGGCCGTAGCGCTCGATGGCCGGCCAGGCGCCAACCACGAGCGAGGCGATGATGCTGGCCAGCAGCGCCAGGGTCACCCAGGCCGCGCCCTGGGCCAGCCAACCGAAGGGAACATCGAACCAGGCTCCGTTGCGGGAGCGTTGCGCGAAAGGGGGTGAACTCATGGCGTGCTGCGCTCGAGACTTCTGATTACTTGTAGGCGATGGTCTTGCCCGAGGTGTCCTTGATCTCCGACCAGGTGCGCTCGATGGCCGCCTTCACGTTGGCAGGCATGGGCACATAGTCCAGATCGTCGGCCATCTTGTCGCCGTTGGCGTAGGCCCAGGAAAAGAACTTGAGGGCGCCGGCGGCGTTGGCGGGCTTTTCCTGCACCTTGTGCATCAGGATAAAGGTTGCACCGGACATGGGCCAGGCGTCCTTGCCCGGCTGGTCCGTCAGGATCTGGTAGAAGCTCTTGAGCCAGTCCGCACCGGCAGCGGCCGCCTTGAAGGCGTTGTCACTCGGAGGCACGAAGTTGCCGTCCTTGTTGCGCATCAGGGCAAAGGTCATCTTGTTCTGCTTCACATAGGCGTACTCGACGTAGCCAATGGAGTTGGGCAGACGGCCCACGAAAGCGGCCACGCCTTCGTTGCCCTTGCCGCCCGCGCCCGTGGGCCAGTTCACGGCCGTGCCTTCACCGACCTTGTCTTTCCACTCGGGGCTGACCTTGCTCAAGTAGTTGGTGAACAGGAAGGTGGTGCCCGAACCGTCGGCACGGCGAACCGGGGCGATGGCTGCATCGGGCAGCTTGACGCCAGCGTTGATGGCCGTGATGGCCGGGTCGTTCCACTTGGTGATCTTGCCCAGATAGATGTCAGCGATCAGCTGGCCCGTCAGCTTGAGCTGGCCCGGCGCCACCCCCTGGATGTTGACCACCGGCACCACGCCGCCGATCACGGTGGGGAACTGCAGCTGGCCCTTCTTGGCCAGGTCCTCGTCCTTCAGCGGCATGTCGGAGGCACCGAAGTCCACGGTCTTGGCGTCGATCTGGCGGATGCCGGCGCCCGAGCCCACGGACTGGTAGTTGATCTTGTTACCGGAGACCTTGGCGTACTCGGCGGCCCACTTTGAATACAGCGGAGCAGGGAAGCTGGCGCCGGCGCCGGTCACGTCCTGCGCCTGGGCAACGGCGGGCAGCAGCAAGCTAATGCTGGTCATCAGACCCAGCACATAGTGTTTCGCGGAAGCTTTCATGGATGACTCCTGGTTGATTAATTTCACACTCCGGCTGAATTTAAGAACGTTTTGTGACATCGGTATGACATCCAAGTACCCACACGCGCCGGTGAGTGTAATGTGCAGTCACGGTTTTTAAGAAAGCCGTCACCTGTTTGACATATTTCATCGCTATGCTGGCAGCCGAAACGCGATTTTTCTTCCCGTCACAGGAGTCTTTTCATGAAATCCCTCGCCCCCTCCCGTCGTCTGGTCTTGGCCCTGGCCTTCGCTGCTGCACTCGCCGGCTGCGCCTCGACTCCCAAGCCCGTGAACCTGGCCGAGACCCTGGCCCGCGACAAGGATCTCAGCACGCTCAACGACCTGGTCGACAAGGCCGGTCTGCGCTCCACCCTGGCCACCTCCGGCCCCCTGACCATCTTCGCGCCCAACAACGAAGCCTTCAAGGCCGTGCCCGCCAAGACCCTCGAGGAAATCGCCGCCAACCCCGAGCGCCTGCGCCAGGTGCTCACCTTCCACGTGCTGCCCAACAAGGTCATGGCCGCCGAAGTGAAGGTCGGCCCTGTCAAGACGCTGCAGGGCGCCAATCTTGCCCTCTCGCGCGCCGGTCAGTTCGTCACCGTGGAGGACGGCATGGTCACCAAGGGTGACATCAACGCCACCAACGGCGTGATCCACGTCGTGGACCGCGTGCTGATGCCGCCGGCACCGGCCCGTCGCTGATTACCCAGCCCACCCCAGGCCGGCGGCCGCCGCTCCCCAGGGCCGCGTCCGCCGGTTATTTTGTCGCCGCGCCCGCGCCTTCCTTTCCAGCATACGCTGCCCCGCTCATGCCCGCCCATCCCTCCCGCCGCAAGCTACTGCTGGCGGCCAGCACCCTGCCCCTGCTCGGTGGGCCGGCCTGGTCACAGGCCCTGCGCCCCGCAGCAGGCCGCAGCCCCGAGGTCATCCAGATCGTCGACAGCTCTCCCGGCCAGCTGGACGTGTCGCGTGACTTCCTGATCGGATCGCGCGCGGCCTGGCAGGACTTCAACACCCGCGGCGGCTGGCGCGGGCGCCCGATCCAGCACACGGTTCTGGAAGTCGATGGCACTGCCGCCAGTTTGCAGCAGGCACTGAACGACGTGCGCAGCATGCCGCAGTGTCTGGCCCTGTGCGGCACCGCAGGTCACCGTGCTGCAAGCGAGCTGATCAAGCTGCTGCAAGTGGACACGACGCTGGAGATCGCCCATGTCGCGCCCTGGCTGCACCGGGAGCCTCTGGCCGGCATGGAACGCACCTTCCCCATCTTTGCCTCGCAACAAGAACAGACCAGCTATGCGCTGAAATGCCTGTCCGTGGTGGGCGTGACAGAGGTGGGGGTGGTCTATTCCTCTCGGCAGGAGCAAACCCTGAACCAGGGCGAGTTCTCCGCCCTGGCCCGTGATCTCAAACTGCGCTACGTACCGTATGTGCCATCAGGCACCCTGCAGCAACTCGGACAGCAGCTCACGCCACAGACGCCCGCGATCCTTATTTTCCTTGGGGGCACACCGGAACTGGCCCAGTTCACGCTCGGTCTGGAGAAACAGGACCGCCAGCGCTATGTCATCGCGCTGGCCCACGTGAACCTGCGAACCCTCAACCAATTGGGGCCGTTGCGCGGCGCGTCCGTGGTGGGCACCCAGGTGGTACCCGTTGTAACCTCCAGCCTGCCGATCGTACGCAGCTACCGCCACGCGCTCAACCGCCTCTTCGACGAGCCCCCCACGCCGCAAAGCCTGGCGGGCTTCATTGCCGCGCGGTACACCCAGGAGGTGCTCATGGGCCTGGAGCCGGGCGCCACTCGCGCGCAGGTATTGCAGGCATTCCAGCGCCGCAGCCTGATGGATCTGGCGGGCTTTCGCATCAGCTTCCAGGCTCAGCGCCGCACCAGCGCCTACGTCACGCAGAGCATGCTGACGGCCGACGGCCGCATGCTCGGGTAGGCACGGTGCAGGCTGCGACGTTTGGCCTGAGCCTGCCAAAGGCCGGGGCGTCTCGACCGGCTCAACGGCAACAGTCTCGCGCGCGGCTCCCTGAGCGACAATCCGAAAGCTTTGCCCTCACGCCCATGAAAAACGGAACCGAACTCGCCGCCATCGACCTGGGCTCCAACAGCTTCCGCCTGGAGATCGCCCAGATCGACCATGGCCTGCTCAAGCGGCGCGAGTACCTCAAGGAAACCGTACGGCAGGGCAACGGCCTGGACGAGGACCGCAATCTCACGCACGAAGCCATGCAGCGCGGCTGGGAATGCCTGGGGCGCTTTGCCGAGCGCCTGGCCGGTTTTCGCAAGGGCCAGGTGCGCGCCGTGGCCACCCAGACCCTGCGCGAGGCCCGCAACCGCGACGTCTTCCTGGAGCGGGCCCAAAGCATCCTCGGCTTTCCCATCGAGGTTGTCTCAGGCCGCGAAGAAGCGCGCCTGATCTACCAGGGCGTGACGCATCTGCTGCCGCAGAGCAACGAGCGCCGCCTGGTGGTGGACATCGGCGGACGCTCAACCGAAATCATCCTGGGCCAGGGCTACCGGCCCGGCTTCATGGATTCGTACCGTGTGGGTAGCGTGGCCTGGTCCATGCGCTACTTTCCGCAAGGCCGTTTCACGGCGGCGGCCTTTGAAACGGCCGAGGTCGCCGCGCAGGCGGTGCTGGATGAAGCCCTCGTGAGCTGCCGCCGCGAGGACTGGGACGTGGTCTACGGATCGTCCGGCACCGTGGGCGCCGTGGGCGATGTGCTGCAGGGCGCGGGCTGGCCTGCGGGCCGCGTCACGCGCGAGGGCCTAGACTGGCTGCTTGTGCAGCTGCTGCGAACCGGCAGCGCCGATCGCCTGCGGCTGGACGGCATGAAGGACGACCGCAGAGCCGTGATCGGTGGCGGTGTCAGCGTGCTGCGTGGTGTCTTCCAGCTGCTGGGCATCGAGGAAATGCATGTGGCCCAGGGCGCCTTGCGCCATGGCGCGCTGTACGACCTGCTGGACCGCGAGCACGAGCAAACCGACCAGCGCAGCACAAGTGTGCAACGCCTGGCGCGCAACTTCGGCGTGGACCCGGCCCAGGCCCGCCGCGTGAGCCAGGTAGCCGAGGCGCTGCTGCTGCAGCTCGCTGCCAGCCACAACCTGCCCGAACTCGATCGCCATCTGCGCAAGCTCGGCTGGGCCGCGCAGCTGCACGAGATCGGCAGCGCCATCTCGCACAGCGACTACCACAAGCATGGTGCCTACATCCTCGACAACGCCGACGCCGCCGGCTTTACCATGAACGAGCTGCACCGCCTCGGCCAGCTTGTGCTGGGCCACCGGGGCAAGCTACGCAAGCTCGACCTGCGGCTCGACGACGCCGCCTTCACCCTGCAACTCATGGCACTGCGCCTGGCTGTGATCCTGTGCCATGCGCGGCGCGACCCGGAGCTGGAGCGCGTGCAGATCCAATGGGACGGCGGCACCGAAGTGCAACTGCTGCACCCCGCCGCGTGGGCCGCTCGTTACCCGCAGTCAGCCTGGCTGCTGCAGGAAGAAACCATGGCCTGGCAGAAGACAGCCTGGGCGCTGAGCGTAAACACTGCGGGCTGAGGGCCCGCGCCCCTCAAACCCAACTACGGCAACCAGCCCGTTTTTCGCAAGGTATCCCGCAGCCCCTCGGCAAACACACGGTAGCCCTGGGCATTGGCGTGCACGGTGTCGGCCCGCAGCTCGGGCCGCGACAGCACCTCGGCCCAGCCGGTGGCGTGCAGCGGCATCTTCAGCTCTGCGGCCAGTTCGGCATACAGCGGATGGTCGCTCAGGCGGCCGGTGCCCGCTGCCAGCAGTGAAACCTGAGGCACCGCCACCAGCAGCACCTGCGCGCCAGCGGTCCGGGCCGTGCGGCAGATCTCGGCGATGGTGGCACGCGCTGCGCCTGCGCTCATCTGGCGCAAAAAATCGTTGCCACCGATGCTCACGATCACCAGCGCGGGCTGGTGGTCCTGCAGCAGCGCGGGCAGCCGCGCCAGCGCCTGGGCCGCCGTGTCGCCCGACACGCCGCCATTGACCACCTGCCAGCCCGTGAGCGCCTGCAGCACGGCCGGGTACGCCGTTTCGGGCGTGGCCCCCACGCCGGAGGTCAGCGAGTCGCCCAGCGCCAGCACGGTGCTGCCCGCAGGCAGGGGCTGCGCCGCGGGCTTGCGCCGGCCGCAGGCCACCAGCAAAGCCAGGGAGGCACCCGCGGCCAGCAGGCGTCGGCGCGGCATGCGGGCTGGCGTTGGCATCAGCCGGGACATGGCGGGCGCTTCAGCGCGACGCGCTGCTGAGCGAGAGCGCGAACAGGATGTACGCAACCGCCGCAGGCAGCGGCAGCAGATGCCACCCGTAGGTGCGCGCCGAGGCGCCAGACACATAGCCGTAGACGATCAGCCCGGCGCTGACCAGGCACAGCAGCGGCAGCACATACAGCGCGGCGTTGAGCAACAGCATGTCGCGCGGGCTCACACCACCGGCGTTGGCAATGCCGCCGGCCGAAAACGCCACCAGCATGAACAGCACAAAGCCCAGACTCAGCTGTGCCACCACACCGCACACCACCCAGAACAAAGACATACCGCCTCCTGATCCTCAGGACCATTTGCTTCCCTCGCCACAAGCCTAGCAGGCCAGCAGCGGCGTGAACTTTTCGTGCCCGTCCAGCGCCACGCGCAGCGCCACGGCCTCAAGGTGCAGCACCAGGTCGTGGGCAAAAGCCAGCCGTGCGCGCACCGGGGCCTGGCAGCGCAGCGGCAGGGGCACACGCTGCAGGCGCTGCCCGTTCATCCACAGCTCGCCCTCCCTCAAGAGCCCCATGGCCAGCGCCAGCTCGCCCTGCCAGCGCGCCGCGCTGAAGCACAGCACCACCGGCGCGAGGTAACCCTCGGTCTCCTCGGGCGCCTGCAAGAGACGGCCCGGCGCGCAGCTCACGCGCGCCGAAGACAAGCGCAGCTGCAGCTACCCCTGGTCCAGGTGCGTTGCGCTCACCTGAGTCTCCTGCCAATGAAGCAGCAGACCTTCTGGCCCTATCGTGCTCATCGCAACGGCCCGGCAGGCCCTGGGGCCGCTAGCTGGACCTCGGCACGCAGAATGCGCGGCATGTCCTCCACGCGCTGCCGCGCATCGTAGCTCACCCGGAAGGCCTGCGCACCTGGCGGCAGCGGGCGGCTCAGCACCAGGGTCTTGCAGCTGTAGCCCAGCGCCACCCAGCTTCCTTCAGCGGACACGGGGGTGAGCATCCAGCTAAGCAGGCCGCGCCCGGCGGGCAGCGTTTGATCAACGTCCGGTACTAGTGAGGCCTGCTCTTGTGGCAGCCCGTCAAACACGGTGAGGTGCACCAGCCGGCAGGGTGCCGCTTGCGCCGAGACTTGCCAGCCCTCGGGCGGGGACACCGGCGTCGGGCGGGCTTCGATCACCAGCGGCATGGGCCAGTCCCGCCAGACCGCCGGGCCAGCCCAAGCAGCAGGTATCGGCCACAGCAGGCAAAGCAACAGCCGGGCCCGGTGCAGGCAAGCGAGGGGAACAGGCTTCATGGGCGGCATGAAAGACGGTGGGCAGGCATCACTGTGACCGGGATCGGTGCGTCAGCCAGGCCAGACGCCAGCGCCGCACAGAGCCCAAACAACAGAGGCCGCTTCATGCGGCCCCACGCCCCGTGTGGCGCGCAAAGATGCGTCTAGGTTTCATACGACGTCAGCAGCACATCGGCCGCCTGCTCGCGCAGCGCAATCAGCGCCTGATACGCGCCGGAGTTGAACCGGTCATCCGCTGCGGCCAAGCTGGGAAAGCGGATGACCACGATGTCGGCATGCGGGTTGGCACCCGCAAAGACCGCGCGCTGCTTGCCCCGAAACACCAGCTCGCCGCCCCAGGGTTGCAGGGTGGCAGGCACCTGATCGCGGCAGGTGGCCCACTTTTGGGGGTCTTTGATGGTGATCTGTCCGACGACGTAGGCGTGATTCATAAAGGCACTTCATGACAATCCGTGGGCAATCGCAGGGATGACGGACCTCACCACCAACGCGGCCTCACTGGCTTCACGTTGCCACGGCTGCAGGGCGGCAGATCAGCATCGCGACCGCTTGAACAGCGATTCAACCGTCTTCATCGCCCGAACCAGATTTCGATATAGCCAGGCTTCGCAGAAGAATCTTCGTAGAGCCTCACCGGCAAACTGGAGATGGACAATTTGAACTTGACCACCTCGGCAATTCTTTCGGCCTGGACCTTGTCTTCAGCGTTGAAGTACCGCACCTCCTCCGCATCCGGTCGCCCCTTGTCGCTCAGGAGCTTTGCACCGAGGACGCGGTAGCCCGCCGCCTCAAGCTGAGTCTTGTACGCGGCGAACAAGGATACCTTCGAACTGTTTCCGGCCAACAGATAAACACGGGGATTGGAAATCACCGGGGCTGCAAACGATGTTGTTGGTAACACCTGTGGAATAGCGGCGGGATTCGATTCCCTTGACGTCGCGTATGCTTTAACTCCCTCTTGTATCTCCTTGTCCTTCAGCAGGCGTGTCTCTGTGAGCAGCTTCAGGGATTCAAGTCTCTGCTCAGGAGAAGCCGATTCGAGTGCTTTCAGTACCAAGTCTGAATTGAACTTTTGCCGAGCAAGTTCGACCTGAGCCCAGCCTGTAACAGCTGCGCCACCGATCGCGCCGAGAACTGCAAAGAGTCCCCCGAAGATCGCCGTCTTGGTTGCATCAGAAGTCATGTTTATTTCCCGAAATGGCTAACGCCCTGGTTAATCGGCGCCGGAGCACGAAGTGCGGATGGTACCGACATAGGCCATGAAGATGCCGAAGGCATGGCCTATGTTGACGTCCGCGTTGAACCGCCAATTAGGCTGGGGGCTTAAGCACAGCGTGTGAAGTACGGCGTACGACGCATGATTCACTTGGCGATGACGTGAAAGTGAAAGTATGCAACGTGCTGAAGCGCTGGCCCGTTGCTGACAAACCGATAGTTTGAGTGACCTGCATTAGCTACGTGAGCTTTTGCAAGCGCCAAGCAATCCAAGAGGTACGGGGTATCTTCTGCTTGCAGTTCCATGATGTTGCGAGCGTCGCGCTTTGGAAAGTAAGCGATGTGATAGCGGCCCTCAGGGCGCCAGTGCTGAACTCCGATGCATTTACGTGATTCGGCAATCTTTCCCGGAATGGCGTTTGGTGCCAGTTGAATGCCAGCGGACAGAAGGAGGGCGGCGATATCCGCTTTGGTGTAGCAGTCGCCGTCACACGGAGCAGCAGAAATAACTGAGCGTTCGATGGTTCGCGAGAACAGTGCGCCGCCCAACAATACGCCCATGCAGAAGACAAAGCCAGCAATCAGATATTTCGTCATACAGCCTTTGGGTGCCTCAATGGGTAGCCTAATATTTGAATTCACCGGCCTGCGAGGCTTCTCGCGCAGGTCCGGTTGACTGATGGGATGGACTCCCCCCTTTGTTTGCGCGAGAGTAGCGCACTGGTCTTCATTGGCGTGGGGATCAGGTCTTCAAACGAAAGGAGCCCGACATGCATGCTACTACCGTTGCCGTTGATCTTGCAAAGTCCGTCTTTCAACTCGTTGTGGCGG
>JADCGR010000018.1 GCA_020248905.1 Curvibacter sp. | reverse complement strand
TTGTTCATCGGCTCGCGATTACGCTCCACGCTTCCTTCCCACGCTCGGTCACCCTCACGCAGTTGCGCTTCGCTTTGCTCACTGTGACCAGTTCGCAGCGGGACTTGCACCCGCAAGAGTACGCCCATGCTGGGCGCACAATCAAAAAAAGGCGGCCCTCAGGCCGCCTTTTTTTCTGCGTCGGCGTAGGGCTTGCCGTGGCTGGAACGCTCGCTCACCAGGCGGAAGGCGTAATCGAGCGCGGCTTGCAGGGAGAGCTCGATAGAGTCGCGCTCATGCTCAGTCAGGTAGAACATCAGGTCCACATCGTGCCGTACATAGCGTGCGGGCAGACGGTTGAGCGCCACACAGGCGATGTCCGCCAGCGCATCGGGCATCAGGTCCGGCCTCTTCTCGGCGCGCCGCAACACCTCCTCCAACACCAGACGTTCGTAGTAGTTATGGATCTGTTCGAAATTGCTGATCATGGGCGGCTCCGATATGCGTCGCAAACCTTAGCAGGTCGCGTGCGGGCTGGCAAGCGAAGCGCCGCTGGCGGGTGGGAGTGCCATCAGCTCAGTCCGAGCAGCCGCACTGCATTGTCCTTGAGGATGCCGGGCATGACCTCGGGCTTGAAGCCGGCTTCCTCGAAATCCTTCATCCAGCGCTCCGGGGTGATGAGGGGATAGTCGGAGCCGAAGAGCATGCGGTCCTTGAGCAGGGTGTTCGCGTACTGCACCAGCTGCTTGGGGAAGTACTTGGGGCTCCACCCCGAGAGGTCGATCCAGACATTGGGCTTGTGCATGGCCACGCTGAGCGCCTCGTCCTGCCAGGGCCAGCTCGGGTGCGCCATCACGATCTGCATGTCCGGGAAATCGATCGCCACGTCATCCAGGTGGATCGGGTTGCTGTACTCCAGGCGAAGGCCGCCGCCGCAGCGCATGCCGCTGCCAATTCCGCTGTGGCCGGTGTGAAAGATGGCCGGCAGCTTGTGCTCGGCGATCACCTCGTAGATCGGCCAGGCCATCTTGTCGTAGGGGTGGTAGCCCTGCACAGTCGGGTGGAACTTGAAGCCCCTGACGCCGTGCTCGGCAATAAGGCGCCGGGCCTCGCGTGCGCCCATCTTGCCCTTGTGCGGGTCGATGCTGCCAAACGCCATCATCATGTCGCTGTTGGCCTTGGCAGCTTCGGCGATTTCCTCGTTTGGGATGCGGCGGCGGCCCAGCTGGGCCTCGCTGTCGACCGTGAACATCACCAGGCCAATCTTGCGTTCCCGATAGTAGGCCACCGTCTCCGCAATGGTCGGGCGCCGGTTGGAGCGGAAGTATTTGTCCGCCGCCCGGTCGTATTCCTCGCCGTAATTGTCAAACGGGTTCCAGCAGCTGACTTCAGCGTGCGTGTGTATGTCGATGGCGATGAGATCACGGTGGTTCATGGGATACCTCGGGTAAACACTGAGTGGCGGAGCACCCCGCCGGGGATTGCAGAAATATTTATTTAGTTATTCAATATAACAATTGTCCGCCGTTTGAACAAGACTTGAACATGCCAGCTCCCTACGCCACGCCCTGCCTCGAGGAAGTCTCCGTCGAGCACCGGGGCGCCATTTCAATTGTGCGCCTGTGTCGCCCCAAGAAGCGCAATGCCATCAGCGACGGGTTGATGGCCGCCATCGCCCGTCGCTTTGACGAGCTGCCCGAGAGCACGCGTGCCGTGGTGATCGACGGCGAGGGCGATCACTTCTGTGCCGGCCTGGACCTGTCGGAACTCAAGGAGCGCGACGCCGTGCAGGGCCTGCACCATTCCCGCTCCTGGCACCATATCCTCACAGCCATCGAGTTCGGCCGGGTACCCATCGTCGCTGCGCTGCATGGCGCGGTCGTGGGCGGCGGCCTGGAACTGGCTAGCGCGTGCCACCTGCGCGTGGCCGACGAGACCACCTTCTTCGCCCTGCCTGAAGGCTCGCGCGGCATCTTCGTGGGGGGCGGCGGCTCGGTGCGTATCCCCAAGCTGATCGGCGCGCACCGCATGCTCGACATGATGCTCACCGGCCGCGTCTACAAGGCCGCGGAAAGTGTCTCCATCGGCATGGCCCAGTATCTTGTGCCGCCCGGTCAGTCCCTCGCGAAGGCCATCGAGCTGGCCGAACGCATTGCGCAGAACGCGCCGATGACCAATTACGCCCTCATGCACGGTCTACCCCGGATTGCCGAGCAACCGGCTGATCACGGATTTCTCACCGAGGCCATGCTGGCCGCCATCGCCCAGTCTGCGCCCGAGGCCAAGGCCCGGGTGCGCGCCTTCCTGGACGGCACCGGCCCCAAGGTCAAGGCGGATTGAGAGGGCACCGGACCATGAGCGCATCGACGACAGGCGCCCGCTTTCGCCCCTTCACCTTCGGCGTCACCCGGGCGCGGCGGCGCGATGCCGCCGACGGTTCGGGCATCACCTACCTGGAGGCCGACCAGGCCCTGGGCCCTTACCCGCAGCGCATTACCGACCGCCTGATTCACTGGGCCGGCGTGGTGCCAGACCAGACGCTCTACGCGCGCCGCGCACCAGACGCGAACGGCCTGCCGCGTGGACAGTGGCAGCACCTGAGCTTCGCGCAGGCGCTGGCAGCGGCCCGCAGCATCGGCCAGGCGCTGCTGGAGCGGGGCCTCTCGGCCGAGCGCCCGCTGGCCATACTGTCGGAAAACAGTCTGGAGCACGCCATGCTCGCGCTGGGCGCAACCTATGTGGGCGTTCCGTTCTGCGCCGTGTCGCCGGCCTACTCGCTGGTGAGCAAGGACTACGACAAGCTGCGCCATGTGCTGGACACGCTCACACCCGGCCTGGTCTACGCGAGCGACTGGAGCCTGTACGGCAGTGCCATCCGGGCCACGGTGCCCGAGAGCTGCGAAGTGCTACTGCAGGACGAGGCCAAGGCCGCAGCCGCCGCGCAGACCTCCCCGCATACCTTCAGCACGCTGGAGAGCTTCCTGCGCATGCAGCCCACGCCCGCCGTCGAGGCTGCGATGCGCTCAACCGGCCCCGACACCATCGTCAAGTTCCTGTTCACCAGCGGCTCTACCAAGCTGCCCAAGGCCGTCATCAACACGCAGCGCATGATCTGCTCCAACCAGCAGCAGATGCTGCAGTCCATGCCGAATATCGGCGAGCCGCCGCTGGTGCTGGTTGACTGGATGCCGTGGAATCACACCGCTGGGGGCAACCACGACTTCTTCATGGTGGTCTACAACGGCGGTACGCTGTACATTGACGACGGCAAGCCCACTGCGGCGCTGATCAGTGAAACCCTGCGCAACCTGCGCGAGATCGCGCCTACGTGGTACTTCAACGTGCCGATCGGCTACGAGGCCATCGCAGCGGCCATGAAGACCGACGACGCGCTGCGCCGCAACTTCCTCTCACGCGTGCGCCAGCTCTTTTACGCGGGTGCGGCGCTGGCCCAGCCCATCTGGGACAGCCTGTACAAGAGCTGCGAGCGCGAGTATGGCGAACGCGTGGTCATGACCGCAGGCCTGGGCATGACCGAGTCCAGCCCCTTCGGTCTGTTTGTCACCACGCCACACAGCAAGTCCGGCGACCTGGGCCTGCCGTGCGCGGGCTTGGAGCTAAAGCTGGTACCCATGGGCGACAAGACCGAGATCCGCTACCGCGGCCCAAACATCACGCCGGGCTACTGGCGCAACGAGGAGGCGACGCGCGAGGTCTTCGACGAAGAAAGCTTTTTCTGCACCGGCGACGCCGTGCAATGGATCGATCCCTCCGACATCCACCACGGCCTGCGCTTTGACGGCCGCATCGCTGAGGACTTCAAGCTTGCCACCGGCACCTTCGTGAGTGTGGGCCCGCTGCGCGCAAAGATCATCGCCGCCGGCGCCCCCTATGTGCAGGACGCCGTGCTCACGGGCCTGAACCTCAAGGAGGTCGGCGCCCTTCTGGTGCCCACACCACGACTGCGCGAACTGGGCGCCCTGGCGGCCGATGCGCCCCTGGCTGCGGTGGTGGCCAGCGCGCCCGTGCGCGCCTGGCTGCAGGACCTGCTCAACCGCCTGGCGGCGCAGAGCACCGGCAGCGCCAACCGCATCGCCCGCGCGCTAATCCTGACCGAGCCACCCTCGATCGACAAGGGGGAGCTGACCGACAAGGGTTCGATCAACCAGCGCGCCGTGCTCAAGCATCGCGCAGCACTGGTGGACGCACTGCACGATGGCAGCGCGCCACACATGACCCAACCGGAGTAGCCCATGCAGATCCACGGACAAGCTGCACTGGTCACCGGGGGTGCCTCAGGCCTGGGTGAAGCCACGGCGCGCGAGCTGGCCCGTCTGGGCGCGAAAGTGGCCGTGCTTGACGTCAACGCCACGCTCGCCGAAAAGGTGGCGGCCGATATCAGCGTGCAGCACGGCGCGGGCAGCGCCGTGGCATGCGCCTGCGACATCACCAGCACCGACAGCGTCAACGCTGCCCTGGCCAGGGCCGCCGCAGCGCACGGTCCCGCCCGCATCCTGATGAACATCGCTGGCGTCGGCACGGCCAAGCGCATCGTCGGCAAGGATGGCCAGCCCGCACCGCTGGAAGATTTTGCGCGGGTGGTCAATGTCAACCTCATCGGCAGCTACAACATCAGCCGACTGTTCTGCGCCGCCTGCGTCAAGCTGGCACCGCTGGACGGCGGCGAACGCGGCGTGATGGTGTTCACCGCATCTGTCGCGGCCTTCGACGGCCAGGTCGGTCAGCAGGCTTATAGCGCCAGCAAGGGCGGCCTCGTTGGCATGACCCTGCCTATGGCGCGCGACCTAGCGCAGCACGGCATTCGCGTCAGCACCGTGGCACCCGGGCTGTTTGCCACGCCATTGATGAAGGAACTTCCCGAGGCCGTGCAGCAGTCGCTCGCGGCCTCTATTCCTTTCCCGCCGAGGCTGGGAAAACCCGACGAGTTCGCGCAGCTTGCCTGTCATATCGTTGTCAACGGCCACCTCAATGGCGAGGTGATCCGTCTGGACGGCGCCTTGCGCATGGCGCCGCGCTGAACCCGAGACCTGGACCCCCCCTACGCTTTTGCGACCCACATTTTTCTGAAAAGGAGACCAGCATGAGTACCCGCCGCCAGACCCTCAAGACCCTTGCCGCAGCCGGCGCCAGCCTGGCGCTGCCGCTGGCCGTGCGCGCACAAGCCACCACGCCGGACACGCTGCGCATCATCGTCGGCTTCCCGCCAGGCGGTACGACCGATGCCTTCGGCCGACGCCTGGCCGAGAAGCTGCGTGGCAACTACGCCGCCAACGTGATCGTCGAGAACAAACCCGGCGCCGGCGGCCAGATCGGCGTGACCACGCTGCGTGACAGTCCGGCCGACGGATCCACCATGCTGCTCACCCCGGCGTCGATGATCATCATTTACCCCCACACCTATCCCAAGCTGCCCTACAAGCTGGACGACGTCACGCCCATCAGCACCGCGCTGTACACCCCGCATGGCTTTGGCGTCGGCCCGCTGGTGCCAGCTGCGGTCAAGAACCTCAAGGACTACCTGGAGTGGGCCAAGGTCAACCCGACCCTGGCCAACTACGGCACGCCGGGGGCTGGCTCCATGCCCCACCTGGTCGCTGCACTGCTTGAGAAAGCCTCGGGTGTGGCCATGAAGCAGATTCCCTACCGCGGCTCGGGCCCCGGAATCCAGGAGCTGCTGGGCGGCCAGATTGCCTCGTTCTCCTCGCCCCTGGGCGACTACCTGCCCCATATTTCGTCCGGCCGTTTGCGCCTCCTGGCCGTCACCGGCACCCAGCGCTCGCGTTTTGCGCCCGATGTGGCGACCTACGTCGAGCAGGGCTTTGGCGAACTCAATATGCGCGAGTGGTATGGCCTGTTCATGCCGCCCCGCACACCGGCAGCCGTCGCGCAGCGCGCCAATGCTGCGGTGCGCACCGCCCTGGCCCATAAGGATGTAATCGACTTCGGAGCGCCCCTGGGTCTGGAGGCGGTTGGCTCGCCCAGCCCCGAGGACTTCGCGCGCACCGTCAAGGCTGATGCCGACCTGTGGGGCCCCTTCGTGCGCCGCATCGGCTTCACCGCCGAGTCCTGATACCTAAGCGGTCCTGCGGCGCCCATGCGCCGCTTTGACGATGCATCGCCCCCTGCCGGCCACCGGCTGCTGGGGGCCGCTTCCCTCCCCTGACCTTTTCCCATGAAGCTGCACGATCTGCGCGTGGTTCCCCTTGTCCCGGCGCTTGCGCTGCTGCTCGTCGCCTGCACCAGCGCACCGGTCGTCCCGCCGGTCGCACCGGCCACCCTGGGCCCAAGCCGTGCAGCGCCCCTTGCGGCCTGCGAAGCGCTGAGCGCAGGCTTTAGCCATGCGCACACCGCCCTCATTTCGGCGGCCATGGTGGCGGATGGCGCCGTGAAACTAGGCGGCACGTCGATCGCCGCCCACTGCCTGGTGAAGGGCCAGATGCACCAGCGCAAAGGCAGCGATGGCCGTGACTACGCCATCGGCTTCGAAATGCGGCTGCCGCAAAACTGGAACGGCCGCTTTTACTACCAGGGCAATGGCGGCCTGGATGGCGCGGTGCGCCCGGCCGAAGGCGCGCTGGGTGGCGGCCCGACCACGGGCGCGCTGGCCCAGGGCTTTGCCGTCATCAGCTCCGATGCCGGCCACACGGGTGCGCAGACGCCTTACTTCGGTCTCGAACCCCAGGCCCGACTGGACTACGGCTACCAGGCCGTGGCCAAGCTCACGCCCATGGCCAAGGCGCTGATCCGCAGCGCCTATGGCAAGGGGCCAGACCGCTCCTACATTGGTGGCTGCTCCAACGGAGGCCGCCATGCCCTGGTCGCCGCAAGCCGCCTCGCCCAAGCGTACGACGGCTACCTTATCGGCGCGCCGGGCTATCGCCTGCCCAACGCCGCGCTGGCCCAGCTCTGGGGTGCACAACGCTGGGCGCCGCTGGCCACCCCAGGTGCCACCATCAAGCATCCCCTGAACCCGAATGCCAACCTTCCGGACCTGGCCAGCGCCCTCACGGCGCAAGAGCGCCACGCCGTGGCGCGTGCCATCCTCGGGCGCTGCGACGCGCTCGACGGCCTGGCCGACGGCATGGTGCAGGCCACACAGGCCTGCCAGGCCGCGTTCCAGGTGGAGCGCGACGTTCCCACCTGCAGCGGCGCACGTGACGGCGGCTGCCTAACGGCGGCACAGAAATCCGTGCTGGCGCAGGTCCACGCCGGCGGCCGGGTCGCCAGTGGTCAAGCGATTTACAGCGCCTTTCCGTACGACCCCGGCATTTCGGGAAACAACTGGGCGCAATGGAAGTTCATCAATGCTGTCGCCCTGAATCCGCTGTCCGTCAGCACCGTCTTCACCGCGCCGCCCATGCCAGCCAGCCCGTTGACGGTTGATATTGACGCGCTCTTGCCCGCCATCGCCGCCACCACCGACACCTACCGCGAATCGGGCCTGGCTCTGATGTCACCGCCCGGCCATGAACGGCCCGACAATCTGCGCGCCCTGCGCGATCGGGGCGCCCGCATGGTGATCTACCACGGCGTCAGCGACGCCGTCTTCTCGGCCGAAGACACGCGCCAGTGGCTCGAGCGCGTGGACGCGAGCCAGGGCGGGCGCGCTGCCGATTTCGCGCGCTACTTTCCCGTGCCCGGCATGAACCATTGCAGTGGCGGCCCCGCTGCCGATCAGTTCGATCTCCTCGGTCCGCTCGTGCGCTGGGTTGAGGAGGGTGTCGCGCCGCAGGCCATCACGGCCCGCGTACGTGGCGCGGGCAACCCGGGCGGCGCTAACCCCGAACTGCCCGCCGACTGGTCCGCCGACCGGACCCGTCCGCTTTGCGCTTACCCGACGGTGGCACGCTACCGCGGACAGGGCTCGACCGAGGACGCACGCCATTTCAGCTGCCAGTGAAGAACGCCATGAACTACCAGCCCCGCCTCGACGAAATCAACCACCTGCTGTTCGAGGTACTCCAGGCCCCGCAACAGCTGCAGACGCTCGCGGCTTTTGGTGAGGTGGACCGCGATATCATGCAGGAGGTGCTCGGACAGGCCGCCCGCTTCGTGACCCGCGAGATCGCCCCCCTCCAGCGCGTCGGCGACGAGACGGGGGCCCGTTTCGAGGCCGGTCGCGTCACCATGCCACCGGGTTTTCGTGCGGCCTACCAGGCTTTCTGGCAAGCCGGCTGGCCCGCGCTGGCCTGCGAGAGCGAGGACGGTGGTCAGGGCCTGCCCACGGTGCTGGAGGCGGTGCTCTATGAAATGCTCAGCGCCGCCAACCACGGCTGGACCATGGCACCCGGCCTGCTGCACGGTGCCTACGAATGCCTCAAGCACCACGGTAGCGAGGCGCTGAAGGCGCGCTACCTGACCAAGATCGCCAGTGGCGAATGGCTGGCTACCATGTGCCTGACCGAGGCGTACGCCGGCAGCGACCTGGGGCTGGTGAGCACCAAGGCCGTGGCACAGGCCGACGGGAGCTACCACATCTGCGGCGGCAAGATCTTCATCTCGGGCGGCGAACACGACCTGACTGACAACATCGTCCATCTGGTGCTCGCGCGCCTGCCCGATGCCCCGCCCGGACCCAAGGGCCTGTCGCTGTTCCTGGCCCCCAAGGTCCTGCCCGACGGCGCCCGCAACGGCGTGTATTGCGAGCGCATTGAAGAAAAGATGGGCCTGCACGGCAGCCCCACCTGTGTGCTGCGCTTCGAGGATGCGACCAGCTGGCTGGTGGGCGAAGCCGGCAAGGGCCTGGGCGCCATGTTCGTGATGATGAATGCAGCGCGCCTGCACGTGGGCCTGCAAGGCATCGCCCTGCTGGACGCTGCCTGGCAGAAGGCGAGAGCCTACGCGGCAGAGCGACGCCAGATGCGTGCGCCCGGCGCCCGTGGGACCAGCCTCATACAAGATCACCCGGCCATCCAGCGCATCCTCACGACACAGCAGGCGTGGGTGGATGGTGGCCGCCTGCTGGCCTACCGCACGGCGATGGAACTGGACATGATCAAGCACCACCCGGACCCCGCGCGACGCGCGGGCGCGTCACGCTGGTGCAGCCTGGTCACGCCCGTGCTCAAGGCCGCCTGGACGCGCCAGGGCTTCCTCGGCGCGAGCGAATGCCTGCAGGTCTTTGGCGGCCATGGCTATGTGCGTGAATGGGGCATCGAGCAGATCGTGCGCGATGCACGCATCACCATGATCTACGAGGGAACCAACGAGATCCAGGCCGTCGACCTGCTGATCCGCAAGGTCCTGCCCGATGGCGGCCAGGCCTTGGGCTCCCTGTTCGATGGCCTCGACGCAGCGGGCAACCCCCCAACGGCGGTCAACGCGCGTTTTGCGGGCCTGCGCAGCCTGAGCGCACGCCTGACGCAGGCGGCGGCCTACCGGGCTGATCTGCCCCACTGGGTGGCCGACGACTTTCTGCAGGCGGTCGCCCTGGCCCTGCTGGGCTGGGCGGGCGCCTGCATCGGGGCGCGAACTTGCGACTGGCAGGCTCCGGCCCACGCCCTGCAGACCTGGGTGCTCCCGGCCTTCGACATGCACGTAGCCATCATTGAGCAGCAGCTCGCCAACACCGAGACAGCTGCGCCCGCACCGGCGGCCGCTTGAGGCGTGCACACCAGCCAGAAGAGGTCGTGATGAGCAGTTCTTCGCCCAGGGTCCGACGCAAAGCCGCTCCCGCCCCGGTCATCGATACCATAGACACCCGCTACCTGGAGAGCCTGGTCGGCTACAACGCGCGCCGCGCGAGCCTCGTCATCATCGACGCCTTCCTGCGCAATATGGCGGTGTACGGACTTAGGCCGGTCGACTTCTCGGTCCTGTCGCTGATCTGCCACAACCCGGGCATCACCTCGCGCCAGTTGTGCGCCGCGCTCGATATCCAGCCGCCCAACCTGGTCGGCATGATCAATCAGTTGGAGAAGCGCAGCCTGATCACCCGCCGTCCCCACCCCAGCGATGGCCGCGCCATGGGACTGCACCTGACGTCCGAGGGCCGCAAGCTGACACGGCAGGCCGAGGCGACGGCCGCCGCGCTCGAAGAGGCGGCCACGGCCCGCCTCAGCCCGGCCGAGCGTCAAACGCTCATCAAGCTGCTCAAGAAGATCTACGTTTGAAGCAGTTTTTCACGAATCCGGTCATGCCGCCCGACCCGGTACAACGCCATTTGACACGAGTCGCTACTAATCTTGTAGCAGTCGGAAATCTGCGTTATAGTCCGCGTCGCCTGGCCTGCCAGCCGGCGTATAAGGAGCAAGCGCAGGGACAGCGTACCTGCGTATCAAGGAGGGCCTGGGGAATGAGCTACAAGGATAGCGCCGCGACCGGTCAGTTGATGGCTTTGCTGGAGTCGCGCTACGCGATGCGCGTACTCTGGGCGCTGCGCGACGGCCGCGCCCAGACCTTTCGCCTGCTGCAAGACAGCGTGGGCGGCATCACCCCCAACACCCTGAACACACGCATCAAGGAATTGCGGCAGGCCGGCCTGCTCAACCACGGCAGCGAGGGCTATCTGCTCAGCAGCACCGGCGCCGACCTCACGCGCCGCCTTGGCGAACTGCCCACGTTTGCCAGCAAATGGGCGTCCAGCCAGGCGCGCAAGGCCCGCTGATCGCGCGGGTGACCCGGCTGGCATAATCCGCGCTTTTCCAACTGGCATGGGGGCCCGAGCGGCCGCTGACGCCGGCTGCTCCCCCAACCGCTACAAGGATCGCACCATGGCCATGACCTCCACCCCCTACGGCCTGCAATACGAAGACACTGTGCCGGGCACCGGCGCCGAAGCCAGAAGCGGCCAGGACGTGACCGTGCACTACACCGGCTGGCTTTACAACAACGGCGTGCAAGGCGCCAAGTTCGATTCCAGCAAGGACCGCAACGACCCCTTTGAGTTTTCTCTGGGCGCCGGCATGGTGATCCGCGGCTGGGACGAGGGCGTGGCCGGCATGAAGATTGGCGGCACCCGCGTGCTCGTCATTCCCCCGGGCCTGGGCTATGGCGCCCGCGGCGCAGGCGGCGTGATTCCCCCCAACGCCACCCTGAAGTTCGAAGTCGAGTTGCTGGCGGTCGCCGGCTGACCACCGCGCCGGCCGACCGGCGGACCGGCTTTGGCCTCTGCCCCTTGAAAGGGCAGCCGCTGCCCCCATCTTGCCCGCTGTATCTCGTTTTCGACCCCAAACATGTCTGATCCGCAAGTCCAAAACACGCCTGAGCCGGTGGCCGGCATCCCTGAAGGAGCCGCTGACGACCCACTCGCCCAGGCCCAGGCCGAACTGGCCGCTCTCCAGGCCAAGAGCGCCGAACTGGCCGACCAGTTCCTGCGCGCCAAGGCCGAGGCCGAAAACGCCCGCCGCCGCGCGGAAGAAGAAATCTCCAAGGCCCGCAAGTTCGCCGTCGAAGCCTTCGCCGAAAGCCTGCTGCCGGTGTGCGACAGCCTGGAAGCGGGCCTGACCATCAAGGACGCCACGCCCGAGCAGATCCGCGAGGGTGCCACCGCCACACTGCGGCAGCTCACGGCTGCCCTGGAACGCAACAAGGTCATCGCCATCAACCCGCCGGCCGGCACCCGCTTTGACCCGCACCAGCACCAGGCCATCAGCATGGTGCCTTCGGAGCAGGAAGCCAACACGGTCGTCAGCGTGCTGCAGAAGGGTTACACCATCGCCGAGCGCGTGCTGCGCCCGGCCCTGGTGACCGTCGCTGCGCCCAAGTAAGGGCCTTGAAAGCCGGCGGGTTATCCACACCTACGGCACATCCGAATTTCGAAGCATCTCAGGAGTAAAAACATGGGCAAAATCATTGGCATCGACCTTGGTACCACCAACAGCTGCGTCTCCATCATGGAGGGCAACACCACCAAGGTGATCGAGAACGCGGAGGGCGCGCGCACCACGCCGTCCATCGTGGCCTACCAGGAGGACGGCGAAGTGCTGGTCGGCGCCTCGGCCAAGCGCCAGGCAGTTACCAACCCTAAGAACACCCTGTATGCCATCAAGCGCCTGATTGGCCGCAAGTTCACCGAAAAGGAAGTGCAAAAGGACATCGACCTGATGCCCTACAGCATCGTGGCCGCCGACAACGGCGACGCCTGGGTGGAAGTGCGCGGCAAGAAGATCTCGGCCCAGCAGGTCAGCGCCGACATCCTGCGCAAGATGAAGAAAACCGCCGAGGACTACCTGGGCGAGACCGTGACTGAAGCCGTCATCACCGTGCCGGCCTACTTCAACGACGCGCAGCGCCAGGCCACCAAGGACGCCGGCCGCATCGCCGGCCTGGACGTCAAACGCATCATTAACGAACCCACGGCCGCAGCCCTGGCCTTCGGCCTGGACAAGGGTGGCAAGGGTGACCGCAAGATCGCCGTGTACGACCTGGGCGGCGGCACCTTCGACATCTCCATCATCGAGATCGCCGACGTCGACGGCGAGATGCAGTTCGAGGTGCTGTCCACCAACGGCGATACCTTCCTGGGCGGCGAGGACTTCGACCAGCGCATCATCGACTACATCATCGGCGAGTTCAAGAAGGAGCAGGGTGTTGACCTGACCAAGGACGTGCTCGCCCTGCAGCGCCTAAAGGAAGCCGCCGAGAAGGCCAAGATCGAGCTCTCCAGCTCGGCCTCGACCGACGTCAACCTGCCCTACATCACGGCCGATGCGACGGGTCCCAAGCACCTGAACATCAAGCTCACCCGCGCCAAGCTGGAAAGCTTGGTTGAAGAGCTGATCGAGCGCACGATCGCCCCCTGCCGCACCGCCATCAAGGACGCCGGCGTTTCTGTCGGTGATATCCATGACGTGATCCTGGTCGGCGGCATGACCCGCATGCCCAAGGTGCAGGATAAGGTCAAGGAGTTCTTCGGCAAGGAGCCGCGCAAGGACGTGAACCCCGATGAAGCCGTGGCCGTGGGTGCCGCCATCCAGGGGCAGGTGCTCAGCGGCGAGCGCAAGGACGTGCTGCTGCTCGACGTGACCCCGCTGTCGCTGGGCATCGAGACCCTGGGCGGCGTGATGACGAAGATGATCGCCAAGAACACGACCATCCCGACCAAGTTCGCGCAGATCTTCTCCACGGCCGACGACAACCAGCCCGCCGTGACCATCAAGGTCTACCAGGGCGAGCGCGAGATGGCCAGCGGCAACAAGTCGCTGGGGGAGTTCAACCTCGAAGGCATCGCGCCCGCACCGCGCGGCCTGCCGCAGATCGAGGTGACCTTTGACATTGACGCCAACGGCATCCTGCACGTGGGCGCCAAGGACAAGGCCACGGGCAAGGAGAACAAGATCACCATCAAGGCCAACTCAGGTCTGTCCGAGGAAGAAATCCAGAGGATGGTGAAGGACGCCGAGCTCAACGCTGCCGAGGACAAGAAGCGCCTGGAGATCATCCAGGCCCGAAACCAGGCCGATGCCACCGTTCACAGCGTGAGGAAGAGCCTGGCCGAGCATGGCGACAAGCTCGAAGCCGGCGAGAAGGAAAAGATCGAGGCCGCCGCCAAGGAGCTGGAAGAAGCCATCAAGGGCGAGGACAAGGCTGCCATCGAGGCCAAGACCGAAGCCCTGATGCTGGCCAGCCAGAAGCTGGGTGAGAAGCTCTACGCCGAGCAGCAAGCGGCGGCCGCAGCGGCAGCCGGTGCCGCCGGTGCGGCCCCCGGCGCCGAGCAAGCGCAGCAGGCCAGCCGCCCGGCTGACGACAATGTGGTGGACGCCGAAGTCAAGGAAGTGAAGAAGGGTTAACGTCGGGCGTCCCGCGCCTCCTAAACTCGCCGCGTTTGACGCTTACCCCGCGGTAAGGTCAACGCGGCGTTCCCGCTCTAGAACACAAGCACCATGGCCACCAAAAGAGACTTTTACGAAATCCTTGGCGTGCCCAAGAACGCCTCTGAGGAAGAGATCAAGAAGGCCTATCGCAAACTGGCGATGAAGTACCACCCGGATCGTAACCAAGGCGACAGCGCCAAGACGGCCGAGGAGAAGTTCAAGGAGGCGAAGGAAGCCTACGAGGTGCTGTCTGACGCGCAAAAGCGCGCGGCGTACGACCAGTACGGCCATTCCGGGGTGGACCCGAATATGCGGGGCGGGACGGGCGAGGGCTTCGGGGGCGGTTTCGCCGAGGCCTTCGGTGACATCTTCGGCGACATGTTCGGCCAGCAGCGCGGGCGCGGGGGTCGCCAGGTCTACCGTGGCAGCGACCTGAGCTATGCGATGGAGATCACGCTGGAAGAGGCGGCCAATGGCAAGGATGCGCAGATCCGCATCCCAAGCTGGGACAAATGCGGCACCTGCCACGGCAGTGGCGCCAAGCCCGGCACGCAGGCCAAGTCCTGCAGCACCTGCCATGGCAGCGGGGCGGTGCAGATGCGCCAGGGTTTCTTCAGCGTGCAGCAAACCTGCCCGCACTGCCGCGGCTCGGGCAAGATCATCCCCGAGCCCTGCACCACCTGCCAGGGCCAGGGCCGCATCAAGCGGCAGAAGACGCTGGAGGTCAAGATCCCTGCGGGCATCGACGACGGCATGCGCATCCGAAGCGCGGGCAACGGCGAGCCCGGCACCAACGGTGGCCCCCCGGGCGATCTGTACATTGAGATCCGTCTGAAGAAGCACGAGATCTTTGAGCGGGACGGTGACGACCTGCATTGCGCCGTGCCCATCAGCATCGTGACCGCCTCACTCGGCGGCGAGATTGAGGTGCCCACGCTGCAGGGCAAGGCCGCCATCGACCTGCCCGAGGGCACGCAGACGGGCAAGCAGTTCCGGCTGCGTGGCAAGGGGATCAAGGGCGTACGCTCCAGCTATCCCGGCGACCTGTACTGCCACATCACGGTGGAGACACCGGTCAAGCTCACCGAGCACCAGCGCAAGTTGCTCAAGGAACTCGACGAATCGCTAAAAAAGGGCGGCGCCAAGCACTCGCCTGGTGAGAGCAACTGGGCCGACAAGTTCAAGAGCTTCTTCAGCTGAGCTGCGCGCTTCAGATCCTGGCCGCGACGGTGCCCGCCCTCGCGGCCTTTCTTTATTGATCGGAGTCTTGGACAAGCGCTGCCGGCATCGCTACGATGCAGCCATGAGCGTCTCCATTACCTTTCTTGGCGGGGCCAGCACCGTCACGGGCTCCAAGTACCTGGTCCGCCACGGCAGGCACACGCTCCTGGTGGACTGCGGGCTGTTCCAGGGCTACAAGCAGCTGCGCCTGCGCAACTGGAAGCCTTTGCCCGTGGCACCGGACCAGATCGATGCCGTGGCGCTGACCCATGCCCACCTCGACCACAGCGGCTACCTGCCACTGCTGGCCCGCGAGGGCTTCCAGGGCCACGCCTGGGCGACGCCCGGCACGCGCGAACTCTGCAGGATCCTGCTGCCAGACAGCGGTCACATCCAAGAGGAAGACGCCGCGTTTGCCAACCGCCACGGCTTCTCGAAGCACACGCCGGCGCTGCCCCTGTACACGCGGCAGGACGCACTGGATAGCCTGAAGCGGCTCAAGGTCGCGCACTTCCACCAGAGCTTCGAGCCTTTCCCTGGCTGCCGGGCCACGTACACACATGCAGGCCACATTCTCGGCGCGGCCAGCCTGCTGCTGGAGCTTGCCGGACGACGCATCCTGTTCTCAGGCGACCTGGGCCGCAGCGACGACTTCCTGATGCAGCCGCCCGAGCCGGCCCCGCAGGCGGACACGGTGATCGTCGAATCCACCTATGGCGATCGCCAGCACCCGGAGGAAGACGTGCTGGCTGAACTCGGCCCCGCCTTGCAGCGCCTGGCTGCGCGCGGCGGCGTGGCCGTGGTGCCCGTGTTTGCGGTAGGGCGTGCGCAGGAGATCCTACACGCCATCAGCGTGCTCAAGCACCGCGGCGAGATTCAGGCCAGGCTGCCGGTCTTCCTTGACAGCCCCATGGCCATCCTTACCACCGGGCTCTTCGAGCATTTCCCCCATGAACACCGACTCGACAGCCAGCAGGTGCGTGATCTCACGCACTGCGCCACCATGGTCAACACGCCCGAGGAATCCAAGGCCCTGGTCAAGCGCCACGGCCCCATGGTTATCTTGGCCGCCAGCGGCATGGCTACCGGCGGGCGCGTACTGCACCACCTGGCCCTCTACGCAGGCAGCCACCGAAATATGGTCATCCTCACCGGTTACCAGGCCCCGGGCACACGCGGCGCCACCTTGGCCAGCGGCGCATCCTCCGTGCGCATTCACGGCAAGGATGTCAGCGTGAGCGCCGAAGTGGTACAGCTGCAATCGGCTTCAGCCCATGCGGACGCGCCGCAGATCGAGGCGTGGCTGCGCACCCTTTCATCCGCTCCGGACCAGCTCTACGTGGTGCATGGCGAAATCGGCGCTGCCGACGCGCTGCGCCAGCGCATCGAGCGTGGCCTGGGCTGGCGCGCGCTGGTTCCAGAGCATGGGGCGACCTGGCCCGCCTGAACGCGAGGCGCCGCCCGCGCGGACAGAGCGCATCGCCCACAAGCAACGCAGGCCGGATGCGCGAGGGTGCCGATCCGTTCCGATCAGTCTGACTGCAGCAACTGAAGCTCCGCATCCGTGAAACCGGCCGCGCGCCGCGCCTCCAGGTTGAAGGGCTGCTTCAGTTTGGGCGCCTGGTATTTCGTGGTCAGCGCGCCATAGGTGGCCACTGGGTCCAGCGAGCGCTGCGCGCAGGCCCAGGCGTACCAGCGGTTACCCGTGGCCACGTGCCCGATTTCATCGCGCAGGATGATGTCCAGGATCTCGCCGCTGCGGGAGTCGCCGATCGACACCAGCTTGGCCTTGACCGCCGGCGAGGCATCCAGCCCCCGTGCCTCCAGGGTGCGGGGCACCAGGGCCACGCGCGCCAACAGGTCACCCTTGGTGCGCTCCGCCATTTCCCACAGGCCATCGTGCGCCGGGAAGTCGCCATAGTCGTAGCCCAGCGTGAGCAGGTGATCGCGCAGCAGCGTGAAGTGATAAGCCTCTTCGAAAGCCACCCGCAGCCAGTCGCGATAAAAGGCGTCGGGCAGGCCGGGGAAGCGCCAGCAGATGTCCAGCGCGAGATCGATGGCGTTGCGCTCGATATGCACAATGGAGTGCACCAGCGCCGCGTGACCGCGCGGAGTCGCCAGCGATCCGGACTTGATCTGCGTGTGGGGTAATAACGGCGGCCGCAAGCTGCGCCCGGGCACGCCCGCCGGCTCCGCGAACACATGAGCGGCATCGACCGCTCCCATGCGGTCCAGCGCCGCGACCGCCTGCGCCTTGGCCACCGGATCGGCCTGGGCCAGCAGTTGCAGACAGGCGGCACGCAGTTCCATGAGGCCGGGATTATCCCCCTAGAATCTCCGTGCAAACCGGTAACACCCATGGCCACTCCCCTCGATGATTCCTCCACGCCGGCTGCCGGCGACCAGACGGCAATTGCCCGGCAGGCCATCCTGGATGCGAACCGCAACGTCATTGCGTATGAGCTCTACGACCGCTCCAGGAAGTTCGCCGAGCATTCGGCCGCCAGCGACGCCGAGATGCTGTTCAACGTGCTCTCGCACGCAGAGCTGCAGCCCCTCATGGGGCGCAAGCTCATGTACATCAATTGCACGCACGAGAGCCTGAGCGGCAAGCACCTGGAGCTGATCCACCCCGAGCGCGTGGTGCTGGAGGTGCCGCCGGTGCCGGACCACAGCGCAGCCGAGATTGAGGCGCGCATCACCGCCATGGAAGCCGTCAAGGCGCGCGGCTTCCGCCTGGCCTTCGGCCACCAGACGCTGGCACGCCAGTACGCGGCCTGGCTGCCGCTGGCGAGCTTCATCAAGATCGACCTGCAGAAGGTGCCTGCGGACAAGCTGGAGGCCCTGGTGCGCTTTGCGGGCAAGTCCACTACAGCCCGGGTCATCGCCGAAAAGGTCGAGACGCTGGAGCAGTACGAGCTGGCAGCCAGGGTTGGCATCAAGCTCTTCCAGGGTTACTGGTTCGCCACGCCCATCCTGGTGCGGGGTCAGACGCTGCGCCCGGGCCAGGCCAATATCATCCAGCTCATCAACCTCATCAAGAAGCCGGCCGAAGTGGGCGAGATCGAGGAAATCCTCAAGCGGGATCCGACGTTATCCTTCAACCTGCTGCGCTTCATCAACTCAGCGGGCTTCGGCTTGAACGTGGAGATTTCGTCCTTCCGGCACGCAGTCATGATGCTGGGCCTGCAAAAGCTGTTCCGCTGGGCGGCGCTGCTCATGACCACCTCGCGCATGGGCGATACGGCGCCCGCCGTGGGCAAGATGGCCGTGGTCCGCGGCCGACTCATGGAGCTGCTGGTGACGGAGCTGCTGCCGCCCGAGCTCGCCGACGACGCCTTTGTCGTGGGCATCTTTTCTTTGCTCGACACCATGCTGGGGCTGCCCATGGAGCAGGCACTGGCCTCGATTTCGCTGTCGACGCATGTGACCGACGCACTGCTGCATCGCAAGGGCATGTATGCGCCCTTCCTCGACCTCACCCTCGCCTGCGAATCCGCGCAAGATGAAGCCTTTGCGCGCACGGCCACGCAGCTGCAACTGTCCAACCATCAGGTCAACTGGGCCCATCTGCAGGCCCTGGCCTGGGCAGAGAACATGGACGCAAGCTAAGAGGCGAGGCTCAGAAACGCGCGATCACCGGGCCGCCGGCCCGCACCGCGCGCTGGTAGGCCGGCCGGGCGTTGACGCGTTCCAGCCAGGCCCGCACATGGGGGTAGGGCCGGGTATCACTCCCGCGCGAGAGGGCGGCCTCTACCGCAAAACTCATCTGGAAATCCGCCAGGCTGATTGCCTCGCCGCAGAACCACGTGTGCCGGGCGAGATGCTGTTGCATGAAGGCCAGCGCGCTCGAAACGTTGGGCTCGATCAACCGCTCGATGACGGCGCCGCAGAGCTTGCGCGCAATAGGCCGTACAAAGAAAGGCATGGGCTGGCGTGGCAGCGTCATGAAGACCAGCTTCATCACCAGCCAGTTCATCAGCGAGCCCTCGGCGTAGTGCATCCAGAAGCGGCACTGGCGATGCGCCGGCGTACCCGGCGCTGGCACCAGCTGCGCGAGCTCTGCGGGGGCCTGGGCGCCGTAGCGCTCAGCCAGGTATTCGAGGATGGCGCCGGATTCGGCAATGACCTCCTCGCCTTGGGTGATCACGGGCGACTTGCCCAGCGGGTGCACCCGCTTGAGCTCGGACGGAGCCAGACGCGTATGCGGATCGCGCCGGTAGACCTTGAGCTCGTAGGGCAGGCCCAACTCTTCGAGCAGCCAGAGAATGCGCTGCGAGCGCGAGGTTTCGAGGTGGTGGACGGTGATCATGGCGAAATCCTAGATTCTTATCCTCGCGGGTGGTGCTGCGCGTGCAGGGTCTTGAGTCGCTCACGTGCCACGTGCGTGTAGATGGTGGTGGTCGAGATATCAGCATGGCCCAGCAGCATCTGCACCGCGCGCAGGTCCGCGCCATGGTTGAGCAGGTGCGTAGCGAAGGCGTGGCGCAGAGTGTGGGGCGACAGCGGCGCGGTGATGCCGGCAAGGACCGCGTATTTCTTCACCAGCTGCCAGAACATCACGCGCGTCATGGCCTGGCCCGCGCGCGTGCCGCGCAGCGTGACAAACAGGTCATCGGTCTGCCGGCCCGCCAGCAGCGTGGAGCGGCTCTCCTGCAGGTAGCGCTGCAGCCACAGCGCGGCTACCTCACCAAAAGGCACGAGCCGCTCCTTGCTCCCCTTGCCGAAGACGCGCAGCGCATGCTCCGACAGGCCAACGTTGAAGGTCTTGAGGCCCACCAGCTCGCTCACGCGCAGGCCGCTGGCGTACATCAGCTCCAACATGGTGCGGTCGCGCAGGCCCAGCGGGGTGGCGACATCGGGCGCGCCCAGCAGGGCCTCGACCTGGGTCTCGCTCAACGTCTTGGGCACGCGCAGGGGCTGCTTCGCGGCCTGCAGGCGCAGCGTGGGATCGGCGTCGATGCGACGCTCGCGCAGGGCCCAGCGGAAGTAGCGCTTGAAGACGGTGAGCCGGCGGTTGGCCGTGGTGGCGCGGGTTTGCGCGTGGCGGGCGGCAAAGTAGGCATGCAGATCGGCTTCGGCCGTCTGCAAAAGGCAACGCCCGCGGCCTTGCAGCCAGCGGGCGTAAAGGGCGAGATCGCGGCGGTAGGCCGTCAGCGTGTTGCGCGACAGGCCTTCCTCCAGCCACAGCGCATCGACGAAGGCGTCAATCGACGCATCGTCGAGGGCCGCCGAGGCACTTGCGTCAGTCAAGCTTGAGGCCGGCGGTGTCCACCACTTTCTTGTAGACCTCAAACTCGGCCTTCATCTGGGCGGCGAACTCGGCCGGGGTGTTGCCCAGCACCAGAGAGCCGGTGTCCTCGATGCGCTTGCGCACAGCCGGGTCCTGCAGCACCTGGCGGATGCCGGCATTGACCTTGTCCACCACTTCCTTGGGCAGGCCCTTGGGTCCGACAATGCCGTAATAGGCCATGCGGTTCACCGGCTCCAACCCCACTTCCTTGAAGGTGGGCACATTGGGCAGCACGGTGAGCCGCTGGGGTGCCGCTACCACAATAGGCACCAACCGAGCGCTCTGGATGAAGGGCAGCGCCGAGGGCAGGTTGTCAAAAATGATGGGCACCTGGCCCGCGACCGTGTCGTTGAGGGCCGGACCGGCACCACGGTAGGGGATGTGGGTGATGAAGGTGCCCGTCTGGTTCTTGTAGAGCTCGGTTTGCATGTGACCGATGCCGCCCGTGCCCGAGGTGGCGTAGGAATACTTGCCAGGCGACTTCTTCAGCTCGGCGAGAAAGCCCTTGTGGTCCTTGGCCGGGAAGCTCGGGTGCACGGCGATCACGTTGGGCGTGGCCGCGATGTTGATGATGGGCGTGAAGTCGGTCTGGACGTTGTAGGGGATCTTCGGGTTGATGGCCGGGTTGGAGGCCGTCGTGGACACCGTGGCCATGCCCAGCGTGTAACCGTCGGGGGTGGACTTGGCGGTTTCATTTGCGCCCACTACGCCGCCGCCGCCGGCCTTGTTCTCCACCACCACCGGCTGGCCCAGCACCTTGCCCAACGGCTCGGCGACCACGCGGGCAATGATGTCGGTTGTGCCGCCCGGGGCAAAGGGCACCTGGAGCTTGATGGGCCTGTTGGGATAGGCTTGCGCAAAGGCGGTGCTGGCGGCAGCCAGCAGGCTCAGCGCGAAAAGGACGCGTCGCTGCATGGTCGGGGTCTCCTGTTGTAAATCGCAGCGGGCATTTTAATGTCCCAGCAAGCCCTTCTTGAGTCGGGTATCCACGGGGTTGGGGCCGACGAAGATTTCCAGCAGCGCGCGGTAGAAGTCAGCTCCGGCAATGACCGGGCCGCGCGGAAGGTCATTCACCTCGAGCAACAGACCACGCCCGGGCAGATAGTCGAGGTTGATGGTGTCACCCTCGCGCGCGGTGCCGATGGTGTCGATGGCGTGGGCGAACTGATTCACCCGCTCTTGCAGCCCGGCCCAAGCCTGCGGCTCCACGTTCTTGCGCATGCCCCGAACCAGGGCTTTCCTGATCTCATTCGAGTCAACAGTCATCAGCATGCGCAGCTGCAGTCGCCGCGGCATGTCCTGGCCCAGGATGTCCTGCGGATCGGCGCTGCGCTGCGGCAAGTACAGGGCCGCGACAAAGGCCTTGAAGATATAGGCGGCGCGCACGCCCAAGCCATTGAGCTGCAGTTCGTGGCTGGCCAGGCTGGCACGCTCTTCGAAACGCTGGCCCTCCAGTGTGGACCCGCAGGCTGGGAAGCCAGCCAGTGTGAGCAAAAGCACAGACAGAAAAAAGCGCTGCATGCTACTCCAACGCGCCAGCCGTCGCATACGCTGACACGAGCCCTACAGCGCGGTGGTATTCTCCGCCCGTGAACTACGCGCAGCTGCTCTTCCCCGATTTCTCGCTCATCCTCTGCGGCTACCTGGTCTGCCGGTACACCGCCCTCAACCGCCCCGTCTGGGATCAGGTGGAGGTGCTGGTCTACTACTTCCTTTTCCCGGTCCTGCTGTTGCACAGCATCGTGCGCAGCCCGCTGGACCTGGGGGCCGCCTCCGGCCTCATCGGTGCGGGCCTGGCCCTGGGCCTGGGCGCGATCGCCCTGTCCTACTCCCTGCCACACCTGCCCTGGATTGGGCGGCGCATCGACCGGCGGCTGCACGCTGCAGGCGCGCAAGTGGCCTTCCGCTTCAACTCCTTCATTGGCCTGGCACTGGCCGAGCGCCTGGCCGGCCCGCAAGGCCTGCTGCTGTTCGCGGTGCTGATCGGCTTTTGCGTGCCCCTATTCAACGTGGGCGCCGTCTGGCCCATGGCACGCCACGCACAGCGCAGCGTGCTGCGCGAGCTGGTGCGCAACCCGCTCATCATCGCCACCGCTTCAGGCCTGCTGGCCAACGTGCTGGGCTTCAAGGTGCCAGATTGGGCAGAGCCCACCATCAGCCGTATCGGGGCCGCCTCGCTGGCCCTGGGCCTGATGGCCGCCGGGGCCGGCCTGCGGTTCGCCAGCCTGGGACAGGCCAAGACGCTGGCGGTGGCCGTGCTGGCCATCAAGCACCTGCTGCTGCCACTGGCGGCGCTGGGGCTGGCGCAGGCCTTCGGCCTGACACCCGTGCAGACCACCATCCTGCTGGCGTTCTCAGCGCTGCCCACGGCTTCCAGTGCCTATGTGCTGGCTGCACGCATGGGTTACGACGGGGCCTATGTGGCCGGGTTGGTGACGCTGTCCACCCTGCTGGGCGTGGTCAGCTTGCCCTTTGCGCTGGGGGTGCTGCGGGCTTGAGTCGCACGCGGCAGCTCAGGACTTGAGCTGTTGCGCCATGAAGTCGTGGATGGCCTCAACCTCAGGCTTGAGCGCGGTGTAGGCCAGCCCTTCGCGGCGCAGCAGGGCGCGCATGCCGCGATCCACCTCCTTGGCCTGTTCCTCGTCCTGGAAGCGCCCGGTGCGGATGTACTTGCGCTCGCTGCCGCGTTCGACCATCACGTTGATGTTGTTGTGCTGCTTGTACCAGTCGAGGATCTGCTTGCGGGTCTTGACCACGTCGCAGATGTTGTCGGGATAGAACTCGTTGTAGTAAAGGATCTGCGGCAGCGAGGCCTCGGTCACCAGGTACTGCACCTGGCCATCGAGCAATTCCAGCATCTGGAACTGCTGCTGGGCGATCTGGTACTGGTTGCGCAGCGCCTCGAAATCCTTGCGCCAGACCAGAGACTTGGCGTAGTCCGGGATCAATTCCACCGTCTTGTGGTGCAGGTGCAGGTACAGGATGATGGCCGAAGTGAAGAGCGATTTGTCGCTGCCTGGCCCGCCAATGATGTTGATCACCCGCGTGGGGTAAAGGCGCATCTTGTTCTCGGGCAGGTGGGGCGCGACGTAGGTGTACTGAAGGGTCATGCTGGGCTTCCGTGACTCATGAAACGGGGCACTGCGCCAGGGCCCAGGCCGTGTGCTCGCGCACCAGGGCACTTCCCTGTTCCTGCAGTTGCTGCAATGCCCCGACTATCGCAGGGTCGTGGCCGCTGCGCAAGGCATTGCCCAGCGCTACCGCAATATTGCGCTGCCATCGCTCGTGGCCGATGCGGCGGATCGCACTGCCCTCGGTGCGTTGCAGGAACTCCGCCTCGCTCCACGTGGCCAGCGCGACCAGATCGCCACCGCTGTGCGTCTCGCGTGGCGCAAAGTCTGGCAGCTTGCCGCGCTGCGCGTACCTGTTCCACGGGCAGACCAGCTGGCAGTCGTCGCAGCCGTAGATGTGGTTGCCCATGAGCGGGCGCAGTTCGACAGCAATCGCCCCCGCGTGTTCGATGGTTAGATAGGAAATGCAGCGCCGCGCATCCAGCAGGCGCGGCCCCAGGATGGCCTGGGTCGGGCAGACGTCGATGCAGGCGCTGCAGCTGCCGCAGTGCCTGCCCACCGGCTCGCTGGGCGGCAGGGCCAGGTCCACATAAACCTCGCCCAGGAAAAACATGGAGCCGGCCTCTCGGTCTAGCACCAGGGTGTGCTTGCCGCGCCAGCCCAGGCCGCTGCGTACCGCCAGCTCGGCTTCGAGCACTGGCGCCGAATCGGTGAAGACACGGTGGCCCAAGGTCTCGCCATGGCGGCCCAGCTCCCGCGCCATGCTCTCGGCCAGCTGCTGGAGCCGCGCGCGCAGCACCTTGTGGTAGTCCCGCCCTCGGGCGTAGAGCGACACCACACCCTCCCGCGGGCGCTGCAGCCGTGCCAGTTCGATGGCCTGCCATCCCTCGGGCGTGGACGGCGGTAGGTAATCCATGCGTGCGGTAATCACACTCAACGTGCCGGGCACCAGCTCGGCGGGGCGGGCGCGCTTCATGCCGTGGCGGGCCATATAGTCCATCTCACCGTGGAAACCACGCGACAACCAGTCGTGCAAACCCTTTTCAGCCGAAGACAAATCCACACCGCTCACGCCGATTTGGGAAAATCCAAGCTCACGGGCCCAGGCCCGTACCCGGGAAACGAATTGACTGCTGTTGAACGCCATGCGCCCATTGTAGAAACCCGCCTCCTGCGTGACGAGTCCGCCACGCAGGCTCTGGCCGATGCGCTGTCCCGGCAGCCGGCGCTGCGTAACGCCCGCATCAATCTGCGCGGCAGTCTGGGCGCCGGCAAGACGACGCTCGTGCGGCACCTGCTGCGCGCGCTGGGCGTGCAGGGCCGCATCAAAAGCCCGACCTACGCCGTGGTCGAGCCGCACGAAGCACCCGGCCTGCAGATCTGGCACTTCGACTTCTACCGCTTCAGCGACCCACGCGAGTGGGAAGACGCGGGCTTTCGCGACCTGTACGCCAGCCCCGGGCTGAAGCTGGCCGAATGGCCCGACCAGGCGGCCGGTCTGCTGCCCGAGGCTGACCTGGTGATCGAACTGCAGGCGCAGGCCGATCAATCACGTCGCGCGACGCTGACGGCGCAGACCGCCGTCGGCGCCGCGCTGCTGCAAGGGCTGCCGACATGATCAGCCGCCGCGATCTGCTGCAGGCCGGCACTCTGGTGCTGCTGCTGGACCGCGCGCATATTGCGAGGGGTGCGGCCATCGTGGCGGTGCGCGTGTGGCCGGCCGAGGACTACACACGCGTCACGCTCGAATCGGACACCGCGCTCAAGGCCAAGCAGACCTTTATTGCCCAGCCCCCGCGCCTGGCGGTGGACATCGAGGGCATCGAGCTCAACCCCGCCCTGCGCGAGTTGGTGGCCAAAGTGCTGCCCGACGATCCCAATATCGCGGGCGTTCGCGTGGGCCAGTACGCGCCGGGCGTGGTGCGCTTGGTGATCGACCTCAAGCAGGCCATCAAGCCCCAGGTCTTCACGCTCAGGCCCATCGAGCCCTATCAGCACCGTCTGGTGTTTGACCTCTACCCCGTGACGCCGCCCGATCCGCTGGCCCAGCTCATCGCCCAGAGACTCGGTCCGCAAACACCGCTGACGCCATCATCCACAGCGCCCGCGCAACCCGGGCATGACCCGCTCGGCGAGCTGATCGCCCGCCAGGTGGACAAGTCGCCGCTCACCGCAGCACCGCCTATACGCGGCGGCAAGACCGATCGGCTCATCATCGTCGCGATCGATCCCGGGCACGGCGGCGAAGACCCGGGGGCCATCGGCCGCAATGGCACCCGCGAGAAAGACGTGGTGCTGCGCATCGCGCGCCGCCTGCGCGACCGCATCAACGCGGCCAGCGTCAACGGCCATACCCTGCGCGCCTTCCTCACGCGCGACGGCGACTACTTTGTGCCGCTGCATGTGCGCGTGCAGAAGGCGCGCCAGGTGCAGGCTGACCTCTTTGTGAGCATCCACGCCGACGCCTTCTACACCCCGCGCCCGCAAGGCGCCAGCATATTTGCACTGAGCCACGGCGGCGCGTCGAGCAGCTCCGCGCGCTGGATGGCGGCCAAGGAGAACAAGGCCGACCTGATCGGCGGCATCAACGTCAAATCTGAAGAAGCCCAGGTGCAGCGCGCCCTGCTGGACATGAGCACCACGGCCCAGATCCGCGACAGCCTCAAGCTCGGCGGCACCATGCTGCAGGAGATCGGCCGCGTGGGCAAGCTGCACAAGCCGCGCGTGGAACAGGCGGGTTTTGCCGTGCTCAAGGCGCCCGACATCCCCAGCGTGCTGGTGGAAGCCGCCTTCATCAGCAACCCCGAGGAAGAGACCAAGCTCAACAGCGAGACCTACCAGGAGCAGCTGGCCGACGCGCTGATGCGAGGCATCGAAGGCTACTTCGCCAAGAACCCGCCCTTGGCACGCAGCCGCAGCCTCTGAGCCTGCCGGTACCAAATCAAACCGCACGTCGTGCGGGCTGAGCCTGTCGAAACCCTGGCCCCACACACCCACCATGGACTGGATCGTTCACTACCCCACCCTGCGCCATCTGCACATGGGCCTGGCCTTCAGCAGCGGCGCCTTCTTCGCCCTGCGCGGCGCCGCCCTGCTGGCCGGCCAGCGCTGGCCGCGCCACTGGGTGGCGCAACGCCTGAGCATCATCATCGACACCGGCCTGCTGGCCGCGGCGCTGCGCCTGCTGTGGGAGCTGCGGCTCAACCCGCTGGTCACGCCCTGGCTGCAGGTCAAGCTGGCGCTGCTGTTGGTCTATATCGGGCTGGGCCTGATCACCTTCAGGTACCTGCAGCAGCGCAAATGGAAGCATGTCCGGGCCCTGTGCTACGCCGCTGCGCTGCTGTGCTTTGGTTTCATGGTGTCGGTGGCGCTGACGCATTCGCCGCTGGGGGTGCTGGAGTGGATGCGACTCTGAAGTCTGGGTCTGTCCAGCCTTGGCTGATCGTCTTTGTTACTGGCATCTGACAGAGGGGCTGCTATGCAGCGGTTGCCGCTGATCGTAGCCGCTCCGTGACGGCGCGATCACAGCCAAATAGCGGTCATCCGGATGCCGCCATATTCACCGCCCCATTGACCGGTTTCAGTGGAGCAGCTGATGCTGACAACATCCTATGACCTGGCGGTACCTTGCACGTCCGCTGTTTGTGATCGTGACTTGGCAATTTCGACCCTATTGCGACTGGCGACGTTGGATCTGTGCGTAGTAACTTCACTTAACTGAGGACAGAAGAACTTATGCTTCCTTTTACTTGGAGGAATTCTTCTCGGACTGTCGCATGATGGACCAAGCACAGCGCTCCGCGTAAATCTCTGTCAGATCCTCTTTGGACATCATTTTCAACTCATCGATGTCAGGATGGTCCGCCATGAATTCGAGCAGGCGTTCCCTCGGGGTGTCCCGATAGCCGTCCATGATGAAGTCGAACAGCTCAAGCGGCGTCTCGGTCTTACGAGGCGCCTTCATCTCTACGCCGAAAAAGGTATCCGGATGCCGTCTGTAGGCAGCCAATTCCTCCGACGATAGCGGAACGGTCCCGATCACTGACTCACCGGTGTCCAGATGATGGGCAACATATGCCTTGGATTCTGCCTCGTTGACCGTTGCCGATGTCAACTTCCCCGGCCTGTCGACGCCCTTGGAGTCGGGAACAAGATAGGTTTCCCCGATTATGAGCCGCTGGGCTTTACCGGTGAAAGCCAGTTCAGGCGGCGTGCCGTCGAAAGTTGTCGGAATTTCAGAATGGACGCGCATGGACTCCAGCAACTGGTGCATGTCCTCGTGCTCCTTTCGGGCATGGTGTGCTTCCCTCAGGCTCGGGAAAGCGGCGTCGAGCTTAAACCCCGGAATGCGGAACCCCTCCGCAAGAATCGTCGTTCGAATGTGCTTGCCTTCGAGGTCGAGATCATGTGGCCGATTGGTGACGAACAGATAAGCCGGTGGCATTGGCTGACCGTTAAGATGGCGGCCCTCGAAACCCCGCAAGTCGCCCAACGCTTTTGAGAATCTCGCGGGCATTACGCCATCCCCGGCATCCTGAGCATCGAGGTAGCCGATCCCAATGAAAACGATCCTCGGATGATTTGCGGTCTTCCGTAGGGCCTTTTGTAGCAACTTGCCGAGACGAAAGCGTTCGTTATCACCGGTTACATTCCTCTGCTTGGCTTCCACGGAATACTTCCTGCCGGATTTCTTGCAGGTCGCCGTGAATTCAACGTGGGTCGATCTGCGATCGTCCTCGTCCTCGAACTTGATGTCGAATCCGGCGCGAATCATAGCCCCGGCGACGAAGGTCTCGTAACGAGCACCCAAGAACATTTCCGGATCCTTAAGGCGTCGCAGCAATTTCTGTTGCAATTCGACGTTGTGTTCTAAGGAGTAAAGGTCGTACGCGAGCTGGAACCATGCCTCGGCCGCGCCCGTCAATGGAGCGGCTGCCACCTCACCCGGGGCTTTGATGGTTTCCTTTTGCAGTCGGCAAACGTAGTCATACCAAACAAGAATCGGATGGCGTTGCTCGAATGGCTTAGCCAGTTCAGCGTTTCCCCATTCGGGAGTCAACGTGGAGCGGATGTAATCTCCGAGGAAATCCGGGACAGTCTTCCATTTGTTTGACCACATCATCCGATTGCCAACGGCCACGAAACGGGTGCCATTAAGTTCCATTGATATGATGGCTCGCCCGAGGCCTTGCTGTTGCTCCCGCTGCTTGTCTGCCGCCTTTGCGCGCTGCAGGTGAAGACGCACGGTTTCCTCATATTCCTTCGGATCACGTCGCAGCGGGAGAGCATTGGATGGCGCCCCGTGGCAGCGCTTGAATTTTTTGCCGCTGCCACACGGGCACAGATCGTTCCTTCCAATTTTCTTTTTTGGACGCAGCAAACCCTGACCTCGTTTTCCCGCCTTAATAACCCACCCATGGTACCGCCATGTTGCTGATGTCGGACTGATAGCGTCCCAGCGCCCGCATTGGCCGAGAAGCATTTAGCCGGCTACTACTCATTGCGACTGCTCCGCACAGAACCTGCCACTAGAGCACCGAGAGGATGAATGTCTCTTAAGGGGATAGAGCGCCAGTTCACCTCGCGCCAAACCGGTCATCCATTCCAGACCGCTATTACGGATTCGACGCAGCCGGTCACGAAGGTAAAGCGGTCGTACGAGACGCGGACCATCGAGTGACCGGTGACGGTCGGCGCCGTCGCTCAGGCCAACTACCGCGACTGACTCAGATCAAGCTTGACCCGACAATTAACACCGGAAAGAAGCCGTGCAGCGATTGGCGTCTGCCACGACGGAATCCTGAAAAATCGGTTGTGCCAAGTGACTAGCCTTCCTAGAATCAGGCTGTTTGGACAATCAATCGCGGATCGCCCTCGGCGTCCGTTTACTCATGCATCAGCCATCACGTAAACGGTGGATACCATGTTACGACTCTCTGCTCTTCTCGTTTTCGCAATCGCCCTTTCAGCGGGATCAAGTACGTTTGCCGATGAGAAGAAGCCGAATTTTGAAAGCATCTTCTACAGTGGATTCAAGACCATGGATAGCTTTGGGCTGATCAGTGTCTCTGTCCAGGGCTCTGCGGAAAAAATTGGCTTAAAGAAAGAAGATCTCACCGACTTCCTCCGGTTAAGGTTCAAGAATAGCTTTGCTGGCATTGGCTTCAAAGAGCCGAAGGATTTATGGGAGTCAATTGAAGACAACGATAAAGGGAAGAAGATTGGAAACATTCATGTGAAAGTGTGGACAGTCGGTGACGATTACCCTATTGCTTACCACATCGCAATTAACGCCGGCAATTTGACCAACACTAGGCAATATGAGTCTTCGATTCTGGGCTACGGTTCGAAACGAAACGTGCCGGACTCAGTCCGAGAGTCAATATCAAAGCTAGTTGAAGATTTGGCAGTTGCCTTCTTCAAGGCGAGAAATGAACTTTAGCGGCCACAGAGTGGTGCTTGGCATGGCGCTGTAAGCGATCGCAATTTCGTTGCGTTCCGTTGCCGCTAGCGAGCGTGGCGGTAGAACGTCTGTTTTCTTTTCTGGCGACTGACTTCGACGGGTGGGAAGCTCCAGATCCCGAAGGGAAAGAGCCGACATCGGATGACTTGATGGGGTTTCGCTTCTTGAGTCGTCCGCCTGGAGCGGTACCGCAGACTTCCAACCGCAGAGCTGAGCAATGTCCGATATCGGCCTCAGCAGTAACTGACTCGCGGAAACCAGGTGACGGAAATCAGCCTGATGCCGACGCTCAGACAGGCACGCCTCAGCCTTTCACCCACCCCACCGTCTGCGTCAGCAGGATCTGCTGGTCCGGCGTCAGCCCCATGGCCTGCGTGAGCGCATGGCGCTCGAACCAGGCGCGCACCACGGTGGCCAGCCCGGCCGAGGCGCACCAGAGATAGACGTTTTGCGCCATGGCGCCCGCAGCCACCGAGGCGTAGGACTCGCGCTGGGCGGCCGGCACAAGCTTCATGCGACTGTGATCGGCCACGTAGATCAGGTCCAGCGGCGCGCTGTCCACGAAGTCCTGGTAGCCCGTGACGCGGCGCACGTCCTCGGCCTTGATGAGCAGCAGCACGTGGCGCTGCGGCTCATAGCGGTACAGGCCATGGGGCAGGGCCACGTACAGGTCCACCTCCTGCGCGTTGAGCGCCGAGGGCGCGGTGCGGCCGCCGTGCTCGGTACGGTTAATGCCGGCTGCGGCCCACAGCAGATCCGACAACTCCTGCGGAGCCAGCGCGTCGGTCTTGAAATCGCGTTGCGACTGGCGCTGCTGCAGCGCCTGCATGAGCGGCAGGCCGCCCGTGGTGTGCGGCGCGGGCAAGATCTGCTCGGCCAGCGGTGCACCGCTGGGTGGCTGGCCGTGCAGCTGGCCCAGCAGGCCCAGGGCCATCTTGGTGAGCAGGTTCATGGAGCCCTCCGCGGGGTGACAGACAGACCCAGACACCGAGCCCGCCCAAGGTGCAGCGGCTCGGTAGTGTCCACGCCTTCAGTCCGAATCGAGATGCGGGGGCGACAGGCCCTCGGCGGGCTCACCGGTCTGCGGATCGATCCAGTCGGCGATGCCCAGCTCGCTCTCGGCTTCCTGCAGGCTCTCGCCGGGCTCGGGCGACTCCAGGTCGGCGGCGGCTTCCATGTCGGCCTGGGCTTCGTCGAAGCTGTCGTAGGGGCCGAACTCGCGCCCTTCGTCGGCCAGGCTCCAGTAGTAACCACCCGGGCGACGGATCACCTGGCCCACCAGTACCTCGCCGGCCTCGGGCACGGCCTTCATGCTGGCGGTGGCCCGGCTCAGAGGCAGGGGATCTTCGGCAACTTTCTTGCGGGGCATGTCAGGCCTTCCTGCGCCCGAAGACGCCGGTGCAAAGTCCGGCACGGGTGCGCCCCAATGATGCGCCCAGCCGGTCAGCGGCGGCAAGCTGGTGATTCATCCACCCGTCAGCGGCCGATCGTTAGCGGCTACTCCACCGCAGCGCTACGCAGCGCCGCACGCCGCGCTTTCCAGGCGCCGAAGATCACGATGAGGCCGGGCACGAGGATCAGGCCCCAGATGATCTTGTCCAGGTTGGCCTTGACCCAGGGCAGGCTGCCCAGGAAGTAACCGGCGGTGCAGATGCCCAGCACCCAGATGAAGGCGCCCACGATGTTGTAGAGCGTGAACTTCACGCGGCTCATCTCGGCCACGCCGGCCACAAAGGGCACGAAGGTGCGCAGGAAGGGCATGAAGCGCGCAATGATGATGGTGATGCCGCCGTAGGTCTCGTAGAAGTTGTGGGCCCGCTCGAAGGCGCGCTTGTTGAAGAAGCGGGAGTCTTCCCACTGGAACACCTTGGGGCCGAAGTAGCGCCCGATGGTGTAGTTGCACTGGTCACCGAGGATGGCCGCAGCCAGGAGCACGGCTACCGCCACGGGATAGCTCATCAGGCCCGCGCCGGTCATGGCGCCTACCACGAAGAGCAGCGAGTCGCCCGGCAAAAAGGGCATGACCACCACCCCGGTCTCGACGAAGACGATGAGGAACAGCAGCGCATAAACCCACATGCCGTAGTTCTGCACAAACGCTTCGAGGTGCTCATCCACATTCAGGATGAAGTCGATCAGAAAGGTGATGATTTCCATGGGGATGGATTATCCCCGGCCGCCTCGCCGCTCGGGACACGAGGCCTACAATGACCCGGTGAACGCCGCCCTATCCCCCGCCCCGCGCCGTCGCATCCGCGAACTGCCCGACGAGCTGGTCAGCCAGATCGCCGCCGGCGAGGTGGTGGAGCGGCCGGCCTCGGTGGTACGCGAGCTGGTGGACAACGCGCTGGACGCCGGGGCCACGCAGGTCACCGTACGCCTGATTGCAGGCGGCGTGCGCCTGATCGCCGTGGAAGACAACGGCATCGGCATCCCGAGCGACGAACTGCCCGTGGCCCTCAAGCGCCACGCCACAAGCAAGATCGCCAGCCTGCAGGAGCTGGAGTCTGTGGACACCATGGGTTTTCGGGGGGAGGCGCTGGCGGCGATCAATTCCATCGCCGACACGGCGGTGCTCTCTCGCACGCCCGAGCAGTCCACCGCTTTCCTGCTTGACGGCCGCACGGGCGAAATCAAGCCCGTGGCGCGCAGCACGGGCACGACGGTGGAAGTGAAAGAGCTCTTCTTCAGTACGCCGGCGCGTCGCAAATTCCTCAAGACCGACGCCACCGAGTTGGCGCACTGCATCGAATCCGTGCGCCGCCACGCGCTCGCGCGGCCCGATGTGGGCTTTGCCATCTGGCACGAAGGCAAGCTCGTGGAGCAGTGGCGCGCGTGCAGCGGATCGCAAGCCCTGCAGCAGCGCCTGGCCGACGTGCTGGGCGAGGACTTTCTTGCCCAATCCGTGGCCGTGGATTTCCAGACCGTCGCCACGCCCGGCGCCATGCAGGGCGTGCGCGTCTGGGGCCGTGCCGGCATTCCGGACGCGGCGCGCAGCCGCGCTGACCACCAGTTCTGCTACGTGAACGGCCGCTACGTGCGCGACAAGGTGCTCACGCACGCGGCGCGCAGCGCCTACGAGGACGTGCTCCACGGTCACCGGCAGCCCGTGTATGCGCTTTACATCGAGATCGACCCCGCGCGCGTCGATGTGAACGTGCACCCCACCAAGATAGAGGTGCGCTTTCGCGACAGCCGCGAGATGCACCAGACCGTACGCCACGCGGTTGAGCGCGCACTGGCGGCCCCGCGCGTACAGGCCGTGGCCGAGGGCCTGGCCCAGCCGGTGGCTGCCAGCTTGGCCGAGATCGCCCGACCCATCGAACGCCCGGCGTTTGCAGGTTGGGCGCAACCTGCTATTCATTTCGGAGCTAACGACACACCTGCGTTCGGCCATAAGGTGCGCGACCTGGCAGCCCTGTGGCCGCCGGCCTCTGCATCCACACCGACCGCCCCCTGGACTGTTCGTGAACCGGCACCCCCGGCCGCACCGGCAAACCAAGAGCCAGAGGCGTGGTCCCTAGGCCGCTCAGGCTCGCAGAACGCGTGGCCTCTCGGCCGAGCGTTGGCCCAGCTGCATGGCGTCTACATCCTGGCCGAAAACGCCCAGGGCCTGGTGGTGGTGGACATGCACGCAGCGCACGAACGCATCGTCTACGAGCGGCTCAAGCAGCAGCTCGATGTAAGCCGCATCACCAGCCAGCCGCTGCTGATTCCCGCCCCCTTCGCTGCCACGCCGCAGGAGGTGGCTACGACCGAAGCCCACAGCGGGACCCTGGCCACGCTGGGCCTGGAGATCAGCCCCCTCTCGCCCAAGACCCTGGCCGTGCGCGCCGTGCCGGCCACGCTCGCGCAAGGCGATGCCGTGGAGCTGGCGCGCAGTGTGCTGGCCGAGCTGGCCCAGCACGAGGGCAGCACGGTAATCGAACGCGCCCGCAACGAACTGCTGGGCACCATGGCGTGCCACGGTGCGGTGCGCGCCAACCGCAAACTCACGCTTGAAGAGATGAACGCGCTGCTGCGCGACATGGAGCGCACTGAGCGCTCCGACCAATGCAACCACGGCCGGCCGACCTGGCGACAGGTCACGCTCAAGGACCTGGACGCGCTGTTTTTGCGCGGGCGCTGAGTTCGTTTGCTGTCGCTCTGCTACCCTCGTCGCCCATGTCTGCGTCTTCCCCTGCAAGGGCCGCGGCCCGTATGTCGCCGGCCCTGACCGTGCTCTTTCTATCCCTGCTGCTGGGACTGCAGCCCATCACCACCGATCTCTACCTGCCGGCGCTGCCGGCCATCACTTCGGGTTTTATGGCCTCACTGCCGCAGGCCCAGCTTACGCTCACCGCACTACTGCTGGCGTTTGGCCTCGCGCAGCTGGCCTGTGGCCCCATGTCGGACCGCTGGGGACGGCGGCCTGTGCTGCTCTGGGGCCTGGCGGTCTATGTGCTGGCTTCAGTGGCCAGTGCGCTGGCGCCGAGCATGGAATGGCTGATCGCCGCACGCACGCTGCAGGGGGCCGCCATGGGCGCGGGCGTGATGTGCGCGCGGGCCCTCGTGCGCGACCTGTATCGCCCGCTGGAGGGCGCACGCGTCATGTCCAAGGGGCTCACGGGCCTGGGCGTGATCGCGGGCCTCAGCGGGCCGCTGGGCGGCCTGCTCACCGACGTGGCCAACTGGCGTGTGGCGCTGCTCACGCTGGCCGTCTTTGGCGCGGCCACGCTGGCCCTGCTCGTCTGGCAGTTCGAGGAAACCGTACACCGCAAGAACCCGCAGGCCATGGAGCCAGCCACGGTGCTGGCCACGTGGCGTCGCATCCTGTCTCACCGGACCTTCTGGGCGTGGTCGGCCCTGTCGGCCGGGTCTTACGGTGGCTTGTTCACGGTGCTGGCCACTTCGCCATTTGTCTTCATCGAGCTGCTGGGGGTTCAGCGCTGGGCTTACGGGCTGGTCATGTCCTCGGTGTCCGTCACCTATCTGCTGGGGACGGTACTCTGCCGCTGGCTGCTGCCGCGTTACGGCCTGCAGGGTGCCGTGGCCCTGGCGGGTCACCTCACGCTTGCCGGCGGCACGCTCATGGGCGTCTTCGGACTGCTGGGCTGGCACAACGGCTGGGCCATCATGGGCCCGTTCTACCTTTTCATGCTCGCGCACGGCGTACACCAGCCCTGCAGCCAGAGTGGTGCCATCGGCCCCTTTCCCGATGCGGCGGGTGCTGCCTCGGCGCTCAACGGCTTCGGCATGGCGCTTGTGTCCTTCCTGATGGGCAGCCTGCTGGGCAAGATCATGGACGGCACGGCACGGCCGCTGATGTACGGGGTGTGGTTCTGGAGTGTGGTGATTACGCTGGCCGCCTGGACTGTGGTGCAAAAGCATGGCAAGCCCGAACACTGAGTTTCCGTCCTGCCTGGCGATTGCCGGCCCCACGGCCAGCGGCAAGACTGACGCGGCGCTGGCCATCGCCAGCGTGCTGCCCGTGGAAATCATCAGCGTGGACTCGGCCCTGGTCTACCGCGGCATGGACGTGGGCACGGCCAAGCCCTCGGCGCAGGAGCTCGCTGCAGTACCGCACCACCTGATCGACATCCGGGATCCAGTGCAGCCCTACAGCGCCGCTGACTTCGTGCGCGATGCCACGCAGCGCATCCACGATATCCACATGCGTGGCAAGCACCCGCTGCTCGTTGGTGGCACCATGCTTTACTTCAAGGCCCTCCTTGACGGCATTGACGAGCTGCCGCCGGCAGACGCGAGCGTCCGCGCCGAGCTGGACGCACAGGCCCGCGCCCAGGGCTGGCCCGCCCTGCACGCCGAGCTGCAGCGCGTGGACCCGGCCACAGCGACGCGCCTGCCGCCCACGGACAGCCAGCGCATCCAGCGTGCGCTGGAGGTCTTCCGGCTCACGGGCCGCCCCATCTCTTCCTTCCACACACGGGATGGCGCGGCCAGCACCTCACCGGTGGCCCGCGCCATTACGCTGGTCTCGCTGGAGCCGCAAGACCGCGCCTGGCTGCACGCACGCATCGCCCAGCGCTTTGACGCCATGCTCGCCGGCGGGCTGCTGGACGAGGTACGACGCCTGCGCGCCCGGGGCGATCTGCACGCGGACCTGCCCTCCATGCGCTGCGTGGGCTACCGCCAGGCCTGGGAACTTCTGGACGCGCACGAAGCGCACGGGCTGGACCGGGTCTTTCCCATGAGCGAGCTGCGCGAGCAGGGCATGGCTGCCACGCGCCAGCTGGCCAAGCGCCAGATCACCTGGCTGCGCAGCATGTCGCAGCGCCGGGTGGTGGCCTGCGATGCGCCGCACGCACTGGGCCAGGTGCTGCAGATCGCGCGCGAGTGGGCCCGCCAGCGGGTAAGCTGATCGCCGCTGCGCCCGGCAGCAGGGGCGCCTGCCGGCTAACATGCCGGAGCCGGCAAGGGAGAAAGGTCATGATGCTCAATCGACGTTTGCTGCTGGGCGCCACCGGCGCCCTGACCCTGGCGTCCTGCAGCACCCAGCAGGTGATGCAGGTGGCCACCTCGCGCAACCCGGAATCGACGCTGCGCAACATGGCCGAGCGCCGTGTCACCTCCTACACCTACAACCCGCAACTGGCGTTGGCGGACCTGCGTCGCATCAAGGCCGAGTACGACCGGCTTATCGGTAACCTGCAGAAGGAAAGCGGCGAGCAGTGGGGCCAGCGCGAGTCGCGCACCCTGCCCAGCCGAACCCGCTATGTGAAGTACACCGAGAACTACCGCAACCGCGTGGTGGTGGACTACGACGCAGGCACCATCCTTATCGAGCACCTGGAGGACGAGCAGGTGCGGGACAAGCTGCGCCGCGCCGCAGCGGTGGCCCTGCTCACGCCGGGCGATCCGGCTGCGGTAGACCTGTTCTCGGACAAAGAGATAGAGCTCAAGGGGCAGCCCTATCTCCGGGAACTTGTGCTGGACCAGAACAACGCGGTGATCCGCACCCGCGACGATGTGGAGCGCTACGCCGCCTGGCTGGTGACGCAGCGCCTGCAGCAGCGCAGCATCGAGGTGCGCGGGGAGCCGCGCACCGTGTACTACGTGCAAGTGAACATGGTGAATGCCGCCATCGACCAGCGCGCCCTGCGCTACGCCCCCGCCGTGCGCGATAACGCAGCCAAGACCGGCGTCAGCCGCAGCCTGGTCTACACCGTCATCCGCATCGAGAGCGCCTTCAATCCCTACGCGGTATCCAGCGCGCCAGCCTACGGCCTGATGCAGCTGGTCCCCACCAGCGGCGGCCGCGAAGCCTCACGCAAGTCGCGCGGGGAAGACCTGATCCCAAGCCGGGACTTCCTGTTCAACCCGGACAACAACATCGAGTTCGGTACGGCCTACCTGGGCGTGCTGCTCTTCGACAGCCCGCTACGCGAGATCCGTGACCCGCTCTCGCGCGAGTACTGCGCCATCGCAGCCTACAACACCGGTCCAAGCAACGTCTACCGGGCCTTCAGCGACAAGAGCGGACGGGCGCGGCAGGACGAGGCGCTGGACGCCGTGAACGCCCGCCGCCCCGACGAGGTGTACAACACCCTGCGCACGCGCCTGCCGTTTGAGGAGACGCGCAACTACATCGTCAACGCCGTCCAGACGCGCCGGCGCTACGCGATGATGTAAGGCCCCGCTGCCTGAGCACTGAAGAAACGGGGCCAAGACCCCGCTCTTCCCTCCACGAAGCGTGCCGCCTCATTCGATGCGCAGCTTCTGGCCGTTTGCGCCTTGACGCTTGGGCAAGGTCAGCGTCAGCACGCCATCGTCGTACTTGGCACGGGCCTGGGACTGATCCACATCCTGCGGCAGCTGGATGCCTCGCGAGACTGAACCGAAGTAGCGCTCGTTGCGAAGCTGCTTGTCGTCTTTGTGGAAGTCTTCCTGCTTGATCTCGGCGCGCACCATAACCATGCCACCCTCGATCGTGACGTGGATGTCTTCCTTGCGCACGCCGGGGATCTCGGCCGAGATGGTGTACGTGCTGCCGTTCTCCTTCACGTCCATCCTGATCTGGCCCGGGCTGGGCAGGGGATCGCCGTGCAGGGGTTTGACGTAGAAGCCTGGGGCCACGTCCCGGAAAAAATCGTCGAACAGGTTGCCACGGGTCATCAGAGAGCTCATTCGATCCTCCTATTTCCAAATGCGTTTCAAGCAGGCCACGCACCGTGCGCGGCCTTGGAAAAATATAGGTTGAGGCCCCTCATTTCTCAAGAGGCCCGAGCACCGGGCTTGATGCAGATCAAAGGAACGGGGTCGCCGCGTTCAGCCCTGCCAGCGCGGATAGTCGGTGTAGCCGGCGGGGCCTTCGCTGTAGAAGGTCTTCGGGTCGGCCGCGTTCAGCGGCGCACCTGCGCGCAGGCGCTCGGGCAGGTCCGGGTTGGCAAGGAAGGGAACACCGAAGGCCACGGCATCGAGCTGTCCTGCCGCCACCGCCTTGGCTCCCTCTTCGCCGCTGTAGCCCATATTGCCGATCAGCACGCCCCGGTAAGCGGCACGCACCGGCGGCACCAGGTCGCCCTTCTGCAGGCTCTTGAAGTCGCCGCGCATCAGGTGCAGATAGGCGAGCTGGAAGCTGTTGAGCTCGCCGGCCAGCCAGGTGGCCAGGCCTATGGGATCGCTGTCGATCATGCTGTTGAAGCTGTTGAGCGGCGACAGGCGCAGGCCCACGCGATCACTGCCCCACACGGCACAGGTGGCCTCCAGCACCTCGAAGAGCAGGCGCGCGCGGTTCTCGCGCGGGCCGCCGTAGGGGCCGCTGCGCCGGTTGGTACCGTCGCGCAGAAATTCGTCGAGCAGATAGCCATTGGCGCCATGCACTTCCACACCATCGAAGCCCGCAGCCCGGGCGTTCTGCGCCGCCTGGCGAAAGCCGGCCACTATGCCAGGCAGCTCATCGTCACGCAGCTCGCGCGGCACGGTGTAGGCCACCTTGCCCATGGGCGTATGCACCATGTCGCTGGTGATGGCCATCGCGCTGGGCGCCACGGGCTGGACGCCGCCATTGAGGTCGGGGTGGCAGGCACGGCCGCCGTGCCAAATCTGCAGGAAGATGCGGCCGCTCGCAGCGTGCACGGCATCGGTCACAAGGCGCCAGCCATCAACCTGGGCCGGTGTATGGATACCCGGCTCCTTCCAGAACGCCGAGCATCCCGCCATGGCCATGGTGGCCTCGGCAATCAGCAGTCCGGCACTGGCGCGCTGGGCATAGTGCTCGGCCATCAGCGCGTTGGCGATGTGCGCCTCGCCCGCGCGGGCGCGCGTGAGCGGCGCCATGAAAACACGGTTGGGCACGTGAAGCGCGCCCACTTGCAGGGGGGTGAACAGGGAGACGGTCATGGGAAGGGGGCCACAGACAAAACGAAAGGAAGAGCGCTATCTTGCCCTGATCGCAGCGCGGCCGCTCGGGGGCCGCGAGAACGCGAGGCCTGCGTCAGGGTACTGCGCCAAGGCACCCAAGCTGGATTCATCCTCGCGCGTACGCTGCCTCCCAGGCCAGCATGGCGCTCTTGCGCTCGTCGCCCCAGCGGTAATGGCCGGATTCCCCGTTCTCGCGGATCACGCGGTGGCAGGGGATCAGGTAGGCAATGGTGTTGGCCGCCAACGCACTGCCCACGGCCCGCTGCGCGCGCGGGCGGCCCGCCAGGGCGGCAAGCTGGGTGTAGGAGGCGCATCGCCCGCAAGGCAGCTTGAGCAGCGCCTCCCAGACCTTGATCTGGAAGTTGGTACCGCGCAGCAGCAAATGCAGGCGACCCGGCTGGGGCGTGCCCGGAAACACCTGGTCCATCAGGCGCTGCGCGTCTGCATCGTCTTGGCGCCAACGGGCTGCGGGCCAGGAAGCGCGCAGCGCCTCAAGGCTGCGCGTGCTGTCGTCGTCCAGGAAGGCCAGATGACAAATACCGCGCGGCGTCCAGCCGGCCAGCGCCATGCCGAACGGCGTGACCGCATGGCCCCAGGCCAGGTCCACGCCCGCACCTCCGCTCCTGATCTCGCCCGGCGTCATGGCCTCGCAGCTCACCATCAGATCGTGCAGGCGGCCAGCGCCCGAGAGGCCGCTGGCCTCGGCCGCGCCCACCACATCCTGCGCCTCGCGCAGCGCGGCCAGCGCATGCGCCTTGCTCAGGTACTGCAGAAAGCGCTTGGGCGAGATGCCGGCCCACGCAGCAAAGACCCGCTGAAGGTGGTGCTCGCTCAGGTGCACGGCTGCGGCCAGCTCGGCCAGGCCGGGTTGCTGGCGGGCATGGGCGCGCAGGTAGCGGATGGCGCGTGCCACCAGTTCGTACTGGCGCAAGGGGGTTTCCACATCGGTGGTGGGAGACTCGGTCATCGGCATGCCTGCATTCTGAGGGCTACTGCGCGCCCTGCGCCACCCGGTTCTTGCGAAACTGCTCAGATAGGGATGCGTACGTCTGGCTGGTTGCCGGCCTCCAACCCGCAAACGTCTGCCGGGACCGCAGCTTGCCGAGAGGGCCGGAAACGGCTACGCTGGACCCCCTCGACATCCGGCGGCGAACCCCATGAACCAAGCCAACTCCCTGCGCGAAATCGACGAGCGGGCCAATCTGACCGGCAGCAACAAGTTCGAACTGCTGCTATTCCAGCTGGGCGAGGCTGCAGACTCTGAACGGCGCGAGATCTTCGGCATCAACGTCTTCAAGGTACGCGAGATCCTGGTGATGCAACCCATCACCGCCATGATCAACGCGCCGCGCCATGTGCTGGGCGTGGCGAACATCCGGGGCCAGATCATCACCGTGATCGACCTGCCCTCGGTGGTGGGCTGCAGGCCGAAGAAGGGCAACGGCATCCTGCTCGTGACCGAGTTTGCGCGCACCATTCAGGCCTTTGCGGTGGAAGAGGTGTCCGACATCGTGCGGCTGGACTGGAAGCAGGTGCTCTCGGCCGAAGGCCACGGCAGCGGCCTGGTAACCAGCATCGCGCGCATCGACGGGGACACCGAAAGCTCACGTCTCGCGCAGGTGCTTGATGTGGAGCGCATCCTGCAGGACGTGCTGCCCAACGCGCTGCGCTTCGAGAAGAACGAGGAGGATGGCGCGCACGTCAAACTGCCGGCGGGCACCACGGTGCTGGCCGCGGACGATTCAGCCATGGCACGGGCCCTCATTGAGAAGGGCCTCAAGTCCCTGGGCGTCCCTTTCACAATGACCAAAACCGGCAAGGAAGCCTGGGAACACCTGCAGGTGGTGGCCGATCAGGCGCAAAAAGAGGGCCTTAAGGTGCGCGACAGGATCGCGCTGGTGCTGACCGACCTGGAGATGCCCGAGATGGACGGATTCAGCCTCACCCGCAACATCAAGACCGACCAGCGCTTCACGGGCATTCCCGTGGTGATCCACTCCTCGCTCACTGGCACCACCAACGAGGCCTTGGTCAAAAACGCCGGGGCCGACGGCTATGTGGGCAAGTTCGCCATCGACGAGTTGGCGCAGGCGCTGCGCGCCGCACTCCCACAGCGCTGAAGGCCGGCGCCTCCGGGCGCCGGCCTCATGGTCGGCGCGTCCACAGCGTCTGGGGCTTGAAGCCCGCTACCAGCGCCGTACCCGTGATCACCGCCGTTGCGCCGGCGAGCGTGTGCCAGCCCACAGCCTCGTCCAGGAAGAGCCAGCCCCAGAGCACGCCGAACAGCGGAATGAGAAAACCCACGGTCAGCGCAGGCGCCGCTCCAATGTCGGCCACGAGCCGGAAGTACAGCAGATAGGCCACGCCAGTGCACAGCAGGCCCAGCACCAGCACCATGGCCTGCGCCTGCGGGGCGGGAACGGCAGGCACGGACTGCCACGGCAGCAGCGGCAGCACCCAGAGCACCGCAGCCCACATACTGCCGCGGGCGTTGGCCAGCGGTCCCTGCGTCGGAGCCACGCGCGCATAGTTGCTTGCGAGCCCATAGCAGGCAGTCGCACCCAGGGTGGCCGCAATCGCCCAGCCTGCCCCGAACTGCAGCGCCGCCGCATCCAGGCCCAGCAGCAGCACCACGCCGCCCACACCCAGCACCATGCCCAGGGCGGCCCGGGGGCGCAGCGGCGTGCGCTGCCAGACCGCCGCGATCAGGGCACCCCAGATCGGACCCGTGGCGTTGAGGATGGACAGCAGCGAAGCCGGTAGCGTGCGCGCTGCATACGCAAACAGCAGAAAAGGCAGCGCCGTGTTGAAGAGGCCCAGCACCGCGTAATGGCGGGCCTGGCCGCGCCAAGCCAGGGGCTGGCGCAGCCAGCGCGCCACGACCCAAAGGAAGAGGGCGCCCAGCAGGACCCGCAGCTCAATGAGCCAGGCCGGCCCGAGTAGGTGCACGGTCGCGCGCAGGAAAAGGAAGGACGAGCCCCAGATGGCGGCGAGCAGAAGAAGCTGGATCAGGCTGGCAAAAGGCATAGTGCGATTGTGCTGGCACCACATTGTGGTGCCAGCCCTTTTGTTGCGCACTTTGCGGCCGCACAAAGGCTGCAGCGGCAGAACAGTGCTGCATGACCCCTGTAATTCTCCCCTTCAACAGCTTGCCGCGCAGGCGCGAAGGCGCTACGCTCTGCAAACCATAAGGCCCCGCCTGCGCATGAACACCGCCAAGAAGTCCCACGCCTCCCACGCCGCCGCCAGCACCAACCGTTTTGAGCTGCTTCTCTTCCGCCTGGGCGAGGCCGCAGGCACCGGCCAGCACGAACTCTTCGGTATCAACATCTTTAAGGTGCGCGAGATCATGGTCATGCCCACGATCACCGGCATGGTCAATGCGCCGCCACATGTGCTGGGCGTCGCCAATATCCGCGGCCAGATCATCAATGTCATTGACCTGCCGGCCATTGCCGGCTGCACGCCGCGCAAAGACGGCGCGCGCATCCTGCTTGTCACCGAGTTCGCCCGCACCACCCAGGGCTTTGCCGTGGAGGAGGTGACCGAGATCGTTCAGGTGGACTGGAAGCACGTGCTATCGGCAGAGAGTCATGGCGGCGAGCTGGTGACCAGCATCGCGCGCGTCGATGGTGACGCCGAGGACTCGCGTCTGGCGCAGGTGCTGGACGTCGAGCGCATCCTGGCCGACATCCTGCCCGACGGCGCCCAGAGGCTGCACACGTCCGGCGGCCGGCTCAGCGTGCCCCCGGGCAGCGTGGTACTGGCCGCCGACGACTCGGCCATGGCCCGTGGCATCATTGAAAAAGGCCTGCAAAGCATGGGCGTGCCCTACGTCATGACCAAGACCGGCAAGGAGGCGTGGGAACGCCTGCAGGCGCTGGCCGCACAGGCCCGGGCCGAGGGCAAGAGCGTCAAGGACAAGGTCGCCCTGCTGCTGACCGACCTGGAGATGCCCGAGATGGACGGCTTCACGCTCACCCGCCAGGTCAAGGGCGACTTGCAGACCAGCCCTATCCCGGTGGTGGTCTACTCCTCGCTCACCGGCAGCGCCAGCGAGCTGCAGGCCCAGAGCGCGGGCGCCGACGCCTATATCGCCAAGTTCCACATCGACGAGCTGGCCGACAAGATGCGCGAAGTGCTGTCGCAGCGATGAGCCGCGGACGACACGCTGCCGGTTATGCTTGCGGTAAATGGCCCATATGCGCGGCTGGCAGCGCTGCAATTCAATTCTTAGAGCGCCCCGGGTGACTCTAACTTGGAGGCACGGGCTCATTCATTGAGCCCAACGAGCGAGACTACCGAGGCTAGAAGGGAAAAAGTCGGGGAAGCTATCACCAGCGTCCCCACCCTTCATCCGTAACCGGTTCAGACTACTTCTTGTAGTTGGGACTGCGAGGTCCTGGCAACAATGCCCCCGGCGAATTCGCGGAAAGAAGGCGCACTGCAGTGATTTTCGAAACCGTGTAGCTTTGATCTGCAACGGTACCAACCATCTGCTTGACCAAGGCACCGATCAACAAAGAGGCCAGCCCCCCTTGGTTATTCTGACCTTCCTCACTACTTGCCGTAGCACGCCCGGTCCATAGCTGCTGACCAGTTCGGAGGTCTACCAGCCTAGCCTCAGCGGAAACGATTGATGCACTACCAACAACGAAGTATCGAGTGCCGTAGTCTGTGATTTCAATGTAAAGAGCGGAATCTGCACCAAATACCTCACGAAGCTTCCCAGGACTAACCCGGTGAATATCGTCCGCAACGGTGCGGCCGTTCGTACGAAAGTGCTCATTGAATCGCGCAAGCAATGGAAATCAGTTTGAACACTGTGATCGACGATGAATACAAAGGAAGCCCGGCGTACCGGGCTTCCTTATTGGAACAGACACATTCTTTACTGTAGTGGCCCCTTGAGCCCATCAGGCATGGGCAGCGGCAGCACCGCAATGCCCTCCTCCAGCAGCTCGCGCGTCTCCTCACTCGAGGCACGGCCGCGGATGCCGCGCTCCTCGCGCTCGCCGTAGTGGATCTTGCGAGCCTCTTCGGCAAAACGTTCGCCAACGTCTTCGGTCTGATTCACGATACGCCGCGCCAGCTGCAGCCAGGCCGCCTGCAGGGCCTGGGCGGCGTCGCCGGCCACCAGCTCCTGTGCACCCTCTGACGGGGACGGCGCCGCCTGCGGCTCGCCCGCACCGAGGTTCAGGCGTGGTGCGCTCGGCAGCCTCTGCACGGCCTTGTCGGCACAGAGCGGGCATTCCAGCAGGCCTCGCTGCGTCTGGCTGGCGTAGTCTTCCTCGGACGCAAACCAGCCTTCGAAGCGGTGCGAGGCGCTGCACTGGAGGTTGAAGACTTTCATGGGATGTATCTTGGCAGCACGCGGCTCAGGCTGCCGGCTTCCAGTCCAGAGACCATGCCCCCGACAGGACGTTCTGCAGCCAGAGCAGGCCCGTGAGGGTCTTGGCATCGGTGAGCCGACCCTCGCGGCTCCACTGCAGCAGCTCGGGGACGGTGGCGGTGGCTACGTCGAGGAACTCGCCCGCATCAAGCTGGCGCTCGCCGGCCGTGAGGCCGCGGGCAAACCAGATCTCGATGAACTCGGTGGAATACGAAATGACCGGGTGCAACACACCGGCGCGGGCCCATTCGGCAGCGCGGTAGCCGGTTTCCTCGTGCAGCTCGCGCTGCGCGCAGGCGCGGATGTCCTCGCCCGGGTCGAGCTTGCCAGCGGGGAACTCGATCATCACCTGCTGCACGGGGTAGCGGTACTGGCGCTCAATGACCACGCGCAGATCAGCACCCTCGCCCAGCAGCGGAATGACCATCACCGCGCCTGGATGGCGCACATACTCCCGCACGGTAAGGCTGCCGTCGGGCAGGCGCACCTGGTCGCGAAAGGCGTGCAGGAAATGGCCCTTGAGCAGCTCGGTGCTGCTCTCGCGCACTTCGATCAGATGTTTGTCATCCGTGGTCATGGGTGGACTTTAGCTCGGGCAGCCGTGGAACCGGCTTTGCCGGGCCACTGGGTGCGTACCCTTGAGGGGATAGCGCGTAGCGCCTCAGGGGTGCTTCAGCAGATAGCGGTAGACGAAACCAGGGAAGGCCAGCGTCAGGAAGAATGATGCCGTGATGGCATAGAACTCCCAGCCCTGCGGCGCGACGCGGCCCACGCGCTGTTCCAGCAGCAGGCCCAGGCCGCCCACCAGGAAGTACATGAGCACCAGCTCGACGAGGCAAATGGCAAGGTTCTTCGTGAACTTCAGCGGAACAACGGCCAACAGGCGGTCGTTGAGAAAGGGCAGATTCGCCGCCACGAGAGCAAACACGATAACGGCCCAGGTGGCGCTCGTTTGCGACATAAGCTCAGGTCGTGATCATGGCCGCCACAGCCTGGGCGCACAGCGCCATCAGACCGCCGGGCAGCATGCCCAGGACCAGCACCAGCAGGCCGTTGACCGACAGCACCGCACGCACGTCCATGGGCGCCGAGACCGTGGTGGCGGTGATGGGCTCGTCAAAGTACATGACCTTGACGACGCGCAGGTAGTAGAAGGCGCCGATCAGCGACATGATGACGGCAAACACGGCCAGGCCGATGTAAAGGGTCTGGCCCGTGCCGATCAGGGCCTGCAGCACGGAGAGCTTGGCGTAGAAGCCGACCATGGGCGGGATGCCAGCCAGCGAGAACAGGCAGATGCCCATGATCGCGGCATACAGCGGGCTGCGCTGGTTGAGGCCGGCGAAGTCGGAAATCTCTTCGCTCTCAAAGCCTTCGCGCGCGAGCAGCAGGATGACGCCAAAGGCGGCCAGCGTGGTCAGCACATAGGTGACGACGTAGAACATGGCGGAGCTGTAGGCATCCACTATCGAGTTGATGTTGCCATCGACCACGCCCGAGATCAGGCCCAGCAGCACAAAGCCCATCTGGGCAATGGTGGAGAAGGCCAGCATGCGCTTGAGGTTGGTCTGCATAATGGCAGCCAGGTTGCCGACCAGCAGCGAGGCGATGGCGAGCAGCATGAGCATTTGCTGCCAGTCGAACCACAGCGGCAGCATGCCTTCGACCAGCAGGCGGATCACGATGACAAAGGCCGCCAGCTTGGGCGCGCCACCAATCATGAGCGTGACGGCCGTGGGCGCGCCCTGGTAGACGTCGGGGATCCACATGTGGAAAGGCACGACGCCGAGCTTGAAGGCCAGGCCCGCCACGACGAATACGGTGCCGAAGGTCAGGACCTGGGCGTTGATCTGCCCGCCGAAGATGGCGTCGAAGACGCGGTTGATGTCGAGCGTGCCGGTGGCACCGTACATCATGGACAGGCCGTAGAGCAGGAAACCCGAGGCCAGCGCGCCCAGCACAAAGTACTTCATGGCGGCTTCGGTAGCCTGCGCGTGGTCGCGACGCAGCGCAACCAGGGCATAGCTGGAGAGCGTCAACAGCTCCAGGCCCAGGTAGATCATCAGGAAATTGTTGCCCGAGATCATGATGAACATGCCCAGCAGCGCGAACAGGCTCAGGCTGAAGAGCTCGCCGCCGCGCAGCATGTCGCGGTCGCCCGCGTAGGGGCGGCTGTAGACCAGGGTCACCATTGTGGCCGCAGTGGCAAAGCACTTGAGCCAGTTGCCCATCGGGTCGCTGACCACCATATTGTTGAGGCCGTAGATCGTGCCACCAGTCATGGCGTAGAAGGCCTGGAGCCCGGCCACGACGGCCAGGGTGACGAGCGTCAGCGCATAGGTGCCTGTTCGCAGGCGGCTCTTGACAAGCAGGTCCAGTAGCGTCACTGCGCAGGCCATGACGAGGAGGATCACCTCGGGGAAGACTGCGATCCAGCTGATTAGGTCTGTCATCGTGTTTCTCTTTGATTCGGTTCAGCCGCGTCAGTTGAGCTTGGACTGCGTCACGTGCCTGAGCAGCTCGGCCACCGAGCTATCCATCACGTCGGTGAAGGGCTTGGGATGGATGCCCATCCACAGCACGGCGATGGCCAGCAGCGCGAGCATGAGGAACTCGCGGCTGTTGATGTCCTGCAGGCCCTTGACAGCGTCGTTCGCCACGGGACCGAGGTACACGCGCTTGAACATCCACAGCGTGTAGGCCGCACCGAAGATCAGGGCAGTGGCGGCCGCCAGACCCAGCCAGAAGTTGGCCTTGACCGCACCCAGAATGACCATCCACTCGCCCACAAAACCAGCGGTGGCAGGCAGGCCGCAATTGGCCATGGCGAACAGCAGTGCGAACGCCGTGAATTTGGGCATGGTGTTGATCACGCCACCGTAGCTCGCGATTTCGCGGGAGTGAACGCGGTCATAGAGCACGCCGATGCACAGGAACATGGCGCCTGAGACGAATCCGTGGGCGATCATCTGCACCAGGCCGCCAGCCACGCCGAGATCGTTGAAGATGAAGAAGCCCAGGGTGACAAAGCCCATGTGTGCCACCGAAGAGTAGGCCACTAGCTTCTTCATGTCCTGCTGAACCATGGCGACCAAGCCCACGTAAATGACGGCCACAAGTGACAGCATGATCATGAGCCAGTCCCACTCGCGGGCTGCGTCAGGCGCGATGGGCAACGAGAAGCGCAGGAACCCATAGGCGCCGAGCTTGAGCATGATGGCCGCCAGCACGGCGGAGCCGCCGGTGGGCGCCTCGACGTGCACGTCAGGCAGCCAGGTGTGGACAGGCCACATGGGCACTTTCACGGCAAAGGCCGCAAAGAAGGCAAAGAAGATCAGCGTCTGGGTGCTGCCGTCCAGCGGAAGAGTGTGCCAGGCGGCAATGTCAAAGCTGCCACCGGACTTGACGAACAAATAAATTAGCGCAACCAGCAGCAGCAGCGAGCCCAGCAGCGTGTAGAGGAAAAACTTGAAGGCCGCGTAGATGCGATTGGGCCCGCCCCACACCCCGATGATCAGGTACATGGGGATGAGCGTCGCCTCGAAGAAGACGTAGAACAGCAGGCCATCAAGCGCAGCGAAGACACCGATCATCAGGCCGCTGAGGATCAGGAAGGCGCCCATGTACTGGTTCACCCGGCTGGTGATGGCCTCCCAGCCGGCGATGACCACAATGACAGTGATAAAGGACGTCAACAGCACGAACCACAGCGAGATGCCGTCCACCCCCAGGTGGTAGTGCACGTTGAAGCGCTCCATCCAAACCAGCTTCTCGACGAACTGCATCTCTGCGGTACCTAGCGCAAAGCCGGCGTAAAGCGGGAGGGTCACCAGGAAGCTGACCAGCGCGCCAATGAGCGCGACCCAGCGCACGACGTGCGACTGTTCATCGCGTCCGAGCACGAGCAGCAACACGCCGAAAGCGATCGGCAACCAGATGGCGAGGCTCAGCAAACCCATTTCTTGTTCTCCTTAGCGGCTGAGCCATCCGGCCAGCATGGGCCAGGTCACGAAATACGTCATGAGAATCACGATGCCCAGAATCATGGCCAGGGCGTAGTGATACAGGAAACCGGACTGGAACCTGCGCACAACTTTGGCCACCCAGCCCACCACCCGCCAGGACCCGTTGACCAGAATGCCGTCGATGACGACCTGGTCACCGCCTTTCCACAGGCCCACGCCCAGCAAACGAGCGCCGCGCGCCAGGATGTTCTCGTTGATCCAGTCCATGTAGTACTTGTTTTCGAGCAGGGTGCAGAGGGGCTGGGCGATGCGCTTGATGGCGGCAGGCAGGGCTGGATTGACCATGTACATGTACCAGGCGGTGGCAACACCCGCCAGCGCCAGCCAAAGTGGCGGCGTGCTGAAGGCGTGGGCGGCCATGGCCAGCGGGCCGTGGATGAGCTCGGCGAGCTTGGCCATGGCGGGGTGCGCAGCGCTGTTGACGGTGATCGCATCCTTGAGGAAATCACCGAAGAGCATGGGCATGAGCGTGAGATAGCCGACCACTACCGAGGGAATAGCCAGCAGCACCAGCGGCACCGTGACCACCCAGGGCGACTCATGCGGCTTGCCGTCGCCGTGGTCGTCATGGTGATGGTCGTCGTGATGCGCGTCGGGGTTCTGGTCGTAGCGCTCCTTGCCGTGGAAGACCAGGAAGTACATGCGGAAAGAATAGAAGGCAGTCACGAAGACGCCCGCCAGCACCGCGAACGAGGCGAAGCCTGCGCCCGGCAGGTCACTGAAATGCACGGCCTCAATGATGCTGTCCTTGGAATAGAAGCCGGCGAACAGCGGCGTGCCGATGAGGGCCAGCGAGCCTAGCAGCGAGGTGATCCAGGTGATGGGCATGTACTTGCGCACCCCACCCATCCAGCGGATGTCCTGGTTGTGGTGCATGCCCATGATGACCGAGCCAGCCGCGAGGAACAGCAGCGCCTTGAAGAAGGCGTGGGTCATCAGGTGAAACACCGCCACCGAGTAGGCCGAGGCACCGAGAGCGACCGTCATGTAGCCCAGCTGCGAGAGTGTGGAATAGGCCACGACACGCTTGATATCGTTCTGGATGATGCCGAGGAATCCCATGAACAGCGCCGTGATGGCGCCAATGACCATGACGAAGTTGAGCGCCACATCGGACAGCTCGTAGAGAGGCGACATACGCGCCACCATGAAGATGCCGGCGGTCACCATGGTGGCGGCGTGGATCAGCGCGGAGATGGGCGTGGGGCCCTCCATCGAGTCGGGCAGCCAGACGTGCAGCGGGAACTGCGCGCTCTTGCCCATGGCGCCGATGAAGAGACAGATGCAGATGACGGTGATGAGCAGCCAGTCGGTGCCCGGAAAGATCAGCTTGCCGAGCTCTTCGGTTCTGGCAAAAACCTCGGTGTAGTTGAGGCTGCCCGTGTAGGCGGCAATCAAGCCGATGCCCAGGATGAAGCCGAAGTCCCCCACGCGGTTGACCAGGAAGGCCTTCATGTTGGCGAAGACAGCCGTGGGCTTGTTGAACCAGAAGCCGATGAGCAGGTAAGACACCAAGCCCACCGCTTCCCAGCCGAAGAAGAGCTGCAGCAGGTTGTTGCTCATGACCAGCATGAGCATGGAGAACGTGAACAGCGAGATGTAGGCGAAGAAGCGGTTGTAGCCCTCGTCCTCTTCCATGTAGCCGATGGTGTAGATGTGCACCATGAGCGAGACGAAGGTCACCACACACATCATCATGGCGGTAAGGCCGTCCACCATGAATCCGATTTCCATCTTCAGGCCGCCGATCACCATCCACTCGTAGATCGTGGCGTTGAAGCGTGCGCCACCAATCACATCCTTGAGCGTCATGGCCGAGAGGATGAAGGCGATCAGCACACCGAGAATGGTCAGCGCATGCGACCAGCGACGGCCGATCCAGTTGCCGCCGATCTTGGTGCCCAGGATGCCAGCGAGGATGGCACCGGCCAGCGGCGCCAGCGGAACGGCCAGCAAGGTGGAGGCGTTGAGGATTTGACTCATGGTGACGTACGCAGTTCATGGCCGAGGGACACCGCGCGACCGGCTTCGCCGGGCCGCTGATGGCGCCCCCTTGAGGGGAAGGCGCAGAAGGCGCTTCGGGGGTGATTCATATTCAACCCTTGAGCTCGTTAAGTTCGTCCACGTTGATGCTGGATTTGTTGCGGAACAGCAGCACCAGGATGGCCAGGCCAATGGCGGATTCAGCCGCGGCCACGGTGAGGATGAAGAACACAAAGACCTGGCCATGCATGTCACCCAGGAAATGGGAGAACGCGACAAAGTTCAGGTTCACCGCGAGCAACATGAGCTCGATGGCCATGAGCAGTACGATGAGGTTCTTGCGGTTGAGGAAGATACCAACGACCGCGATGGCAAACAGCGCGGCGCCAAGCGTGAGGTAGTGACCGAGGGTCAGCGTCATGACTTGTTCTCCTGCCGCGCAGCGGGTGGCTCGCGCGTACGCGTGGGTTCCACCTGTACCACCTGCAGGCGGTCGGCAGCGCGCACACGCACTTGGATGGCCGGGTCGATGGCCTTGCTGTCTTTGCGCTCGCGCAGCGTGAGCGCGATGGCGGCGATCATGGCCACCAGCAGGATGGCCGCGGCGATCTGGATCGGGTAGACGTACTCGGTGTAGAGCAGGATGCCCAGTGCTTTGGCGTTGTCGACTTCAACCGTCTGCCCGATGGCCTGCGCCACCACAGGCTCGTCGGTGACGCGAAAGCCGGTGAGCAGTACCAGACCCATCTCGAAGACCACAATGGCGCCCAGCGTCGCGGCCAGCGGCATATGCTTCCAGAAACTACGGCGCAATTGGTCGATCTTGATATCCAGCATCATGACGACGAAAAGGAAGAGCACCATGACCGCGCCAAGGTAGACCAGGACCAGGGTTACAGCGAGGAACTCGGCCTCAAGCAGCAGCCAGATGGCCGATGCCTGGGAAAAGGCCAGCATGAGGTAAAGCACGGCATGCACAGGGTTACGCGCCATGATGACCCGAAGCGCCGAAAAGATCAGCACGATCGAGAACAGAAAGAAAAAGCCGGTCTGGATGTCCATAATCGTTTTGCGTTTTGCGTTGGGCGTTGTGAGTTGAGCGTGGACCGGTAATCAAGAGGGTATTCGTGGCTTCCCTGCTCAACGCTGAACGCTGAACACTGAACCTCTCCTCATCGGTATTTCGCGTCTGCCGCGCGCGCGGCAGCGATCTCGGTCTCGTAGCGGTCGCCCACGGCCAGCAGCATGTCCTTGGTGAAGTACAGGTCACCGCGCTTCTCGCCGTGGTACTCAAGGATGTGCGTCTCAACGATGGAGTCCACCGGGCAGCTTTCCTCGCAGAAGCCGCAGAAGATGCATTTGGTCAGATCGATGTCGTAGCGCGTCGTGCGGCGACTGCCGTCCTGACGCACCTCGGACTCAATGGTGATGGCCATGGCCGGGCAAACGGCTTCGCAAAGCTTGCAGGCGATGCAGCGCTCCTCACCGTTCTCATAGCGGCGCAGGGCGTGCAGGCCGCGAAAGCGCGGCGACAGAGGCGTCTTTTCTTCGGGATACTGCAGCGTGACCTTGCGTGCAAAGGCGTAGCGTCCCGTCAGGGCCATGCCCTTGAAAAGCTCCACAAGCATGAAGCTCCTGAAGAAGTCCTTGACGGAAAAGGCGGATGCGGTGGTCATAGTCCTGCTCCTCGGCTGCCGCCGGGCCGCCCCAGGGCAGCCGGCACCCCCTCGGGGGGCAGCAAATACACGAAGTGATGAGCGTGGGGGCGCATGTTCAATTCCAGATATTCCACGGCGTCTGCATCCAGATGCCGACCACAAGCAGCCACACCAGGGTGACCGGGATGAAGATCTTCCAGCCCAAACGCATGATCTGGTCGTAGCGGAAACGCGGGAAGGTGGCGCGGATCCAGATGAACATGGACACCACGATAAAAGTCTTGAGACCCAGCCAGATCCATCCCGGAATCGCGTTGAACACCGCGCTGTCGATGGGAGGCAGCCAGCCGCCCATGAACATGATGACCGCAAGGATGGAGACCAGCCACATGCTGGCGTATTCGGCCAGAAAGAAGATGGCAAAGCCCATACCCGAGTACTCGACCATGTGACCGGCCACGATTTCGGCCTCGCCCTCGACCACGTCAAAGGGATGGCGGTTGGTCTCGGCCACACCGGAGATCAGGTAGACAAGGAAGATGGGCAGCAGCGGCAGCCAGTTCCATGACAGGAAGCCCAGCCCCATGTCGGCAAAGTAGCCTTCTCCCTGCCCCAGCACGATTTTGGTCAGGTTCATGCTGCCCGAGACCATGACCACCACCAAGAAGCAAAAGCCCATGGCGATCTCATAGCTCACCATCTGCGCCGAGGCGCGCAGCGCGCCCAGGAATGCGTACTTGGAGTTGGACGCCCAGCCCGCGATGATGACGCCGTAGACCTCAATGGAGGTGATGGCCATGACCAGCAGCAGTCCGACGTTGACATTCGCCAGCGCGAGATCCGGGCCGAAGGGTATCGCAACCCACGCAGCCAGCGCCGGCATGATGGCCATGATGGGGCCAAGTACGAACAGGCCCTTTGCTGCGGCCGAGGGCTGGATGATTTCCTTGGTCAGCAGCTTGAGAGCGTCGGCAATGGGCTGCAACAGGCCGAAAGGGCCCACGCGGTTGGGGCCGAGCCGCACCTGCATGAAGCCCAGTAGCTTGCGCTCCCACAGCGTCAGATACGCCACAGCTCCCATGAGCGGTGCCAGCACGCAGACGATCTTGATGAGGTTCCAGATCACAGGCCAGGCCAACTCGGCCCACCAGCTGGCAGTCAGGAGGTTCAGGCCGCCGTTGTAGAACGCGTCAATCATGCGGACACCCCTCCACGGGCATCGGCCGTCAGCTGCAGCGACGGCGCGCGACGGACCAGGCCGTCGAGTTGATAGATGGACGCCGACACCGGCGCCGCGGCGGGCGCGGCCAGGCTGATCGCTGCTTGCGTGGTATTGTCCAGGTTCGGCGCCTTGGCGGTCGCGGCTGCCAGCACTTCCTGCGACGACTCGAAGTCGAAGCCGCTCACGCCCAGCAGGTTGCCGAGCACGCGCAGTACCTTCCAGGCGGGGCGGGCCTCGCCCTGCGGCTTGACCACCGCGTGGAAGCTCTGTACGCGGCCCTCGGCGTTGACAAAGCTGCCTGAGGTCTCGCTGAAAGGCGCGATGGGCAGCAGCACATCGCTGAAAGCCAGATTGGTCTTGAAGGGGCTCAGGGTGACGACCATCTCGACACGGTCCAGGCCAGCTACCGCAGCGCCTCCCGCGGCCGTGTCCTCAGGCTCGACGTTGAGCAGCAAAGCCGCCTTGATGCCACCGGCCAGCATCTGGCCCGCGTTCAGGCCACGGCCCTGCGGCTGGGCACCCACCCACTGCGCGCCCACGGTGTTGGCAGCTTCGGTCAGATAACCGACACTGGCGCCAGTCTGCGCACCGATCCAGTTGGCCAGGGCCAGTAGGCTGGAGGCGTTGGCAGCGTGCGCAGCGGCATTGCCCAGCAGCACGGCCTTGCGCTCGCCGCCCAGCAGGGACTTGGCGATGGCCTGGGCTTCAGGAGTAGCCGGGCCGGCAGCCGGGGCGCTCACGCGCTTTTCAGCCGCAACAGCCCCAGCCACATTGGCGAGGGCCTGGGCCCATTGGCCAGCGTCAGTCACGACGGCGCTGGCGAGGCGGATAGCCCAGGCGTCGTTGTCCTTGAGCATGCCCTTTGAGGTGATGGCGCTGAGCTGCGCGCCATGGCGTACCGCCTGACGGATACGCTGGGCAAACAGCGGGTGGTCCTTACGCAGGTTGGAGCCGACAACCAGCACGCGCTGCAGTTGGGAGAGCGCGGAAATGGGCAGGCCGAGCCAGCGCACGCCCTCGGCCTGGGTGAACTCGGAGTGGCGCAGGCGGTGATCGATGCTGTCGCTACCCAGGCCGCGCACGAGGCCGCCAGCAAGGTACAGCTCTTCCAGCGTGCTGTGCGGGCTGACCAGGGCGCCGATGGCTTCGCCGCCGTGCTGGTCTTTGACACCCTTGAGCCCGTTGGCCACATACTCCAGCGCGGTCTGCCAGTCGATGGCCTTCCACTCGCCGCCCTGTTTGAGCATGGGGGTGGTCAGGCGATCCGCGCGGTTGAGGGCCTCGTACGAATAACGGTCACGGTCGGCGATCCAGCACTCGTTGACCGCCTCGTTCTCCAGCGGCACGACGCGCAGGACCTGGTTGTTCTTGACCTGCATGATCAGATTCGCACCCGTCGAATCGTGCGGGGAGATGGACTTGCGCCGGCCTAGTTCCCAGGTCCGGGCCTGGTAGCGGAAGGGCTTGCTGGTGAGCGCGCCGACGGGGCAGATGTCGATCATGTTGCCGGAGAGCTCGGAGTCTACGCTGTGGCCCACAAAGGTCTCGATCTCGGAGTGCTCGCCACGGTGGCTCATGCCAAGCTCCATGACGCCAGCGATCTCCTGGCCGAAGCGCACACAACGCGTGCAGTGGATGCAGCGGCTCATCTCTTCCATAGAGATCAGCGGGCCAACGTTCTTGTGGAAGACCACGCGCTTCTCTTCCTGGTAGCGCGAGGCAGAACCGCCGTAGCCCACCGCCAGATCCTGGAGCTGACATTCGCCACCCTGGTCGCAGATGGGACAGTCCAGCGGGTGGTTGATGAGCAGGAACTCCATGACCGACTTCTGCGCCTTGAGGGCCTTGTCAGTCTTGGTGCGCACAATCATGCCCTGTGTGACAGGCGTGGCGCAGGCCGGCATGGGCTTGGGCGCCTTCTCCACATCGACCAGGCACATGCGGCAATTGGCCGCAATGCTGAGCTTCTTGTGGTAGCAGAAGTGCGGGATGTAGACGCCAGCCTTCTCGGCCGCATGCATGACCATGCTGCCTTCCTGGATCTCCACCTTTTTGCCGTCGAGTTCGATTTCAACCATAGTGCTCTTCCCGCTTCAGGCCCGGACGGTCTCGTCCTTGATCATGGCCGCGAATTCGTGACGGAAATGTTTGATCATGGCGCGCACGGGCATGGCCGCAGCGTCGCCCAGCGCACAAATGGTGCGGCCCTGGATGTTCTCGGCCACGTTGTCGAGCAGTTCCAGATCCCCCGCGCGACCTTGGCCCGCCTTGATGCGGTCGACCACGCGCGACAGCCAGCCCGTGCCCTCGCGGCAGGGGGTGCACTGGCCGCACGACTCGTGCATGTAAAAGTAGGAGAGTCGCTGCAGCGACTCAACCATGCAACGCGTCTCGTCCATGACGATCACGGCCCCCGAGCCCAGCATGGAGCCGGCCTTGGCGATGGAGTCGTAGTCCATGGTGCAGTCCATCATGATGCTGGCGGGCAGCACCGGCGCAGAAGAGCCGCCAGGGATCACGGCCTTGAGCTGGCGCCCACCGCGCACGCCACCTGCGAGTTCCAGCAGCCTGCTAAAGGGCGTACCCAGCGGGATCTCGTAGTTGCCGGGCTTCTCGACGTCACCGGACACCGAGAAAATCTTGGTGCCGCCATTGTTGGGCTTGCCGCACTCAAGATAAGCCTGGCCGCCATTGCGGATGATCCAGGGCACCGCCGCGAAGGTCTCGGTGTTGTTGATGGTGGTGGGCTTGCCGTACAGGCCAAAGCTCGCCGGAAACGGCGGCTTGAAGCGGGGCTGGCCCTTCTTGCCTTCGAGCGACTCCAGCAGCGCGGTCTCTTCCCCGCAGATGTAGGCGCCAAATCCATGGAAGGCATGGAGCTGGAAGCTGAGGCTACTGCCCAGGATGTTGTTGCCCAGCAGGCCTGCCGCACGCGCCTCTTCCAGCGCCTCCTCGAAGCGCTCGTAGACCTGGAATATCTCGCCGTGGATGTAGTTGTAGCCCACCGTGATGCCCATGGCGTAGGCCGCGATGGCCATGCCCTCGATCACGATGTGCGGGTTGTACATGAGGATGTCGCGGTCCTTGCAGGTCCCGGGCTCGCCCTCGTCCGAGTTGCACACCAGATACTTCTGGCCGGGAAACTGGCGCGGCATGAAGCTCCACTTGAGGCCCGTGGGGAAGCCAGCGCCGCCTCGGCCGCGCAGCGCGGATTCCTTGACAGTGGCGATCACCTGGTCCTGAGTGAGTCCCTCACCGCCGTCCCTGCCCAGTATCCTGCGCAGCGCCTGGTAGCCGCCGCGCGCTTCGTAGTCCTGGAGACGCCAGTTGCTGCCATCAAGGCTGGCATAGATCTGGGGGTTGATATGGCGGTCATGAAAGCAGGTCTGCACGCCAGTGGCTGCGAACTGCGCGAGGATCTTTTCAGCCTTCATCACTTACCCTCCGCAGCACGCAGGCTGTCGACCAGCTGATCGAGCTTGTCGTTGCTCATGAAGCTGCACATGGTGCGGTCGTTGACGAGCATCACCGGCGAGTCGGCGCAGGCGCCAAGGCACTCGCTCTGCTGGAGGGTGAACAGGCCGTCGGCTGTGGTGCCACCCATGGCGATACCCAGCTTCTGCTCGAGGTGGCGCAGGGCTTTCTGCCCATCACGCAGCTGGCATGGCAGATTGGTGCAGACGTTGAGCTTATATTTGCCCACCGGCCGCTGGTTGTACATGTTGTAGAAGGTGGTGACCTCATGCACCGCCATGGCCGGCATACCCAGGTAGGCCGCGATGCCGGCCTCGCTGTCGTTGCTGACGTAGCCCTGCTCCTGCTGCACGATGGCCAGGCAGGCCATCACGGCCGACTGCTTCTGGTCCGGGGGGTACTTCGCGACTTCCTTGGCGAAGCGTGTACGCGTTTGTTCACTCAAACTCATTCCAATACTCCGACCGCTACCGAGAGAGACGACCCAAGCAGGCGAACGCCGCGGAACCAGTTCGGCTGGGCCACTGCCGTTGCCCCCTGGAAGGGGGAGGCGCCGCAGGCGCCGCGGGGAGGAGCCATGTTCATCGATCAATCTCTCCAAACACGATATCGAGCGTCCCGATGATGGCCACGGCGTCGGCCAGCATATGGCCGCGGGCAAGCTCATCCAGCGTGGCGAGGTGGGCGAAGCCCGGGGCACGGATCTTTAGACGGTAAGGCTTGTTGGCGCCATCACTCACTATGTAGATGCCGAACTCGCCCTTGGGATGTTCCACGGCGGCATAGGCCTCCCCCGCCGGCACGCGGAAGCCTTCGGTGAAGAGCTTGAAGTGGTGGATCAGCTCTTCCATATTTGACTTCATCGACTCGCGCGTCGGCGGCGCAACCTTGTGGTTGTCGGTGATGACGGGGCCGGGGTTGGCACGCAGCCAGTGCACGCACTGCTTGATGATGCGGTTGGACTCGCGCATCTCCTGCACGCGTACGAGATAGCGGTCGTAGCTGTCGCCGGTCTTGCCCACCGGGATGTCAAAGTCGACTCGGTCATAGGCGTCGTAGGGCTGCTGCTTGCGCAAGTCCCAGGCCACACCCGAGCCACGCAACATGGGGCCGGTCATGCCCAGGTTCATGGCGCGCTCGGCGGTCACCACGCCAATGCCGACGGTGCGCTGCTTCCAGATGCGGTTATCGGTGAGCAGGGTCTCGTACTCATCCACGCACTTGGGGAAGCGCGCACAGAAATCGTCGATGAAGTCCAGCAGGGAGCCCTGGCGGTTGGCGTTGAGCTCGGCAATCGCCTTCGCGTTGCGGATCTTGTTGGCCTTATGCTGGGGCATGGCGTGGGGCAGGTCACGGTACACGCCACCCGGACGGAAGTAGGCCGCATGCATGCGCGCGCCGGAGACGGCCTCGTACATGTCGAAGAGGTCCTCGCGCTCGCGGAAGGTGTAGATCAGAATGGTGGAGCTGCCGCAGTCATTGCCGTGCGAGCCCAGCCACATCAGGTGGTTGAGCAGGCGCGTGATCTCGCCGAACATGGTGCGGATGTACTTGGCCCGCAGCGGTACCTCAAGGCCCAGCAGCTTCTCGATGGCCAGGCAGTAGGCCTGCTCGTTGCACATCATGGACACGTAGTCCAGGCGGTCCATGTAGGGCAGCGACTGGATATAGGTCTTGCTCTCGGCCAGCTTCTCGGTGGCGCGATGCAGCAGACCGATGTGCGGGTCCGCGCGTTGGACGACCTCGCCGTCAAGCTCAAGTACCAGGCGCAGAACGCCGTGCGCGGCCGGGTGCTGGGGACCAAAATTCAGCGTGTAATTCTTGATCTCAGCCATCTCTCAAACCTCTCGCGCACAAGCGCCGCGCTGAATTTCGGCGCAGGCTGACTTCGCGCCAGCGAGGTCAAGCGCGCGCAGCGCGCGGCCGGAGCCAAACTTCAGCGTGTAATTCTTGATCTCGGCCATATCAAATCTCCTCTCCGAAGCGTCCTTTGGCCGCCTCCCCCTCAAGGGGACAACACCAGCAGCCCGGCGAAGCCGGTTCTGCGGTATTCGCTTGAAGAATGCGGTTCATTAAAGCGAGGCTTCGGGTCATCCCTGCAGTCCTCCATAGTTGTCTTCACGGATGATGCGCGGCGTGATCTCGCGGGGCTCTATGCTCACCGGCTGGTACACCACGCGCCGTAGCTCAGCGTCGTAACGCATCTCGACATGGCCCGACAGCGGGAAGTCCTTGCGGAAGGGATGGCCGATGAAACCGTAATCGGTGAGGATGCGTCGCAGGTCGTCGTGACCCTCGAAGACGATGCCATACAGATCGAAGGCCTCGCGCTCGTACCAGTTGGCGGCACGCCAGACGTCGGTCAGGGTATCCACGACAGGAAAGGCGTCGTCGGCGGCAAAAACGCGCAGGCGCAGGCGCTGGTTGAGGCTGACCGACAGCAGATGCGAAACCACGGCGTAGCGTGCACCCTCCCAGACGGCGTCGCCGTAAGCGGAGTAGTCCAGGCCGCACAAATCAACCAGGGTTTCGAAGCGGCAGCCAGGTGCGTCACGCAGTATGCGGGCTGCAGCCAGATAGCCCTGGGGGGCGACCTCGACGGTCACCTCGCCCAGGCGCACGTCGATGCGCCGCACCAGGGTGCCCAGCGCGGCAACAACGGTGTCCTTGAGGGTCTCGGGAGCAGGGGCAATGGCAGTCATCTGGGGTTCCTTCAGGCGCGCGCGATCGTCTGCGTGCGGCGGATCTTCTGCTGCAGCTGGATGATTCCGTAGATCAGCGCCTCGGCCGTCGGCGGGCAGCCCGGCACATAGACGTCGACGGGCACGATACGGTCGCAGCCGCGCACGACCGAATAGCTGTAGTGGTAGTAGCCGCCGCCGTTGGCACACGAGCCCATGGAAATCACCCAGCGCGGCTCGCTCATCTGGTCGTAGACCTTGCGCAGCGCGGGCGCCATCTTGTTGCACAGCGTGCCGGCCACGATCATCAGGTCAGACTGGCGCGGGCTGGCACGAAAGACCTCGGCACCGAAACGCGCCAGATCGTAGCGAGCCGTGGCAGCGTGCATCATTTCCACCGCGCAGCAGGCCAGGCCGAAAGTCATGGGCCAGAGCGAACCGGTCTTGGCCCAGTTCACTACAGTGTCGTAGCTCGTGGTGACAAAGCCTTCCTTCAATACACCTTCAATCATGGCTGTCGTCCTCGAAGTTTCTGTTCACGCTGTTGCGCTTATTCCCAGTCCAGAGCGCCCTTCTTCCACTCGTAGACGAAGCCCACGACCAGAATGGCAATGAAGACCATCGCGGCCCAGAATCCAACCGCGCCCACCTCCTGCAGGGACACGGCCCAGGGGAAGAGGAAGGCGATCTCAAGATCGAACAGGATGAAGAGGATGGCCACGAGGTAGTAGCGCACGTCGAACTTCATGCGCGCGTCTTCGAAGGCTTCGAAGCCGCACTCGTAGGGGGAATTCTTCGCGGGATCGGGGCGGTTGGGCCCCAGGATGTAGCCGATGACCTGGGGGAGCACGCCGACAGCAATGCCGACCAAGATGAACAGAAGGACGGGGAGGTACTGATCGAGGCTCATCTTGAATGCTGATCACCGTGGGACCGCCCGAGGGAGGCCCGGGCGGTCGTTTGTCTGGTGCCGTCGGCGAGACTCGAACTCGCACAGCTTTCGCCACTACCCCCTCAAGATAGCGTGTCTACCAATTTCACCACGACGGCTAGGTCTCTGTCTGCCGGTTTTGCATGAGGTTTTCGCTCCACCAGCAGCCTCGGAGTTTACCCCGAATCACCTCCTCCTCCCGGGGAGAGATTCGGAAAATCTTGACTCAGATCATCGCGCAGGAATCTGCGCTGGGCCGGGCGTGGCGGGCGCCGGCGCGGTCGGAGCAGGTACGGTGCCCATGGGCGAGGTGCCCGGGATCTGCGAGGCCGCTTCGGGGGCCGCCGGCGCCACCGCAGCGGGGTTTTCCAGCACGCTGCCGCTGCTAGCCGGCTTGGCATTGCTTACGTAAGCCAGCATCAAGGTGCAGGCGAAGAAGACGGTGGCCAGCACAGCTGTCGTGCGTGAGAGGAAGTTGGCGCTGCCCGAGGCGCCAAACAAGCTGCCCGAGGAACCGCTGCCGAAGGCGGCACCCATGTCGGCGCCCTTGCCATGCTGGACCAGCACGAGACCAATCATGGCCACGGCCGCGATGATCTGCACGGTGATGAGGATGGATACGACAAAACTCATGTTCACTCCTAAGTTCTTAGAGTTCCCGATGCGGCCTCAGGCAGCCGAGGCAATGATGGTCAGAAAATCCGGGGCCTTGAGCGAGGCGCCACCGATAAGCCCGCCATCGATGTCGGGCTGGGCCAGCAGTTGCGCGGCGTTGCCCGCGTTCATGCTGCCGCCGTAGAGAATCTTCACGCGCTGGGCATGCGGCGTGGCCGCCTTGAGTTGCGCGCGCAGCACGCCATGCACGTCCCGCGCCTGCTCGGGCGTGGCGGTCTTGCCGGTGCCGATGGCCCAGACGGGCTCGTAGGCCACGACGATCTCGCTGATGCAGTGACCGTTTAGATGGATGACCGCGGCGAGCTGGCGCTTGACCACTTCTTCGGTCCGATTGGCTTCACGCTCGGCCAGCGTCTCGCCCACACAGACGATCGGCGTCACGCCGCCGGCCAGCGCACGCTGGGCCTTGGAGGCCACCAGGGCATCGTTCTCGCCGTGGTATTGCCTGCGCTCTGAATGACCGACGATGGCGTAACGCACGCCAAAGTCCTTGAGCATGGCCACCGAAACCTCGCCCGTGTAGGCGCCGGTCTCATGGGCCGAAACGTCCTGCGCACCCAGCGCCACGGGCCCCTGCGCCAGCAGCGGCTGGCACTGGGCAAAATACGGGGCCGGCACGCAGACGGCAACGTCGCAGGCTGGCCCCCTGAGGCCCGAAAGAATGCTGTTCAGCAGGGCCTGGTTGGCGGCCAGGCCGCCATTCATCTTCCAGTTGCCAGCGATCAGTTTCTTCGTCACTTGACGCCCCAGGTCAGCACGATCTTGCCGATGTGCTGGTTCGATTCCATCAGGGCATGTGCCTTCGCGGCACCGCTGCCCGTCTCTTCCTTGGCATCCACTGCGGCGAAAGTGCTGTGGATCACGGGCTTGATCCTGCCGGACTCGATGAGCGGCCACGCGTGCTTGAGGCAGGCCTGCGCGATGGCGGTCTTGAAGGCCACGGGACGCGGACGCAGCGTAGAGCCCGTGATGGTCAGGCGCTTACGAAGCACCAGACCGGCATTGAAGCTGCTCTTGGTGCCGCCCTGTACGGCGATGATGACGATGCGCCCGTCCTCGGCCAGGCTCTCGACCTCGCGCGCGACGTACTCGCCCCCCACCATGTCAAGGATCACGTCCACACCCTTGCCATCGGTCAGGCGCTTGACCTCTTCCTTGAAGTCCTGCGTCTTGTAGTTGATGGCATGGTCGGCGCCGAGCTTCAGGCAGGCGGCGCATTTGTCGTCGCTGCCGGCCGTGACGATGACCGTCGCACCCCAGGCCTTGGCCAACTGGATAGCCGTCACGCCGATGCCACTGGACCCACCCTGGATCAGCAGCGTCTCGCCGGCCTGCAGGCGGCCGCGGTCGAACACATTGCTCCAGACCGTGAAGAAAGTCTCGGGCAGCGAGGCCGCCTCGACATCACTCAGGCCCTTGGGGTAAGGCAGGCACTGCGCGATGGGCGCCGTGCACAGCTCGGCGTAACCGCCGCCCGCCACAAGGGCACAGACCTTGTCGCCCAGCTTGAAACCGGCGGCGGCCAGCTCGGCAATGTTGCCGCCAATGACCTCACCCGCGACCTCCAGGCCCGGAATGTCGGAAGCCCCCGGCGGAACCGGATAGTTGCCGGTGCGCTGGAACACGTCTGGCCGGTTGATGCCGCTGGCGGCCACGCGGATCAGCAGCTCGCCGAGCGCGGGCACCGGGTCCGGGCGCTGGCCTAGACGCAGCACCTCAGGCGCGCCGTGGGAAATGATTTCGATGGCTTTCATCGTTCGTCGAGCGTTGGGCGTTGATATTGACGCCGAACGCTCAACCCTCCATCACTGCTGTTGCTGCTGTTGTTCGCCATGGGCCGGACGGTCCAGCAGGGCCTTCATGGACAGCTTCACACGGCCCTTATCGTCGGTCTCGAGCACCTTGACCTTGACGATCTGGCCCTCGGACAGATAGTCGGTCACCTTCTCCACGCGCTCGTGGGCGATCTGGCTGATGTGCAGCAGACCATCCTTGCCGGGCAGCAGGTTGACCAGTGCGCCGAAGTCCAGGATCTTGGTGATCGGACCTTCGTAGACCTTGCCGATTTCCACTTCGGCCGTGATCTCCGCGATGCGGCGTTTGGCCTCGTCGGCCTTGGCGCCGTCGGTGGAGGCAATGGTAATGGTGCCGTCTTCCGCGATGTCGATCTGGGTGCCGGTCTCTTCGGTCAGCGCACGGATTACGGCGCCGCCCTTGCCGATCACGTCACGGATCTTCTCGGGGTTGATCTTCATGGTGTACAAGCGCGGCGCGAACTGCGACACCTCGGACTTGGCTTCGCCGACGGCATCCTGCATCTTGCCCAGGATGTGCATGCGCGCTTCCTTGGCCTGGGCAAGGGCGACCTGCATGATTTCCTTGGTGATGCCCTGGATCTTGATGTCCATCTGCAGGGCGGTGATGCCGTTGGTGGTACCGGCCACCTTGAAGTCCATATCGCCCAGATGATCTTCGTCACCCAGGATGTCGGTCAGCACGGCAAAACGGTTGCCTTCCTTGATCAGCCCCATGGCGATGCCGGCCACGTGGGCTTTCATCGGCACGCCGGCGTCCATCAGCGACAGGCAGCCGCCGCAGACGGAAGCCATCGACGAGGAGCCGTTGGACTCGGTGATCTCGGAGACCACACGCATGGTGTAGGGGAACTCTTCCTTGGTCGGCAGGCAGGCCACCAGGGCGCGCTTGGCCAGGCGGCCGTGACCGATCTCGCGGCGCTTCGGTGACCCCACGCGGCCCGTCTCGCCGGTGGCGAAGGGGGGCATGTTGTAGTGCAGCATGAAGCGGTCTTCGAACTCGCCAGCCAGCGCGTCGATGCGCTGAGCGTCGCGCTCGGTGCCCAGGGTGGTGATCACCAGGGCCTGGGTCTCGCCGCGCGTGAACAGCGAGGAACCGTGGGTACGGGGCAGCACGCCGTTGCGGATTTCGATGGGGCGCACGGTACGAGTGTCGCGGCCGTCGATACGGGGCTCGCCGGCCAGAATCTGGCCACGCACGATCTTGGCTTCGATTTCGAACAACAGGCCTTCAACGGCCACGCCGTCGAATTCCACCCCGTCGGCCTTCAGGCCAGCGAACACGTCGGCATAGGCGGCACGGCACGCTTGCGTGCGGGCCTGCTTGTTGCGGATCTGGTAGGCCGCTTCGAGCTTGGCCTTGGCCAGCGCGTCGATCCTGGCGATCAGGGCCTCGTCCTTGGCGGGGGCCTTCCAGTCCCACACCGGCTTGCCGGCTTCGCGCACCAGTTCATGGATCGCGTTGATGGCAATCGCACCCTGCTGGTGGCCGAACACCACGGCGCCGAGCATGATCTCTTCGGAGAGTTGCTGGGCTTCGGATTCCACCATCAGCACGGCAGCTTCGGTGCCGGCGACCACCAGATCCATTTGGCTGTCCTTGCGCTTGGTCTGGCCCGGGTTCAGGACGTATTCACCGTTGATATAGCCCACGCGCGCGGCGCCGATGGGACCGTTGAAGGGAATACCCGAGACCGACAGGGCCGCCGAGGTGGCGATCATGGCTGCGATGTCGGCGTCGACTTCCGGGTTCAGCGACAGGGTGTGGATCACCACCTGTACCTCGTTGAAGAAGCCTTCGGGGAACAGCGGGCGGATCGGACGGTCGATCAGGCGGCTGGTCAGGGTTTCCAGCTCGCTGGGGCGGCCTTCACGCTTGAAGAAGCTGCCCGGGATCTTGCCGGCAGCATAGGTCTTCTCGATGTAGTCGACGGTCAGGGGGAAGAAGTCCTGGCCGGCCTTGGCATCGGTCTTGGCCACCACGGTGGCCAGCACCACGGTGCCGTCAATGTCCAGCATCACGGCACCGCTGGATTGGCGTGCGATTTCGCCGGTTTCCATGGTGACCGTGTGCTGGCCCCACTGGAATGTCTTGCTGACTTTGTTGAACATGCTCATGTATGGTTCTCCTGTTCGGATCAAGGGAGGTCTCAGCCGCCTCCCCTTGGGCCCGGTGCACACATCACAGAACACGATGCCATTCCAGAGAAGATCGGAAAGTGATGGCCGCAAGCCCAATTTCCTCTGGAATGACACAGCTTCGCTCTGTTGTTGTCTACTCCGAAGTGCAAGGCGCCTGAGCCAGTCGTGCTAACTCAGGCGCCTCGATTCATAAACGGTGCACGCTTACTTGCGCAGGCCCAACTTGGTGATCAGCGCGGTGTAACGATCGGCGTCCTTGGACTTCAGGTAGTCCAGCAGCTTGCGTCGACGGCTCACCATGCGCAGCAGGCCGCGTCGACCGTGGTGGTCCTTGGCGTTTTGCTTGAAGTGGGGGGTCAGCTCGTTGATGCGGGCGGTCAGCAATGCGACCTGGACTTCCGGGCTGCCGGTGTCGGCAGCGGAACGGGCATTGGCCTTGACAACCTCGGCCTTGACGCTGGATGCGATCATTTTGATTTTCCTGTGGTGCGGGACGGGGCCAGCCGCTTTCGGCCGGGGCGTCCCAGGTTTGACAACTTGCGCCGGTGGCTGGAACTGCTGCCGGCGTGCGCTTCGCGGGCCCTTGCAGGCTGCAAAACCCGCAGATTATAGCCCATCCTCGAATCTGCGAGCAGCTACTTACTTCGCACGCCCCAGCCAGGCACGCAGCCGCTCCACCCCCTGCGCCATGCGCTGCGGGTCTTTGGAAGCAAAACACCAGCGCAACCAGCCTGCCGCCTCCCGGGCGAAGGCCTCGCCGGGCGCCAGACCCAGGCCAGCCTGGCGCACCAGGCGCTTGGCCGTGTCCACCGCGTCCGGATAGCCCGACAGCCGGAAGAAGGCGTACATGCCGGCTGCGGGCGTCGCCAGTTCCACCCCGGGCATAGCCTGCAGCAGGGGCACCAGTGTGTCGCGGCAGGTCTTGAGATGTGCCACGACCCGGGGGGTGATCTCATCCGCGCGCTGCAGCGCCGCCAGCGCGGCGCGCTGGGTGAACACGCTGGCACACGAGGTGTTGAACTCGATGAGCTTGCCCACATCGTGCGTCATGGCCGGTGGCAGCACCAGCCAGCCCAGGCGCCAGCCCGTCATCAGGAAGGCCTTGGAGAAGCTGCCGACGACCACCAGCCGGTCTTCGGACGACGCAATGTCGAGGAAACTCGGCGCACATTGATTGGGGGTGTCGTCTTCGTAATAGAGCTGCAAATAGACCTCGTTGGCCAGGATCCAGGTGCCGGTCTGGCGGCAGTGATCCAGGATGCGCTGCTGCTCCGCGCGCGTCAGCGTCCAGCCCGTGGGGTTGCTCGGGGCATTGAGCACCAGCAGCCGGGTGGCCGGTGTCACGGCCGCCAGCAAGGCTTCGAGGTCCAGCGTCCAGGCCCCAGCAATGGGCTTGAGCGGCACGGGCTTGAGCTTCGCGCCCAGGATGCGCGGCTGCGCCGTGAGATTCGGCCAGACCGGGGTGACGATGGCCACCTCGTCGCCCGCCTCCAGCAGGGCCTGCATGGCGATCATGAGGGCGTTGACGCCGCCTGAAGTGACGGCCAGGCGGTCGGGGGCCACCGTGCCATGCAGGTGGGTCAGGTGCAGGGCCAACGCCGCCCGCAGCTCGGGCAGGCCCAGGTTGTGGCTGTAGAAGGTCTCGCCCCTGTGCAGCGAGTCGATGGCCGCCTGGCGTACGAAGTCCGGCGTGGCCTCGTCGCCCTCGCCGAACCAGAAGGCGAGCACGTCGCTACGGCCCAGACCGGCATTGGCCACTTCACGGATCTTGGATTCTTCGAGGTCTTGGATGACTTGACGCATAGAGCAGAAATGGAACTGTGCAGCCATACATTGTGCCGCCACGCGCCGGCCCTGGGCGCTGGGAAATAGCGCTGACCCCAGCCATTTCAAGAGCGGGCGACGAAAAAATTTCCCGGCCCACACCACCCTTGAAAAACTTAGGGCATGCGCCCAGCTATCCCCACGGCCGACGAAGCACCCGCTCCCAGGCCCGAGTCAACTTTCAAGGAGTCCGACCATGCTGTTTGTCCCCGTCATCCGCCGTTCCGCTTTTGTCCCCTCGCTGCGCGCCTTCGACCGCTTCTTCGGCGACAGCACACCCGTCGAACAGTCCACCACCACCGTGGAAGACAAAGCCTACGAACTGACCTTCGACGTACCCGGCGTGAGCCGCGAGCAGCTGTCCATCGGCATCGAAGGCAATGTGATCCGCATCGAGACCCTGCCCGAAGCCCGGCGCCAGTACAAGGCCGCCTACGAGCTGCCGCAGGACATCGACGTAAGTAAGAGCGAAGCCAAGCTGGAAAACGGCGTGCTCACGCTCAAGCTCGCCAAGGTGCTGCCGGAGAGCAAGGCGGTGAAGCTGGCGATCAACTGATCTCGCCGCTTCAACCAGGAAAGGCCGCGAACCTCGCGGCCTTTCTTCTTTGCAACGGATCACACCGCCTGACTGATCGCATCCAGCGGCCAGCGCGGCTTCACTTCAAAGGTATAGGCGCGCGCCGCTTCCTGCTGGCCGGCCTGAAGGCGCATGGCGGCGGCCATGGCGATCATGGCGCCGTTGTCGGTGCACAGGTGCGGCTCGGGGTAGTGCACGTGCACCCTGCGTGTCGCGCAGGCGGCGTTGAGCTGCTCACGCAGCAGCTTGTTGGCACCGACGCCGCCGGCCACGACCAGGCGCTTCATGCCGGTCAGCTCTAGCGCGGCGAGTGATTTCTTCACCAGTACTTCAATAATGGCGGCCTGCGTGGAGGCGGCCAGATCGGCGCGCAAAGTCGAGGGCCAAGCTTCGACAGGCTCAGCCCGAACGGCAGATATCTTCTGCACCTGTGTAAGCACCGCCGTCTTGAGGCCGGCAAACGAAAAATCGAGGTTGCCGCTGTGCAGCAGCGGGCGCGGCAGCTTGTAGGCCGCACCGTCGCCCTGCTCCGCCAGCCTCGCCAGCAGCGGGCCACCCGGATAAGCCAGCCCCAGGAGCTTGGCGGACTTGTCGAAGGCTTCGCCCGCAGCGTCGTCGATGGTCTCGCCCAGCATCTCGTAGCGACCCACCCCGTCCACCCGCATGAGCTGGGTGTGGCCGCCGGAGACGAGCAGGGCCACGAAGGGAAACTCAGGCGGATCGGCACTGAGAAAGGGCGAAAGCAGGTGCCCTTCAAGGTGGTGTACGCCCAGCACGGGCTTGCCCAACGCAGCGCCCAGGGCGCAAGCCACGCCCGCGCCCACCAGCAGCGCACCAGCCAGGCCGGGGCCGCGCGTGTAGGCCACCACGTCGATGTTCTTCAGTGTCTTGCCAGCTTCGGCCATGACGGTTTGGGTGAGTGGCAGCACCCGGCGGATATGGTCACGGCTGGCAAGCTCGGGCACCACACCACCATAGGCCTGGTGCATCTCGATCTGGCTGTACAGCGCGTGGGAGAGCAGGACTGGAAGCTCGCCCTCACGGGTCTGCACCAGGGCCACGCCCGTCTCATCGCAGGAGGATTCGATGCCGAGAATGAGCGGCGCGGTGTCAGACATGCACGGAGTTTAGGGGATCACTTCATCACGAGGCCGCCGTCGACGACCAGCGTCTGCCCCGTGACGAAGCGGCTCCAGTCCGAGGCCAGAAACAGCACCGGCCCTGCCACATCCTCGGGCCGCGCGATGCGGCGCAAGGGCGTCTGCGCGACGATGGCCTCTTTCACGTCCTCCTTGGTGGCGCGGCTCGCGTGCGTTGGATAGACCAAACCTGGCGCCACGCAGTTGACGCGGATGCCCAGTGGCCCCAGCTCCGCCGCGAGATTGCGGCTGAAGCCCACCAGGGCGGACTTGGCGGTCGTGTAATCGTGGTAGGGCACCACGGGCCGCTCGATCAGGTCGGACACCAGGTTCACGATGCAGCCCTGCGCGCGCTGGCGCATGCCAGGCAGCACAGCCTGACACACGTTGAAAGTCGCCTGCACGGCACCGTCGAACTGCGCCAGGTAATCGGCCCAGCCGGTCTCCCAGAAACGCTTGCGCTGCTCGGGGTCGAAGCGATAGGGCGCGAAAGCGTTGTTCACCAGCACGTCGATACGGCCGAGCTCGGCCTGCACCTGCGCCGCCAGGGCCTGGACCTGGGCCTCGTCCGTCACGTCGGCGCGGATGGCCCAGGCATCGCCGCCCTTAGCAGCCCCGGCGGCCTTGCAGTCAGCCACCACGGCCTCGGCCGCGGCGTCGTTGCCAAGATAGTTGACGACCACAAAGCCGCCTTCAGCCGCGAAGGCACGCGCAATCGCCGCACCGATGCCGCGGCTGGCGCCGGTGACGAGGATGACCTTACCGTGGAAGCTCATGATTACTTGCGCCCCGGCAGCAACTCGCCGCTGACCACATCCCTCATGCGCAGATCGTTCTGGATCAGGCCGATCTTCTTCCAGGTGTCTGCGCCTTTTTGCAGTGCGTCGATGTCAATGGCGCCCAGGCCCTCCTTGCGGGTCAACGGCGAGACGCTGGAGGCATTGCGCAGCTTGATGACTTCAAGGTTGACGGCTTCGTTCTGACCGTCGATGGCACGCTTGACGGCCAGCCGGGCCGCTTCCTGCGGGTTGTCGATCATCCACTGCGCGCTGTCGCGGTAGGCGGCAAGAAAGCGGCGCAGCACATCCTTGCGCTGCTGCCAGGTTTCCTCGCGTACGACGAAGAGGTCGCTCGACATATTGAGCGAGTCGCGCGCCTCCATCACGTTGACCTCGCCCACGCCGCGCGCACGCGCCACGAGCAGACCGGTGTCAGTGGCAGCGGAGGCGTCCACCTGCCCCTGCATGAGCGGCGCGAAGTTCAGCAGCCCGGTGGGCACGAGCGTTACATCCTTCTCGGACAGGCCAGCACCGTGCAGCAGCACCTGCAGACTGGTGCGCGTTCCGCTGGACAGGCTATAGACACCAATTTTCTTGCCCTTGAGGTCGGCCGGCTTGCTGATGCCACTGGACTTCAGCGCCACCACGTTGAAGATGTTCTGCGGGTAGACGTCGTAGATGGCGCGCAGCTTTTCACCCTTGTCCAACGCGATGTAGAAAGAGCCGGGATCGGTGAAGGCCACGTCGCCCTGCCCGCTCAGCAGGTTGCGCACGGCGTCGCCGCCACCGGCGCCGGGCAGGTAGACCAACTCGATGCCGCGCGCGCGGAAGAAGCCTTTTTCTTCTTCCACCAGCAGATTGGTGACCTCGCTGATCGCGCGGCCCCAGCTGGCCACGGTGACCTTGTCGAGTTTGGCCTGGGCCCAGGCCGTGCCGGCCGTGGCGGTCAGGCCCGCCACGGTGCAGGCCAGCAGGGTGCGCAGGAAATTGCGTTTCATGGTGAGGTCCTCGTTGAACTGAAAAGAAATAGGTCAGGTGTAGGCCCGCAGCAGCCGGCGTTCCAGCAGCAGCGTGGCCTCGTAAAGCAGAAGACCGATGACGGTGATCACCAGCAGCACGGCAAACATGAGTGGCGTGTCCATGGAGCCCTGCGCGGCGATGATGAGTGCCCCCAGGCCCTTGCTGGCGCCGATGAACTCCCCCACCACCGCGCCCACCAGGGCCAGCACCACGGCCACGCGCAGGCCAGCCAGGATGGCCGGCAGGCCCGCAGGCACCCTGAGCCGCCACAGTGTCTGCGAACGGGTCGCGCCTAGCATGCGAAAGAGTTCCAGCCGCGCGGGGTCCGTCTGGGCGATGCCGGTCAGCGTGTTTTCCAGCAGCGGGAAGAAGCAGATGAGCGCCGTGATGACCACCGTGGGCGTGGTGCCAAAGCCGAACCAGACGATGAAGAGCGGCACCAGAGCCAGCTTGGGCACCACCTGGCTGGTTACGACATAGGGCATGAGCACCCGCCGCAGCACGGGCGACTCGCCCAGCAGCACGCCACCTGCAAAGCCGAGGAGCACGCCCAGCCCCAGACCCAGACCCAGTTCCAGCAAGGTCTGGGCAATGTGCGGCCACAGATAGCCCGTGGCCAGGCCGCGCCAGAGGGCCACGCCGATCACACTGGGTGCCGGCAGCACCAGGTTGGAAAAGCCCAGGGCCGGTACCGCAGCCTCCCAGGCGGCGAGCAGCAGCAGGAACAGACCCAGGGCCACAAGGCGCGGTGACGTCATGGCAAGGCATCCATGGCGTGGCGCAGTTCGGCGCACAGCGCGTTGAAGGCCGGGCTGTAGCGTATGTCCCGCTCGCGCGGGCGCGGCAAGTCCACACCAACCTCATGGCGGATGCGGCCCGCCTCCATCACGGCAACGCGGTCGGCCAGGTACACGGCCTCCGTGATGTCGTGCGTGACAAAAAACACCGGCGTGCCACGCTCGCGGCAGACCGCCAGCAGCGCGTCCTGCAGTTCCTCGCGCGTGATCGCGTCCAGCGCGGCAAAGGGCTCGTCCATGAGCAGGATGGAAGGCTCGGGCAGCAGCGCGCGCGCAATGGCCACGCGGCTCTGCTGTCCGCCCGAGAGCTGGCGAGGCCGGTGCGCCAGACGCGCGCCCAGGCCCAGCTGTTGCAGCAGCTGGATGGCCCGCTCGCGGTCTTGCGAGCCGGGGGCCGACTGCAGGCTCAGGGGCAGCAGCACGTTGTCGAGCACGCTCAGCCAGTCCAGCAAGGTGGGTTGCTGGAAGACAAAGCCGATGTGCGGCCCGGGCGCTGGCAGAGGCTGGCCCTGAAGCAGTACGACGCCTAGGTCCGGGCGCAACAGTCCCGCCGCCAGCTTGAGCAGCGTAGTCTTGCCGCAGCCGCTGCGGCCCACGAGGCAATGGAACTCACCGGGCGCGATGTTCCAGTCCACCCCCTGCACCACTGGCGGCCAGCCAGGGAAGGTGTAGCTGACCTGGCGCATGTCGAGAAAGGACGCCGCTTTCATCTCCGTGCCCTTTCAGTCCCGGTAGGGTGCAAAGTGCTCGGCCGCGTCTTCGGCCGACTGCTCCAACTCCACCATGCGCACCAGGTCCAGCAAAGAGAAGCGCCCGTCGTGATGCCAGCCGGCTTCGGGGGCCGTCATCGCGCCCAGGGCACAGATGCGCGTGGCGCCCGCCGCGCCCAGGCCTGCCGCGAGCGCCTGCAGCTCGGCCGGCGCGGCGGCCACGCCCACCGTCTGCAGCACATCGCGCTGAGCAGCCAGCAGGGGCAGCACCCCGTGCAGATCATCGACCGCCTGCACCTGCACCGTGCGGTTCAGAGCCCCGGGCTGTAGCGGCCCGGCCGCGTCGGCATAGGCCACCGCCCAGGGAGCCCGGGCGTCACCTAGCAGCTCGACGCTGGCGCCGTCCTGTGCGCGGAACTCCAGGCTCTGGCGCCAGGCCGCCACACTGGCTGACTCCTCAAGCGTGAGGGGCCGCCGGGGATACTGCTCCTTCAGCGCGCCCAGCTCGCCGGCGAGCGCCTGCGCGAACTCACGCGGCGTGACGCGGCCGCTGCGGGCGACGAAAAAGGTATGCGGCGAATAGCAGCCCTGCTGCTCGTAACGCACTACGTCCAGCGCGGCAGCCCGCGCTACCGCTCGCACCCGCTGCACATCGAGCGCAGCGGCCGAGACCAGCCCTACGCTGAGCTTGTGCCCGTGCGGCAGGAAGCGCGTGGTGATGGGCACCTGCGCGCGCAGCGCAGCCAGTGTGCCGTTGCCCCCGTAGGCGAGCACCACATCGGCCTCATCGAAGAGCGCACGCTCACTGACCGTATCACCGCCCTTGAACCAAACGATGGCTATCGCCTCAGCCAGCCGAGGCTCGACCTCGGCGAGCAGGCGCGCAAACAGCGACGCGACGATCGGCTCGGCACTGGCCACCTTGCCCACAGATGGCGCCTTGACCAGCAGGCCGCAGACCAGGCTCCACAAGGGCAGGCCGGGCACATTGCCCGCCCAGACATGCGCCAGCAATTCGGGGCCGAACGCGCGCGCCATGCCACCCTTGGGGCGGGGCTGGAACTCGTCAAGCAGCTTCGGATTGGCAAAGTCCTCGGCTACAAAACGCTGCAGCTGCGGCGCACGGAAAGTCTTGAGATAGGCGTTGAGGCCCAGGCGCACCATCTCTGCGTCAAAGCCGGTGATGCGGGGCAGCAGGATGTCAAGCTCGGCGCGATAGGGATCGTCCGGTTTGAGCAAACGCTCAATGGCACGGTCGATGGCCGCGATGATCTGCGACAAGGGCATGGACCTGATCTGCGCGCCGCCCTGGTCACGCACACGCTGCGCCAGTGCAGCAAGCTGTGCCGGCGTGATCTGGGGCACGCTCACCTCGACACGCTGCGCGCCCTCACCAAACGTCAGCGTGTGCCACGGCAGCTCGGCTGCATTGGGCAGCGGCAGGTAGCCCGCGATGGCCTTCATGCGCGTGCCACTTTCAGGAATTCATCCACCGCGAGCGAGCAGCCCTTGGCCTGCGCACCCTGGGCTCGGCCCAGCAGCAGGAAGCCACCCTCCACTTCCACGCCCACGTCCTCGGTCAGGATGGTGGTGACCGAGTTGTAATTGCCGAGATCGGTGTGGGCCAGAATGCCGCGCTCGCCGGCCGGGACTTCCTGGCCCGTGATCGGCTCCAGCACGCGGGAACGGATCCAGTGCGGGCCCGACTTCACGGCTGGCAGCACGGGGTTGCCGTCGTCGTAGAACTGGGTGCTGAGCTCGGTCATGCCGTACATATTGATGCATGCGCTGCGCGGCACACCCAGGGCGGTGGACAGCGTGGCGTAGAACTCCTCCATGTCCATCTCGCGCGACTGACCCTTGAAGCCGCCGGTATCCAACAATCGACTTCCGCGCGGCAACGCAAAGCGCAGGCCCCGCGCCTGCAGCGCGTCCATCAGGTGCACAAAGCTGTAGCTCGCGCCCAGCAGGGCCATTGGCTCGCCGCTTTGCTGCCCCTGCGCTAGCATGGCGCACAGCGCGTCGAGCTGCAGTCCCGTGCCGTCGAGGAAGTAGCGGCTGTCGGGCGTGCCAAAGCGTTGCAGGGCCAGGGCGAGGTAATGCGCGAGCGAGGAGTTGGGCATGAGCTGCTCGTCTGGGAACAGAATGCCCATGCGCATGCTTGCGCGGCCAGCCATGAAGCGCTGGCGGAAGTTGCGCGTCATCGACAGGTCGTAGACCCGCAGGTCCGGATGCCAGTGCCGACCCTTGACGTCGCCGCGCGTGGTGCCGCTGGTCTGGAAGACGCGTTCGCAATCGCTGGTGGGCACACAGCTCAGCGTGAGGTCCTTGAAGCCATTAATGGGCACGGCGGGAATGTCGCGCCAGCTCTTCACGCTGCGCGGCGTACGGCCGCGCAGCTGGCAGAACTTCTGGAAGGCGAGGTTGTACTGGAACTGGCGCGCGAACAGACGCAGGGCCAGGGCATTGAAGTCCGCCTCGCTGGCTTCGTCTCGCGCGATGAACCCCAACAGGTCCGGAACCGGATCTGCCGCGATCTGCTGCGTCAATGGGTGGGGGGGCTGCGCCACGCTTGCCTTTCCTTGGGTGCGCCTAGGCGCGTGCTCCGAAAGGTGTGGCAGGGGCTAAGGGCCTCCGTGACAGCTCTTCTTACGTCGGCATGATCCGAGTCAAGTTCACGGGTTCGGTCCAGGGCCTTTGGCCCACCATCTCAGCTGTCTACCTACGCCGACAACACCCCGGAGCAGTTGAGATTTTAGCCCATGCCTGGGACAGGCCCGGATGCAGGCATTATGGTTCGCTGCTTGCAGGGGGGAAGCGCATGAATGTTGCCTTGCGCATCGTCGTGGTCGCCTCGGACCCCCGGTCCTCAACGACCCGGGTGATGAGCAGGCGCGCGAGCAGGATGCGCGAGCGCCCGGCCTGCTCGCGCGCCTGCTCGAAAACGACTTCAACCTTGTCGCCTCGCTTGCTGGCGAAGTCTTCCTTAACGAGCGTCTGGCCCAACTACAGCCTGACACGGTCATTGTGGATGCGAATAGCGACGTGCGTGACGCACCCGAGCACGTCGTGATGGCCACCCGCGATACACCGCGCCCCATCGTGATGTTAACCAACGATAGCGAGACGGCCCATATTCTCGACGCGGTGGCCGCTGGCGTGACGATCTGCATCGCGGCCGGACTCGCCTCCGAGCGCATCCGCCCCATCCCTTACGTCGCCACCCTACGCCGGACTCTGCGGGCTGGCTCTGCCGGCGCAAATTGCAACGGGGGCCAATAACAGGAACGCCTGGCCTTTGTCGAAGGATTGCTGTTCACGCACCGAGGCCTGTCCAGCCTGGACGTGCTGCAGATTTCAAGCCACTGGAAATCAAACACGCCCATTCGTATCAACCTGGCGCCCGAGCAAGACCTGGCCGTGCGGCTGAGTGAAGCCAGGGCCCGTTCGCGCAAGCTCATCTTCAACGAACTGGCCGCGCTGGCCGAAAGGCTCAGCCGCTGGGAACTGCTGCCCACGGATACCGAGGGCTACGCCGAGGCCGATGTCAGATCGGGTGGCGTGGACACCCGGGAACCTTTGACCCAGACGCTGGAAGCGCCGAGGCAACCGGGTCTGCATTCATTGGCGCGGTGCTGGATGTGACGGGCTGGCTGGGCGGCTACAACCTCCAGTGGTCCTGGGCAGGCGACCGCGCCTGCAGCGAAGCGCTCGCCCATGACCTTCGGCCGTATTGAGCTCGCCCCTGCGCTCCCCCCACTTCGAGTGGGTCGCTGACCCCCGTTCAGGGGCGGGCCGCCTGCGGCAGCCATAGAGCCTTGGGGTTGCCACGCCGGGTTGCCGGGTTCAGCTGAGCCGCTATAATCGCGGATTTCGCTGGCATAGCTCCGTCGGCCAAATACCAGTTACAGGCGGGGCACATCGCGGTTTACGGCGAGCAGGCCCGATCTTCCTGCCCACCCTCTGGCCACACACTTCGGAATTACGTAATGACGACCATCCGTGTTAAAGAGAACGAGCCGTTTGACGTGGCCCTGCGCCGCTTCAAGCGCACCATCGAGAAGCTGGGCCTGCTGACCGACCTGCGCGCCCGCGAGTTCTACGAGAAGCCCACCTCCGAGCGCAAACGCAAGAAGGCCGCCGCCGTCAAGCGCAACTACAAGCGCATCCGCTCAATGCAGCTGCCCAAGAAACTGTACTGAGCGGCCGGGGTCTCGGACCTCAGATCAGGAAACCCGCGCCCGGGACGCCAGGTGCGGGTTTTGTTTTTGCAACGGAGTATTTGCGATGTCACTTAAGGACCAGATCAACGACGACATGAAAGCCGCCATGCGCGCCAAGGACAGCGAGCGCCTGGGCACCATCCGCCTGCTGCTGGCCGCCATGAAGCAGAAAGAGGTGGACGAGCGCGTCACGCTGGATGACGCGGCCGTCGTCTCCATCATCGACAAGCTGATCAAGCAGCGCAAGGATTCGGTGGCCGCCTATGTGCAGGCCGCGCGCCAGGACCTGGCCGACAAGGAAAGCGCCGAGATCCAGGTTCTGCAGGCCTACCTGCCCCAGCGCCTGAGCGCCGAGGAGGTGCTGGCTGCGGTGAAGGCCATCGTGGCGGAACTAGGCGCTGAACTGGGTCGCAGTGCAGGCCCGGGCGATATGGGCAAGGTCATGGGCGTCGTCAAGACCCGCCTGGCCGGCAAGGCCGAGATGGGCCAGGTGTCGGCCGCCGTCAAGGCCACGCTGGCGGGCTGAGCCGTCAAGAGGCCGCCTCAGCCGCTCCGCTCACCGGTCCTGCTTGCCTGGTGGCTCCTCACGCAGCAAGCGCCAGCCCAGCCACATGCTCATGAGGGCGTTGCTGATGAGAAAAACGCTGACAAGGATCCAGCCGAGCGTGTTGAGCGACTGGTTCTGAGCCATCCACGAAAGCACCACCGAAAGGCCATTGAGGGCCATGATCATCCAGAACAGCGGGTTGCGCGGCTGGAACAGCCGCGACCACTTCAGGGGGCCGCGCGCACCCATGGCCTCAGCTCCCAGCGACTTTCATACGGTTGATGAGGATGGAGCCAACCGTCTTGGCACCGTAGTTGTAGGCGTCCGCACCCACCGCCTCAATGCCCATGAGCATGTCCTTCATGTTGCCAGCGATGGTGATTTCCTGCACGGGGTAGGCAATGCAGCCCTGCTCCACCCAGTAGCCGCTGGCGCCACGCGAGTAATCGCCCGTCACGTAGTTGACGCCCTGGCCCATGAGCTCGGTGACGAAGAGCCCTGTGCCGAGCTTGCGCAGCATGGCATCCAGATCGTCGCCCGGATGCGTCTGGCGTGAGCTCAGGATCAGGTTGTGCGAACCACCGGCATTGCCCGTGGTCTTCATGCCCAGCTTGCGCGCTGAATAGCTGCTCAGGAAGTAGCCCTGCACGCGGCCGTCCTCGATGACCGGACGCTTGTGCACGCGCACGCCCTCTTCGTCAAAGGGCGAACTGCCCTTGCCGCGAAGCTGGAAAGGGTCTTCCACCAGGTCGATGTGCGCAGACAGGACTTGCTTGCCCAGCGAATCCAGCAGAAACGAGCTCTTGCGGTACAGCGCTCCGCCGCTCAGCGCCTGCACCAGCGCACCCAGAAGGCCGGCGGCCAGGGGCGACTCGAACAGCACGGGCACTTCGCGGGTGCTGATCTTGCGCGCCTTGAGGCGGCTGAGCGCACGCTCCGCAGCATAACGTCCGATCGCCTCGGGCTGGGCCAGGTCTGCGGGATGGCGTTGCGAGCTGTACCAGTAGTCGCGCTGCATGTCGTCACCCTTGCCGGCAATGGGCGACACTGAGATGGAATGGCGCGAGCTCGCATAGCCGCCGCGAAAACCGCGCGTGTGGGCGCTGAAGAAATGCGACTGCTGGGCCGAAACCGATGCGCCCTCGCTGTTGGTGATGCGCCTGTCAGTGCCGAAAGCCGCCGCCTCGGTGATACGCGCCAGCTCGGCCGCTGCGCCGCTGCGAATGGTCCAGGGATGGAAGAGGTCCAGGTCGCGTCCGGCCTCATCGGGTCGCACGATGTCTCCAGCGTCGGGCAGACCGGCCACAGGGTCTTCGGCCGTGAAGCGGGCGATGTCATAGGCCGCCTGCACCGTCTGCTCGATCGCAGCCCGCGAGAAATCGGAGGTGCTGGCGTTGCCACGCCGATGCCCCAGATAGACCGTGACGCCCAGCGATTTGTCCCGGTTGCGCTCCACGTTCTCGAGCTCGCCCTTGCGCACCGAGACGCTCAGGCCACAGCCCTCGGACGCCTCGGCCCCGGCGTCGGTGGCCCCAAGCTTTCGGGCATGGGCCAGGGCGGCATCGACGAGTTCCTCGAATTGTTCGCGGCGGTAGCTGAAGCCGCTGTCAGCGCGGGCGTGGGCACGGGGATCGAGTGTGTTCATGGCGGGGCTATGATACTTGCCCATACCCGCGCGCCCCAGGGCCGCAGAAATATTTCCCATGTCCCGCAAACTAAAAAAAGGTTACTACGTCCGCGGCCAGTTTGTTGCCGAAGGCAGCGAACTGGACCTGGAGCTCAAGCGTGAGCTCAAGGGTGACGTGGAGATCAGCAAGACCGATCTCAAGCGCGAGAGCACCGAGTTGCAAGAGCTTGGCGAAGATCTGCTGGGCCTGCGTTCGGACCTCATGGCCCGGCTCGACCTGCCGGACAAGCTGCTTGAAGCCCTGGCCGAGGCCCGGCGCATCACCAACTTCGAAGGCAAACGCCGCCAGATGCAGTTCGTGGGCAAGCTCATGCGTCAGCTAGACCCCGAGGTACGCGAGGCCGCACGCGCCGCCCTCATCGAGCAGCACATGCCCTCGGCGCGCGAAACAGCGCTGTTGCACACCGCCGAGCAATGGCGCGACCGGCTGGTTGCCAGTGACGAGGCACTGGCGCAATGGATGGCCGATTTCCCGCAGACCGACAGCCAGCAGCTGCGTGCCCTGGTGCGCCAGGCCCGCAAGGATGCGCCTTGCGCGGACAAGGTCGCCGTCTCCCAGGGCCTTGCGCCGCGCCAGGGCCGCGCCTACCGCGAAGTGTTCCAACTGGTACGCGAGCAGCTGGCCACCGTCGACACCGCGGATTCCAGGGAAAATCATGGCCTCTCATGACCTGATCAAGATCGGCATCGTCTCCATCAGTGACCGTGCCTCCAGCGGCGTGTACGAAGACAAGGGCCTGCCCGCATTGCAGGACTGGCTCACGCGCGCGCTCAAGAACCCCATCAACTTCGAGCCGCGCCTCATCCCCGACGAACGGGACCGCATCAGCGCCACGCTGATTGATCTGGTGCATGCCGGCTGCTCGCTGGTGCTCACCACCGGCGGCACCGGCCCTGCGCTGCGCGACGTGACGCCCGAAGCCACGCTGGCCGTGGCGCACAAGGAGATGCCGGGCTTTGGCGAGCAGATGCGCCAGATCAGCCTGAAGTTCGTGCCCACGGCCATCCTGTCGCGCCAGGTGGCCGTGATCCGTGACAAGAGCCTCATCATCAACCTGCCGGGCCAGCCCAAATCCATCCAGGAAACGCTTGAAGGCCTGCGCGATGCGGAGGGGAAATCCATCGTCGCCGGCATCTTTGCCGCCGTGCCTTACTGCGTGGACCTGATCGGTGGGCCGTATATGGAAACCAACGACGAGGTCTGCAAGGCCTTCCGTCCGAAATCGGCGATCCGCGCGCCAAGGCCCTGAGCTGATGCCGCTGGCGCACCTGCTGCTCGCGCTGGCCGTGGTCGCGGTCTGGGGTAGCAACTTCGTCGTCATCAAATTCGGTCTCACCGAACTGCCGCCCCTCCTGCTGGCCACGCTGCGCTTCGCGCTCAGCGCCCTGCCATGGGTCTTCTTCATCCGGCGCCCTGCCGTGGCGTGGCGCTACCTCGTGGGCTACGGCGTGCTCATGGGCTTCATGTTCGGCCTGCTATTCCTTTCCATGCGGGCTGACATCACGCCCGGCCTAGCGTCGCTGTTGATGCAGTCCCAGGTTTTCATGACGCTGCTGCTCGTCGCCGCGCTGCAGGGCGAGCGCATGCAGCGCATCCAGTTCGCGGGCCTGGCCTTGGCCACCACAGGTTTTGCGCTCATCGCCTGGCAGAGCTTTGCGCAGACCCATGCCGACGTCACGCCCCTGGGCCTGGGCCTCGCCCTCGGTGGTGCCTTCTGCTGGGCTTGCGCCAACGTCGTCTCGCGCAGCATCGGTCGAGTTGACATGCTGGGTTTCATGGTCTGGAACAGCATCTTCGCCATGCCGCCGCTGCTGCTGCTGAGCCTCGTCTTCGAGGGGCCGGCAGCCATGGCCGACATCCTGCCACAAGCCAGCCTCGCTGCGTGGGCCGCCGTGCTCTGGCAGGCGCTGGGCAACACGCTCTTTGGCTTCGGCGTCTGGGGCTGGCTGCTGGCCCGGCACCCGGCGGCCATCGTCACGCCCATGGCGCTGCTGATCCCGGTCTTCGGCATGGGCAGCTCGGCGCTGCTGCTGGGCGAGCCGCTGCAGGCCTGGAAGCTCGGTGCGGCGGCGCTGGTGATGGCTGGTTTGGTGGTGAACGTGCTGGGGGCGAGAGCGCGGCACCCCTGAAGCTCCATGCTCGCCAGATGGCGGGCCGGGAGTTCACTCGCCAATCAGCTGACTGAGTTTGTCTTTCTCAAACTGATGCTGACGCGCGGCGTCGCCGGGCATGCAGTCCGCAGCGGGCTTGCCAGCCGAGAGCTTCTCGATCGCCTGCCACAGCAAGGCAATCTGGTGCTCCTGAGAATCTGCATTGTCGATCAGGCCCTTCATGGCTTGCGACAGCGGATCGTCTTCCTGCGTGATGCCATAGGCGGTGAACTTGCGCTGCGGCGCGGTCACGTCGGCGCTCTCGCCTGCCTTGGACGGAATGATGCGCGCGGGTATACCCACGGCGGTGGCACCCGCCGGCACGGGCTTGATGACCACGGCATTGCTACCGATCTTGGCTCCATCACCCACCTCGAAACCTCCGAGCACCTTGGCCCCGGCGCTGACCACAACGTCGCGACCCAGCGTGGGGTGGCGCTTGGCGCCCTTGTACAGAGAGGTGCCCCCCAGCGTGACGCCGTGGTAGATGGTGCAGCCGTCGCCAACCTCGGCGGTTTCCCCGATCACCACGCCCATGCCGTGATCGATGAAGACCCGCTGGCCAATCTTTGCGCCGGGATGGATTTCGATGCCGGTGAGGAACCGGCTCAGATGCGAGATGAAGCGGCCCAGCCAGGGAAGACCATGGTTCCAGCACCAGTGCGCGCGGCGGTGCAGCACGATGGCATGCAGACCCGGATAGCACGTGAGCACCTCCCAGGCACTCCGGGCTGCGGGATCGCGATCAAGGATGCACCGGATATCGGAGCGCAGGCGCGTGAACATGTTTGCGAGTCTATCCCTTTGCCTTGCCCGCCGTCTCCAGCATGGCCTTGGCGACACCTCTGAGGATGTGGACTTCCTCCCGGGTTAGCTGCGCGCGGTTGAAAAGCGCATTGAGGCGCGGCATCAGCTTCTTGGGCGCAGCGGGGTCCAGGAAGTCCACGGCCACCAGTGCCCGCTCCAGGTGCGCCAGCAGACCGGCCACTTGCGGCGCGTCGGCATGCACCGGGTTGGCCGTGGCCTGTTGCACGCTGTATCCCCCCAGGGCCTGGCGCCAGTCGTAGGCCACCAGCTGCACGGCTGCGGCGAGGTTGAGCGAACCGAAAGCCGGATTCGTCGGAATGCTCAGGCACACGTGGCAGCGGTACACATCCTCGTTGCACATGCCGAAGCGCTCCGGGCCGAACAGGAAGGCCACGCCCTGGCTCGCAACATCCGGCGTGGCCGTCTGCACCAGCTGCGCGAAGTGCTCGCGCGGGGCGCGCGTGGGCGGGCCAAAGTCACGCGGTGTCATGGCCGTGGCGCACACATGGGTCATGCCGTCGAGCGCCTCGTCCAGCGTATCCACGATGCGCGCGCGCTCCAGAACATCAATGGCACCACTGGCGCGCTCGATGGTTTCCTGGCGCCGCAGCACATTGGGCCAGCGCGGCTGCACCAGGACCAGTTCATCAAATCCCATGACCATGAGCGCGCGCGCCGCCGCGCCCACGTTGCCAGCGTGGCTGGTCTGAATCAGGACGAAACGGGTGCGGAAACCGGGGGCCGGGGCGGCGAAGGGCATGGGCAGACTTCGGGGCGGGTAAAATTACGCCCATTGTCGCCGCCCGTATCGCCGGGTGACCGGGTCCTGCGATCCGCCCTGCTCCCCGCGAAGTCGTTTGCCGCATGCTGTGGCGTCAGCCAGCACTCACAATCCATGTCGTCCAACCTGCACCCCATGCTCAACGTGGCCATCAAGGCCGCCCGCGCCGCCGGCGCCATCATCAACCGCGCCGCGCTCGATGTGGAGGCCGTCCGTGTCTCGCAAAAACAGGTGAACGACTTCGTGACCGAGGTGGACCACGCCAGCGAAGAGACCATCATCGAAACCCTGCTTGCCGCCTACCCGGGCCATGCCATCTGGGGGGAGGAGACGGGCCGCACGCGCGGTGCGAAAGATTCGGATCACGTCTGGATCATTGACCCGCTGGACGGCACCACCAACTTCATCCACGGCTTCCCCGTCTACTGCGTCAGCATCGCGCTGGCCGTCAAGGGCAAGGTCGAACAGGCTGTGGTCTACGATCCCACGCGCAATGACCTCTTCACCGCCACCCGCGGCCGGGGCGCCTTCCTCAACGAGCGCCGTATCCGCGTGAGCAAGCGCACCCTGCTCTCGCAGTGCCTGATCTCCACGGGCTTCCCTTTCCGCAAGGGTGACGACTTCCAGGCCTATCTCGCCATGATGGGCGAGGTCATGCAGCGCACCGCAGGCCTGCGCCGGCCAGGCGCTGCCGCGCTGGACCTTGCTTATGTTGCCGCCGGCTACACCGACGGCTTTTTCGAGACGGGTCTGAGCCCCTGGGATGTGGCCGCGGGTTCGCTGCTGGTCACCGAGGCCGGTGGCCTGGTCGGCAACTTCACGGGCGAGCCCGAGTTTCTGGAACACAAGGAATGCCTGGCCGGCAACCCGCGCATCTACGGCCAGCTGGCGCCCATCCTGCACAAGTACAGCAAGTTTGCCGGCGCCGGTGACAAGGCGCTGGCCCGCCAGCGCGCGGAGAAACTCAGCCTGCCCATGGGCAAAGACGCAGGCGACGGCGCTTAAGCCCGCGGGGCTCAGGCCGGCAGCGTCAGATGACCCAGCGGCGCGGGCCGGCCGAACAGATAGCCCTGGAAGGCGTTGCAGCCGTTGTCGAGCAGGAAGCGGCGCTGCCCTTCCGTCTCCACACCCTCGGCCACGGCCTGCAGTTCCAGGCTTTGCGCCAGGGCCAGGATGGTGCGTACGATGGCGGCGTCGTTAGGATCGGTCAGCAGGTCGCGCACAAAACTCTGGTCGACCTTGATCTGGTCCAGCGGCAGACGCTTGAGGTAGCTCAACGACGAGTAACCGGTACCGAAATCGTCCAGCGCAAAACGCACGCCGCGCTCGCGCAGCACGCTCATCTTGCGGATCCCGTCCTCCACATCGCCGAGCAGCAGGCTCTCGGTCAGTTCGAGTTTGAGGCGCTGCGGATCGGCTCCGGTTTCGTCCAGCACCGTGAGCACCTCCTGCACGAAACCACTCTGGCGGAACTGGCGCACGCTCACATTGATCGCCAGATCCAGCTGGCGCGTGGCGGGCTGCCTGGCCCAGTCCACCAGTTGCTGGCAGGCGGCACGCAACACCCACAGCCCGATGGGCAGGATCAAGCCGGTCTGCTCGGCAACCGGGATGAACTCGCCCGGCGAAACCAGGCCGCGCCGGGGATGGCGCCAGCGCAGCAGCGCCTCGTAGCCCACGATATGCCGCGCCCCATCAACCAGAGGCTGGTAGTGCAGCAGAAACTGGCCTTGCTGCAGGCCCTGGCGTAGGTCGGTGTCGATCGTGGCACGCGCCAGCACGCTGGCCTGCATCTTCGGATCGAAGAAGCGCAGGGTGTTGCGACCGGCTGCCTTGGCCTGGTACATGGCCACGTCCGTGCGCTTGAGCAACTCGTCCGAGCTCAGCTCGCCGCCTCTGAATAACGTGATGCCGATGCTGGGCGAGCTGCTGTGCTGCCGACCGGCCAGCTCGTAGGGCGCATTCAGTCGCGCCAGGATCTTCTCGCCTACCAGCTCGGCCTGGCGCACGGCCTCGGCATTGTTGTCGCTCAAGTCCTCGAGCATCACCACGAATTCGTCGCCGCCGAAGCGGGCCGCCGTATCGCCCTCGCGCAGGCAGGACACCAGCCGCAGGGCCACCTGCTCCAGCAGCTCGTCGCCCACGTCATGACCGAGGGTATCGTTGAGATCCTTGAAGTTGTCCAGGTCGATGAACTGCAGCGCGCCGTAGCGCCGGCTGCGCGCGCTCGTCACCAGGGCATGGGTCAGCCGGTCCATGAGCAATCGGCGGTTGGGCAGGCCGGTGAGCGTGTCGTAGAAGGCCAGACGCTGGGTCTCGTCCTCGGCCTGCTTGCGCAGGGTGATGTCACGACCGATGCCGCGGTAGCCGCGGAACTGGCCGTGGGCGTCGAAGACCGGCATCCCACTGACTGCGATCCAGTAGACCTGGCCTCTGGAGTCCAGACGCTGCAGCTCGAGGTCCCGAAAGGTCTGGTGCGACTCCAGCACCGCGCGATGTGCCTGCCAGTCCTCTTCGCTGAGGTTCAGCGCGCCCAGTTCCCAGCGTGTCTTGCCCAAGCTGTCGGCCAGGGTGAGGGTGGACTTGTCCTCGCGAAAGCCTGCAAAGTTGGTGAACCGGAAGTTTTCGTCAATCTCCCAGTACCAGTCGGAAGAGAGATCGGTCAGGCTGCGGAATCGGGCTTCGCTCTCCTGCAGCCTGGCCTCGGCAAGCTTGGCGTCGGTGATGTCGCGCACGACGCCATAGGAGGCCAGCTCACCATCGGGCTCGCGCAGCGTGATCCAGTTGGCCAAGGCCCAGCGCAGGCCGCGCTGGGGATTGCGGAAGCGGAACTCACCCTGCCAGGCCGCGCCGTCGCGGTATGCGTCGCGCATCGACTGGAACAGCGCCGGCCGGTCCTCGGAATCGATCAGCTCAAATAGACGGCGAGCGTCGGCACGCACGTCCTCGGGCTGAAGGCCGAAGACCTGGCGTACGCTCTCGCTCACGAACGGGAAGCGCGCGTGGCGCTCGCGGGTGTACTGGAACTGGTAGAGCACGTCCGGGACGCGGCTGGTGATCTTCTCGATGAAATCCAGCTTTTCCCGCTCAATGCGCCGAACCTCGTGCTCCAGCGTAATGTCCTGCACCACGCCCAGGTCGGTCACGCTGCCGTTCGCATTGTGGTGCCGGTGCATACGCGAACGCAGCCAGTGCGTGCTGCCGTCGGGATGCAGGAATCGATACTCGAACACTCGGCCGTCCATGCTCTGCCGCGCGGCCACGAAAGCCGGAAGGTCGTCCGGATGGATGCGGCTGCTCACCTGCGAGTTACTGCGCGATCCATCGCCGGGGTCCTCCCCCGCAAGCATCTGCAGGCCGTGCGAGAACGTGATGGTCTTCGCATCGGGGCTCGCCGTCCAGTGCCCGACCCGCGCCATGTTCTCGACTAGATCGTAGAGGTCTAGCTGGGCATTGAGCCTCTCGTTACTCTCGGCCAGGGCCTGTTCACCCGCGCGCAGGCACTCCTCGGCCATACGCTCGGCGGTGATGTCCTTGAGGTACATCAGGATATGCTTCTCGCCCTCAAGATCAACCAGGGTACTGTTGAGGCGCACCAGACTCTTGCCCTTGCCCTTGACGTAGATGATCACGTCTTGGTCGCGCAGCCGCTCGCCATCGCGCAGGCGGTTCATAACCGCGTCACGGGCGGCCTGGTCGGGCCAGTGACCGACCTCGATCGAGGTGTGGCCGATCACCTCCTCGCGCGTGTATCCCGTGAGGCTCAGCCACTCGCGGTTGACGTCCACAATCAGACCATCATTGAGGCGAGACAGGCTGATAGCCTCGGGGCTCTCCTCAAAGGCGGCCGTGAAGAGACGCTCGGCATAGCGTCGGCGACGCTCCAGCAGCTCCCAGTCATGCTCGCGCTGCGCCAGACGCGCCTGTACTGCGCGTATTTCGGCACGCAGTCGGGCAATCTCGTCTTGGTCTTCGGGAGCAGACATGGGCAGCAGCCGGTCCCGCCTGGGTTCACAAGATGGCAGGGAGCCCGGTAAGCATTGATGTTAATCGACGCGGATCGTGGCAAGAACCGCGAACGACGCCTTTGATCGGCCCATCGTGCGGACTGGTTCAGCACACGCCCTCAGCCAGCGTGACAGCAGGGCCTTGCGAGCCCGGTTAGAGTCAACGCTCTCCATCCCCCCCCCCAAAAAAAATCGACATGCCCAACCACACAGGCTTCAAAGGCAACAAGCAGTCCCTGCCCAGCAAACCATGCAGCGTTTGCGGACGACCCATGAGCTGGCGCAAGAAGTGGGAGAAGAACTGGGAGCAGCTTAAGTACTGCTCCGAGGCCTGCCGGCGCGCGCGAGGCGGCGCATGAGCCGCCTGCGCCGCCTTGTCATCGTGCTGGGTGACCAGCTGGACGAACAGTCCAGCGCCTTCGACGGCTTCGATCCGGCGCAGGACGCTGTGTGGATGGCCGAGGTGGCCGAGGAATCCACGCACATCACGTCGGGGCAGGCACGCATCGCGCTGTTCCTGAGCGCCATGCGTCACTTCGCGCAGACGCTGGAGAAACTACGGCGCCCTCTGCACTACGCCCGGCTGGATGACCCGGACAATCGCGGCAGTCTTGCCGCGCAGCTCACCCACGACCTCACGCACCTGCAGCCGCGTGAGCTGGTGCTCACCGCCCCCGGCGACTGGCGCGTGCTGCAGGCCCTCCAGGCCACAGCTCATGCGGCCGGCCTGCCGCTGGACATCCGGGAGGACCGCCACTTCTACACCACCGTACGCGAGTTCGCGACGCATGCCAAGGGCCGCAAGAGCCTGCGCATGGAGTACTTCTACCGCGAGCAGCGCCGCCGCCACGCAGTGCTCATGGACGGCGACCAGCCTACGGGCGGCCAGTGGAACTACGACGCAGACAACCGCCAGCCCTTCGGACCCAAGGGCCCGGGGTGGCTGCCACAGCCGCCGCAGTTCGAGCCCGATGCCATCACGCGAGAGGTCATGGCCCTGGTCCGCTCCCTCTTTGCAGATCACCCCGGCACCCTGGACCACTTCGCCTGGCCCGTCACGCGGCAGCAGGCCCTGCAGGCCCTCGACGCCTTCATCGCCGAACGCCTGCCGCACTTCGGCCCCTGGCAGGACGCCATCTGGCCGGGTGAGCCCTGGCTCTACCACGCGCAGCTGGGCGCCGCGCTCAACCTCAAGCTGCTCAACCCGCGCGAAGTGGTCGCCGCCGCCGAGGCCGCGTACCGCGCAGGTCGGGTGCCGCTGGCCAGCGCCGAAGGTTTCATCCGCCAGCTGCTGGGCTGGCGCGAGTACGTGCGCGGCATCTACTGGACCCGCATGCCCGGCTACCAGCAGGAGAACGCGCTCGACGCCCACCAGCCTCTGCCCGCCTGGTACTGGGACGGCCGCACCGACCTCGCCTGCCTGCACGACGCCATCACGCAGACCCTCAAGCACGGCTACGCGCACCATATCCAGCGCCTCATGGTCACCGGTCTTTATGCGCTGCTGATGGGTGTGACGCCCAAGGAAGTCCACGCCTGGTACCTGGGGGTCTATGTGGACGCGGTGGAATGGGTGGAGCTGCCCAACACCCTGGGCATGAGCCAGTACGCCGACGGTGGCCTGTTGGCCAGCAAGCCCTACATTGCCAGCGGCAAATACATCGATCGCATGAGCCCGCTGTGCCGCAGCTGCCGCTACGACCCGGCGCAACGCACGGGCGAACGCGCCTGCCCTGTCACCACGCTGTACTGGGATTTCCTGCTGCGCCACGAAGCCCGGCTCGCGGCCAACCCGCGCACGGCATTGCAGGTCAAGAACCTTGAGCGCCTCGACGACGCCGAGCGCGAGGCCATCCGCGCGCGCGCAGCGGCCATCCGAAGCGGCGAGATCGGATCGCTCGCATGAGCGTGGCGCCGGGACGCGCCGCCGCGCTCGCCCGTCTGGCCGCGGTTCGGCCACACGACTACGCGCGCACGCGCAACCATCTGGAGGGCGCCGTGACCGGGCTTTCGCCCTATCTCACGCACGGCCTGCTCGAGCTGCCCGAGGTCCTGGCCAGGGTGCTCGCGCACAACCCGCTTCCCGTGCAGCACAAGCTGGTTTTCGAGCTCGGCTGGCGCGCATATTTCCGGCATGTGTGGGCGCATCGCGGCGACAGCATCTTGGAGTCGCTGCACGCCGGACTGCTGCCCGACGCCGTCTACACGCGCGAGGTACCGGCAGACATCCGCGAAGCCCGCTGCGGGCTAGCCGTGATTGATCAGGCCGTGCGTACCCTCTACGCCACGGGCACGCTGCACAACCACGCGCGCATGTGGCTGGCGAGCTATGTGGTGCACCTGCGCAAGGTACACTGGCGCGCCGGTGCCGACTGGCTCTACACCCACCTGCTCGACGGCGACCTCGCCAGCAACCATTTGAGCTGGCAATGGGTGGCCGGTACCGGCAGCCGCCAGCCCTATCTTTTCAATGCCGAGAACGTGGCGCGCTACGCCCCAGCCGCCTGGCAATGTGCGGGCAGCGTGGTAGACACGTCGTATGAGCAACTGCAAGCCTGGGCTGGCGACGCCCTCGCCGTGCTGGCTACGGGCCCGGCCGGGCATGACGGCGTGGATGAGCCACCCGGCCACACGCAAGCACTCGCCGCTTTGGCGCTGCGCGCGCCCGAAGCCCCGGCGCTGCGCGGGCGGAAGGTATGGCTGCTGCATCCCTGGCATCTGTCCCTGCCGCGCGAGCTGCCGGCCGACACCGTGGTGCTTGGCGTCTACCTCGCAGACTTTCACCGCCAGTGGCCCTGGTCGGCTGCGCGCTGGCAGTTTGTCGACGACAGCATGGCTGAGCTCACGTCCTGGCGCTGCCATGCCGATGTTCGCACCCTGCAGGCCCTGCTGGCCGGCGCAGCGCAGGTACAGGCCTGGGCCGAGCCTCATGTGCAGCCGTGGCTGGGCCAACTGGCCCAGACCATCGAGCCAGTCCCGCTCTTTGCCCCGCAGCCAGTCCGGTGCGACTCTTTCTCGCGATGGTGGACCCGCAGCACGCGTGGCCTGCGGCGTGCAGACGAGCTTCTGCAAGACCACAGCCTGCGTGCGGACGGGGCTTTTTGACTATCCTTGCAAACACCTGCTGTTCATCGACCGACCATGACCGCGAAGAATGTTTTGGGTACCCCGCTGGTGCCATGCTCATACGATCCGCTGACCGGCTACTACCGTGACGGCTGCTGCAACACCGATTGGCAAGACACGGGCTCGCACGTGATCTGCGCCCGCGCCACCCAGGCGTTCCTTGACCACTCGGTGGCGCGCGGCAACGATCTGGTCACGCCGCGGCCCGAGCATCGCTTCGCAGGCCTTAGGGCGGGCGATCGCTGGTGCCTTTGCGCCCTGCGCTGGCGCGAGGCCCTGCGCGCCGGCGTGGCACCGCCCGTGGTGCTTGAGAGCACCCACTCGCGCGCGCTCGACTACGTGAGCCTGCAAGACCTGCGTGCGCACGAGTACGTGCGCAACCCGAGCAGCCTGTGAAGCAGCACACACCACCGCTTGTGGCCTGGCTCGGCTATGGCGGCCTGCTGCCATTTGCCGCCGCCGCACTGGGTGCGCTGCTGGACGGGACGCAACGAAGCGTCTGGCAGCACGCTCTGCTGAGCTATGGCGCCATCATCCTGAGCTTTGTCGGTGCCCTGCACTGGGCCCTGGCCATGCGCGAAGACGATGCTACGGCCGCAAGCCGCCTTTACGCCTGGAGCGTGGTGCCGGCGCTCGCTGGCTGGCTCGCGCTGCTGCTGCCGCTGCTGTTTCCCCAAGGCATGGCGCTCGCGGCGCTCGTGCTCATCGTGGCCTTTGCAGCGCACTATGGGCAGGACTGGCGGCTGGCCCGCCGCATGGCTCTGCCCGCCTGGTACCTACCGCTGCGCCTGCACCTGAGCAGCGGTGCCGTGCTCGCGCTGGCGGTTCTGGCCGCCACCGCCTGAAACCACCGCCAGCGCGCGCCGGTGCAGCGCTGGCGTTTAACGTCCGGCCTGCCAAGAAAAACCCCCGGCGCACCCCACCCCCTATCGGGAGGCGACGTGCGCCGGGGGCCTGCGTGCCGGTGGCCGCAGATCAGGTGATGACTTCCACGTTGGCCTGCTTGGCCACGGCGCGCCAGGTCTCGATCTGCTGGTTGATGACCTGCACGAAATCGTTGCCCAGCACGGGCGTCTTGCGCGGCAGGGTTTGCAGCTCGTCCAGACGCGCGGCAATGTCGGGCTTGGCCAGAATCTCGGGGATCAGCGTGGTCAGACGCTGCGCGATGGACGCGGGCAGGCCCTTGGGTGCCGACAGACCCAGCCACTGCGAGCCGGTGAGCTTGGGGAAGCCCTGTTCGGCAAACGTGGGGATGTTGGGCAGGGCCGGCAGGCGCGCGGGCGTGGAGACCGCCAGGGCCCGCAGGGAGCCGGCCTTGAGCGTCTGCACGTTGGTGGTGATGGGATCGAACAGGCTGTCGATCTGGCCACCCAGCAGGTCCTGCATGGCCGGCGCGCTGCCCTGGTAGGGGATGTGGTCATGCTGCGGGGCCTTGCCTTCGAGCTTGAGCATCTCGCCAAACAGGTGGTTGGCCGAGCCGATGCCCGAGGAGCCGTAGCGCACGGGGCGGGTCTTGGCTGCGGTGACGTACTGCTCCAGCGTCTGGAAGGGCGACTGCGCGCGCACCAGCAGCACCATGGGCGCCTCAACCAGCATGCCCATGTGGGTGAAGTCGTTGACCGCATCGAAGGGCATCACGCGGCGCGTGGCGGTGGCATACACATGCACCGAGGCATGGCTCACGAGCAGCGTGTAGCCATCGGCGGGCTGCTTGGATACATAGTCGGTGCCAATCAGGCCACCCGCACCGGCTCGGTTTTCCACCACGACGGTCTGGCCCAGGGCCTGTGCCAGATGGGGCGCCATCAGGCGCGAAACAGTGTCGACCAAGCCGCCGGGCGGAAACTGGGCCACCAACCGCACGGGCCCGCGCGTGGGCCAGGCTGCGCTTTGTGCGCCCACCCAGGCCGGGGCAGCAACAAGGGATGCCGCACCGGCGGCAAGTAGGTCACGACGCTTCATGGTTGCTCCTTCGAAGTATGTTGGGATGGCCCGCTGGCCCCCTTGCATCGCTCAGCAACTAGTGTGCCAGTACCTGCCAGTTTACGGCTGACGGCTGGCCCAGCAGCTGTGTCAGCTCGGTTGACAGGTTCAGGCTGCTTGTACCTGACACTCCGACGGCGCGGTCTGACGCGGCAGTGGTAAGGGCGCCGCGCTGCGCAATATGCTGGCGCGCCGCTGCTGCAAGCGCCCCCAGGCTACTGCGCACGCTGTCCAGCACCTGCACCTGCGGAGCGCCACGCTGGGCCAGCAGGTCCTGCACCGGCGCGGCCAGGCCACCCAGCGCCGCGCCACCCAGCAGCAGGGTCTGCAAGCCGGGCGCGCCCGCAAGCACCTGCAGGCACAGGTCTGCAAGTTCCTGCGCCGCCTCCTGCGGCTGCGCTGCGAGTTGGGCGCCGTTCTTTTCCACCGCCTGCACCGCCATCAGCCGGTCGTCCAGCGCCAGTTGCGCCGCCAGGCGCTCCAGCATGGGGACCCAGGCGCGGCCACCGGTCACCACGGCATAGGGCCCCAGCGCATGCGCCGCACGCATCGAAGCCTCGGCCAGCCCAAGCACCGGCGCCTCGCTGAGCTGGCGCAGGGCCAGCAGGCCCGGATCGCCAAAGCAGCCGATCAGGACGGCGTCGGGCGCGCGCTGCCCCGGTTGCGAGCGATCAAAGGCGTAGGCATCGAGCAGGGCGTGCCCCGCAATCGCGTAGGACACCTCGTCACTGATATAGCTCGCGCCCAGGCGGGCCGTCTGCACGCGAACCGCGACCTCGGCGCCAATCTGCTGCAAGGCCAGTTCGTGCAGAAGCCGGCTCACGCTGGCACTGGTGTTGGGATTGATGATGAGAACTTGGGCCGGCATACCGCATCCATGCAAAGAGGTCACAGTGTCGCACCCCGGGCGCGACGGTGTTCCCCGCCATTTCTTCATTATGTGGTCACTAAGGTATTCAGATTGTTGACAATATGGCACATTATTTGCACGCACTTTTGTGGAGCCGCCAGCCGCCCCAGCCCGTGCATTCAGCACCAAAGCAGGGCGCAAACGTAAGGAACCCGATATGTCCAGCACCACCCTGAGCCCCGGCGCCATCGTCGACGAATTCCTGCGCCTCATCATGATCCCCGACCCCGCGGCCGCCAGCCGCTTTGTCGCGCCCGATCTGCAGATCCGCTTTACCGGTGGCCGCGCCATGAAGGCCCCGGCCGAATGCTCGGCCTTCAACGCCACGCGCTACCAGTGGGTGAAGAAGAAGATCGACGCCACCGAAACCGTGGCCGGCGGCACCGACGACGAAACCGTGGTCTACAGCCGCGGCACGCTCTATGGCGTCTGGCCCGACGGTACGCCGTTCGAGGGCAACCGCTATGTCGACCGCTATGTTGTGCGCCGCAGTCTGATCACGCAGATGGACGTCTGGAATGACAGCGCCGAATGGCTGCTGGTGCGCGCCGGCCTCGCCACCCTGTAAGGCAGCGCACCATGCCGGCTGTCTACACGGGTCCCCTGCCCGACCACGGGCGCTTTGCCTACCGCGCCATCACGCGGCGCCCCGATTACCACTGGCCCGGTGGCGCGCGCCTGGCGGTGTACCTCGCGCTCAACCACGAACACTTTGCTTTTGCCGAGGGCCTGGGCGCCATGATCGGCCCGGCCTCGCCGCAACCCGACGTGCTCAACTACTCCTGGCGCGAATACGGTAACCGCGTAGGCGCCTGGCGTTGCCTGGAGCTTTTCGACCAGCTGCAGCTGCCTGCGGCGGCCCTCATCAACACGGCGCTCTACGACCACTGCTCTGAGCTCGTGGCCGCCTGCGTGGCGCGCGGTGATGAGCTGGTGGGCCACGGCCACAGCAACGCGGAGCGCCAGAGCGCGCTCGACGAAGCCTCCGAGCGCGATCTGCTCGCGCTGTGCCGCGAGCGCATGCAAGCCCACAGCCGTGTGGCCCCCACGGGCTGGCTCTCGCCCTGGATCAGCGAGAGCAAGCTCACGCCCGATCTGCTGGCCGAAACCGGCTACCGCTACACCCTCAACTGGTGCCACGACGACCAGCCCGTGCGCATGACGACGCGCGACGGCAAAGGCCTGTGGTCCATCCCCTACCCGCAGGAGCTCAACGACATCCCGATGATCGTGGCCCGCCAGATGGACGGCAAGGACTTCGCGCAGATGATCGTCGACAACTTCGACGAGATGCTCGATCAGTCGCGCCAGCAGCCGCTGGTGATGGGCATTGCCCTGCATCCCTATCTGGTCGGCCAGCCCTACCGCTTGCGCCATCTGCGCCGCGCGCTGCAGCACCTGGTGGCGGCCCGAGGCGAGGTGTGGTTCACCACTCCCGGCGCCATCTGCCAGCACATGGACGCGCTCGCAAACCAGCATCCAGAGGCCTTTGCATGAACGCCCCCTTCCCAATCAATGACACCGTCGGCGCCTGGGTGCCGCATGGCAAGTTCACGATTGCGGGCCAGCCCGACGGCCCGCTGGCCGGTCTGAGCTTTGCTGCCAAGGATTTGTTTGACGTGGCCGGCCATCCCACCGGCGCGGGCAACCCCAGCTGGCTGGCCACCCACCCCGTGCCCACACAGCACAGCCCCGTAGTGGCGCAACTGCTGCAGGCCGGCGCCACCCTCATGGGCAAGGTGATCACGGACGAACTGGCCTACAGCCTTCACGGCGACAACACCCACTACGGCACGCCCATCAACACCCGCTACCCCAACCGGGTGACGGGTGGCTCGTCCAGCGGCTCCGCCTCTGCGGTGGCCGCCGGCCTGGTGGACTTTGCGCTGGGCACCGACACCGGCGGCTCCACGCGCGTGCCCGCCAGCTACTGCGGCCTGTGGGGTCTGCGCCCCACGCACGGCCTGGTGTCGGCCCAAGGCCTGGTGCCCCTGCACCCCAGCTTTGACACCGCTACCTGGCTGGCACAGGACGCAGACGTGTTTGAGCGCGTGGGCCGTGTGCTGCTGCCCGCCAGCAGCAACACACTGCGCCGCCTGCTGCTGCCCATGGATGCCTGGGAGCTGGCCGACGATCTCTTCCACGCGCCGCTGCAACGCGCCCGCGACGCCCTGGCCCAGCAGCTGGGCTGCGCCTCTGAAGCCCTGCGGATTGCGGGCGAGGCGGGCCTGCCCGCCTGGCGCCAGACCTATGTGACCGCCGGCGCGTATGAGGGCTGGCAGGTGCACGGCGAGTGGATCACCCAGGCCCAGCCCGTCTTTGCGCCCGCCGTGGCCGGCCGCTGGAAGGCGGCCAGCCAGGTGAGCGCCGAGGCCTCGGCCGCGGCCCGTGCCACGCAGGCTCAGATCCGCGCCCGCGTGCACACGCTGCTGGGCAGCGATGGCCTGCTGCTTCTGCCCTCGGCAGCCAGCCTGGCGCCGCTGCGCCATGCAGCCGCGGCTGACGTGGACGCCGTGCGCCTGCGCACCATGGCCATCACCTGCATTGCGGGCCTCAGCGGCCTGCCGCAGATCAGCCTGCCGGTACGCACCACCGGCGGTGACGTACTGGGCATCTCGCTGCTGGGCCCCGCCGGCAGCGACCTGGCCCTGATCCAACTCGCCCGCCAACTGCATGCCCAGATCGACCCCGCCCCGTAGCACCCGGAGCCGCAGCAGCACGCGCCCCGCCGGGCTTGCGCCCGCCCGGCGCCAGCGCGCCGCCCCACCGCCTGTGCAAGACACGGCCGCAGAGGACGACAACGCCCACGTGGAAGCGCGCATCTACCGCGCCGTGTTCGAAAGCGTAATGAGCCAACGCCTCAAACCTGGCACCAAATTGCCCGAGGCCCCGCTGTGCGAACTGTTTGGCGTGAGCCGCTCGGTGGTGCGCAAGGTGCTGCAAAAGCTCGCGCACGACCACATCGTGCAGCTGCGCCCCAACCGCGGCGCCATAGTGGCTGTGCCCACGCGCGAGGAAACGCGCCAGATCTTCGAAGCCCGCCGCGCGCTGGAAGCCACCATCGTGCGCCTGGCAACGGCCCGGGTCAAGGCGCGTGACCTCAAGGGCATGCGCGCCCAGCTGCGCGCCGAGCAAGAGGCCATGCACCGCTACGACCAGCCCGCCTGGGCCCGGCTGGCCAGCGTGTACCACCTGCGCCTGGCCGAGCTGTCGGGCAACGAGATCCTGCAGCGTTATCTGGCCGAGATTGTGTCGCGCTGCTCCCTCATCGTCGCCGTGCACCAGCCCCCGGGCAATGCGGCCTGCGAGCACGATGAACACGAGCGCATCGTGGACTGCATCGCCAAGGGCGACGCCGAAGGCGCGGTGAAGCTCATGGACCAGCACCTGCGCGAGCTGGAAGAGCACCTGATGCTGGTGTCGCCGGGGGATGAGAAGAGTCTGGCGAAGTTGTTGGGGTTAGTCTGAGAGTAGACGACTTCGAAGCAGCGGAAGCAGTCTTTCGATATGCCTTGTTTGGCTTAGTCGCGACCTTAACCCACTTGGGCCGCAACCACTGTACGCGTGTGTTCATCCGCCGCAAATACATGCTCAACCCTTAGCGAAGCCAGCGTAATGTCCTGGGGTGTACCAAAGGTGGAAAACATGCTGAAAAAGGCTAGTTCACCATGCTCCGTAGAAAAGCGGGTTGTGAGCACCGGAGCCATTTGACGGGGCCAAGGGGGGAGTGATTTTTTGCCCAATCGCTTCTGCATTTGGGTAGCCAGTAGCTCCACACGGGGCAAGAGCTCGGGCACGACGGCGGCGTCATCCCGTAAATGCGCGAGTATGGCTGGCGCAACCTCTTCCAGATTGGTCATGAGGCGGGTCATGCCATCGGGGTGAAGCATGGCGTCAAGCAAGTTGATTCCTTGGCCAGGCGGCAAATGTGCTGTCCAGGGCATGAGTGTCTGCGCCATCCACTGCGCGCCCCGATTCATCTGCAACACGTTCCATGCGGCATCCATGACCATCGCTGGCATCGGATCATGCGCCACAAGCAATCGTCCCAGCGCTTCGCGTACCGGAGCGAGCACCGCATCCGAGAGCTCACCGTCGCGATACACCGGCGCAAACCCCGCTTGCTGCAAGGCCACGTTGCGTAGCGCCAGGGGCGCCTGCAACTCCTGCAACCAGGCGAGCAGGAGTTCGCGGCTGGGCTGCGCCCGTCCGCTTTCCACAAAGCTCACATGCCGCTGCGACACGCCCATGCGCAATGCCAACTCCAGCTGGCTGATCCGCTTCGATTTGCGAGCGGATTGCAAAGTGTCGCGGAGAGTTGGACTGACGGTTTCCATAGCGCAATTGAATCACACCGCACCGTTGCTCCAATTACCTGCCAGGTAATTGCACCGACTCAGAACGCCGCACAAACTCCAGGCACTTGCAAAGGAATGCTTGTGAAAAAACCACGCCTGATACTTGCCTTGCTTGTGCTCGGAGCCATCATGACCGGCGCTGCCTGGATGGAGGTGTTCGCTGGGATTTTCTCGGCCATCTCGCACAGTTACGGGTCCCTGCAGATATCTGCCGACCTGGTGATTGCCCTGGCCCTGGCCCTGGCCTTGGTCCTGGTTTTGATGTGGCGTGACGCGAAGAGCGCGGGCAGGAGCATCTGGCCTTGGATCGGGGTCACCCCCTTGGCGGGGTCCTTCGGACCGTTGCTGTATTTCGTCATGAGCAAGGAAAAAGCGTGAATATGATGATCAGTGAATGGCTGATTCGTCTCAGCTTTGGAGTGACAGGGCTGATCCATGTCCTGCCACTGACTGGCTTGCTAGGGCGCTCCATGCTGGAGCGCGCATACGGCGTGACGCTGGGTGATGGCCAAGATTTGACAATTCTCATGCAGCACCGCGCACTGCTCTTTGGCTTGCTTGCTGCAGCGTGCTTTGTAGCAGTTGCAGTCCCAAATTGGCGGTGGCCAGCAGGTATCGCCGCGCTGATCAGCATGGCGGGCTTCGTCATCATCGCGGCCTCGCAGGCGCACGGCCTACCCGTCGCTAGAGTCATGTGGGTTGATGTGGGCGCGGCCTTGCTACTGAGTTTCGGCTTGTTGCTTCATTTCAGGGCAGACTATGCAACTTGAAAGATTTCAGATGAATGCATCAAAGGTTCTTGTGCAGCTCATGCTCGCCGTCATGTTCACTCACGAACTAGACGCGATGACCCAGTCTGAATGGCGTCTGCTTTACGTACTACGCAGCTTGAGCGACGAGCAGGGCCGCTGGTGGTTTACGGCCCTCCACATACCACTCTTCTGGGCGCTCATCATGCTGACGCATCATCGAAGCGAACTTGTACAAAGCATGAGCCGCTCAGGATTTGCTGTGTTCTGCATCATTCATGCGCTGCTACATTGGCGTTTGGCCAGTGACCCACTGTCGACCTTCAGTTCGCCGCTCTCCTGGGGTTTGATTCTGGCCGCTGCCGGGCTAGGTGCAGCTTATCTGTGCATGCACTTGCGCGTCTCTCGGCGTACCTGACCAAGGCGCCCGCTTTGCGCCTGAAGGAGCCACTCAAAACACCGCCGGCACCACCCTCAACACCCGCCCCTGCGGGCTGTCCCTCAGCAGATAGACCACGCCATCCGGCCCCACGCGCGCTGTCGCGCAGGCGTTTGCCCAGTTCCTTTGAACAGCAGCTCCTGCGCGCCGGGCGTTCCGTTAACCATGGGCACCCGGCGCACGCTGCGCTCGGCCAGCGCGGCCACCAGCAGGCTGCCGCGCCAGGCGGAAAATAGCGCACCGTCGTACCAGGCCAGCCCAGCCGGTGCGATGGAGGGCGTCCACTCCGTCAGCGGATCGGTGATGCCGGGCAGGCTGCGGTAGGGGGTGATGAGGGCGTAGGTGTAGTCCACGCCGCCGGTAGTGAGGGGCCAGCCGTAGTTGGCGCCAGGCGCAAGGCGGTTGAGTTCGTCGCCGCCGCGCGCGCCGTGCTTGTGCGCATAGGGCACGCCGTTCACCATCACCACGCCCTGCGGGTTGCGGTGGCCGATGGTGTCGATCTCGGGCAGCGCGCCCTCGCGGTTCACAAACGGGTTGTCGGCGGGCACGCGACCGTCGGGCTGGATGCGCAGGAACTTGCCCAGGTGGCTGTTCAGGCGCTGTGCATCGATGCGCTCGTGGTTGCCGTCGCCCATGCCAAACATCAGGCCGCCAACAGGCAGCTTGGCCATGCGGCCGCCTCAGTGATGGGTGTCGGATTTGGGTGTCGGATTTGGCGGGCTTGGAGGTGATGACGGGGCGTACCCCCTGCATCTGGCGCCCGTCTAAGCGGGCGCCGGCCACGCGCAGGTGCTTGGCCTAGCGCGTGCCGTGGACGTCAGAGAGCCACGGGCGCTGGTGGAAGAACAGCGCGCAGCGTACTCCACACCCTGGGCTCTATGAGCCTCCATGAGGCTCAAGGGGCATCAAAACCTGTACCCTACCGCCAGCCCAAGCGAAACAGCGCCGGCCTCGCCGCGCCGCTGGACGATGGGGCTGTCTTTGGCGTCGCCGAGCAGGCGCGAGTAGCCGAGCCTTCCGATCAGCATCCAGTCCCGATTCAGGTCATACATGCCCGTGAAGCCCAGGCTGGCACTTTTGGCGCCGCTGCCAGCCGCATACACGGGCAGGCCGCTGCGCGTGCTGTTGTCGGCATCCACAGAGAAGTAGGTTTGCATGTGCTTGTCGTCGGCAAAGTCCACGCGCGCATCGGCCCCTAGCTGCAGCGCACCCGAGCGGGGTGCGCGGTACAGGCTTGTGAGCGACACCTGTGTGCCCTTGCCTCCCCGCGCCTCCACCCCCAGCGCCAAGCTGTCTCCGCGTCCCGCCACATTCTCCCAGCCGCGCTGCACAAACGCCCCGAGCTCGGCGGTGGCGTCCACCTTGCGCAGCTTTTTGACGACTTCATCGGTCACGCCGTCATCGCGCGCTGGGCGCAAAGCCACCAGCGGGCCGGCGGCCCAGGCGCTTTTGGCACTCAAAAGGTTGTATTGCGCGCTCACCCCATTGAGCCGCAGCGAGCCCGCGTCGCCGAAATCAAAGCGCCCCACGACGAAGGGCGCTACGCCCCTGTCGGCCGAGCCCTGGAACTCGGGTAAAGAAATGGCGCCCACGCCCAAAAAGTCTCTGGGCGCGCCCTGGGCCAGGGCGGCTGTGCCGGTGACCGCAGAGGCCAGCAACAGCAGGCTGCGGGCCAAAGCGTACCGCACGGCGTGTTTCTTGCTCGCAGCTTGCGGGGCCGTGATGGAGATAACAGGTGTGTTCATCGTCAGGTCTTTCAGGTGGGTTGCTTCGCAGAACGTACAGACTAGCACAGTGCCCGTCTGCGCTGACGAGTCTACAGAGATTCAGCCCCCATGCGAAGGGCCAGTCATGCATAGACCGCATGCATTCGTGCATACTCCCCTTCACCACCATGCCCCGGAAGACTGAATCCAACACCCCTGCCCGGCTGACCGACTGGAATCTACTGCGGTCGTTTCTGGCTGTGTATGAGGCGGGCACGCTCACAGCGGCAGCGGATGAGCTGGGGCTGTCGCAGCCCACGCTGGGCCGACATGTCCGGGAGCTGGAGTTGCTTCTGGGTGAAACGCTGTTCGACCGTCTGCCGGGCCGGATGAAACCCACTGATCGTGCCATCGCGCTGGCCGCGCGGCTCGGCCCCCTGCAAGAGGGCATCGGCAGTTTTGATTCGGCGGTGGCCTCCAAGGACGACCTGGTCTCAGGCACCGTGCGGGTGACCACTTCCGAGTTGATGGGTGCGCTGGTGCTGCCCGCATTGATCGGGCCGCTGTTGCTGGCAGAGCCCTTGCTGCAGATCGAGATTCAGGCCACTGATGAGGTTGAAAACCTGCTCCGGCGCGAGGCAGACGTTGCGGTGCGGCTCACACGGCCCAAACAGGACGACGTGATTGCCGTTTCGGTGGGCAAGTCCGAGATCGGCCTGTTTGCCCATGAGAGCTTCATTCGTTCAATCAAGCTCGAAACACTTGCCGACCTGAAGGGTCGCTACATCGGGGGCGTCGATCTGCAAAGGGCGCTGGAAGCCTCAGCGGCGGCGGGGCATCCACTCACTTACGACGACTTTCACCTGCGATCCACGTCGCACGTAGCCCAGCTGACGGCGATTGAGGCGGGCGTGGGGGTGGGCGCTGTCTTTGTACCCGTGGCGCAGGGTCGCCAAGGCCTGCGACGGCTCCTCCCCGAGGCGGTGGCGCTGCCCGTGGAAGTCTGGCTTTGCGCCCACGAAGACATGCGACGCAGCGCACGCATACGGCGGGTGTTTGACTACCTGCTGGACGCGGTACGGGCCTACCTGAGCGGGGCATCAGGATAAAGTTACCCCGAGCGTAGCGGGCACCGCTGGCAAGGGGGTCATGCGGGTGTTGCCATGCCCGTATTGCTTGCCGCCCTGCTTTACCCTTGCCGGGCCTGCATTCATATCTGAATCCAGTTCATGTAGATCTGGACGATGCCTTTGCGGCGCACGGCCTGCAGAATTGCCACCAACGCCAACACCCGACGATTGGGCCCATCGCATGACCAACTGTTCTGTACCGCCCCCCCTGAGCCCGCTGCCTATCCCTGTGGTATCCCGCCGGGAGGGCAAGCGATGAACCCCGATCTTTGGTTTGAATGGGCGAACCGTATCGCCCTGCTGGGCTGGCTGGCGCTGTGGCTGGGGGCGGCTGCGCAAGGCTGGTCCTTGCGGTTCGCGGCTGCCAGGCGTATCGCGCCGTGGGCTTTGTGGCTGGGGGGTCGCTTGCTGCCCATCCTGCTTTGCCTGGGCTATGGGCTGGTCATGTGGCAGTGGTTCGGCCAGGCCAACGGCGGGTTCGGCTCGCTGGCTGACGTAGAACGCCTGTTCGAATCCCGCGGCGTGCTGCTGGCAGGATGGATGCACTTTCTGGCCTTTGATCTCTGGCTGGGGCGCTGGCAAGTGGACTACTTGCGCGAAGTGACAAGAGCGGACGCGGCATCGCGCTGGGCCTGGTGGATGAGGGCCGGCCTGCTGCTTTGCCTGGGAATGACGTTCCTGTTCGGACCGCTCGGTCTGCTTCTGTTCTTGCTCTTGATCGGCATCTACCGCCTGGCGCGCCGCCCGTCACCCGCTGCGGCATGACGGCGAAGGAAGCCTGATGCATACCCGATCCTACGCAGCGCGCCGCGATACATGGCCCAAAACGCTCGCAGGCTGGCTCGCGCAAATGCGTGACACCTCGGCCGCGCTGTTCTGGACGGGTGTTGCCCTGCTGGTGATGTCTTGTTTCACACTCATACTGCTGCAGACGGACACGCGGCTCTTCCAGGGGGTAAGCGTTTGGCTCAAGCCATGGAAGTTTCAGGTGTCCGTGGGCATCTACCTGCTGACCCTGTGCGTCTTCCTGATGGGGCTGCCCGAGGCCGAGCGCCGCGGCTTCTGGGTGCACACGCTGGCACGGACAGCGGTGTTTTGCGGTGTCTTTGAAGTGCTGTACATCAGCTGGCAGGGCATGCTGGGGCTTGCGTCTCACTTCAATCGCTCCAGCGAGTTTTATATCGCCATGTACAGACTCATGGGCGTGGGCGCCGCGCTGCTCACTACCTCCTCGCTGGTGCTAGCCGCTGTGATTGCCCGCTCAGTTCGCTATCGGGCGGCTGGGGTGGTGAAGCTCGGTATCGTTGTGGGCCTGGTGTTGACCTGGGTTCTAGGCCTTGGGTTTGGCGCGTACATGAGCGCCCAGCCCACAGGGCACCTGGTGGGTGCCCTGGTGACCGACACGGGCGGGCTGCCCGTCGTCAACTGGTCACGCAGCGCCGGGGACTTGCGCGTGCCGCACTTCTTCGGTATTCACGCCATGCACTTTGTGCCCCTGGCCGCCTGGTTGGTGTCGCTGACGCGTCTGAAAGACACTAGCGCCAGACGGCTGCTCTGGGTGTTTGCAGCCGCGTATGTGGCGCTCACCGTAGCCACCTTTGTGCAAGCGGGCGCGGGCAATCCATTTGTAGCCAATAGCAACAACCTTGAGACAGACAAGCTGGCGGTACTTGCAAGCCACATGGCCCGCTTTTGATCGCATGGTCAAGCGCGCATGGCGCTTGACACCGCCATGCGCTGCGCCGGGCACCCTCATGCTTGGCGTTGCGTAAGCCTCAGGCACCACCGGGTTGTGAATCTTGGAGTAAAAGGAAAGCCTGAGCAGCCATTTCATCTGCCATTTCAAAACCTCTGCCCATGACCACGAGCCGACGTATCTTCAACCGCATGCTGCTGGCTGCACCGCTGGCGGCAGCTCTTGCGCAAGCCCGGGCGCAAAGCGCCGCCTACACCGTGACCGATCTGGACTGGACCGACGCGCAGCGCGAGCGGGCCGTGCCCGCGCGGCTGTACTGGCCCGCAAACAGCCGCGCAGGTGTGCCGGCGCCACTGGTGCTGTTCTCGCACGGGCTGGGCGGCTCGCGGCTGGGCTACAGCTACCTGGGGCAATACTGGTCGTCGCAAGGCGTGGCGTCCTTGCATGTGCAGCACGTGGGCAGCGATTCGGCGTTGTGGCGCGGCAACCCCCTGGGCATCGGGGAGCGGCTCAGGAGCGCGGCGCAGGACGCCGAGGCGCTAGCCCGGGTGCAGGACCTGCGCTTCGCGCTGGACCAGGTGCTCGCGGGCGCAGCGGGGCGCGACGCGGCGGCTGTGGATGCGACGCGCATCGCTGTGGCGGGGCACTCTTACGGCGCCAACACCGCCATGCTGACCATCGGCGCGCGCGTGGTGCGCAACGGCACGGCGCAGATTTACCGCGACGAACGGGTGCGGGCGGCCGTGCTGATCTCGGCGCCGCCGTTCTACACCGAGCCCAGCGTGGCCGGCGTGCTGGAGGCCGTGGCGGTGCCCACACTGCACATCACCTGCGTGGGTGATGTGATCCAGCTGCCAGGTTATGTGTCGGGCGTGGAAGACCGCGTCGCCATTTTCGATGCCGTGGCCGACCCGCGCAAGCTGCTGGCGGTTTTCCGCGAGGGCTCGCACAGCATCTTCACCGACCGTACGCTCACCGGTGGCGCGTCACTCAACCCTGCGGTGAAGGCAGCCACGTCGAGCCTGTCCAAGGCGTTCCTCGATGTGGTCTTCCGCTGCGATGGGCAGGCTCTGCAAGCCTGGCCGGATGACTGGCGGCACATCGTGGACCGCTACACGCAGGCCACGCCCCTGTCTGCAGGATGCGCGCCCGCCCCGGACCACCTCAAGGCACGGGCCTGACCGACGCGAGAAGACGCTGCCGATCCCCGCGCTTGTCAATCTGTTGTGCCCGGCCTGGCGCAACGCCCGCCCAGTCTTTCTGAAGGCCTCGCGGCCCACCAGGGCGCGCGCCCGATCAGCCATGCGGACGGCGAAGGAAATTCAATCAAAAGAGAGAATTCGCAAACCCTCACACAACACTCCATATTCAGATGCTCGAAAAACGCAAAGGTTCGGGTTGACCACTGATTAAACAGTCGGGGCGAGGGAAATCCATACTTTGGGCTGGCTATCTGGAGGTCTGCGCATGCGGTTCAGAAGTGGCTCCGCAAATCTGAACAGCGCTATAAGTGGAAACTCCAGACACAAAGCCGGGCCGAGGATGGTCTGGCAGACAGGAGTTTTTGATGGTCAAGAAATCAGCGCGGCGTACACGGCGCACGCATACCCCTGCGTTCAAAGCACAAGTGGCCAT